>JAZSEQ010000027.1:0-32387 GCA_045531765.1 Candidatus Cryptobacteroides sp. | reverse complement strand
AGAAACAGATCAAGTCCTGGAATCGAAAACGAAAGGATGCTATGATAGACGCTGTGAATCCTTTTCGTGAGGAACTGTTGCCTCTGGAGATTGCCACGTCGCTACGCTCCTCGCAATGACGTGTCAGTCAGTCTGCGCTATGATGTGCCACCCGTATATCTGATCGGTCTGGAGAAGGGGCGAGAGGAAGGACGAGAGGAAGGACGAGAGGAAGCCAATATGACAAATGCCATAAAACTCAAACAGTTGGGTGTTTCTGCGGAGATTATTTCTCAGGCTACAGGGTTGGACTTGGAAATAGTTGAGGAACTGTAATGTAGCTATTCCATATTTTGCCGGATACAGGTCTGATTTTCATTGTATAAATGGGAATCAGACCGATTTTTATGCAATATTTTCAAATAAAAATATTTTTAAAATATTGCTTTCAAATTGTAAGCAATAGGCGATTTGATGCGCATTTTATTTCACAACACAGCCCGCAATCTCACAAATTTATATGTAACTGACACAATGATTTGCAGTTTTGCGAAGATTTTAAAAACAGCAAATTTGGAATTGTAATAAAAAATTATAACCTTTGTAATTCGGGCTGCTGTATAATACGCCCGATTAATAGTGCAGTTAGTGTGTAGTGTAGCACGTCTAATTGAAAAATCCAAATTATTGTTTAACAACTAAAAGTTCAACCAGATGAAAAAGATTAAACTATTTTTCATGGCAATGGCAATGCTTGTGTCATCTCTGGCCTTCGGTCAGAGTCTGACAGTGTCAGGTATTGTTACGGATTCTACCACTGGTGAAGGTGTACCTTATGCTTCCATTCAGCTGAAGGACACAATGAAAGGTGGCAGCACAGATGGAGACGGATATTATTCTATCTCAGTTCCTGCTGACGGAATCCTGGTATTTTCTTCTGTGGGATATGAAACACAGGAGATCGCGGTATCTGGAAAGGCAAGACTGGACGTTGTCCTCGCTCAGGATAAACACCTCCTTGAGGAAACGATCGTGGTAGCCTTCGGTACATCGACAAAGGAATCATTCACAGGATCGGCTACTGTCGTTAAGTCTGATGACATCGCAAAGGTGCAGACTTCTGACGTTACAAGAGCTCTCGAAGGAGTTGTTGCCGGTGTCCAGATGACAACTGCATCAGGAACACTTGGTTCTTCTCCATCAATCATGATCCGTGGTATCAGTTCAATCTCTGCAGGCACGGCTCCTCTCTATGTCGTGGACGGCGTTCCTTATCCTGGAGATATGAACAACCTCAACCCTGCCGACATCGAATCGATGACTGTCCTCAAGGATGCTGCTTCAAATGCACTTTATGGTGCACGTGGTGCCAATGGTGTCATCATGATCACAACAAAGAAGGCAAAGGCTGGTGATGCAGTCGTAAACTTCGATGCAAAGCTCGGATGGAACACCAAGGCTCTCAAGACTTATGACTACATCACTGATCCAGGTCAGTATTATGAGACTCACTATGGCGCTTTGAAGAACTATTTCATGAACGAGACAGGTTTCTCAGAGCTTGCTGCACACAACAGGGCGGCATCTGTCCTCACAGGTGATTCGAAGTCAGGTGGTCTCGGTTATAATGTGTACGATTACCCTGAAGGACAGTTCCTTATCGGATCAAACGGTAAGCTCAACCCTCAGGCAAAGCTCGGACGAATCGTTACATTCAACGACGAGCAGTACCTTCTCCTTCCTGACAACTGGATGGATGAGACTTACAAGGAATCTCTCCGTCAGGAGTACAACGTAAGCGTATCTGCTTCAAACAAGAAGTCTTCATTCTTCGCGTCATTCGGATATCTCAATAACCAGGGTATCATCGACGGAGCCGACATGCAGCGTTATACGGCACGTCTTCGCGCTGATTATCAGGCAAAGAAGTGGCTCAAGGTCGGTGGAAACTTCGCTTACACCAACTTCAACTACAATAACGGTAACACTGACGAAGGTTCAAGCGGATCATCCGGAAACATCTTCGCTTTCGCAAGTTCTGTAGCTCCGATTTATCCGGTGTACCTTCGTAATCCGGACGGATCCAAGAAGATCGACAGCCATGGCCTCGTAAGATACGACTATGGTAACGGAATGAACGGTGGCATGAGCCGTCCTGTAACTCCTAACTCCAATGCTCTTCAGTCAGTTACTCTCGACAAGAGCAACAGTGAGGGTAATGCAATCAATGCAAACGGATTTGCAGAGTTCAGCTTCCTCAAGGACTTCACTTTCACAATCAATGCAGGTGTCGGTGTTGATGAGACTCGCTCTACAAATCTCAACAACATGTGGTATGGTCAGTTCGTAGCTGACGGCGGTACTCTCCAGAAGGCTCACGGAAGAACCTTCCATATGAACCTCCAGCAGCTCCTCAACTACAGCAAGACATTCGGAAAGCACAACGTGAACGTCCTTCTCGGACATGAGACCTACAAGGTTTCCACTTACTCTGTCAGCGCCTACAAGAAGAATCTCTTCTCAATGGACAACCTTGAGCTCGGTGGTGCGGTAGTGGACGGTGACGGCGCAGGTTCTTCATTCGGTACTTATAATAATGAAGGTTATTTTGCGCGCGCACAGTATGACTATGACAACAAGCTCTTCCTGAGCGCTTCATACCGTCGTGATGCATCCTCACGTTTCCATCCTGACCATAGATGGGGTGACTTCTGGTCAGTAGGTGCCGGCTGGCTCATCAATCACGAGTCTTGGTTCAATCTTCCATGGGTGGATATGCTCAAGGTCAAGGCATCGATCGGTAGCCAGGGTAATGACAGCATTTCAAACTACCTGTACACAGACAGATACACCATTTCAAACGACGGTAACGACGGAGTGGCTGTGAACTTCTCAAGCAAGGGTAACGAGACAATTACATGGGAGACAAACACCAACATCAACGCTGGTTTTGATTTCGATCTCTTCAAGGGAAGACTTTCCGGAACAATCGAGTACTTCTATCGTCTCACTTCAGACATGCTCTTCTTCTTCACTGTGCCTGCATCTCTCGGTTACTCAGGATATTATGACAATATCGGTGATATGGCAAACTCAGGTGTCGAGCTTGCTCTCAACGGTGTTCTCGTCCGCAACAATAACGTAAGATGGGATGTATACGCCAACTTCACTCACTATAAGAATGAAGTCGTAATGCTTCCTGAGGAGCGCAAGACTGTCGAGATGGAAGGATACCGCGGATATGCAAACGGATCCAACTTTGTCGGTGAGGGACTTCCTCTCTACACTTACAAGATGGCTCAGTTTGCCGGTGTAGACCAGAAGACAGGTAAGTCACTCTGGTATATGGATAAGGATGTCCTCGATGAGGATGGAAACGTGACCGGCAAGGAGAAAGTCACTACTGACGACTATAGCAAGGCTACTGACTACCTCTGCGGAGACCCTACTCCAGATCTTTATGGTGGATTCGGAACAAGTATCCAGTTCTACGGCTTTGATGCTTCGGTTTCATTCACGTATTCTATCGGTGGTCTTACTTATGATTCAGGATACGCATCTCTCATGGCGCCTCCTTCATCAGGAACAGGATCTAACTTCCACAAGGATGTCCTCAAGTCATGGACTAAGGAAAATCCTTCAAACGACATTCCAAGATTCCAGTATATGGACAAGAACGTAGGTTCCATGTCAGACCGTTACCTCACTGATGCAAGCTATCTGAACTTCCAGAACGCTCAGTTTGGCTACACTCTTCCAGCTAAGCTCACTCAGAAGATCAATGTAAGCAAGCTTCGTCTTTATGTGTCATGTGACAACATCTGGTACTGGTCACAGAGACAGGGTCTCGACCCACGTCAGAGCTTCAGCGGATCAACAAGCGATTCCATGAACTCACCTGTACGTACGCTCTCGGGCGGTATCAACATTACTTTCTAATTTAATCCTTGAATACTGATATGAAAAAGATATTTATCAAATCATTACTCATCCTTGCGGCTGCAGCAGCCTCTGCAGGATGTATCGAGGAGACTTTCCCACAGGGCGCGACCCAGACCCAGGCTCAGGTGTCAAAAAGCCCTACTGCCATAGCTTCAATGCTTGCTTCCCTGCCGAGTGCCATGAGTTCTACCAACGCAGGCGGATACATGTCGCAGTATGGCTGGCATTCCGACTTCGGAATACCTGCTATACATCTTGCCTATGACATGATGCTTGAGGACCTTGCAGTGCTTGGAGACCCTAACTACAACCACTTCGATCCGTTCATGACATGTGAGGCCATGGACTCACGTTATATCTATTGTGCATATTTCTGGGACTGCTATTACATGTGGATCAAGATATGCAACGATGTGATTTCCTTGATTCCGGAGGAAGGTTCTTCAGCACAGTCTCTTGATATGCTTGCACAGGCTCATGCATACCGTGCATCTTTCTATCTTGACCTTGCAAGACTTTATGAGCCAAAGCCAAACAAGTATATCGATGTAACCAACATCCTTGGCCTTACAGTTCCTATCATTACAGAGAACACCAAGGAAGCTGAAGCAACTCATAATCCTCGCGCCAAGAGAGAGGATATGTATGCATTCATCCTTTCTGACCTTGAAATGGCAGCCAAGTATATCGATCAGGCTCAGTCCGGATACGACCGTCTTACTATCCACGCTGTGAACGGCCTCTTTGCAAGGACATACCTTGAAATGGGAGCAGCCGGTGATGAAGGCGCATACGAGCTTGCCGCTACATACGCAAGAAAGGTGATCGATGAGTCAGGAAAGACTCCTCTTACCCAGGCTCAGTGGGAAGACCCTGTAAACGGCTTCAACAACGGTGCAAGCAACTCTTCATGGATCTGGGGTCTTAAGACATCGAGCGAGAACCTCAACAACATCTGTACTTATATCTCTCATGTCAGCTGTGAGGCTCAGTGGGGATATTCGACTCTCCTTAAGCTCGGAGCAAGCAAGAGGTTCTATGAGCAGATTGATGATAAGGACTTCAGAAAGCACTCATGGCTCGATCCACGCAGAGAGGAGTACTACGCGTATCAGTATGCAGGTTCTGCAGCTGAAAGCAAGGACTTCATCAATGGTAATGAAGACAAAGGCATCACAGCTGCTGTGGACTATGAGTCAATCAAGTTCCGTCCTATGCAGGGTAATGTTACCAACAACACTATAGGTAATGCAGCTGACCACAACATGATGCGTATAGAGGAGATGTACTTCATCGAGATTGAGGCAGTAGCTAAGCAGGGAAAGCTTCCTGAGGCTGCTCAGCTCCTTAATAATTTCATGAAGTATAGAATTACTGACAATTCATACGATTGCAGCTACTATAAGGTGGATGAGGAGAAATTCATTGACGAGATGCTCTTCCAGAAGAGAGCGGAGTTCTGGGGTGAAGGCATACTGATGTTTGACTACAAACGTCTTGACCGTGGTATCACCCGCGGATACGAGGGCACAAACCATGCTCTTGTCCATGCAATCAACTGTGAGGGACGTTCTCCTCAGTGGAATATGGTGATTACACGTGCTGAGTTCCAGTCCAACACTGCAATTACCGATGATCTGAACAATCCGGATCCATCTCAGTTCGTTCCACTTTGGGTACCTGAGGAGTAATCTTAAATGAAGAATAATATGAAGAATATATTTAAAACCATATTGATGATGGCAGTGTTGCCTTTTATGGCACTGTCATGCGCTCCAGAGGAGGTTTTCAATCCTGGTGAGCCGGATCTGGATGGATGCTATGGAGTATATTTTCCGACACAGGATGCTACAGGTGCCCATACTTATGATCCAAGTCAGCCTACCGAAATCGTTTTTAAGGTGGCCCGTACTGTTTCAGAAGACGAAATAGTAGTTCCGCTTAAGGTCAGTGCATCCCATGAGGGCATATTCAAGGTGGAGGAACTTAAGTTTGAGGATGGACAGTCAGAAACCGAGTTTAAGGTAACCTTCCCGGATTCTCAGAATGGAATTAATTATTCCTTGTCGATAGAAATAGATGATCCGCAGTATGCATCCAAGTATGATAGTAAGCGTACTTTTCTGGATTTCTCAGTTCTGAGGGTAGAATGGAAATACTTCCTTAACCCTCAGACCGGTGAACCGGCACGCTTTACTTTCAATCAAGGCTGGTGGGAAGAGGTGCATACCGGTAAGGTAAAATATTATGAAGTTGATGGAGTTCGTACTTGCCAGACTGAAACAGATCCTTATCAGTATTCAGATGGTGTGGGATATGGATTCTGGGGGACTGCAAATGCTCGTGGCGAAGGAGAATTGTCTTTCAAATGGTACCTTAATGAAGTTGATGGTAATGGAAATCAGGTTATTGAACATCCGGCGACTTTTGTCTTCAATCATCCGAATTATGCTGCAGACGTGTATATGTACGACTGGTATACATACTTCACAATAGCAAATCCACAGGCAGTTCTAGCTGGAGTTGATTATCTTACCTTTGTGAAAAAGTATGGATCTAGCTATATAACCAGTTATTATGATGGTAATGGTGGGTTCTACTTTGCTACAGCTTACTATCATATGATGAATATAGGAGGCTGGCAGATTGATGATTACGATGTGACTGCATTGGCTGATGGATTCGTGCGTACAGACTACTCTCTTAAAGGAGCCAGTGATTATTGTGTAGACGGCGTAACTCCGGTAATGTTTGAGGCTGGAATTGATGTAGCAGAAATCAAGTATGCTATTCTTGAAGGCGAGGCTGACGAGACAACTGTCAAGAAGCTTGTCAATGCGATTTCTGCTGATACTGCTGAGAACGTCTTCGTACTGTCTGCTGATCAGATGCAGTATGATGAAGCGGCTGATAAACTTTATGGAGGCGTTAATCTGACTTGCCCGGCAACCGGTACTTATACCCTTGTCGCTGTAGCCCTTGATAATACTGGAAAAATGCAGTCAAGTACGACGATTGTATTTGATTATGTGGCAGACGATGATGATACATATGATGTTACGCTCGGCGTCGAGGTTGCTGATACCCCGGCAAGATATGAGGCTGACGGCTTCACCGTCTATAATTCGTTTGAGTTTACAGTATATGGAGGTAACCAACTTACTGATGTGAAGATCGGACTTTACGAGACTGCTATTGTTCAGCAATACGGTATGGATGCCGTTGTGGCGGATCTTAGATACGAGGATGCTCAGACCAACAGCTCTGTTCCTCAGTCTGTTCTAGATAAGATCAATACTACTACCGGTTATACAGATCTCTACACTAAGTTGAAGGATGGCAACTCATATACTCTCGTTGTGTGGGGAACCAATGGTATGCAGACAAAGGTTGTGGCAGCTGAATACCAGCTTAGGGAGAATCCTGAGGTATTCAAGTCTCTGGGTCTTGCGACATATACTGATGATATCGTTGGTACAATGTTCAGTCTTGAGCCTTTGACATATCAGGTTCCAATCGAGGAGAGTGTTGATAATCCTGGAAAGTATCGCCTTGTGAATGCATATGGAAAGATTTTCCCTTATAATGTAGAAGGCGATTATGATCCGGATAACGACTATTATCTTGTCATTGATGCAACTGATCCAAATCGTGTAAAGATACCTCAGGCGAGCCTTGGACTTGATTGGGGCTATGGTGCGATGGGTGTTTATGGCCTTTCTGAGTATTTCGTAGATTCCGGTCAAGCTACGCCAGACCAGGTTGCTGCATATTATGGTAAACTTGAGGATGGAGTCATAACTTTCCCAGCCAAGTCTATAGGACTGATTATGGGATCAAGTTTGTACGGTTCCAATGCTAATGGAGCATTTAAAGTGGTCCTCCCTGGTTATGGGGATGAAGGTGGCGCAGGATCAGAAGATACGCCTGCTGAAACCACATCTGTAGACAAGACTTCTGTAAATGCTGAGTGTGTTGCTCTTAAGAGTATAATGTCAAAGGGACATATTGCTGGTGTCAAGACAGATTCAGAGTGTAGGACTGTCGCTGCATCTGTATCAGTGTCTTCTGACATTGAGAAAAAGTCTTCAAGACGTGATATGGCTCCTACCCATGGCCTTGTCGAGTTGAATTTCTAATTTCTTTATATTATCCAAGGCTGGGAAGAGTTTTCTTCCCGGCCTTTTTATTGTTTTTGCGATGAAGATACTTCGTTATATAATAACTCCATTCTTTCTTTTGTCATTATTTTCGTGCATGAGTCTCGATGATGCTTCTTTTGAGATGCCTGACTCTTCATGTTCCCCTATGACAAAAGTTGTGAAGTTGTCGGATGACTATGACCACGAGTCTTTCCTTATCAAATTTGACAGGGTTCAGACTGAAGCATCTCTTGCCGAGATGTCCGGCCGGATGGGGGTGAGCCTGATAAAGCTTTTTACCAGTACGTCAGGCAAGGAAGAACTTGAGTCACAATTCGGACTGGACCGTTGGTACGTTGCTGAGATTGTCGAATCCCGCCCATTGGATAGAGTAATAGATGATTTTGAGAAATTGTCACAGGTTGCGCTGGTTCAGTATAATAGTAAGGCAGGTAAGGCTTCTGACGGGATAGTATATCATTACGATGGAACATCTCCGATGACAAAATCGGGTACGGTGGAATACCCTTTTAATGATCCCTCTCTTGTCGATCAATGGCATTATTGGAATCAGGGAAGCACTTCCATCGCAACAAGCATAAAGAAAGGCGCGGATATTAATGTAGTGGATTCATGGAAGGAACTGACATGCGGTGATCCGTCGGTAATAGTGGCTGTTGTGGATGAGGGTGTAAAATATACTCACCCTGATCTACGGGATAATATGTGGATTAATACCGGAGAAGTACCTGATAATGGGATAGATGATGACAATAATGGATACGTAGATGATATATATGGCTATAACTTTGTCGATAATGGCCCTATAACTTGGGCCAAAGCTGGAGATTCCGGTCACGGTACCCATTGTGCAGGTACGATCGCTGCTGTAAACAATAATAATGTAGGAGTTTCTGGAGTGGCTGGAGGCTCTGGAAAAGGTGACGGCTGTCGTATTATGTCATGTCAGGTTTTTTCAGGATATAGCGGCGGAGCTGTCAGAGAAACCGTAAATGCAATCAAATATGCTGCCGATATGGGAGCATCAATCATTTCATGTTCTTTCGGATATACCTCTGCTTTTGCTTCAGACAATGATTATCTTAGACGCGTAGGATCAGCAGAGATTGACGTAATTCATTATTTTGAAGCATCTCAGAATAATGATGTTCTTAATGGGAATATAGCAATCTTTGCTGCCGGGAATGACGCTCATGATTATGCACATTATCCAGGTGCATATAATGATATCATAAGTGTAAGTGCCTTCGGACCGGATTACCTTCCTACAAGCTATACAAATTATGGCCCGGGATGTAATATATCTGCTCCTGGTGGAGAAAGCCTGCTTCCACCATGGGATTCATATAGGGCGCTGATACTTTCCACTGTACCATCAGAATTAGACCAGAGGTATGGCTCGACAATGGCTAAAGGATTTGATTACGGATATATGCAGGGTACGTCAATGGCTTGTCCTCATGTGAGTGGTATTGTCGCCCTTGCGCTTTCCTATGCAAAGAAATTGGGAAAGAAGTTTGATAGGGATGTGTTTAAGGATATGATAATTACATCCGCGAATGATATGGATACTCATCTGAATGGTACAAAGACGTATGCAAACGGGACAACGCTTGATCTGGCTAAATTCTATCATAAATTGGGGACCGGATCAATTGATACCTGGCTCCTGATGATGCAGATAGAAGGAATTCCATCACTTATTGCAGAGACCGGCAAGAATCAGTGGATGGATCTTTCCAAATATTTCGGAACAGCATCTGCAAGTCTGACATACATAGGTGTTGAGGTCTCAGATTCTGACAGGAAGGTGCTGGGACTCGTACAAGATCCATATATAAAATATGGACGTCTCTACATTCATCCGACAAAGATGGGATCTGCCAAATTTACCATTAAGGCAGTTGGCGGGGGTGATGAAATAGGTGGAGGAGATAAAGTGGGAGGTATGGAGGTCTCCCAGGATGTATCTGTCATTTCACGTCCGTTCAAGTCAAGTAACGGCGGTTGGTTATAAAATATAGTGATATGAAGGCAAGAATAATAATACTCACAGTGCTGGCAATCATGATGACGGCATGTGGCGAAAAGGGGGGAAACGATGATGCGTTGGACATCTCCGGTCAGTGGGAACTTATCGACATACAGACGAAATCTGCTCAGATAGGTGATGCTGAAATAGATATCTATATTGACTTCAGGAAAGATAACACCTTCAGTCTATGGCAGAAACTTGGTCAGGGAAGGTACGAAAAGTTTACCGGGACCTGGGCTCTTGGCGGCACGGTGCTTACGGGCAAATACTCAGACAAGAAGGATTGGGGAGCGAGTTACGATGTGTCGATAGATTCCGGCAATCTTGTAATGGCTGAGAAGAAGCAGAATATTCAGAGATATGTCTACAAAAAGACGGTTATCCCTTCGGATATCCAATAGAAGAAGAGGCTGTATCCCCAATGTGTCAAAGGTGATACAGCCTCTTTTTTATTCATTCCTTTTCAAATTCTCGACATATCGTCCGATGCGGTGTATTTCCTTCGGGATATCGATGCTTTGTGGACAATGGCTCACGCATTGGCGGCAGCCGATGCATCTGTCTGCCTGACGTAGCTTCGGAATGGCTCTGTCGTAGCTTACAAGGTAGGCGCGGCGGGCCTTTCTGTAATTTTCGGATTCCTTGCTGCCGGCTATCTCGCCCTCGTTCACGCACTTGTTGTAATGCAGGAGAATTGTCGGAATGTCGATTCCGTATGGGCATGGCATGCAGTATTTGCAGTCGTTGCAAGGCACTGTCGGGTATTTCTGCATCAGTTCGGCTGTCTCCTCCAGAAATGCCAGGTCACTTTCAGTAAGCCTCACGAGAGGGGAATAGGACTTGAGATTGTCCTGCAGGTGTTCCATGTACGTCATGCCACTCAGCACCGTGAGTACTCCGGGGTGAGTCCCGGCGAAGCGGAAGGCCCATGAAGCTACGCTGCGGGCAGGATCCCTTTCCAGCAGACGGTCTGCTATATGTTCCGGGACCTTTGCAAGTCTTCCTCCGAGCAGAGGCTCCATGATTACGGACTGTATGCCCCTTCTGTCGAGTTCCTCCTGGAGATACTTGGCATTGGCGTTTCTGCCTGTAGCATGCGTCCAGTCCATGTAATTGAGCTGGATCTGCACGAAGTCCCAATGGTATTTCTCATGCATCTGCATGAATGCATCGAAAGCTTCAGTGTTTCCATGGAATGAGAATCCGAGATTGCGTATGCGTCCGGCCTTGCGCTCTTCCATGAGGAAGTCCATCATGCCGTTGTCCACATAGCGTCTGTTGAAGGCTTCCACCCCTCCTCCGCCTATTGAATGAAGCAGGTAATAGTCAATGTAGTCTGTCTGGAAATGCTCGAATGATTTCCTGTACATGAGCATTGAGTTTTCCCTGCTGTGGTTGCTGAAGTTGGAGAGCTTCGTCGCAATGAAATAGCTGCTGCGGGGATGTCTGGCAAGAGCCTCACCCGTAGCTTTCTCACATTGTCCCTGAAGATAGACCGGTGAGGCGTCGAAATAATTCACCCCATGCTCCATAGCATAGTCCACCAGCCTGTTCACTGCCTCCTGGTCTATGATGTCCTTCCCGTTTTCATCCTTCTTCATCGGCCATCTCATGCATCCGTAGCCCAGCAGACTGACCTTGTCACCAGTGACCGCATTCGTCCTGTAGGTCATTCCTCCTTCACGGCCGTCTTCCGTTTCCGTAATGCCCCTTTGCACATCCTTGCTTGAGGCACCATGTCCGGATAATCCGTTTGCACATCCCGTCAGCCCTAAAGCCGCCAGCCCGGCAGCCTTCAGGAATCCTCTTCTGTCTATATTCTTTTCCATAGTCTAATAAGTCTTATGTACCTCACGTCCTTCTACATGGATTGCAGTCACAGGTCTTGCAGGGCAAAGATTCTCGCACGCCCCGCATCCGATGCACCTGCCTCTCCTGACAGCCGGAACAAGTAGTGAATCCGGGTTGTCAGGGTCCTTCTTCACCATTCTGATAGCTCCTGACGGACAATGTCTCGCACAGTTGCCGCATGCAACTTCGTCGGTGTTCACTACGCAAAGGTCAAGGTTTACCACCGCATAGCCTATCTGTATGGACGATTTCTCTTCTACGCTTAACGGAAGAATCGCTCCAGAAGGACATATGTCTGAACATCTTGTGCATTCCGGCCTGCACCATCCTCTTTCATAAGACATTTCCGGCTGCATCAGGTTCATCAGAGAGGTGGAAGGCCTGAGAACATCGTCAGGACAGACGCTCACACAAAGCTGGCATGCGGTGCAGCGGTCTGTGAAGTTCTTCAGGCTCTGTGCTCCGGCCGGAACAAGGGGAGTGTTGCGCTGAGGGACTTTTGCATACGACACGTCAGCATGACCTCCGTCTGTCTTCATTTCCTGAGCATTGGCGGCAACTGCTGTCGTCGCTATGGCTCCTGAGATAAGGAACGCCCTGCGTCCCTGGTCGATGCCGTTTTCTGTCTGGGACTGCTTCTCTTCGCCCGTCGTGGCGGGTTGATCGCCGGAGGTGACAGAATCCCGACGTGGCAGCCTTCCGTACCGGCTTTCATATCTGATGGCTCCTTCTTTGCAGGTCTCCAGGCAATCCATGCATGCGACACATCTGCTGTAATCTATCTCATGCTTCTCCATATTTATGCATGAGGCTTTGCACTGTCTGCCGCAGAGTCCGCAGTCCCTGCATTTCTCAGTATCTATCACAGGGGCGAATATGCTGCGTCTTGAGAAGAATCCCAGAATCGTTCCCACCGGACAGACCGTGTTGCACCACGTTCTTCCACCTTTCCATGCTATTAAACCTGTCACACCCAGTGTGATGAGGGCGACTGCCAGCGAAGATGCCGATTTAAGCCACACCTCAGTGCTGTAGAACGCATAGCTGTCAAATCTTTCGGCTATCCATGCAAGGCAGTTGTTGCCCCACTGGTAAAGCGGAGCCAGGAGATTGGCCGCGATACGTCCGTAGGCGCTGTATGGCGCTATCAGCAATGCAAGAGAGTGGACTCCGAATGCCAGCAGGATTATGAAGAGGGCCAGCATGCCGTATCTGAGCCAGTTCCTTGCCGGAGTGTACCTGAAACGGAACCTGTACTTCTTCTTTCTGCTTCCGTTGATCCATGAAATGATGTCCTGCATCACTCCCAGAGGGCATATGACTGAGCAGTAGACTCTTCCGAAAAGCACTGTCAGAAGCAGCAGAATACACACAATGACGGCATTTGACGCCATCAGGGCAGGAAGAAACTGCACTTTTGCCATCCAGCCCAGCCATGCATGCAGTGTTCCTGTGAAATCAAGAAACAGCAGCGTTATGCCTATGAAGAACATCGCTGCCAGAACAATACGAATTTTTCTTAGCATTATAGTTTAGTTGTTAGAAGTCTTTTCATATCTGTCCAGTGCCTCCTTCATCAGTTCGCGTCCCCGCTCCGAAATCTCCCTTGCCCTGGCATAATCCCCGATGTCGTCATATGCATCAAACGGCATCTTTACCAGTACGTCCGGATTGTGCATCTGGGCGGCTGTCTTTGAAATGACATGGTTCATGATGGAGAAAGTCCTCGACAGTATGCTGTAGTAGTTGTCTTCGAAATCGAATTCCGGTTCGGGGTCCTCCTCATTGAACTTATGAGCCAGCACTTTCTGTCCGTGGCGGCCTGCAAGCCTCAGCTTTTCCATGAAAGTCAGTGTGTCATTGTGCCTTACTGCCCTGATGATGCTCTGTGTCTCAAGTTCAAGTTCCTTCTCCTGTTCCAGCCTGTCCTCCTCTTCACGGGCTTCTTCCACAAGGGAATTGCGGATGCTCTCCACGTCTATGTCGTTTACGTCGAATGCCACAAGAATGTCGCCTTCATGTCTGATCACCTTGTCGATAGGCATGGTGTTCACTATGCCTCCGTCCACAAGGGTCCTGAAACCGTATTTTACAGGCCTGAAAAGTGATGGGATGGAGATGGATGCCCTGACTGCGTCAAACAGAGGACCTCTGTCAAATACGACTTCTTCTCCTGTGTAAAGGTCAGCCGCCACTGCCCTGTAGGGAATCTTCAGGTCTTCGATATTGACATCGGGAACAATCTCCTTCAAGGCTCCTATCACCTTGTCTCCCTTCATAAGATGGTTTTTACTGAGCGATATGTCCATCAGTGTGAACACCTTCCATGCATCCAGCGTGAACAGCCACTCCTTTACCTCCTCCAGTTTCCCGGCAGCAAAGATTCCTCCTACCAGTGACCCGATGGAAGTCCCGGCCACGGAAGTTATGTTATACCCCCTGCTCAGCAGCTCCTCGATAGCGCCGATATATGCCCACCCTCGCGGCCCGCCGCTGGACAGGACAAGTGCAACGTCCTTTGTCTTCATGTCGAAGTCGTTTATCTCATGCAAATATATGCAAAATCTCTGCAAAATTCTCCCGTTTGCTCATTGCAATGACCACTAGTGGTCCTGATATGTATAAGTGTTGCATTTGCCGGATGGATCTTCCACTCGGAACGCGACGCAAAGAAATCATTCAGATACTTTGCGTCGCGGACAAGATGCCGGTCTCTGCGGACAGACATATATTATTACAGGTGATCCTATATTCTCTTACACCGGAATTCAGAGAGTGTGGTCAAACCCGGTGCGTTTCCAGCTCAGGGTTGCCTTGTGATTCTGGAATTCCGCTCCGTCATATCCTTCTTCAGGGTACCATTTCCAGTTGAACTCAAGCTGCGCTGAGTCTTCCTTTATGAGGCCGGAGATAGGGAAACTGACATATGCTTCGGCAAGTACCATTTCCGGATTCTCAGATGAGAGCACCTCTCCGTATGCATTGTGCCTGAGTGTAAATGAATATGTACCGGCCTTTTCAGCAGAATCGTCATAGACAAGGTTTATCAGATGGGCTGTCTGGCTGTCCTTCTTGATATGGAACACGATGTACATATTGATGTATCCGCCTGCGCACCATGCGTCATAGATGTCCACAGGATCGTCCACCTGCATTTCCTCCGTGGTCTGGGAGGCTGCGACAGGAGCCTTCGACAGGACCTTTTCAATATTATGAAGTCTGATGTCGTACTCAGACTCTCCGGTCTTTTCCAATACATCGCAGATGATAATCGCCCTTTCGTATGATTCGAAGCCGTCATTGCAGGTCTTTTCCACGACGTTGAATATATTGCCCTTATCGGTGACAAATGCTCCGTCCTTGATGTTTCCCATAGCCACATTGCCGTAACGTATGGTGGTGTCCTCCTCACATGCCATGAATGAAACTGCTGCGAATGCTAATGCTATAAATGATCTTATGCTCTTGAGATTCATATTTATCTTTGTGTTTTTTGCGGGATATAAGATGCATTTGCTTGGGAATTCGTTGCATTTCCCATCAAAACGGGGTACTTTTGTACAAAAGTATCCCATAATGATAACATTTATAGTATCAATCGTCCTGCTTCTTGCAGGGTATTTCGTTTACGGTAAGGTAGTCGAGCGCTTCCTTGGAACCGACCCTTCACGCAAGACCCCGGCCTATGAACTCAAGGACGGAGTCGATTATCAGCCTATGTCCACATGGAAGGTCTTCGTAATCCAGTTCCTTAATATAGCCGGACTTGGACCTATCTTCGGAGCAATCATGGGTGCAGCCTATGGTCCTGCAGCCTATCTCTGGATTGTAATCGGCTGCATATTTGCCGGTGCTGTCCATGATTTCTTTGCAGGAATGATGTCCCTTAGGAATTCCGGAGCGAATATGCCGGACATCACGGCAAGATATCTTGGCAGGAACATGAAGACGGTGATGAACATTATCGTATGCTTTCTTCTCCTTGCCGTCGGAGTCTCCTTCGTCACCGGTCCGGCGGACCTCATTGCGAATCTTACGGGCGTCAGCAAGGAAATATGGCTGTATGTCATCTTTGCCTATTACCTTCTCGCTACCATACTTCCGGTAGACAAGATCATCGGGACGATATATCCGTTCATGGGTGCAGCTCTGCTGTTCATGGCAGTCGGAGTGGGAGTAATGCTTGTTGCCGGCGATATTACAGGAGCTCATGAGATGATTGAACTCACCCCGGCAACACTGAAGAACTGGCATTTCGATCCTGCGGACAATATCCTCGTTCCGATGCTTTTCATAGTGGTTTCCTGTGGGGCCATCTCCGGTTTCCATTCGACCCAGTCACCTCTGATGGCACGTTGCCTGAAGAACGAGAAGCACGCACGTCCGGTATTTTATGGGGCTATGATTGCTGAAGGAATTGTTGCGATGGTATGGGCTACGGCTGCAATGGCCTACTTCGGTGGCCCTGAGGGACTTAATGACGCCATGCAGAATCATGGGCTTACCCCGGCGATTGCAGTGGACCAGATATGCAGGAGCTGGCTTGGCAAGGTAGGAGCTGTAATAGCAGTAATAGGAGTGGTTGTCTGCCCTATCACATCCGGCGATACTGCTTTCAGGAGTCTTCGTCTGACCATTGCTGACTTTCTGAAAAGCGACCAGAAGCCGATATTGAAAAGGATATGTATAAGTATTCCGATCTTTATTCTGGCCTTCTTCTGCTGCAAGATGAATTTCTCGACAGTGTGGAATTATGTAGGAATCGGCAATCAGCTTCTGGCGACTCTTGTTCTCTGGACCGGTGCCGCCTATCTGATCCGTAACGGGAAACCTCATTGGATGTGCTCGGTCCCTGCTGCTTTCCTGAGTTTTGTCTGTGTAAGCTACTTCATCATGGCTCCATTCAGGAACGGAGGACTTCATCTGGATCCGGTGATCGGATATGCTGCAGGAATCGTGGTGGCATTGCTGCTCCTGATATTCTGCATCACAAGGTCCAGACGTTCATCTGCATTATAAAGAAAATACCTGGTCGTCAGATCAGGTATTTCTTTCTGGTAGGCTTTCCGACAAGCTGGATGTCAAAGCCTTCGATCTTGTATCCCTTGACCCTTTTACGGCTCAGGTGAGACTCTATCAGACGTACAAGCTCGTCGTCAATCACATCCTTGAAGACATGGTTCTCATGGTCATAGAAGTGGATGTGCTTGAAGGTGTTCACGTCAAAGTACATCTTGTTGTTCGCACTCATACGGTAGTGATATACCCCCAGCATAGCCATGTGAGTCAGAATGTTATATACGGACGCTACGGTCACTTTCGTATTCCCTTTTTCACGGATGCTTTCCGTGACCATGTCTGCACTGGCATGTCCAAGAGCTATCATGGCCTCGTGTACAGCCAGCCTCTGAGGGGTGGCTTTGAGCGAGAATTTGCGCAATATTGACTTGAACTCCTCAATGTCGGGACATTTGTGTGTAATCATATGATATCATTTGAAATCACAAATATATGTAAATTACCTGTCCGCTCCAAATAAATTTGAATATTTCTAAATTGGTCCCCAGTTTGGATTCTCATATTAAAGTGGTATTTTTGCCGATGCTTTTTTAATGTTGCACGCATGAAGAATAGATTCAGGGGATTTGAGAAGTATGCTCTTGTGACCGGAGCAGCCTCCGGAATGGGACGTATCTATGCCCAAAGACTTGCTCTGATGGGGTACAGCCTTGTTTTAGTGGATATCAATCGTGATGGTCTTGAGGATACGGTGACTGCCGTGTCAGGACTTGTGAAAACCTCTTCTGACATTCCGGATGAGTCAAAGCCATTGTTCAGGATCATTCCGCTGGTCCAGGACCTCTCGTCTGCAGATGCCGCAGATGCTGTCTATGCCAGGACTTCCGAGGCCGGATGCAAGGTTGAGGTTCTTGTTAATAATGCAGGAGTCATGTACTGCCAGGGAATAGCTGAAACATCCGAAAGAATGCTAAGGCTGGTCATGGCCGTGCATATGACTACCCCTTTGATGCTTTGCCGTAAGTATGTCTCCGGCATGAAGGAGGCTGGGTGCGGTTATATACTCAATATTTCTTCACTTGCTGCCTGGATGATATGGCCCGAGATAGGGATGTATGGAGCGACCAAACGTTTTGTACGTGACTATTCACGCGAACTCAGGATCGAGTGTCAGAAAACCGGTGTAAGCGTGACAAATGCATATTTTGGGGCGGTGGACACTCCACTCGTTCCTCTGAAGGATAATCTGAGAAAACTGGCAAGGTCCCTTGCAGTCATGATATCTCCGGAGAAGGCTGTGGATAAGGCGTTGAAAGCGACATTCAGGAGGAGAAAAGGGGTGATGCCTGGAATATTGAACAAGATTTTCAGACCCTTGTGCGTGATCATGCCTGACAGTCTTCTGGGGTGGATTTACAGAAAGGCAAAGCCTTTTCTTATGAAAGTCTGAGAAAATGATTATATTTGCGGGTTACACAAATGCTTTATGATATGGAAACTGTAAAATGTCTTATTGTCGGTGGCGGTCCTGCAGGCTATACTGCTGCAATCTATGCATCCAGAGCTGATATCGAACCTGTGTTGTACGAGGGAATGCAGCCTGGTGGTCAGCTGACGACAACTACAGATATAGAGAACTATCCGGGATTCGAGAACGGTATAAACGGTCAGGAGCTCATGTCCACGATGAGGGCTCAGGCAGTCCGTCTTGGTGCCGACCTGCGTATAGGGGCGGTTACTTCTGCTGATCTTTCACAACGTCCTTTCCGGCTTGTGATAGACGGTGAAAAGGAAATCGAGGCTGAAACGCTTATCATTGCCACGGGTGCTACTGCAAAGTATCTCGGGCTGCCATCAGAGGCCAGGTATAGAGGTCTCGGTGTGTCTGCCTGTGCGACATGCGACGGATTTTTCTACAGAAAGAAGACGGTCGCCGTCGTGGGAGGTGGTGATACGGCATGTGAGGAGGCAACCTATCTGGCAGGTCTATGCAGGCAGGTCTATATGATTGTGCGTCGCGATGTCCTGAGGGCATCCGAGGCTATGCAGGAGCGTGTAAGAGCAACTGAGAACATCGAGATATTGTGGAACTGCAATACTCAGGAGGTTCTTGGTGACGAATACGGTGTCACGGGTGCCAGACTTGTCAGGAAGGATGGCGAGGTTTTTGACATAGCTGTTGACGGCTTTTTCCTGGCCATCGGCCATCATCCGAATTCCGAACTCTTCAGCCGGTGGGTGAATGTGGACAAGGAGGGATACATCATTACAGATGGACGCACATCCAGGACCAATGTAGAGGGCGTTTTTGCTGCTGGAGATGTCCAGGATCCTCTTTACAGACAGGCTGTCACTGCTGCCGCTTCCGGATGCCGTGCAGCCCTTGATGCTGAGAAATTCTTGAAAATGAAATAGATATGAGATTGAAGCATATTGTTTTTTCTGTAATTGCCTTGATGGCTGTGTGCTCATGCAAGACTGAGTACGAGACCTTGCTGAACAGTAATGATGCTGATGCCAAGTACGAAGCTGCTTTCAGATATTTCAATGATGACAAGTTCTCCAAGTCGGCGGCTTTGTTCGAGTCTTTGTCGGTACTTACTGACGGAACCGAGCGCGACGACACCGTAAGATACTACTGGGGCCTCAGCAATTACAAGTACAAGGACTATTACACGGCCGAGACCAATTTTGAGAGGTTTCTTGAAAGCTATCCGAGAAGTCCTTTCGCATCAGAGGCGAGATATCTCCGCATAGATTGTCTATATAGACAGACTATGAGGTATGAACTTGACCAGACTCCTACCTACAAGGCGATGAACGAGATTTCCGAGTATATTCTCGAGTATCCGAACACTCCGCATATGCAGGCATGCCGTGATATGCTCGTCGAGCTCGGTGGCCGTCTTGACAGAAAGGCCTATGAGGCAGCGCTCCTGTATTACAAGATGGAGGATTATCTTGCTTCAAGAGTCGCTTTCCGCAATGTTCTCAAGGATGATGCGGAAAACATCTACCGTGAGGATATCCTTTATTATATAGCGATGTCTTCTTATAATTATGCATATCTCAGTGTGCCTTCCAAGCAGAAGGAAAGGTATCTGATCTTCATTGATGACTATCTGAACTTTATCGGTGAGATTCCTGAATCCCGTTACAGAAAGGAACTGGATGGGGTGTACAGGAAGGCCCAGAAAGCTCTTGGAAGACCGGTAGGGGAGACAGTCGAAGAAGAAATTGCAGGCAAGAAGTAAAAATTTTTGAAACCCTGTCCGGATACGGGGGTATAATTAAGTGGAGGGGATTGTTTCCCGAACCCTGTTATATAAACTTTATAAGAAATGGCAAACAAAAAGACACCGGTAAACACACAGACCAGAGACCTTAACGATCTCGCGGCTCCTACAGGCAATATCTATGAAACTGTAGTGATACTTGCAAAGAGGGCCAACCAGATTGCGATTGCAGAGAAGAAGGAACTGACAAGAAAGCTCGAGGACTTCAAGAACGATCGCGACACCATGGAGGAAATCTTTGAAAACCGCGAGCAGATTGAAATTTCAAAGTACTACGAAAGACAGCCTAAGCCAAGCCTTGTAGCTATCGAGGAGTTCAAGGATGGCGAGATTTCATACAGAATGGCAAAGCAGGACGAGGAGTAGCATATGCTTAGCCGTCTTCTGGTAAAGAATTACGTATTGATAGACTCTCTGGAAATCGATTTTCCGGAGGGTCTGATCATTATTACCGGACAGACCGGAGCAGGCAAATCCATACTCATGGGCGCCTTGTCGCTTGTGATGGGCTCCAAGGCTGATGCTGCCATGGTCTCTGAAGGAGCTGACAACTGTGTGGTTGAGGCTGAATTCGAGATGGATCCTGATGATGCCGCCTTGAGAGACGTTTTCGAGCGGAATGAAGTGGATGTGGAAGATGGTCATGTAATCATCAGGCGCGTAGTCAGCCGGTCCGGGCGCTCAAGGGCCTTCATCAACGATTGTCCGGTGCCGCTTCCTGTGCTTCAGGAAGTTTCTGTACGTCTGGTGGATATCCATTCCCAGCATCAGACTCTCATGCTTTCTGACCGTCATTTCCAGCTCGATACGCTGGACCATTTTGCAGACGCAGTCCCTCAGCGGGAGGCATGTTCCGAGCTGTACAGAAATCTGACGTCATTGCGTTCGGAACTGAAGTCCATTGATGAGAAAATCGAACGGATCACCCTTCAGAAAGATTATGATGAAGCACAGTACCGCCAGTTGGAGTCCGCCTCGTTGAGGGATGGTGAACTGGCTGAACTTGAGGATGAATTCAAGCAGCTTTCCAATGCAGAGGAAATAAAGAACTCTCTTTCATCCGTAGAGGAATATTTCACAGCCTCCTCATCCCATGGCGAGATGCTTTCAGTAGATGCCGTGCTGAAGGAGGCGGAGAAGTGTCTGAACAAGGTGGGACGTTATCTGCCGGCATCTCAGGAACTGGCTGAAAGAGTGGGTTCATGCAGACGCGAGCTGGATGATATCCTGAGTGAGGTGTGCTCGATAAATTCCAGGACCGACCTTTCTCAGGAGCGTCTTGCGGCTGTTGAAGGCAGGATGTCACTTCTGTATGGACTTATGCAGAAGCATTCATGCCGTAGCGAAGCTGAACTGATTGAACTTCGCGACAGACTTTCAGAATCATTGTATGACTCTACCCGTCTGGAGGAAAGGCGCGAGGCTTTGTCTGCAGAAATCTCTGCGACTGAGTGCAGTCTGAATGAGGCAGCTGACCGGCTTCATGAGAAGCGCCTTGCCGCATCCGAGGCTTTTGCTACTTCCATGACCGATTCCATCAGGGGGCTGGAACTCCCATATGCTGTGTTTGAGGTTGAACTTCTTCCTGCTGCAGTGTCTGCTTCCGGAAGGGATTCAGTCATTTTCAGGTTCTCAGCCACGGGCCGCAACGCTGTTGAGGTCGCCAAATGTGCATCTGGAGGTGAACTCTCCAGAATCATGCTTGCCCTCAAGGCAATGAGGGCGAAATATACCAATATGCCGACCATGATATTTGATGAGATCGACACGGGTGTGTCCGGCAGTGTTGCTGACAGGATGGGGGCGATGATATGTGACATGGGGACCTATATGCAGGTGTTTGCCATTACGCATCTTCCTCAGGTGGCAGCAAAGGGGTCTGCTCACTATCTTGTGTCCAAGGATATAGATCCTCTCAATTCCAATGCGGTCTCTACAATAAAAAGACTCTCCCACCAGGAGAGAGTCCTTGAAATTGCACGTATGCTCAGCGGATCCACTCTTACGGATGCCGCCATAGCTAATGCTCAGTCACTTTTATCTGATTTTTGAGACTGAATATCCGTTCTCATATATTATTCTTCTGACTCCGGTGTTGATGTAGCCGCCACCTCCATTTCTCCTGAAGCGGAATGTTCCCTGCAGCATTTCCCTGTCGGACTCCTCAAGCATTTCAGGCCAGTCGTTACCGTATTTCTGGCATAGACTGATGAAATATGAGACGACATCATATCCCTGAAAAGCGGACGAATCCGGCTCAGTATTGTACAATGCCCTGTATTTCATTATGAAGTCCTTTACCTTATGGTCATTGTAGTCTATGAAGTCTGCGATGCTCAGATGCATGGATGCCTTATGGAAGTGGTCCACTTCGATGGTTTCGAAGCTGCGTGTCTTGCCTGGAGCATAGATCACAAGGTCGATGTTGTTGTATATAAGAAGGTTGATGTTCCTGACAACGTCATTTACAAAGGCCTCACTATCTGAGGCTATGAGAATCCTGTTTGTCCCTTCCTGAGTGGTCAGAGCTGTAAGAGGCTCTGTTATGTCCCTCCCTTCGAGTATGCTGTAGGTGAATGTCCTGTACTTCAATGCGGCAGAATCGAGTGATGACATCATGATGTCGGCTATTTCGTTCACTTTTCCGCTTTTCTCGCTTATCAGTATGATGCTGTCTCTTGGCGTCATATCTTCTGATATCCAGTCCACCAGATCCATGTACTGGTATCTTGCAGGCGTGCGGGTCTGAGTAAGGTTGGGATACGTCTCCGTCAAGGCCTCTGCCCTCATGTCCATTGGGGAAATTACCTTCCTCCCGCTGCTTGTCTGGGCCAGGAGTCTTCCGAGGTCCCCGGCAGCAAACGGACCGATAATGAGGTCGTTCCCGCTCAGCATTTCGCTGCTTGTCTCAGTGGAGTTGATGTCATGGACCGTGATTTCTGCGCTGATGCCTTCTTCTCCGAGTTCCTTCATTGCCATCAGGGCACCGCAATAGAAGTTCATTCCGATCCGGCTTGGCTTGCCCTCCTTTGTCAAAGGCAGCAGCAGTGAGGCCTTCACCTTGCTCTTCGGGAAGAGGAAACGTGGTCTTTTGACTTCTTCCCCCTTTGGAACAGGTGCAGTCTGCAGACTGTCTGCAGGATCCTTTACGGAAACGGTATCTGTGACAGAAGGCATGCTTACCTCCTTCTTTGGCTCCTCCTCGATTATCGGAATGATGAGTTTCTGTCTCCTTTTGAGCTTTCTTCCCTTGAGGTTATTGGCTTTCATCAGGGCTTCGACAGTCACTCCATATTTCCGTGCTATCGCGTCAAGGTCCTCAGTCCATTTTCTTACATGGATGATCGGCTCTCTTACAGTGGTTTTGGCCGGCACTTCCTGAACGACAGTGTCCTTTTTGACAACGACTGTCTCCTGCTTCTTCTCTTCCTTGGTGATGACAGCCGTCTCCTGTCTTACCTCCGGCTTCTCCTTTTCCACAACGGGAATAAGGATTATGATGTTCTTCATCAGTCCAGTCTCAGGAAGTTTCGGATTGTATTTGTAGATGTCTCCAATGCTGACCTGATATGCCTTGCTTATGGAATACACTGTCTGTCTTTCCCTGACAATATGGGAATAGCACATTGTCCCGTCGGCAGCCTTGACCTTTTCAGTGGATATGGTGACCGGTACCGAAGGGTATGCCTGTGAATAAGCTGATACCGCACAGGAGAACATCAGCACTCCCGTCAGCAAACTCAATATGATGTTTCTTTTCATGTTCCGTATGTTTATAGCTTGTCAATGAATGTGAGCAGCTTGTCTGCAAAACCTTTCCATGAAAGCCTGTCTTTTTCGATTCTGATACATCTTATGCATTCCTGAGACACCTCAGGATCCCCGAAATATTTCAGGATTTCCCTGCATATCGATGCTGGTGTTCCGTCGGCGGACACGAGGCCGGTCCCTCTATCTCCGATGGTTTCCTTCAGACCGCCCACATCCGTGACCACCATTGGCACCTCAAAATGATATGAAACAGAGCTTATTCCGCTCTGAGTGGCGCTTCTGTATGGCAGGACGGCAAGGTCCGCCGCTGAAAAATAGTCAGTAACCTCAGAGTCCTTTATATATCTGAGGTCAGTGAATATCCTGTCCTTTCCGGGCAGACTGTCGATTATCTGCTGATACCTGTCAAATGAGCCGTATGGCTCACCTGCAATTATGAGCTGATAGTCGTCAGGAAGCATCCCGAATGCTTCCAGGAGTATGTCAAGTCCTTTATAGGATCTGATGAGTCCGAAGAAAAGCAGATTCTTCTTTCCTTTCTTCAGACCCAGTCTTCGCTCAGCTTCTTCTCTGGTCTTCTTCTGGCCGAAGTGGGAATACAGAGGGTGCTGAATGACTGTGTAGACCGCATCCTTCTTCAATCGGAGCAGGTCTTTTGAAACGGCTTCGCACAAGGTTATGTGCCCGGTGCTGCCTGTCAGAAAATACTTTGTAAGAGGGGTGTCGAAGAACCTGGGCTCATGAGGAATCACATTGTCAAGTATGGAAATCACCTTGCAATGCTTTTTCATCTTCCGTGTTATATAACCGAGTGAGGGTCCGAAATACGACATCCAGTATCTTACTATCAGGACATCAGGCTTCCAGTCGCGGATGGCTCTGTATGTGCTGACATATGAAAACGGATTGGCCGTATCCAGCAGAGATTCACTCTCCACCGGTACGGCCTCATCGTCTGCCGTTACGAACTGTGTCTTTCCTGGGAAGAGGAATTCCGGATATTGACGCTTGAAATTGAAAGCTTTGACATCGTGCGTCTTGCTCAGTTCTCCGTAAAGGCATGCGTTAAACTGAGATATACCCCCTCTGTAAGGATAGAAACAGGACAGTATGGCTATCTTCAATATTATTACTTTTTCTCGTTCTTTGTCTTGATGTACTCGTCGTTGAGACCTGCGAGTACGTCATCTGTAATGTTGAGGGCAGCATCTGCTGTGATGACAGGAGCTCCACCGCTGTTGGTGATGATCATAGCATACTTCTTGTCCTCGTTGTACTTGTCGAGGAAAGTCTTGATTGCATCACCGAGCTGGTTCATCATGACTACCTGCTCCTCCTGGATTTCAGCCTGCTTCTGTGCTGCATAGTTGTTGAACTCCGCCTCCTGCTGCTGAAGCTTCTGACCCTGTACCTCAGCAACTGAACGTGTCATCAGGCCTTTGTCGATCTTCTCCTGGAATGCCTTCACGTCATTCTCAAGCTTCTTTCCTCTTCTGTTCACTTCGGCCTGGATGTTCTGTACCTTGGTTTCCACTACAGACCTCAGGTCGTTAGCCATATCATACTCCGTGAGGATCCTGTCGAGGTCGATGTAGACGATATCGCCTTTGGCTGCAATAACCTCTGTTGCCTCTCCTGCTTCAGTTGCAGGTGCGCTCTTGCCGTCTTTTGTGAGGGAAAGAATTCCGAATACAACTACAGCTATCAGTGATACGATGCTGAGTACAAGTGATGTGTTTTTCATTTCTATTAGTTTGTTTTTATTGTTTGATCTTTCTTATGCGTGGCTGCAGAAACCGCAAAGATAGTTAAAAAATCTTGACTTTGGATAAATATGCCTTTATTGTTTCTTCAAGTCCCATATACAGGGCATCGCATATTATGGCATGTCCAATGGAAACTTCCGCTGTCCAAGGAATGCACCTTATGAAATACTCGAGGTTTTCAAGGCTCAGGTCATGTCCTGCGTTCACCTCCAGACCGCATGCCCTTGCCGCTTCTGCAGTTCTGACAAATGGTGCTATGGCCTTTTCCCTGTCTTCCGGGTACTGTCCGGCATATGACTCTGTGTATAGCTCGATACGGTCGCATCCGCATAATGCTGCGGCTTCTGCCATTTCCGGAACGGGGTCTATGAAGATTGATGTCCTGATGCCTTTGTTCCTGAACATGGCGCAGACTTCAGTGAGGAACTCCCTGTTGGCAACAGTGTCCCATCCTGCGTTGGATGTTATGGCATCATGGGCGTCCGGCACGAGAGTCACCTGATCCGGAAGGACTTCCATCACCAGGTCGATAAATGAAGGGATAGGGTTTCCTTCGATGTTGAATTCAGTGGTTATAAGCGGCTTGAGCTCGCGCACATCCGAGTATCTTATATGCCTTTCATCTGGTCTGGGATGTACGGTGATGCCTTCGGCACCGAATCTTTCGCACGCAACGGCTGCTTTCATGACATCCGGCATGTTACCGCCTCGTGCATTGCGGATTGTCGCAATTTTATTGATATTGACGCTTAATCTTGTCATTTCCTTCCTTTGTAATAACCGTTCTTGAGTCCCGCAAGCTTCAGGCCGCGGCTGTTCCGACCCTCGGATGATCAGTTCAAGGACACAAAAATAAGCATTATACTTCAATTTTAAAGAATTAAGTGCTATTTTTGACGTTTGTTTCACTTTGCTGCATATGAAGTTTGCTGTACATATTGGAAAGGAAGACCTGAAATCTGATGAGAGGATCATCGGGCTTGAAGATTCTCTGAAGAAGGCTGGCTGTGATGTCTATCGTCTGGATCGTTCTGAAGACCTTCAGCCCCAGACGGACTTCGTAATGAGTGTCGGCGGAGACGGGACCTTCCTTTCTGCAGCCATGCTTGTCGCAGACAGCGGCATACCTGTAGTGGGTGTGAATCTCGGCAGAATGGGCTTCCTCTCGGAAAACCGTCCTGAAGAAGTGGTTGATGCCGTGCTGAATGGCGAATATGTGATAGAGGACAGATCCCTTCTGCATGCGGAAGTGACTACGGGAGACCCTCTTGTTGCCGGATATCCTTATGCACTTAACGAGATGACTGTCAGACGCAGCGGAGCGGCAATGCTTGGAGTGGATGTGACTTTGGACGGTGTCCTGCTCCCTACATATTGGGCGGACGGGCTTGTCATTTCCACAAGTTCCGGCTCGACCGCCTATTCCTTGAGTGTCGGCGGACCTATAGTGCTGCCTGAGTCAAAAGTGCTGATCATCTCCCCGATAGCCCCGCACAACCTGAATGTCCGTCCGATGATTGTGCCTGACACTTCGAAAATCTCTCTCCGTATGCATTCGAGGGATGGAAGATTCGAGTTCTCTGCAGACAACAGGACAGTGGAAGTGGGTGAGGATGTGGAAATAGCGGTTCATATGGCACAGTTTTCGCTCAAGCGCGTCAGACTCAGCAAGTCTAATTTCATCAACGCCCTTACTGATAAGCTTTTCTGGGGGGAAGATGTAAGAAATATCAGATAATCATCATGTCGGAACCTATGAATAAGATTCCTGTCCATGTTTCCATGATAATGGATGGAAATGGACGATGGGCAAAAGAACGTGGAAAGGAAAGAGTGTACGGCCATTTCGAAGGCGTGGAAAGCGTAAGGGCCTGTGTGGAGGCTGCTGTGGAGAATGGCGTGAAGTTCCTTTCCATATATGCTTTTTCAGAAGAGAACTGGAACCGTCCGAAGGAGGAAGTTGATGCCTTGATGGGACTGATGGTCAAGGCAATGGCTGCGGAAATCGACAAGCTCCACCGCAATGGGGTGCGTTTTATGGTGATAGGCAACAGGGAACGCCTCGCTCCTGAGCTAAATGAGGTCATTGACTCATGCATGGAACGTACGGCATCCAATACCACATTGACGTTCATCATTTTCCTCAGCTACAGCGGAAAGTGGGACATACTTCAGGCTGCCAGAAAGATGGCGGTGGAGTATCTGGAGAATCCGGACCGCAGGGAGGAACTCATGACCATGGGGGTCGATGGGTTTGACCGTTTTCTCTCGACTGCAGGGATTCCGGATCCGGACCTGATACTCCGTACTTCCGGAGAGAACCGGCTTAGCAATTACCTGCTGTGGCAGGGTGCATATTCGGAATTCATTTTCGTGGATACATTGTGGCCGGATTTTAGAAAACAGGAGTTCAGAGACGCCCTTGAAACTTATGCAAAACGTGACAGACGTTATGGAAAAGTCAAATAATTGCGTATATTTGCAGTTTTGAATAACAGAATAGAGATGATGGTAAGACGAATAATCCACCTTGTGCTCCTTTTAGCCACCTGTGCGACGGCTTTTGCCCAGCAGAAAGACGGCGGTATTGAGGTTGATTACAATAATCCCAAGAAATATATTGTCGGGGGAGTCAGTGTCGAGGGTAACAAGTACTTTTCCTCTGAACAGATTCTCCAGAACACTGGTCTTCAGAAAGGTATGGAAGTGAAGGTGCCCAGCGAGGAACTGTCTTCTGTCGTGAACAGATTGTGGCACCAGAGATTCTTTGAGGACGTTGCAGTAGTCATAGATTCCATTACGCCTACTCGTGACACCGCCTTTTTCAAGGTCAGGATCATTGAGAGGCCTCGAGTCTCGAGGTGGACTTTCAGCGGTGTGAAGAGCGGAGAACAGAAGGACCTGCAGGAACGCCTCAATCTTCGTCGCGGAGGAGAGTTCTCCGAGTATGTCGCCAAGACCTCTGTCGGCATCATTGAACGATATTTCAAGGAAAAAGGTTTTCATAATGTGAAGGTGGATGTCAATACGAAACGTGACACCATAATCAAAAGCGCCATCCGTGTCCAGTTTGCCATAGACAAGGGCAAGAAGGTCAAGGTGAAGAAGATTACATTCAAGGGTGCAGACCATGTCGAGGAAAGCAAGCTGGTGAAAGCCATGAAGAAGACAAAGGACTACCGTCTTCAGAACTTCTTCAATTCCAAGAAGTTCATCGAGAGTGAATATGAGAATGACAAGCGCTCCCTCCTGACTGTATTCAGTGAGGCAGGATACAGGGATGCGAGAATTGTGAAGGATACGGTATACTACGTCGAGGATAACAAGCTTCAGATTGATTTCGAGATCGATGAGGGAAAGAAATATTACTTCCGTGACATCACCTGGACAGGAAACTCAGTATACAGTTCGGATGTCCTGAATGAAATACTTATGATCAGGAAGGGAGATGTCTATGATGTCGTGACCATGCAGAAACGTCTCTTCGGTGGTGGAAAACAGTCGGAATACGATGTTTCCAAGCTCTATCGTGACAACGGATACCTCTTCTTCAACATACAGCCTGTGGAACTGAATGTCGAGGGTGACTCGGTGGATGTGGAAATGCGTGTAGTTGAAGGCAAGCCTGCGACTCTCAACAATGTCGTGATCAACGGAAATGACCTCACTAATGAGAGGGTTGTAAGACGTCAGCTCTTCACCCGTCCGGGATATCTGTTCAGTCAGTCCGATTTCGAGCGCTCCATCCGTGAGATTGCGTCTATGGGACAGTTCGATCCGGAGGCTATCATGGGAGAAGGCGGATATTCCATCATTCCAAATCCTCAGAACAATACGGTAGACCTTATATATAATGTGACTGAGAAGCCTTCGAGCCAGCTTGAACTCTCTGGAGGATGGGGTGGTAACACTTTTGTGGCGACAGTCGGTGTCAGCTTCAACAACTTCTCCACAAGACGTCTGTTCGACAAGTCCGCATGGCGTCCGGTTCCTCTTGGAGATGCTCAGAACCTGTCACTGCGCTTCCAGACTAACGGTACATATTATACAAGTCTGTCTGCAAGCTTCTCTGAGCCATGGCTGTTCGGAAAGAAGCCTACTTCTCTGAATGTGTCCCTGTATTATACGCGTCAGACCAATTCATACATATACTATAATATCCTCAATAACGATGAGTTCATGGAGGTGTATGGATTTGCGGCCGGTCTGGGTAACCGTCTGAAGTGGCCTGACAATTACTTTGTACTCTATAACCAGCTGAGCTGGCAGACCTATCGCCTCCAGGACTGGGCATATCAGTTCCTGTTCAACACAGGCGTGTCGCACAACCTCAGCTACACCGTCAGCCTGTCCCGTAACTCTACAGACCAGCAGATATATCCTCGTCAGGGATCGGATTTCAGCTTCTCACTTCAGCTGACTCCTCCGTATTCCCTCTTCAGGAAAAAGAATCTCGGTGTGCTTGACGCAGACGGCAATCCTACATATGTCGATGACTGGAGAGACATAGACTACAATCTCCAGAGTTCAGAGGACAGGTACAGATGGATCGAGTATCACAAGTGGTCATTCAAGGGAGCCGTCTACACCAAGCTTGTCGGTGACCTGGTGCTCATGGCCCGTGCTCAGTTCGGATACCTCGGTTATTACAACAGAAATTGGGGATATTCTCCATTCGAAGGTTTCCGTGTCGGTGGTGACGGTATGTCCGGATATGATACGTACGGATCAGAAATCATTTCTTTGCGTGGATATGAGAACTACTCGCTGACACCTACTGCAATGTCATCATATAACGCCACCGGAAACTATTATGCCGGTAACGTCTATGATAAGTTTACAGTTGAGCTCCGCTACCCTGTGATACTTCAGCCGCAGTCTACCATTTATGCATTGCTCTTCCTTGAAGGTGGTAACTGCTGGTCTGATATACAGGACTTCAATCCTTTCCAGATCAAGAGGTCTGCCGGAGTCGGCGTCAGGGTGTTCCTTCCTATGATCGGACTCCTCGGTGTCGATTGGGGATGGGGATTCGATGATCCTGTCAATGGTGGAAGCCAGTTCCACTTCGTGATCGGACAGCAGTTCTGATGATCTCCTTTCTTAAGGTCAAGGAATATAAGATGAATGTTAATTAAATAAATGATAAAAGTATGAAAAAGATTTTATTGATTGCAGCGATGGCTGTCATCTCAGTTGCAGCATCTGCACAGAATTTCACTTTCGGTTATGTGGACTTCACTGAACTTGTCCAGCTGATGCCGGAGGCAGATTCTGCGAGAGTGCAGACAGAGGCAGCAAGTCTTGAGGCTCAGGAGACTTATCAGGCAATGGTGACCGAGTATCAGACAAAGGCTCAGCAGTTCCAGCAGAAGTCAGCTTCATGGAGCCAGGCCATCAAGGAAAGCAAGGCAGCTGAGCTCCAGCAGATAGAGTATCGTATCCAGGAGTTCCAGCAGGCCATCCAGCAGGAACTTCAGCAGACTCAGCAGATGCTTCAGGCTCCTATTTATGAGAAGGCTCAGAATGCTGTGAACGAGATTGCAAAGGCTAGGGGACTTTCAGTGGTTTTCGAGAAGAATTCTCTTCTGTACTTCGACCCTTCACAGGGTGTCGATCTCACTCCTGAGGCTCGCCTTATGCTCAATATACCTGAGGGAAGGACACTTGCATCGCTTCAGGCAGAACTCCAGGCCAAGGCACAGGCTGCACAGGGTATGGCTCAGTAGTACTGTTTCTGCAAATGACTTGAAACCGGCGCATCAGTGCCGGTTTTCTTTTTATAAAAAACTTAGAATTTGTGTCCTTCGTGTCGGAAAAATGTATACATTTGTATCACTATTAAAGTTTTTTGTTAAAAAATATAACATCAGTCATGCAACATAAGGTTATTGATACTAAAGATGTTGTCATAAGATTTGCAGGAGATTCGGGAGACGGTATGCAGCTCACCGGGTCTCTTTTTGCTGACATGTCTGCCATCTTCGGTAACGAACTCTCAACTTTCCCGGATTACCCTGCAGAGATCAGGGCACCTCACGGTACTGTGTCAGGTGTGTCCGGATTCCAGGTACACATCGGAAGCGAACACGTCACCACTCCGGGTGACTTCTGCGACCTTCTCGTAGCAATGAATCCCGCTGCGCTGAAGGCTAATGCAAAATGGCTCAAGAGAACAGCTATGGTCCTCATCGATTCTGACACATTTGATGAAGATGGTCTCAAGAGAGCCGGTCTCAAGAGCGATCCTATCGCCGAGCTCTACATCGAGGACAGGACTATCATCATCGCTCCGATAACTACCCTTACCGAAGAAAGTCTCAAGGACAGCGGCCTTGACAAGAAGACAATCGACAAGTGCAAGAACATGTTCACCCTCGGTATGGCATGCTACATCTACAACCGTCCGATGGAATACATCTTCCAGTATCTTGAGCGTAAGTTCGGAAAGAAGAAGCCGGAGATGATCGCCCCAAACAAGAAGGTGCTTCAGGACGGTTATAACTATGCCGCAAACATTCAGGCTATTCCGAACACATACAATATCGAGCCTGCACATCAGGAG
>JAZSEQ010000035.1:0-5113 GCA_045531765.1 Candidatus Cryptobacteroides sp. | reverse complement strand
GTACGCTCTTACGATCAAATGTCTGTCCCTCCTCACGAGATAAAATGTCTTCGATAGTCATTGTACTTTCCTTTGGTATTATGTTTCTTTACAAATATAACGGATTTTGATAAAGTGAAGAAACTGATACTTAAATTTTCCAGAGTCAACTTCTTTCAGAGATAGACTCCGATCGGAGTCAACCTAAATCAGGAAATGACATATATATGAATCTCATATAATGGGGTATAATGGACATTATGGCTCAACGTAAAATCCGGTTGTTTTATATCCTGTCCACCAGAACGCACGATTTCATGGACCGAAGTCGATTTTTGTTACTGTTTATCCACGAAATGCCGTGTTTTCGTGGACAGATCGGTACAAAGCAGGCGGATCGGGCCCTTTGCTTCAGTCCGCGCAGCTTGCTTTGAGGAGCTGGCTGGCGTATTTGCCAGTTCCGGGGCCCTGCACTGCGATTAAATCTGCTGTCCCGACTGATGACGTCAAAGAAATGACGACTTTTTTGACGAGGAGGGCAGAAAACAATCATTTTGAACCGAAAATGTCACCTGTCGTCAATATAATCCCGTTTTTATTGACGACGTTTTTTGTCAGGCTGACATCAGACTCTTTCACAACCAGCGTTTAATTTTTGCCCCATATCATTCCTATAGGAGCCGTTTACGAGGAAGCGTCCGACCACGCTCCGGCAGATCCTTCCGACGAATCTTCGTAACCTGATAGAATGCCAAAAAGAGTGTGCCTTTTTTAATCAGCACTGTGACGACTTTCAGCCCTAAAACGGCACAGTGGTACCGTAAAACACGTAAATCTAAGGATTATCAGCACCACTGTGACGACTTTCAGTTCGAAAGTGACACAGTGGTGTGACCTGCTGTATAGGGATTCAGTTATGCGGCATAGTTTGTCGCATGGGTATGTAGCTATGTGGCGCGAAGCGGAAAAACAGCCTGGAACTTTGCTTCGTAGACAAGATGAATTAATGTTACTTTACAATTAGATCAGATATAGTGGGAATTCTGTCACGAATTACAGAGTCTGTGATATTGTGCTGACCGGCTCTATGCTGATAAGATTTCGGCAACAGCTGGGACTCCTACTATGAATTCCAGCTGTTGTAATCGAATGTAAATTATACCATTAAACGGTGCGCGCATGATTTTTATCTCCTGCCGGTCAGATTTATCCAAGATATGTCTTCAATGCATTGACGTAGTCCTCGAAGGCTTTAAGTCCAGTCGGTGTGATTCTGCAGACGGTCTGTGGCTTTTTCCCTTTGAATCCTTTTTCTACTGATATGTAGCCTGCTGTTGTCAGCTTGTCGATCTGGACGCTGAGGTTGCCTGCTGTTGCACCGGTCGCTTCCCGGAGGTAGACAAAGTCTGCCTCTTCAAGATTGACTAGTACTGACATGACCGCCAGTCGCAGCTCGGAGTGTAGTAACGGGTCCAGTTTCTTGAACATAGCTTTCTCTATTTTGCTCTCCTGTTCATCATTATACCTGGAATGATCAGGTTGAGGATTGATGCCGCTGAGAAATACAAAGGTACAAATTCATTTTGAGAGAATAAAAGAGCGATGGTACATCCTATTCCTGTAACGAATCCTCCCACTGTGATGAATTTGTCTTTCAGAACAAATCCGGTCATTACAGCGGCGAATCCGAGAAGCACTGTGATCGTGTACCCTGTGTACTGAGGAGCTGTGAAAGCGAATACTGCTGAAAGTATGGTCGCAAACACTCCATATGTCATCCAGATCTGTCCGAGAGTCTTGCTGATGAAGCTCTCGCCGCCTGCCTTACATTTGCCCTTAAGCAATATGGAACATAGGGGAAAACCTGCCGCAGGTATGCCGAACCATAGGAAATTCCAATTAAGGTTGCCGGTCACGGTCAATAAGATCCAGATACCTATTGAGAATAAGAGAACTACAACACCCCAGATGATCATAGGGGATCCGGAGTTCTTTTCAAAGTCTTTTCTGCTCTTCTCTATCGCTTCATTGATGATCTGAAGGCTTTTTTCAGGTGTCATAACGTTGGTTTCCATATAAATACAAGTTTATTCGTTGAACTTTTATGACTCTGACGTCATCCTTCCGGACAGATGAATCCAGGGTCTTTACCAGTGATCACGATGCAAATATAAACAAGTTTATAATATAAACCAAAATTATTGTCAGAAAATCAGCCCTTATTTTATCCGCAGTTCCTGGAGGACGATGCCGGGGTCGAGGAGATGGACTGTCACTTTGTGCTTTCCTGGAGAGAGTGACGATATGTCTATGCTTCTTGAAGAATGGCCTCTGAGGACATTCCAGCGCCACTCGGCGGAGAAATCTTCTGTGTGGATGGAGAATATGACCGGTGCACTTCCGTCAATGCTTACTGCATATCTTGCGTCCCTGCCTTCATGGACATGCAGATTTGCCAGTGTCCTGACCTCCAGAAATTCTGCATTGTCCGGTATTTCGATCATATATTCAACAGCCGGAGCTTCTTCCGGTGTGTATGACGGCGTGTCAAACGGAAGAACCACGACTCCGTCATTGAATCCCAGCAACTTGACGGTCTTCAAGGCTCCCTCGTCAGTATGCCTGATGAACTTTCCTTCATAGGCCGGGATAGTTGCTAAAGCCTCCGAAGGGAACGGAGGATACAGCCCCATGAATATGGCATCTATTTCAGCATCTGCCTTGAGCTCTGTAATTCTGAAACGGTTTTCGCCCTTGCCCAGATTCAACGTGCCGACCTTGCTCCACATCGGACCGATATGTGGTGAATGCCAGATGTTGTTTATCGGTGTGGCAGAGGCTGTGAATGAATGGTCATTGATGGTGACCCTGCAGAATATGTTGTCCTCTGCGGCTTTCGAGAAGTTTTCCACAGGAGTGAGGGCATGGATCCACAGAGGAATCTCGCCCTCGGTCTTACTTTCAATCCTCACCCCGTCAGCCAGAGCATCTGCTACATTCAGGAATCCCGGCTCCGGTCCTTTACGTACCTGTTCCAGCAGTTCTTCAGTGCATACAGATGCAGCCATTCCCGGTGTATAATACCAATGGTATGGGTCCCAGCGGAAGAAGTTGTCCCATTTACCGTCAAGGAGTTCCTTGTTATATTTATAGGTCCAGTCATTCAGTGCATGATACATTTCAGTGGCACGGGCTGCATCAGTCAGGGCGGTTTCCGCGTCGGCGAAAGCGCCATGCGCCATACTTAGGCGCGCCAGCAGCTGATATCCGTTGATCATCCATGCTCCGCGGACAGGATATTCCACCAGTTCGAAATAAGCAGCCTGAAGCTCCTCCGGGATCTTCGTCCTGAGGGCCTCCGCGCGCATGGCGATGTCTTCCCAGTGATTCAGACGTTCTCTGATCTCCGCTTCCGGATATTCTATGAACCACACATGTGAATCCTTTCCTGCTGCCTGCAGACGATAATATTCATCATATATATCGCTGATCTCAGCTGCATATTTCTTCCCGAAAGTGCGTGATGCCCACTCCCTTATGAATCCGTGAGCCTTTTCAGGAGACCATCGCTCCAGGTCCCAGGCAAGCTCCATGGCGAAGGTGATCTCCTTCTCTGCCGGCTTGATGTCTCCGACGTTGAAGATCCAGATCTTGCGGGCACCATAGGTGTATGCCTTGGTGAGTTCGGTGGAGACGAAGGCAGGGGATAGAGGGCTGAGCCAGATCCAGCTGGCAGGGTCTCCGTGGTAAGACAGATGGTAGTATATTCCAGCTCCGCCTTTCCTCTTCATCTCTTCCGGGTTGCAGAGGTTGCGGGTGTATCCGTGCTTGTCGTCCGACCAGAGGAGAGTGACCTCGTCAGGTATCTCCAGACCGGCATGATATGCGTCGAGGACTTCTTCGTATGTGCATAGTACCTGCGGGATTTCTTCGACCGGCCGGTTGATGTTTCTGCGTAATATATCTCTCTGGTCATCAATGGCTTTCTGCATCAGCGCGCAGCGGCCCCTGGTGTCATCTGCACCTTCCATAGGATAGTCATGGATGCCCCTCAGTCCTAATGTGTAGATGTTTTCATACTTCCCGTTGCTCTGCACTCTCTCCTCCCAGTAGCGGATCATGTTGTCACGGTTGGTGACATAGTTGAAATCTCCCCATGTGCCGGCATTCTTCCACTCGTCCTCATTGTTGCGGAGCATCTGCTCGCAGTGTGACGAGCCCATGACTATAGCATAGTCGTCAGCCAGACGGGCATTCTCAGGATCGGCGTTGAAGGCCTGCGAACCGTTGTGCATGGCTGGCCAGAGATAGTTTCCACGCAGCCTCAGCAGCAGTTCGAACACCTTTTCATATACTTTGGGGCCCACTTTGCCGGACTCCTTGTCAAAGGTCTGCTCGACCCACCTGGCCCAGCCGCCGAAGCGCTCGTCATTGATGAATATACCTCTGTACTGAACATCCGGTTCGTCCTGCAGGAAGCGTCCGGGCTGCACGTGCAGAGCCTTTCTGCGTGCAGGCGTCACGTCTGCCCACCAGTACCACGGCGATACTCCGGCCGCCTCGCACAGAGAGGTCAGGCCGAACGCCGTGCCGCGGCGGTCGCTGCCGGCTATCACCAGCAGAGGGCGTTCATCGGCATGTACGGTCTGGATAATATATGACTCCCATTTGCCATGCAGTGTCTCTGTGTCAATCAGACCTTTATGGGAAAGGCTGTCTATCAGACGCGACTGTCCGACAGTTCCGGTTATCAGAACCGGCCCCTCTTCCGGCATACTTGTCTGCACGGCCGGTCTCAATCCGGTCAGCTTCTCGACATCATCGGCCAGCAGTCCGGCAGCGATGCTCACTACGCGCGCATCGCCGCTGTCCACGCATATGGTAGCAGCTGAATCAGAAGCCAAAGGGAATGTCCCCTTGCTCGCCTTCTCTCTAACTTCCGGAAACTCTGTCAGTTCCATGCTTGCATGTCCGCATCCTGCAGCAAGCAGCAGGACTGCCAATAATGCCTTGATCTTCATAGTACTCTTCATTTATGTCCTCAAAATAACCCCATATCTGAGGATATGACTGTAAATTTGGACTTTAAATCCACAAATTTTACTCGATTTCGTGGATTTAACAATCCAGCACC
>JAZSEQ010000090.1:0-56427 GCA_045531765.1 Candidatus Cryptobacteroides sp. | reverse complement strand
GGATTGGAGAGCGACTCGCTCAGGGCGAAAATCAGGAAGAGCTGCACGAAGAGAGATGAATGCTCCGGCACCTCCTTGAGCCATATGGACAGAAGGTAATCTGCATTGAAGATCACCGGGAGGGCTATGAGGAAAAGAAGGAAGAAAGACATTCTGGATGACCTTCTCACCAGAGAGAACATGTATTCCTTCTCCCCTGCCGCATACGACTTTGTTATCTGCGGATTGACGGCTGTCATGAAGTTGGTCACGAATCCCTGCACCGCTCCGTTAAGCTGCACGGCAACGCCTCTGGCGGCGTTGACAGCCGGTCCCGAGAACAGATTTACCAGGATGTTTCCTCCATGGTCCCCCAACACTCCCGAGGTCACTCCGATGAAGTTCCAGCCCGCAAAGGAGAACATCTCCTTGATCAGAGGCCTGTCGAACACAGGACGATACCTGCATTCTTCGAAATGCAGACGGCAATACAGGCCATAGGCCAGACGCACGATCAGAACCACACCGGCCATCAGGGCGGCATAATATATAAGTCTGTCTATAGGAGAATGGAGTATGAGGAATGCCACACCAAGCCTCAGAAGGCCGTCAAGGATGCCTATGTATGCGTATGCAGACATGTGTTCATGAGCGGTGATCGAAGCCATCTGCGGCACACTCATGAGGTTTATGACGAATGCCAGGAGGGAGAAATGCAGCACCCAGCGTGCTGCAGGGATTCTCGACGGGTCTATGGTCATCTTGTTGTCTATGAACCACAGGCCGAGAGGCTCGGCAAGAAGAACAACGACGGCAGCAAGCATCAGCTGTATGGTGACGGCAGTAGAATAGACTTTGTTCGGCTGCGCGTCAGCTCCCTTTCCCATCTCGAAGGTTATGAATCTCGACACGGCGGAATTAAGCGCTCCTGAAATGATGGAGAACATGGCCACGACTCCACCGACCACGTTGTATATGCCGAAATCTTCTTCTCCGAGAGCACCAAGTATCACTCTCGAAGTATAGAGACCGACAAGCATCAGTGCAAACATCCTTATATAAAGCATAAGGGTGTTTCTTGCTATACGCCTTCCGTTATGTGAAGCATCGTCCATATCACAACAAAAATACACAAAAAGAGCGACAAGACAAAAGATATTTGGCCGTTTCGAATATTATCACTAAATTAGTGGTCTGATATGAAATTTGATCACTAAACACTAACAGCTATGGTAAGATATTGTGTAATGTGGAAGTTCAAGCCATCAGATGGCAAGACTCCAAAGGAACTCGCTGAAGATGTCAAGGAGAAATATGAGTCCCTCCTGGGACTCGTGCCTGGTCTGACAAGCATAGAAATCGGCATCAACAGAAACGACGGAAAGACGTCATACGATGCAGTGATGATTGCAGACTTCGAAAACTGGGAAGCTCTTGCAGCCTACAAGGCAGACACCATGAGGGACAACGTAATAGAATATGTGAAGACGATTGCGGAAGTACGTGCGAAAGTCGAATACGAAAGATAGGAACAAAAAAAATATCAGGGTCATCCCTGATATTTTTTTGTATGTTCGGCAATCAGCTCAGCATCATCGAAATAATCGATCTTCATCGCCTTGCGCACATCAGCAAGTGTCTTAGCAGCTTCCTCACGGGCTTTTTCTGAGCCTTTCCGCAATATTTCATATACGCCAGGGATATTCTTTTCATACTCTGCCCTTCTTTCCCTTATAGGCGCGAGGAAATCTTCCATAATATTGAACAGGAACTTCTTACACGTACCGTCTCCAAGACCTCCGCGACAATAATGGTCCTTCATCTCGTCCAGGCATGAATATTCCGGAAGGAACTTTGCAAAATGCTCAGGAGTCGAGAAGGCGTCAAGATATGTAAACACGACGTTCCCCTCGACATGACCGGGATCTGTAATCTGAAGGTGTTCCGGATCGGTAAACATGCTGTTCACCTTCTTCTTGATTTCCTTTGAAGTATCCGAAAGGTAGATGCAGTTGCCAAGTGACTTGCTCATCTTGGCCTTTCCGTCAGTACCCGGGAGACGGCAGCACACGGAATTCTCAGGGAGGAGCATTTCAGGAGTCACGAGAGTCTCGCCATAAACAGAATTGAACTTATGGACAATCTCACGCGTCTGCTCTATCATCGGAGCCTGGTCCACACCGACAGGAACTGTAGTGGCACGGAATGCGGTAATGTCAGAAGCCTGGCTGATAGGATAGGTGAAGAAGCCCACCGGAATACCCTTCCTGTTCAGATTATCGTCATCATCGCTGTCAGAGAAGCCTCTTAACTGGATTTCCTGCTTGACGGTAGGATTGCGCTGCAGACGCTGTACCGTAACAAGATTCATATAATAGAACGCCAATTCACAAAGTTCAGGGACCTGTGACTGTATGAAGATGGTGACCTTCTCCGGATCAAGCCCTGCAGAAAGATAATCCAGAGCGACTTCGATAATGTTCTGACGGATCTTCTCAGGATTATCAGCATTGTCAGTAAGCGCCTGAGCATCTGCTATCATTATGAATATCTTCTCAAACTCTCCGGAATTCTGAAGTTCCACCCTTCTCTTGAGGGACCCGACATAATGTCCCAGATGAAGCTTTCCGGTAGGACGGTCTCCCGTCAATATCACCTTACCCATATATAAATCTGTTTAATCTTGTCACACAAACTACAAAGATACAAAAATGGTTTCAAAAACCTCAACATTTCCAAGTATATCAATCTTGGCTGCTCCTTTCTTCAGGTCCATGGACATGTATGGAGATTTCACTATAAACTCTGCAATAAGCTTTCCGTCCGCCCCGAGCTGACGCAGAAACACCATTTCTCCGTCCGGCAAGGCTCCGGTAAGGATATGACATATGTCGGCTTCAGGCGGAATGACCACCTCCATCCTTCCATTTACCTGGACAGATGTCGAGAAATCAGAGTCCAACGCACCCGCCGTCAATGGAGTCGGCTTGACCGGTCTTGAGGCAAGAGCTGACTTTCCCGTCATAATGCGGGTAAATGCTTCAGTCAGTTCCGACATGATATTCTCATAAAAAGGCTGGAGAACAGCCTCACCGCATTTATGAGCGTCATAAGCCGCCTTGTCGGCCTCTGACATAAGATTACCGATGTAGGAAATCCAGAAACGGCCGAGATCACCCCGAAGGTAATGGTCTATGCATTCTATGGCTCTGACACCACGCAGGCCCAGCTTTTCAAACTCGACAAGCCATGGTTCAAGCTCCTTCAGGAGTTCAGTGCTTGCGCAATTCTTCATGATTCCGCGCACTGCCGCCACCCTTTCAAACTCCTTCTTCAAGGCCTCAGCCTTCTGCTCGGAATAGTCCTTAAGTGTAAATGTCCCGACACCGGGCGATCCGTCTACACCGGAAGAATTTCTCAAAAAGGTAAGATATGCATCCTTGACTTCCGGAACAAGCATCTCAACAGCCCTCTGCCTTGCCTTGACCGGATCATAAGCATCAGGAGAAGACGCAAAATCAGAAATGGCAATTACTGCCAGCTTGGACAATTCACTTCTCTCCTTCATGTTGCAGATAATGGAGGACGTCGAAACTGCGGATTCCCTCACATCCTTCTCAAGTACCACACCTTGCATAAGCACCCGTGGATCCCTGCTTGAAGACGGATAGTCCACCACCGTGCAGGAGTTCAGGAGATAAAGCGTCACCGGTTCCCGTCTCCCTGCCACGAAATCCTTCTGAAGCCTTGCATATATTTCCCGGGGATCATGAGAAGAGGCAGAATCGCCTGTCAGAGAAAGAGCAAAGGACCTTACCCCTGCATGATACATGATGACAAGCTTGTTCTTAAGGTAGTCATAATCGGCCTCTGTCCATGAATATCCGTCTGACGGATCTATAGTCCAGACAAACTCAAGACCTTTTCCACGGCATGCTTCCATTAATTCAAGAAGATGTTTCCTGTCCCGATCGGGATACAGGAACTTCCACCCTTTCGCAGTTCTGGAGGGATCGTCAGTCGGTGCATAGAAATAAGCGTGAAGACCACACGACGAATAGAAGTCCAGACGCTCTGAGGAGTTCTCCGCCTTGACATCATCCATCTTCAGGCTCTCCATCACCGCTCTCAGACGTAACGGTGTCTCATTCTGAGCCGCGGAACTGCCTGATGCGACAGAAAGGAGAGACATAAGTGCCACTGACAACAATCCGATATATCTCATAAATACCTCTCTTACTCTAATTGCAGGCAAAAGTAAACAAAAAACCTTATATTTGCCGGAGTGTATAACTAAAACCTGAATGTAATGAAAAAGATTTTTATCACTCTCATCACCCTCATGCTGCCGCTGGCATCTGCATTTGCTCAGGACGTAGTGGGAAAATGGAAACTTGACGACGGATCTGCAATCGTGGAAGTATACAGGCAGGGAGATGCCTTCAACGGCAAGATAGTGTGGCTTGCAGAGCCGACAGAAAAGGACGGGACTCCTGCCAAAGACCTCAACAATCCGGACAAGTCGTTACGAAACAGACAGCTGATCGGTCTTAACATGCTCAGCGGCCTGAAGAAATCCGGAAACGAATACAAGGGAGGAAGCATCTATGACCCAGGCAACGGCAAGACCTACAACTGCTCCATGAAAGTGGAAGGCGACGTACTCAAGGTCAGAGGATCATTGGACAAGAGAGGGCTGCTCGGAAGGACTATGGACTGGTTCAGAGTGAAGTAACCGACTTTACCCTCAGCACATCACCATCAACAGTGAACCGGATGTTATATCCGGAAAACGACAATCCATACTCTCTTTCCGGATCATCATGATAGGAAGGGCGGGGATCCAGAGCAAGAATCTGCACAAGAGGCTCAAGGATTCCCGCTTCTTTCAGTTTTGAAGCCATCTCATCAGCTACCAAGACTTCAAGGCGACGTTCTTCCAGACCGTCTACATATCCGCACACAGCATCAGGACGCGAATCCGAATATCGGATATATGGCTTTATGTCATATATGGGAGTCCCATCCATAAGGTCGGCGCCCTTGACATGAATCACAGGTCCGGATTCAGATGAGAACTCGATTCCATCCATCTCGACGCATGACAATCCTATAGGATTAGGACGGTATGGGGACCTCGTGGCAAAAACCCCCATATGATCATTGCCTCCAAGACGTGGAGGACGCACAGTCGGCTGCCAGTTCTGACTGCGGTTGGCTGAGAATCCCCACACAAGCCAGATATGTGAGAAACCTTCCAGACCACGGACACATTCCGGAGTCCTGTACTCAGGTTCAAAAACAATCTTTCCCCGAAGGGAGCCAGCCAGACCGCTCTGACGCGGAATACCGAACTTTTCAGGGAAAGATGTATGGATATATGCAATAGGGACAAGCAACATCGTCTACTCCTTAGGTAAGGTCTTGTCAAGAAGGACACAGCCAAGGATTGCAGCGATAACCGAGCCGCAAAGGACTCCAAGCTTTGCCTGACTGAGAAGCTCTGCACCCGCCGCTCCTGTTCCGGAATACGAAAGGTCCGCAATGAACATTGATACGGTAAAGCCGATTCCGCATATGACGCAGACGCTGGCAAAGGCCTTCCAGGTAGTATTGGCTGGCAATGAGACAATCTTCAGCCTGACTGCAAGCCACGAGAAGGAGAATACTCCGATAAACTTACCGAGCACAAGTCCGACGATCACTGACAGACTCACTCCGGACACCAAAGTGGAAAGGCTCATCGCAGAAAGGTCTATGCCTGCATTTGCAAATGCAAAGAGAGGAATGACCAGATAATTGATAAGGAAGGCCATATTATCCTCCAGATCCTGAAGAGGGCTGATCATCTTGTCAGCAGCAGACTCTATACTCTTCAATGTATGTATCTGGGAATGTGTAAGGACAATCACGTCGTTCCTGTCGTCTATATCTATCACAGGGAACTTGTTCACATTCTCCCTTATCCGTTCCAGATAATGGCCGGTACCCTTCTTGAGGGTTGCCGGGATACAGAAAGCCGTGATTACACCGGCTATAGTCGCATGAATACCCGAGTTAAGCATCACATACCACAAGATCAGGCCGATGGTAACATAGAAAGCCTTGGAACGCACCTTCATCAGGTTTCCTACAACCATTGCAGCCACGCACAATGCTGAAAGTCCGAGATACAGGAAATCGATATCTGAAGAGTAGAACAGGGCGATCACAATAATTCCGCCGAGGTCATCAGCCACTGCAAGGGCTGCAAGGAATACTTTGAGTCCGACTGGTACACGAGCCTTGAAGACTGCCAGGATACCAAGAGAGAATGCTATATCAGTAGCCATCGGAATAGCAAGACCACGCTGCATTACAGCATCATTCGGGCAGCAGATCCAGAAAAGGAGTACAGGGACCAGCATACCGCCACATGCACCGATGATAGGAAGCAAAGCCTTCTCTTTTGTGGAGAGCTCACCGACCTTGATCTCACGTTTTATCTCAAGACCGACAGAAAGGAAGAACAGAGCCATCAGGAAATCATTGATAAACTGTCCCAACGTCAGAGTATGGCCCCCATGACTGAACAGGTTGAACTCACCTACTGACAGGCTCACAGGATTATTCCACAAAGAGAAATACCAGTCTTTGACACCAGGTATGTTTGCGCATATCAATGCCAGAACTGTAAAGAAAATCAGCACAACGCTCGAGTTCACATGATCCTTGAACTTGCTGATGAAGCTGTAATTTTTTACGTTATTCGGACTCATGACTGTTTGATTTTTAAAAACGGGCACAAATGTAGCCTTTTTTTCGATACGACAGCCACAAAAAACGCTAATTTGTCACTCGGATCATAGGAGGGGAGAAAAAATACGCGCAAACGACTCCTTTATACGATACCACATAGGACGTTTCATCCAGGATTCAAGGTCCGTCTGTTCACAGGCTTCCTGATCGCGTAGGAAAATGTCCCTATACGTTACGGCAAGGGACGGATCGTACATGAATGCGTTGATTTCAAAATCCTGTTCAAAACTGCGGAAATCAAAGTTAGTCGAACCGATGGTCACAAAACTGTCATCACACACCATGGTCTTTGCATGCATATAACCCTTCTGATAGAAAAAGACCTTTACACCGGCTTCGAGGGCTTCCTTTACATACGATCTGGAAGCAAGTGCCGGAATGACTCCCCGGTCCCCCCTGTACGGAATCATGATCCTCACATCGACACCTCCTAAAGCCGCATTCTGAAGTGCACGCACTATGGGTTCGGTAGGAATGAAGTACGGCGACTGGATGTAGATGTATCTGCGGCTCTGGGCAATTGCGCGCATGAATCCCTGCATTATTATATTCCACCTGTCAAGAGGTCCTGCTGTAACTACCTGCATCATTGTGTCTCCACATGGAGGATTGTATGGATAGAGGCCTTCAAGAGGAGGAAGCTTGTGCGAGACGAACTGCCAGTCCGTGAGGAAAGCGGTCTGAAGTTCTGACACCGCAGGGCCGGTTATCCTCATATGTGTATCCCTCCATTTCCCCCATTTAAGGCCGACTGCATAACGTTTTGCGATGTTCATTCCACCCATGTATCCGATCTTTCCATCTACCACTACAAGTTTCCTGTGGTTACGGAAATTGTAATCCTGGGACAATATGGGAAGGACGATACGGATAAACGACTGCACCTTTACTCCACCTTTGCGCATCTTCCTGTAAAAGAAGGGGCTTACCGCAAGATTAGCTGCATCATCATACAGGAAGCGGACGTCCAGACCTTCCTTGGCCTTACGGATCATGGCATCTGCTATCCTTCTCCCTTCCGAATCATTCTCGAACTTGAAGAAAAGAACATGGACATGATGTTTTGCATTTTCGATATCCTCCACAAGAGAGTCCGACATAGACCGGAACTCCGTAAAGATCTCCACCTTGTTGCCGGACAGAGGAAAGGCTTTGTTGGCATTCCTCATCATTCCGACTATGGTTTCATATTCAGCGGGTACCTTTTCAACGATCTCATCACTCTGCACCTCGGCCGTCCGGCCTTTAAGGATAGCCTGGTCTGCTGACTTGATCAGACGCCTATGTGTCGTGTTCATCCCGAAAAGGATGTATAGGATGACTCCGAAGACAGGAATGAACGTAAGAATCATACACCAGGCCAAAGTCTTGACCGGGTGTCTGTTCTCAATGATGATCACAAAGACTACGCTGATGATAATGAACAGGATGACAACCTGCTCCCACTGAACACTCATAATAATCACTTAAGCAAACCTACCAAAGACGCCATATCGCATTTCTCCCGTGTATAAGCCTGAGGGAAGGACAGCCCTTCCCCTAATATTTCGAATCCCATCGCGGAAGCCGACTCATTCAACTGTCTCACACTGGCTCCTGACCAGGTGTAAGAACCGAAGGCATAGAAGCGTCTGTTCCTGACCAGACGCGCCTGAAGGGCCTTCATGAATGTTTCCACAGGAGGGAATATACCGTTATTATATGTAGGAGACCCCACCACAAGAGTATCATATTTGAAGACATCCCTCAAAGCACCGGAAATGCCAAGTTCTCCGGCATTGTTGCCTGCCAGATCGTGGATACCGTAAGGAATACCCTCCTTTTCAAGTTCCATAGCCAGAGCATCTGCGGCAGCTGCCGTATTACCATACATGGAGCCGTACACAATGCATACTCCTCTGTCCACATCATACCTGCTCAACCTGTCGTACATTGAGATTACGGATCCGGTATCATGCTCCCATACAGGGCCGTGCGTACTGCAGATGCGTTTCACCGGCAAAGCTGCCAGCTTCTTCAAAGCGGACTGGACGGGATTGCCATATTTTCCTACAATATTAGAGTAGTATCTTATCATCTCATCACGATATTGAAGGAACGTACCCTCATCATCCACTACCTCTTCCGGAACAACGCCGAAAGTGCCGAAAGCGTCGCCAGAAAACACGGTGCCCTCTTCTTCAAGCCATGTGACCATCGTTTCAGGCCAGTGCACCATCGGTATCATATGGAAAGATAAGGAACAGGTCCCGAGAGAAAGCCTGTCACCTTCACCCATGATCATGATCTTTTCCTCAGGAGTCGAATAATATCCCTTCAGCATAGGAAGAGTCTTGGCGTTAGCCACTACCATCATTCCCGGATACCGTTCAAGCATATAGGAAACCAATGAAGAATGGTCTGGCTCCATATGGTTGATGATCAGGTAGTCGATATTCCTTTCACCTGCAGCTGCCTCAATATTTGATATGAATTCATCTTCAAACCCACACTCGACAGTGTCGATGAGGGCTATCTTTTCGTCCGCCACAATGTAGGAATTGTAACTCACTCCATATGGCAGAGGCCAAAGGCCTTCAAACATCACCTTGTCAGTATCATTGACACCGACATAAAATATTCTTTCACTAAGTTTCAACATATTCCAATCATTATAAGACACATCCCGCATCACATTCCGGGCCTATATCAAAAGAAAGTGCCAAAAATAACAAATTTTGAGATAAAACGGAAATATCATTCAGGCTGAGCAGGCCCGGAAGTTGATACTGCCATCCATGTAACGGACAGACATGAATATAAAAGCAACATACACGATCATTCTACTTACATTAATCAGTTACGTACTTCCTGCACAGGAAGTGAAGGAGGCGACCTCTGATAAGGGTTTTTTACATTCATATTGGCAAAGTCTTGTGAACGGGCATATAGACAGGACACTTGAAAAGAAGTTTGACGTCACGTTTGCAGTCTCCCCGACCTTCACTCAGGAAGGAAGTTTCGGGATAGGAGGAACGATGACGGGCTTATACAGGCTTGACAGGAAAGACACATCACTGAGTCCTTCCAACATAATACTCAGCGCAAGTGCCTCTCTCAGAGGATTCTATGTAGTCGAAGCAAGCGGAACTAACTATTTTGCGGATAAAAAGGGCAGACTGCTTTACAACGCACGGTTTTCAAGAAAGAATCTTGACTTCTGGGGGCTTAGCTTCAAGGCATGTGAATCAAATCCGGCATCAAAGTACATACGGACCCAGGTAAAGGTAGATGCGGATTATATATACGCACTGGGATATGGGATAAGCATCGGAGCGGGTATAAGGATGAATTATGCACATGCCGGCAGCATGACCTCCCCGGAATATCTCGACGGACAGCCAGCAAGCTCCTTCATGTCGGGAGTAAACTTATCCGCAGTATATGACACGCGTGACAACCATACCAATCCGTCAAGGGGGCTTTATCTGATGGCCAGGTGTACGGTATGGCCGCAATTTGTCTCCGGTTTCGGAAGGACAATATTCTCGGGGGGTATGACTTTGAGCGGCTACTATCCTTTATGGAAAGGGGCTGTCCTCGCCGGTGACATCTACATTCATATCAATGAAAAGGATTGCCCATGGAATCTCAAGGAAGAGATATGCGGCTACCCAGGCAGAATGAGGGGATACTACATCGGACGATACACGGACAGCAGCCAGATATGTACTCAGATTGAATTACGGCAGAGACTCCTCGGGAGGCTTGGAGCTGTTGCATGGTATGGAGCAGGTACATTGTTTCCATCATTCAAGGACTTTTCCTGGTCCGACGTGCTTCCTGCCTACGGGTTCGGACTCAGGTTTGAGTACAAGAAAGACATGAACCTAAGGGCAGACCTCGGATTCGGGAGAAATGCCTGGGGTTTTTCATTCGGATTCTCTGAAGCATTCTGAAAAATTGCTACTTTTGCATCTATGAATCCATGCTTTGCCATCATAGACTGCAACACATTGAGCCGTTCCAGACTGAAAGAACTTCTGAACGGGGTATTTCCCGGTGTGGAGACACTCACCTACAGCACGGTCGAAGGATTCATCAGAGACTCCAACCGCCACTTCATACATTTCTTCGTAAGCGACATGGTCATGATAAGATGCTCTGATGAATTCGAGCCTCTGAAAAGCAGAACAACAGTACTTTCGTCTGCATCCTGCTTCCATACCAGAGCCGGCTACCATATACTGGACATAACTTCCCAGGAGAGAGATATAATAACTGATCTCAAGGGTCTGAGGGAAACCTTCCGTAACGGAGCCTGCTACCCGGACTATGTCATGGATAATGATTCTGAAATAACAGGACTGTCACCACGGGAGAGAGAAGTCCTTAGGCTCATACTTCAGGGACTTACCTCAAGGGAAATAGCCTCATCGCTCGGAATCTCCCTTCCGACAGCCACCTTTCATCGAAACAACATCTGCACAAAGCTCGGCACCCGATCGATCGCCAGTCTTACCGTCCAGGCGATACTACTCGGACTGATCGGTCTTGATGAGATCTGAAACGGCCAGGCCTGTGTCGGGTTTATGCATTGGCATATGATTTGAACGGATTTACATAAAAGCACTGAATCATGAACAGCACATTAAGGATCATATCTGCAGTCATCATTTCGGCTGCACTCATGACTGCTTGCGGCAATGCCGGAGCAAAGAACGAAAAGAAGAAGCCAGGGACTCCCCCAGCTGCTGTCGAACTGACCACAGAGAGTTTCAACAAGCTGGTCTATAACCTGAATTCGGACAAGCCGTATTATCTCGGCGACAAGCCGGCAATCATAGACTTCAACGCCACATGGTGCGGGCCATGCAGGAAGATAGCTCCCATCCTTGACGAACTTGCCAAGGAATATGAGGGCAGAATAGTAATCTACAAAGTCGATGTGGACAGAAACAGGCAGGTAGCCGAGGCATTCAACATAAGTTCAATCCCAGCCATCCTGTATATCCCGACAGACAGCGAGCCTGTAATGACGATCGGTCTGCGAGGAAAGGGCAAGATGAAGGAAGAGATCGACACGATACTTCTCGGCAAGCAGGCAAAAGAATAAGGCAGTCATAAGACTACCTTATCATCACATCGAGCCAGCTATGGGATTCGAACCCACGACCTTCGCGTTACGAATGCGATGCTCTACCGACTAAGCTAAACTGGCAACGAAACTCCCTCCACCTTGAGTGAAAGGGACTGCAAATATAGATATTTTTCAATAAATTTGCAGCCTGAATCACAAAAAACAATCAACTGAACCGGTAGAAGGTCTTAAAAAGATAATCATGAAGGAGCATCATGTTGACATAATCGTAATAGGAGCCGGTGCAGCCGGACTTATGGCCGCTGCCGGAGCCGCAGGTGAGAATGCAAAAACCATCGTTCTGGAAAAGATGCCTCGTCCTGGACGCAAGATCATGATTACCGGGAAAGGACGATGCAACTTCACGAATGTCAAGCCTTGGAACGAATTCAGCGGCCACATTCATCCTAAGCCGAACTTTCTGAAACCATCTTTCTACAACCTTCCATCAGAAAAGATGATTGACTTTCTGATGGAAAACGGAATGGAAAGCGTAGTTGAGCGTGGGGACCGTGCCTTTCCGGCTTCACATCTGGCATCAGATGTTGTGGATGCTCTGACAAGAGCTGCGCGGAAAGCCGGAGCTGAAATAATCTGTGGACAGGAGGTGACCGGCATTGAGCATAATGCTGATTATGAACATGATGGACCTTACGGAAGATTCACATTGAAATGCTCGGACGGATCATCATTCGGATGCAGCAGACTCATAATCTGCACAGGAGGACTTTCCTATCCCAAGACCGGTTCGACAGGAGACGGATACAGGTGGGCAGTGGAAACAGGACACACACTCAGACCGCTGTTTCCTTCACTGACTGCCATAATTCCTAAAGGCTACAAGGATTTCAATGTTACATCTGCCGGGTCTGAAGGCAAGTCAGGAAAGGGGCACATCCACAGGAGTACTCCTCTGTCCGAACTTGGCAGGATGCTCTGCGGAAACCAGTTGAAGAATGTAAACCTCTGCATAGCCATAGACGGAAACGAGGCACAAAGCGAATTCGGGGACCTGGATTTTACTGATGGAGGAATTGAAGGACCTATCGGATTCAAGGTCAGCAGAAAATGCGTGAACGCACTCATCAACGGATCGAAGGTAACAGCCACACTTGACCTCAAGCCGGCAGTGGAGATCGAGGACCTGAACGCACGCATACAGAGTCTGTGGAATGAAATTTCCAGAGACAGGCGCAATTCGCAGAAACTCTATAAGGACAGATTCAGAATACTGCTTGGACAGCTTTTGCCTCAGTCCCTGATTCCCGCATTCTCAAGATGTAACACAAATGCCGACCACAAGACTCTGGCAAAGACTCTGAAGAACTGGAGATTCGACCTTGAAGGATATGTAGGATATGAAAGATGTGTTGTGACAGCTGGTGGAGTATCTCTTGAGGAAGTAAGCCCGAAGACCCTGGAATCCAGGATTGTAGCGGGCCTGTATTTTGCCGGGGAAGTCCTGGACCTGGATGCCGGCACAGGAGGATATAATCTTCAGACAGCCTTCTCGACCGGATATCTGGCAGGCATTTCAGCTGGAAGGGCAATCGAATCGCACTGAAATGTCCGGGCCGATCCGTCAGATTACACCGGAGCCGATCATCTCCACTGACGTATCTCTGGACCTTGTCTCCAAGGATGCTTCCACAGGAGCATACCAGACAGCAAACTGGCCTGGCGTAATACCACGCTGAGGAGAATCAAACAGGATATACAATCCGTTCTCCCTCATGACAAGGGTGGCATCCTGAAGAGGCTGGCGGTATCTGATCCTTACGCGGTATCTCCGCATCTCCCCTATCGGCATGCGCAGGTCATCTCTGATCCAGTGTATCTCGTCAGGAGATACCCTCAGACAACTACGGGAAAGTCCTTTATGGGTATGCCCTTCACCAACATATATTACATTTCCGGGAATATCCGTATCAATAACGAAGAGAGAGTTCTTGTGACCGCCCACGTTGAGGCCTTTGCGCTGGCCTATCGTATAGAACTGAGCTCCGTCATGACGACCGACAATCTTCCCGAACGGATTCTCCTTATATCTTGTCTTCCTTACATGTTTACGCCCGCTCCGATAAGTCTCGGTTTCAAAACGTATATCATAGCAGACCGGCTGAGAAAGCCTGAACAACTGCTCATCTGACAAATCGGCAATCTTGTCCGGATCGAAAGGGCATACCACCTCCGCAACAGGAGAAGCCTTGTCCTCAGAAACATAATCCGTGATCGTCTTCAGTTGTTCTGCATCGTCACGCAAGATTGCACGCAAGGTATCACACACATATCGATATTGCTCATTTTCAGCATAATAAGCATCAAAAACCTCAACTATATCTCCTTCACAAGGCTTTAGCTTCTGCTGTAGGAAAGTCGGAAGGTCCACCTTTCCCACAAAGCATATCCCTTGTGAATCCTTCTTGTCTGCGGACGGGAGGTCAGCCTCATGAGCCAGCTCACGAACCTTGGGTTTTTCTATATCACCTATGGGGAACAGGGCCCTTGACAGCTGTTCCTGAGTCAGCTGACATAGGAAATAACTCTGATCCTTGTTCGGATCGGCCCCGGCAAGGATTCGATGGATATGATTGCCTGAAGGGCCTTCAAACGAATCCTTACGGCAGTAATGTCCGGTAGCCACATAATCAGCTCCGAGTCTGACTGCGCATTTCAGAAAAGCATCGAACTTTATCTCCCTGTTGCACAAGACATCGGGGTTAGGGGTCCTTCCCTTCCCGTATTCAGCGAACATATAGTCCACTACCCTCTTCCTGTATTCCTCGCTCAGATCGACAAAATAAAAAGGGATACCGATCTTACGGGCAACCATTTCAGCAACAAACCTGTCCTCTTCCCATTCACAGTCTCCATGAAGGGTGGTCGTGGCATCATGCCAGTTCTGCATGAAGAGGGCGAAAACGTCATATCCTTGCCGCTTGAGCAAAAGAGCGGCAACGCTGGAATCAACTCCTCCTGAAAGGCCTACACACACTTTTATTTTGCCATTATCTGCCATAAAACAGGGTATTTAATAAAAAAGCATTATATTTGTGAAGATTGCAAAGATAACTTAAATAAGCAGTTATGACAAGCAAAGAGATAAAAATCGCTTATCTGGAATATCACGGTCTCTCTGAGCTGGACCATAAGGACAGGGAGCTGGCAGAGGCTGCGATAGATGCCACAGCCCAGTCATATGCTCCATATTCCAGATTCAACGTCGGGGCCGCTGTCCTGTTCGAGGATGGAGTCATCATCAAAGGTGCCAACCAGGAAAATGCAGCTTATCCTTCCGGTCTGTGCGCCGAAAGGACAGCATTATTCTATGCCAGTTCAAGCAGACCGGACAAAGCAATGACAGCCATAGCAATAGCAGCAGGACAAAACGGTGTCCTATGCAAGGCGCCGGCCACTCCATGCGGAGCATGTCGCCAGGTTATGGCGCAGTATCAGTCAAAGAGCGGTTCTCCTATGAAGGTCATCCTGGTAGGTGCGGAAAAGATCTGGGTGTTCGAAAAGATCGACGACCTGCTGCCGCTGATATTCGACAGCATATGATGTTCCGCTCATGGCAGCAGAATCCTAAAACATAAAGTAAATTTTGCTGCTTAACAAAAAATGTCTACATTTGCAGCCGGGTAAGTCTTACACGACCAGCTCCCTCTGAATTCCCCCAGGGCTTGACCGCAGCAAGGGTAGGAGGTCGTAGCGGTGCGATGTAATCAGCTTACCCTTTTTTATATCCCCGATATGAAACGAGCACTCATCCTCATCATCCTGTTTTCATTGACGGCATCACTCACTGACGCGCAGGTGATATCCATGGACATGGTCCAGCGCAACAGGAATCTGGATGTCCGTCTTACCCTCAAGGACTCCAGGACGCTTGACCCGATCAGCTGGGCTTCAGTATACCTCATTCCTCATGGAGACACAACAATAACGCATTTCGCACTCTCTGACGAAAAAGGCGATGTCGAGCTGAAGGAAGTTCCGGCAGGCAAATATGAGCTCAATGCAGAAATCATCGGTTATCACCCTCATAGGAAGACATATTTCTTCAAGAACTGGAGGGAAGATCTGGGCATCATAAAGATGGAGGAGAATGCAGAATTTCTTGAAGCGGCGAAAATCACTGCGGCAGGAAATGCGATAATGGTGAAGAAGGATACAATCATATTCAATGCCTCCTCCTTCAAGGTGGGCGAGAACGATGTGCTCGGAGACCTGCTCAGGAAGATGCCTGGCATAGAGATCGGGAAGGATGGAAGCGTCACTGTGAACGGAGAAAAAGTGGATAAGATCACAGTGGGTGGAAAGACCTTCTTTTTTGATGACCCGACCGCAGCTCTGTCAAATCTACCGGCAAAGATTGTGGACAGGATAAAGGTTGTGGACAAGGACAAGGACGCCGCCGAATTCAGCGGCATTTCCACCAAGGATGACAAGGAAAAGGTGATGGATGTGGAACTTAAGGACGAATATACGAGGGGATGGTTCGGAAATGCAAAGGCAGGAGGCGGAGCGACGCTTACACCGGATGTAGATGATGCATTGATAGACGACAGGAGAATGCTATACAACGGCAATGCGATGGTGAGCGGATACAACGAAAAGGATCAGGTAGTATTTATAGGAAATGCCTTCAATGCCACAGAGCCAGGTTCCCAGACCTACACATTCTATGGGCTCGGATCCGACAACAACGATTTTGCCGCAATGAAGGGAATCAACAGTTCTGCACAGGCCGGAGCGAACTACAGTACTGAACGGTTGGAGGGTTTCGAAAGCACAGTTTCCGTAAACTACAGGAACAATGGAAAGGATGCGGCTACACGCTCTGCACGTACTTCTTTCCAGAACGGCGGTCCCGACCTGAAGACTGATGAGAACTATACCGGATATGGTACGGAGGATGCCGTTACTGCAAGCTTGGAGATCCAGAAAAAGGACAAGGAGAAATACATGCTCTATTTTGAGCCTACCTTCAAATTCAGCGGCAACAGAGTCAATACATCCAAACAGTCCTGGACATATTCGGAAGACAAGGAACTAAACTCTTCATCTTCAGGAATATCAAGCTGCACCGAGTCCTTCAATGCCTACGGATGGTTGGGAGGTGGCATAAAGAATATGGGAAAGGAAAGAAGGAGCCTGACATTGGATATCAACTACTTGTTCACAGTCTCCGACGGGACACGCAAGGAACTCTCAAACACATCATCGGGTGGTGCAGAAAGCATCAGGAATCTTTCATACGGGAATCGGGACGACCATAAGACCATAGGAGGACACATCGCATATGTCGAGCCGATAGGGCAGAAATGGGCCATACAGACCTACATCTCATCCTCATACAGTTCCTCCCGTTCCGGAAAGGACGCGTTCAATCCCGACGGATCCGCCAACAGCTATTATACATCAGCTTCTGACCAGTTATATCTTCAGGAAGAGATAAGGCTTCTGATGCAGTACAAGACGGACACTCTCAATGTACAATTCGGACTGCTGGGAGACATGATCCTGAATGAAATAAAAGCCAGATCACTCGGGAGCGAGACCTTGACGGGTAAAGATGACTGGATGCTGAACTGGTCTCCTTTTGCATCCATGAGATACAAGCTCGAGAATCACAATGTGAATGTCTATTATACAGGATATACGCAACAACAATCCGGCGCCAGCACGACACCTGCTCTTGACATATCGAACCCTATCCGGATCTCTGCCGGAAACATTTATCTCAAGCCGAGCTTCAGCCACTACATCAATGCTTCATACTCGATGAACGACAGGGAGACATTCTCTTTCCTGAATGTCCGCCTGAATGGCAGCATCGGCACCAACAGCATGGTCCAGGCCAGCTGGTTTGACGAGTCAGGAGTAAGGTATGCCGTTCCCGTGAACTCTGCAAGACCAGACGCAAACCTATCCCTGTACACATCATGGAACATGCCTTTCGGAAAGAACAGGGAGTTCACTGTCAGTGCATCAGGCTGGGGAAACGTCATAACCGGTACAGGTTATCAGGCAAGAGAAAGGCTCAAGGGCCCGGACCTTACGGACTTCGACTACGTTTCATTCATGAAGGATTTCTGGGGAAATCCATCAGGAGACAGATTCTACAGCGGATTGAGCGGGTTCTCTGAAAGCAGTACAGACATTTATAACTGGGGCGTGCAGGCATCACTGAAATACACAGCAGACAAGATTGATGCGAAGTTATCCGGAACGACCGGCAACCGCATCAGCAGATATTCTCTGGATCCATCTGCCGACATGGACACCTGGACCAGCAATATCGGCTGTGACGTGATCTTCACTCCCGGGAATGACTGGGAAATCAAGAGTGACATCAGATATATCTTCTATAGCGGCTTCACCGACGGATTCGGAAAGCCGGAATGGAACTGGAACATGAGTATCAGTAAGAGTATCAGATCCGTGACGCTGGCACTGAAGGCTGCGGACATTCTGAATCAGACAAAGAGCCTTCAACGAAATATAAGTTCAGAGTATATGGAGGATGTCTATTCAGCTGTTCTTGGACGATATTTCCTATTCAGCATATCGTTCAATTTCGGCAAGATGAATTCCAGGAAGAACAGCCGTGTAGAAAGTGCGATGTGGAGAGGAGCATGGTAATTCCGGGTACAGTTAAAAGATTTTTGTTATTTTTGCAGGCCCAAATATTATAATAATGAAAAAGACGTTTTCAATGATCATTGCCGCAGTACTGCTGACCGGCTGCGGAGAAATCGAGAGATATCCTGATGCTGACAAGTATGCACCAGGTCAGGAGACAGGACAGAAGCCTGGAACTGATCCGGAACCGGAACCGGAGCCTGAACCTGAACCTGAACCTGAGCCGACACCGGATCCGGGCACAACCGGCCCTCTTCCGGCATTCACAACTGCAAGCATCGGTCATGAGGGTCTGTCATATATCTGGGATGAGAGCGTCATTCCGGAAATCACTGTCAGAATAACTCAGGACGAGTGGAATCAGCTTCTGAAGTATTATGACCAGAACAGAAATACCAAAGAATATGTACACTGCGACATCGTGTATAAGAAAGGTAATGAAACGACCACTGTCACCAATGCTGGAATAAGACTCCGAGGCAATACTTCACGCCAAAGACCGGAAGGAAACGGAGGAGAGATGCACAGGACGGACAACACAGACTGGCACCATTGTCATTTTGGGGTGAATCTCAGGAAATTCAACAAAAATACCGGCAATGCAGAAGACATAAAGGGTATCAGAAAGTTCAACCTCAAGTGGTTCAAGGATGACCCTTGCTATGTCCGTGAAGTCTTCTGTTATGACCTTTTCCGCCGTGCAGGTATATGGACCGCCGCATTTGACGTATATTGCCGCCTATGGATACACGTGGAAGGCGACTCAAAGCCTGCATATTACGGAGTCTATGAGATGATCGAGCCTTACGACAACAAGTATGTGGCAAAACGTAAGAAATGGTTCGGAACGGATGACGGAAACCTATGGAAATGCAGCTATGATTCCCATGGTCCTGCAGATCTCAGCAATCCGAACGCAAATATGGCAGAGGATAACGACAGGGACGACTTCACATATGAGCTCAAGGAGACTGAAGCTGATTTCGAGACAGCAAAGGAACAGCTTCAGGATTTCATAAAGAAACTTACCGGAAAATCTCACGGCACGCCTGGTGACAGCTTCTACACTTGGATCAAACAGGTGTGTGATGTCAATCTCCTCATGAGGACTTATGCGGTGAATGTGGCTGTGGGAATGTGGGACGACATGTGGAACAACGGCAACAACTATTATCTGTATTTCTCCACCTCCCATATTACCGACTATAAGGTATTCCTTATTCCTTACGATTATGACAACACTCTCGGTACATCCAACTGTTATGATTCTGCAAAACAGGATCCGTACAACTGGGGAGACAAAGGCGTACTCATGGAAAGGATGATGGAATATGAAGAGTTCCGAAAGATATATCGCGATGAACTCAAAAGGCTCGTGACTCCTGGAGAAGGCCTCATGGACCAGCCTACAGCCACCCAAAGGATTCTCGACTGGCAGTCAAGGATCAGACAGTACGTTTCGAATGACACCGGTGAGGATATGAAGATTGAAGATAAACCTGCAAGCTGGGGCAGCTGGGGCGACTACAATCTGATGAGCACCGACAACAACTACTTCACCGAAAAGGCAAAAACCATCAACAACATGAGATAACCATGAGATTCCGTGCACTGACATACTTATGCATAGCTGGAATAATATGGGGATGTGAAGACAATCTTGAACATGTTCCAGCTCCTGATCCGGAGATTCCGGAAGAACCCACAGGTCCGGAAACTCCACCAGAAGACCAGGTTCCGTCATGGCCTGAAGGTCAGACAGGAAAGACTTATGTCTGGGACAATCAACATATGCCTCAGATCAAGATATATGTGAAGAAGGCTCAGTGGAAAACGGTGCTCGATGGTTATGACTCCAACAGGAACGGTTCAGCCTATGTCAGATGTGATGTAGTATTCGACAAGAATGGGGTCAAGGACAGCATTCCGAATGTAGCCATAAGGCTGAGGGACAACGTGGATGCAATGAGGCCTACGGACTCGCTGAACGAGATATATATGAACAATCAGTCCAAGTGGAACCTCTCCAATTACGAACTGAACTTCAACAAGTTCATCAATGCGGAAAGCAACACATTACGGAAAGTCAAGGGATTGTTTCTCAAGTCATGTTGCAACGACCCGACTTACAGCAGAGAAAGATATTGTTACGACCTGTTTGACAGATACGGCATATGGACGATTGCCAAGAATATATATTGCAGGCTGTCATTCCATATAGAAGGCGACGCTAAGCCTTCCTATCTCGGTGTGTATCAAATGATTGAGCCAATAGACCAAGACTATCTCAATGACAGGAGCAGACAATTCGGAAACATTGTCGGTAATTTATGGAAATGCCACAGTGGGGCATCGCTTTCAAGTTATGGCAATATACTGGTCGGAAATGATTCTGGCAATGGGACATTCCCTACTTATATGCTGATAACAGAAAACTCAACTATTTCTGAGGCGACAGCACAGTTGAAATCATTCATAAAGAATCTCACGGAACTGAACAATAAGGAATTCAAGGAATGGATAAGCAATGTATGTGACGTACCTTTACTGCTTAAGACCTATGCAGTGAACGTTACGGTAGGCATGTGGGATGACTATTGGAATAACGCCAATAATTATTATCTGTATTTCGATTCCACATCACCGGACACTTATAAAGTATACCTCATTCCTCACGACTATGAGATGAGTCTGGGCAATTCCAGTTCGCTCATGCAAGACCCTTCTGCACAAGATCCATTCGCTTGGGGGAAGAACAGGAATCCACTGATTGCCAGAATCCTTGCAATCGAAGAATTCAGGGTCTTGTATTCCGACATGATACTCAATCTCCTTATGAGTGGGAACTATCTGTTCTATCACTACGAAGCTATAGATATGATCAAGGACCTGATCAGCGAAGTGGAACCTTTCACGCCTAATGACACCGGTCTGAATATGGAACCTGTGGACAAGCCAGGACCTAAAAGTTCAAACAAGACATTTCTGCTTACGGAAGACGGGAGAAACTGCTTCTTCTACAAAAGGGGGAACGCCCTGAGCATATTCTTGTCTGAATAAACGCTATTCAGTCAAGAATTCAATCATACGGCCGATGGCTCTCTGGCATACAGGACAGAAGCTTTCGGCCTTATTTGTATGCATCCGGCAGTCCTCGGATCCTCTATATACTCCCTTTGACTGGTATCCGGCTCCTTCAAGAAGCTGGGCTTCACCGGAATCAAGCATATCCTTCCACTTCGAGTCGAAGTCAAAGAGGGTTGTTATGTTCTGCTCCCATGGCTCGCAGTCCGGATAGTAATACTCCACATACTGGTCATCATAGTAATACTCATCTGCCAGTCCGGCGAAACTGTGTCCGAATTCGTGCACCACTACCGGCTTGAATGCAGGATGGTGAGCAGTTGTCAAAGTATACGAATTATATATGCCTCCACCGCCATAAGTGTCTGTATTTGCGAGGATTACAATATGCTCATATGGTATGCCGCATAGTCTGTCATGCATATTCTTCAGACGAAGTGTGGTCAGATACCTGTCCATGTAGAAAGTATTGAAATGGGCCTTCAATGCGGTATCTTTCCACTCCCCTTCTCCCGGCACGCTGACGCCGCTGTCAGCCGACTCCAGAGCTACTGCCACGAAATTGAAGCTGTCCTTATATTGTCCGAAAGGCTCATGGGCCAGAATCGCATCCATAGCGATGCGTGCATCATTATAAAACAATTCCAACTCATCGGCTGTATAACCTTCTGCAACAATCACCACATCAATCTTGTCCTCCGGAGATCCGCTCTTCAGAAGATATTGATGCTGAGACACTTGCGGAGCTATCTTTCTGATAAGGACATCACCAGGATCAACGATATGGGTAAGCGAAGCTGAGACATTCCCCCAGAAATCATACAATTCCACCCGGACCTTTGCCTTTGCCTGAGGCATAGGCAGAAGGAATACGTTCTCAAAAGACTTACGCACTCCGGTAGCCTCCTCGGTGGTCTGCCACTCCTGGAAAAGGGTCGAGAACGACTGGCGGTAAAGCACCTCCCCGCTCACATCATCCGTCAAGGATATCTGCCCGTTTCCACGCACCGGCACCTCGTCAAGATTGACGCGGCGTCCTGCCCATCCGTCAAAGCAGGACATCTCGTCAAGAGATATCTCTGCAGACTTGTCTGTTCCTGAAAATATATAATCAAGCCTGAGGGTCTTGTCCTGTGCACATAGGCACACGCACATAAATAATGATGCTGTCAGCAGAATGGTTCGGCGCATAAACATTATATTTTAGCGGCACAGTTGATGCCGTCGAGGGCGGAGGAAACGATGCCTCCTGCATAGCCTGCTCCCTCTCCGCATGGGTAGAGGCCGGCGATATCAATGTGCTCGAGGGTTTCAGGGTCACGCGGGATACGGACCGGAGATGATGTGCGGGACTCTACTCCGAGGAGAAGAGCATCGTTTGTATAGTATCCGTGCATCTTCCTGTTTCCTATCTCCGGGAAGGCATATTTCAACCTCAGCGAGACATGCTCAGGAAGCATTTCGTGAAGCGGAGCGTTTACTGCTCCCGGATGGTATGAGGTCTGCGGGAGGCCGCTTGACGGTATGCGGCGGCAGAAGTCCATCATTCTCTGCGCCGGGGCCTTCAATGAACCCGTATATTCAAACATCTTCCTTTCGATATCCTTCTGGAACTGAAGGAGGGCAAGGGGGCCATACTGGGCATATTCAGGGAAATCCTCAGGCTCGATCTGCACTACGACTCCGGAATTCGCCCACTTGGAGTTGCGCTGTGAATTTGACATTCCGTTGAGGACAAGCTCTCCTGAAGCGGTTGCTGCAGGTACAAGGATTCCGCCCGGACACATGCAGAACGAGAAGACTCCCCTGTCAAGGACCTGGGTCACGAAAGAGTACTCCGCAGTCGGCATAAATGGCTGATACTTGCCGTGATACTGGATTCTGTTGATCAGAGACTGGGGATGTTCGACACGGACACCGAGGGCGAAGCCCTTTGCCTGGATGCTCCATCCCTTGCGGTCGAACATCTCGTAGATGTCACGTGCGGAGTGACCTGTGGCAAGGATCACCTTTCGGGACGTATAAAGAGATTTCTCGGCTACGCTCGCGATCGACGAAGTCGCTTGAACGTCAGTGAAAGAAATGACAGAAGCGCCGTTTACCTCAACGTCAAACTGACCGTCCGGACGTCTGGCAATGTCTGTAACACGGGAATTGAAATGGTATTCGCCTCCATGCTCCACGATGCACTTGCGGATGTTTTCCACTACGGTCGGGAGCCTGTCGCTGCCGATATGCGGATGAGCATCAATGAGGATGGAGGGGTCGGCACCGAAGCGCACAAGCTGATGGAGGACTTCACGTATGTCTCCCCTCTTTGATGAACGCGTATACAGCTTTCCGTCAGAGAACGTACCTGCTCCGCCTTCGCCGAAGCAATAGTTGGAATCAGGGTCCACGACTCCCTCCTTCGAGAGTTTTGCCATGTCGAACTTACGCTGGTGAACATCCTTTCCGCGCTCAAGGATGACAGGCTTGAAACCTTTCATCAGGAGCCGCAGAGCGGCAAACATTCCTGCAGGGCCTGCGCCTATGATGACTACCGGCTCTGCAGACGAGACATCCTTATATTCTTTCAGGACATATTCCGCCATCACCTCATCCGGCTTATACACTTCCACCTTGTAACGGTACAATATGTCGTTGCGTGCATCTATGGAACGACGGACAATCCTGTATTTGAGCTGCTGCCTGATCTTCGGAGATACTCCGAGGGCCTTCACAGCCGCTGTCTGGATTTCGTCTGCCGTGAGTTCTTTTCCAAGCCTGCAGGTTACTTCTATTTCTTTCATTGTTGATATTTTAGATTTCTCGACTTCGCTCGAAATGACGGGATCAGAATTCGGCGAGGCGGGATACCGGTGCTATATCAAGCGGGGTGCGCTCGCCGTTCTGGTAATGGAACCACCCTGCAATTGCTATCATCGCAGCATTGTCAGTGGTGAACTTGAACTCCGGCAGGAATGTCGTCCAGCCTCGCTTGCGCCCTTCCTCTTCAATCCTCGCACGTAGACCGCTGTTGGCAGACACTCCGCCACCGATGGTAATCTGCTTGATTCCAGTGTGTTTTGCAGCCTTTATCAGCTTGTCCATGAGGATGTCGATGAGTGCCTTCTGGAAACTCGCACATATATCCGCCTTGTTCTTCTCCATGAATTCAGGATCAATGGCCATCTGGTCACGGACAAAGTACAGAAGCGAGGTCTTTATGCCGCTGAAACTATAGTCAAATCCCGGAATATGCGGTTTTGCGAACTTGTATTTCAAAGGGTCTCCCTCTTTGGCCAGGCGGTCCACAACCGGTCCGCCAGGGTATCCGAGTCCCATCATCTTCGAGCATTTGTCAAATGCTTCACCGACCGCATCGTCAATGGTCTGCCCCAGGATTTCGTATTCAAGAGGGCTGTTTACACGAACGATCTGCGAATTTCCTCCTGACACGAGCAGGCACAGATATGGGAATTCCGGCTGACGGTTTTCGCTGTCATACTGCTTTATGAAATTCGCCAAGATATGACCCTGAAGATGGTTTACCTCTACCAGAGGCTTGTCAAGAGCCATGGCAAGTCCCTTGGCGAATGAAGTACCCACAAGCAACGAGCCAAGCAGACCCGGACCGCGGGTAAAGGCTATGGCAGTGATATCGGATGGCTTGATGCCGGCACGGGTCAGAGCCTCGCTTACCACCGGTACGATATTCACCTGATGCGCTCTTGAAGCAAGTTCCGGAATCACTCCTCCATATGCCTTGTGGACATCCTGACTGGCCAGTACGTTGGACAGGAGATAGCCGTCCCTGATGACTGCCGCAGAGGTGTCGTCGCATGATGATTCGATTCCAAGTATAATGTCTGCCATATTCGGTTCATTTTTCGTTAATAAGATCTCTCGACTCCCTTCGGTCGCTCGAGATGACAATCGGGCCGGTCGCTCGAGATGACAATCGGGCCGGTCGCTCGGGATGACAATCAGGGCGGTCGCTGGAAATTGCATCCGGCATATTATATGCTTTGCATATCCGGCGGCAAAAATACGGATTTTATCCGATATTTTTACTATTTTTGCAAGTTGGAGAAACATAAAGACTACAATCATCAAAAGGACCATCAAAATAATCTGGCTGACTATTGTGGCAACGGCAGCCTTCATCTTTGCGGGGATACTGACCATTCAGTTCCCGCAGGTGCAGACATTCGTAGCCTCGAAGGTCGTGAATATCCTTTCTGAGAGACTTGACGGAGAAATCACTTTTGAAAAGATACACCTGAAGCCCTTCACCACTCTTGTACTCAAGAACGCGGTAATCACAGACAGGAATCCCTATACTGACCCTTCGGATACATCCTGTTTCCCTGTAGATACGTTCTTCCGGGCGGAATACATAATAGCCAGATTCTCCTTTGACGGACTCTTCAGCCATGACGCCCTCCATCTGGACAAGGCCTATGTTTCAAACGCACAGCTGAATCTTGTAACTGAAGACAAAAGCGGGATTGAAGGAGCTGACACCACCTACAAGGACAATCTTTCCAGGATCTTCAGGCTTAAGCCGTCCGGGAAGCCTGCCGTACATGACGACAAGGAACTTTTCCATATACGCAAGGTGGAAATAGACGGAATGGGATTCCGGATGAAGAATCACGGCCACAGAAAACAGGTTCACAGAGGAGGTATCGACTGGGACGACCTTGATATCAAGGACATTCACATCCATGCAAGGGAGCTCCAATATAAAGGAGGCATAATGTCAGGAGATGTGGATCTGATTTCATTCAAGGAAAGAAGCGGATTCACGGTTGAGGAAATGTCCGGAAAAGCGAGGGTAGGACGAGGAAAGACCATAGTCGAAGACCTTCACATAAAGGATACATGGTCAGACCTGTATCTGAATCTGTACCAGATGAGTTATGACAGCATCAAGGATTTCAGCAACTTCATCGATTGCGTAAGGATTGAGGGTGACATCGAGCATAGCAAACTGGATTTCAGGACGATATGTTATTTTGCACCGGAACTGGATGGAAACAGGCTCAATGCATCAATATCAGGGAAAGTCTCCGGCTATGTAAGTGACTTCAACATCGGGAAAGTGAAGATCGCCACACGTGACGGGGAATTCTCCACCATGGTCAGCGGTCGGATGAAAGGACTTCCGGACATTGGGAAAACGACTCTTGAAGCCTCACTTGAAAACATGTTCTTCACCCTCAGCGGTCTGGGCAGATTCGTCAGTCATTGGATACCTGACGGAGAACTTGACATGAGCGGCCTGGCAAAAGGCATGCTGTTCTCCGGCCATGCAAAGGCAAGCGGACTGATGAACAAGATGAAGGCATCCTTGGACATAAGCTCAATCATAGGGCGCGCCAGAGCTGATGTAAGATTCAGCAATCTCGTCGAGGCAGGAAAGGCAGTCGGTCTCAAGGGTACTGCAAAGACAGACAATCTGGACCTCGGAATAATCCTTGGGAACGATCTTCTGGGGAGGACAAGCCTTAGCGCCGGCTTTGCCACCACTCTCGGAGAAAGGTCAGGATTCACAGCGGACCTTGACTCCTTACGCATAACCAGGCTTCATCTTAACGGATATGACTACAGCGATATAGCTGCCAAGGGGCACATCGACAGCCATGCAGTAAACGGCACAATCATAAGCCAGGATCCGAACTGCAACTTTATGATACAGGGAGGGTATGCACAATCAAGGAACACAGGCAACTCGGTGTATAAGCTGAATGCCAGCATAGGACATGCGGACCTGAACATCATGAATCTGGACAAGAGGGGTAAGTCTGTCGTACAGTTCAGGACAAATGCCGATTTCACCCACACAGCAGACAACAACCTCGTGGGAAAGATCGGACTTGGGAGCATAGTCCTTGAAAACGACGAAGGACGATACAACATCGGGGATGTAGTCCTGTCCTCCCATAGTACGGACAAGGAATACAAGGTAAGGCTTGAATCCAGATTTGCAGACTGCTCCTATTCAGGAACAGGCCCTATCACCGATTTCGTGAAGGACCTGAACAACATCACCTTGAAACGCGAAGTCCCTTCTCTTTTCAAGGACCCGTCATACAGATGGACAGGAAACAGCTACAACCTGGACCTGCTGTGCCATGACCTGCAGGGAGTGCTTTCATTTGCCTTACCGGGACTGTACATCGAAAGCGGAACATCTCTCAACGTGAGCATCACGGAAGATGAGCAGATGAATGCAGTCCTTTCATCAAAGCGTCTGGCATTAAAGAGACAGTATCTCAAGAACATAACCACCACCATAGATAATGCAGACTCCAGCCTCAACCTGAAGTTCTACGGAGAAGAGTTCAAACTGGGCACCCTGAAGATGAACAACAACACCATACAGGTATTCGCGGACAGTGACCATATTGGAGTCGGCTATTCATATGACAACCACAGTGAACTGGAAAACAGAGGTGAATTCATTATTCACGGAGCTCTGTCAAGAGACAAGGAGGATGTCACTCTCGACATGGAGATAAGACCATCCAACCTATATCTGAACTCACGAGAATGGAGCATTCAGCCGTCCAGAATCTTCATCGGCGATGAAGATATAAAAGTGGAGAGATTCGGTCTGACATCCGGGGAGCAGTCAGTAAATGTATATGGAAATGCATCAAGGACCCAAAAGGATACCCTGACTTTAGCCCTGGAAAGATTTGACATATCCATGATCAACTCGGTCCTTCCTTCCGACTTCGGATTCAAAGGAGCTCTCACAGGAAACATCCAGCTGGTATCCCCGCTTGATGACAAGGGTGTTCTGGCCGACCTGATATGTGACTCCACATATTTTGCAAATGTTCCTCTCGGCATACTCGACATCGGCACATACTGGGATGAGGAGAGGAATTGCTTCGACATATATGCAAAGAACAACCTTCAGGGGAAAAGCAGCATCAGAGCCAACGGCCTGCTGTTCCCTGACACAGGACGGCTTATAGCAGATGCAGCTCTCGATAAGCTTGACGTTTCATATGCACAGCCTTTCCTGAAAGACATATTCAGTGAAATGGGAGGTACGGTTTCAGGCAGGATTTCCGTAAACGGTCCTATGGACAGGCTGGCGATCAGAAGCGAAGACACCAGGTTTGAGAATGTCATGCTGAAGGTAGGATTCACCAATGTCCCTTACTATGCTGACGGGCCTTTCCACATAAATGAAAAAGGACTGTACTTCGATGACATAAGCATACGTGACCGTTTTAACGGGAAAGGTGTCCTGTCCGGCAAGATTTACTACGATTATTTCAGCGACATGGGCCTCGACGCAAGACTGAAAGTCGAGCAGATAGAAGCCGTGAACTTGAGTGAAGCCGATAATGACACATTCTATGGCAATCTGTCCGCTACAGGAAATGTTTCCATAACCGGGCCTATGAATTCCATAAGGCTCAATGTGGATGCAGTCACTGCCAAGACCGGACAGCTTCATATCCCACTGAGCAATTCAGCCACAGCGGGAGGCAGCACTGACATCCTGAAATTCAAGGAACTGGATAAGGAAATATTCATAGACCCGTATGAGCTTTTCGTCAAGCATACCGACACTAAGGAAAAGTCGCAGAGCGACTTCCGCGTGAACCTGAAAGTGAATGCTTCCCCTGAAGTTGAAGCCTTTATCGAGATTGACAAAGCCAGTGGCAACGTACTTTCGGGAAGAGGTAACGGAAGATTCGAACTTGACATTGCGGAGGAACTGTTCAACATAAACGGAGACTATACATTGAGCAGCGGAAGTTACAAGTTCTCAGCCATGGGTCTGGTGACAAGAGACTTCCTCATACAGGACGGAAGTTCGATAAGGTTCAACGGAGATATCATGGACAGCAGTCTTGACATAGATGCCATATACAAGACCAAGGCTTCAATAGCGACTCTTATATCGGACACCACATCAGTGGCAAACAGGAGGACAGTGGAATGCAGCATAGGCATAACCGACAAACTGAGCAACCCTCGTCTGAAATTCGGCATAGAGATTCCTGATCTTGACCCAATGGTCAAATCAAGAGTGGAAAGTGCTTTAAGCACGGATGACAAGATCCAGAAACAGTTCCTTTCTCTGATTCTGTCCAACAACTTCCTCCCTGACGAGCAGTCAGGAATCGTGAACAACTCTTCGTTGCTGTACTCCAATGTTTCCGAAGTAATGGCGAACCAGCTGAACAACATCTTCCAGAAGCTTGACATACCTGTGGACCTCGGGCTGAACTATCAGCCGAACGAAAGAGGAAACGACATATTCGACGTCGCGGTTTCGACACAGCTATTCAACAACAGGGTTGTTGTGAACGGCAGTGTCGGCAACAAGCAATATTCTTCAGGCAACACCCAGAATGATGTTGTAGGAGATCTGGACATCGAGATAAAGCTCAACCGTTCCGGATCATTCCGTCTCAACCTCTTCTCCCATTCAGCAGACCAGTATACCAACTATCTGGACAACTCCCAGAGAAACGGTGTCGGTCTGATGTTCCAGACGGAGTTCAACGACTTCGGCCAGTTCATCCGAAACATATTCGCAAAGAAGGAGACAAGGCAGGAGGCACAAAGGGCAGAGGAACAGGCAATAATTGAAGGGGGAAAGAATGTACTGATCATAGACTCGCAGAAATGACGCAGATGAACACTTATATGGAAAGAGGCAGGTTATATCTGATACCATCCCCTCTCGGAGAAAACGACCCGGCAGAAGTCATACCCCAGCCAGTGCTGGACAAGCTCAAGGAAATCCGCACTTTCGTAGTGGAGGAAGTCCGCACAGCAAGAAGGTTCCTGTCCAAGGCAGGACTTAAGGGGAAGATCGACACCCTGGAATTCCACGAACTGAACGAGCACACCCAGACGGTTGAAATCGAGGCATATATAAGACTTTTTGAATCAGGCAATGACGTGGGACTGATATCAGAGGCCGGCCTTCCTGCAGTAGCTGATCCCGGGGCACAACTCGTGGCACTCGCCCACCGCAACGGAATAGAAGTGGTGCCGTTCGTCGGTCCGTCATCCCTGATGCTTGCGCTTATGTCGTCAGGCTTGAACGGGCAGTCATTTGCTTTCTGCGGGTACATTCCGGCAAAGACAGATGAGCGCAGGAACAGACTCCGCACGTTGGAGAAGGTCTCGGGTCAATTGAAACAGACACAGATAATAATCGAGACGCCATACCGCAACGACGCCCTGTTTTCCGACATCCTGTCCACATGCTCGTCATCCACAAGGCTATGCATTGCTGCAAACATCACGATGCCTGACGCATATATAAAGACAAGAACAGTTTCACAATGGAAGAAAGAAGGAACAGCAATAGGCAAACGTCCTTGCGTCTTCCTTTTACTCGCATAATAGACGGAATATGGGAATAATAGAACTCGAAGGAATGGAATTCAAGGCCTATCATGGCTGTCTTGAACATGAGAAAGTACGAGGTAACAAGTTCATTGTGGACTTCCGTGGAGAGCTGGACATTTCGGCTGCGGCAGAAAGCGACAACCTCAACGACACCATCAATTATGCAGACATCTACGATCTGGTTGCCGAAGAGATGTCAATTCCCTCCGAACTGCTCGAGAACGTTGCCGGACGCATCGTAAAGGCAATTGCATCACGTTTTCCTGAACTTGACCGTTTCTCTGTCAGGGTATCCAAGAGCAGACCACCTGTAGAAGGTACTGTCCAATGGTCAAGGGTAACATTATTTCATAACAATCGATAGATGTCAAGGAAGATCTCATATATCACATTGGGCTGCAAGCTGAACTACGCAGAAACCTCCACATATGAAAGGGAGCTGAAGAAGGCCGGTCTGGAAGCCGTACCATGGAACAAGGGCGCTGATGTCTTTCTGGTGAACACCTGCACCGTCACTGAACACTCGGACAAGAAAAGCCGCAACATCATCAGGAAACTGCACAGGGTGTCACCGGAAGCTCCGATTTTCGTCACCGGCTGCTCAGCACAGTTAAGGAGGTCGGAAATAGAAAGGATCGAGGGTGTAGAACGCGTGTTCGGGGCAACCGAGAAAGGGCTTGTCGTGCCTGCCATACTGGAGAGTGTATGCGGCACCGCCGGTTGTGACAAAAGCATAAACTCTTTCTTCCCGGCATATTCCAGCGGTGAAAGGACACGTTCGTTCCTGAAGGTACAGGACGGATGTGACTACAAATGTCATTACTGCACAGTACCTTATGCCCGTGGAGAAAGCAGAAACATAGCAATCTCCGAAATCATTCCGCAAGCCGAGGCGATTGCCTCGGAAGGAATCAGGGAGATAGTCCTGACCGGTGTCAATACAGGGGACTTCGGTAAATCCACGGGAGAGACATTCCTGGAACTTATAAAGGAACTTGACAAAGTGGAAGGCATCGAAAGATACCGTATATCGTCGATCGAGCCGAACCTCCTTACAGAGGAGATGATAGACTGGATAACATCAGGCACAAAGTTCCTGCCTCATTATCACATTCCTCTCCAATCCGGCTGTGACACAATTCTTCGCGATATGGGACGCAGATACGACACAGCGGCCTTTGCACGTAAGATAAGGTACATAAGGGAGAAAAGCGAGAAGGAAGGAAAGCCCAAGGTATTCTTCGGAATCGACGTCATTGTCGGTTTCCCTGGAGAAACAGATGAGCTTTTCATGGAAACATACGATTTCCTCAAGGATGTGGTCAAGCCGGCCTTCATCCATATATTTCCATATTCACGCCGTGCAGGCACTCCTGCAGCCGAAAGGCAGGACCAAGTCCAGGACAGTGTCAAGACACGGAGGGTACAGATGCTGGAGGAACTATGCGAAAGACTGCATTCCGAATTCCTTGCTGCGAATAAGGGGATTTCTGAAAAGGTCCTTTTCGAAAGCACGGACAGGAACGGAATGATGGAAGGGTACACCGGCAATTACATCAGGATATCCAGACCGTATGACCCGGAGCTCATAGGACAGATCACAGATATAGTGATATAAGCTGACATCTGGCAGGTAACATCATCAGGAATAAATATACTCGGCGTCCGGCACATGAACAACAGAACAAAACTAACTTTTCTCGGTACAGGTACTTCGCAGGGAGTACCTATGATAGGTTGCAGCTGCGAAGTATGCAGAAGCGACGACCCGCGTGACAAGCGTCTCAGGGCAAGCGTGCTGGTCGAGCATGAAGGTCTGAAGATCCTGGTCGATGCTGGACCGGACTTCAGGCAGCAGATGCTTGGAGCAGGCGTATCTCATCTGGATGCCATCCTTCTCACCCATAATCACAAGGACCACACCGGCGGACTTGACGACATCCGGGCATTCAATTACCTTGAAAAGAAAGCCACACATATTTATTGTGAGAAATATGTAGAGGATTCACTCCGCCAGGAGTATTCCTACGCCTTTGCCGAGAACAGATACCCAGGTGCCCCGCAGTGGGAGATACACCTGATAGATGACAGGCCGTTCACTATAGAGGGTGTGGAAATAATTCCGATACGCGGAAGACACTTCAGGCTGCCCGTGCTGGGATTCAGATTCGGAGACATTGCATACTGTACAGACATGAACCATATAGCGGAAGAGGAATTTTCAAAACTCGAAGGACTCGAGCACATGATAATCAATTGTGTTCGCAGAGGAAGGCACATATCCCACTTTTCGCTTGAAGGAGCGCTCGCAGTAGCTGAAAAGATAAGGGCCAGCCACACTTGGCTGACCCATCTGTCTCATCAGCTGCCATCTCACGAAGCCCTCTCCAAGGAACTTCCTGCCGGCATACGACCTGCCTATGACGGTCTGGTCATAGAACAGTACTAATACCTTTTCGGAAACATCAGTTCCATATCCTTCTGCAGAGCCTCTGAAGCGAGTTTCTCCGGAATGAACTTCCAGGAGCCTATCACCGCAGGATTACCTGTCGCTGTCGGATCAATGGAACCGTTAGCCTGAAGATAATCGTAGAGAATGTTCCTGATTTCAGGATGGTATTCGACAACACGTTCATGTATCCTGTCGGTATCGATGCCGGCTCCGGCACGCATAAGTCCGCCGCCCCCGCTTGCACGATATGAGGTCATGGCCACATTATACTCAGCAGCAGGATCGAAGGCACTTCCGTCAGCCATTGAAATGATGTTTACACGACTGCCTGCAGACTTGGTCACGTCCACTTCATACACAAGACCTGCAGCCGAGTCGAAATTATAGGATCTGTTTATGAAAGACCAGCGCTTCTGGCCTGTACGAGGATCAGGCTGATTCCGGATCTTCAGCAGATTCCCGCCGTTTCCATCGTAGGTATTTATCCATGTATCATATGAAAGTTCAAGATAATCCTTGATCTCCTTACCGGTCATCTTGACGACAAATAACTGATTTTCAAAAGGATATATAGTAAACAGATCATTATATACAAGTGTACCGGCCTTGACGTATCCATTAAAGGTGAGAGGGGCTGCAAATGAAATCTGTGCAGGGGCACATCCTAATGAAAGCGTATGGATGAGATTCATGTATTCAGACATTCCCACATATGCATCCCGGGTCCTGAGATCTGTCTTCAACTCCCCTACCTCCTTAAGCGTAAACGCCTTGACAGCTTCATACTCAGGACGGAAAAGAGCCTTCATATCTTCATCCACATGCTTTTTATCTACGCGGATGAGTTCCGCATCAAGAGACCGTGAGACGACCTTGCCGTCCTTCACTGTAAGAGTGACAGTGCCATGACCCAGATTGCGGCAATGACTTCCTGCATTTATAAGGCAAATGCTGTCATTCTTGTGGACAACCGGCCTATGGTCATGCGCACATATGACGAAATCCACGTCCTTGAGACTCTTGAACAGATCCAGGCCCTGGCTTTCATACTGGCTTCCGTCGCCGGCACCCGTTCCCGCATGAACTGCAACGATAACCACATCAGACTTCTCCTTGGCCTTTACCCTATCCACAACTTCCTGAGCCATAGGAAGCAGGGACTTGAACTCCATTCCTTCCCAAAGCAGCGGAGAAAGCCAGCTTTTGATGTTAGGGTTGGTGAATCCTATTATCGTCACCTTGAGTCCGTGTCTGCGCAAAGTCACATATTCCTGAAAATATGGTTTCCCGTCATCAGTCCTGATGGCATTTGCTGCAAGGAAAGGTACCTTCATTGTCCTGACAAGACGGTCATATACAGGATGCCCGGTTTCGATGTCATGATTTCCCACCACAACTGCATCATAGTCCATATATTCCACCATACGTGCGAAAAGGTGCCTGGACGCAGTGTCCACATAATTGTAATAATAAGCAGCATTGTCACCCTGAAGGCAGTCTCCAGCATCAATCAGAAACACATTCTCAGCACCGACGGCCGTACGCACACTGTCGGCATACCATGATGCGGAGAGAAGCGAAGTTTTTGTCCGGTCAGACACATAAAGAGAGTCAAAATAGTGACCATGGACATCATTGGTAGTGAGGATTTCGAACTTATACTCACCATCCTTCGGACCACAGCATGAGCACGCTACCACAACGGCCAGAATACAGATAAACAGGTTTTTTCTCATAAAAGTCGTTCATATAATTAATTATCCGTCAAAGATAAACATTTCCTGAGGTTTTTTTGATATTTTTGCGTGAATAATCTTTAGAAACAATGAAGCTACAGACACCTGTGACAGACGCGAAATGTCAGGTTCCCATCTCATTCAGCGACAAGATAATGATGCTGGGAAGCTGTTTCTCCGACAACATCGGCAATCAGCTCAAGGATTTCGGTTTCGATGTGTGCGTAAATCCGTTCGGAACATTATACAATCCGATATCCATCCGCCACAGCATAGCCCTTCTTCTTGAGAATGAAAGGTTCTCCGAGCATGACTGCATCATGATGGGATCAGGTGCTGAACTCTTCTGCTCATTCAGACACCATACTTCCTTTGCCAGAAGGACGAGGGAGGATTTTCTGGAAAACGCAAATGCAGCATTGGAACAGGCGCGGGCATTCTTCCGCAACTGCAGCAAGGTCATAATCACACTTGGTACAAGCTGGTGCTTCAGACATCTGCAAAATGATGAAATCGTATCAAACTGCCTCAAGAGGGATGCACGGGAGTTTGCACGTGAAATGATTCCGGCAGAAGGGACAGCAGAAACGCTGGTGTGGATAATGAAGTCATGCCCTGACAAGGAATTCATATTCACTGTCAGCCCGATCCGGCATTTCAAGGACGGGGCACACGGCAATCAGCTGAGCAAGGCTTCCCTGCTGCTTGGTATCGACAAGGCCATAGCAAGGGCAGAAAAGGGGAAGGCGGATTATTTCCCTGCATATGAAATAGTCATGGATGAACTCAGGGATTACCGTTTCTACGCAGAGGACATGTGCCATCCGAGTCCACAGGCGACCGACTACATAAGGGAGAGATTCACCTCATGGGCTCTGCCTGAATCCGAACAGGAGACACTGAAAGAAAACATCCGCACCTTCAGGCGCGGATGTCATAAGGATCTTTTCAGTCGATATTAGGTTCCTCCCAGAGGACGGTTTCCGTACAGGTCACCTTGCATTCCTGATCACCCGCAGACAGGATGAAGTCGCCAGCCTCGAGCGTCCATTTCCCGTAATAGTTCACGAATGCAAGATCCTTGGCAGTAACTTCCATCACGACAGTCTTTGTCTGTCCTGGAGCCAGTTCTATCTTTTCAAAGGCGCGTAGACGGCGTACATCAGGAGTTGAGCCCGCATAAAGGTCTGAAGAGAAGAGGAGCACGCTCTCCTTACCGGCTGCTTCACCTGTATTCTTCACATCCACCGTCACCTTCAGCACATCATCCGAATCGAACCTGTCAGCTGATACAGTCATATTGGAATACTCGAAAGTGGTGTAGCTCAATCCATGTCCGAAAGGCCACTGCACATCCATCACCGCATTGTAGTTGTACGAGCCTGACATTGTTGCCTGATTTTCTGCCGGCTTATAGTCATATACAGCAAACTTGTTGGTATACTTCGGATAGGTGAACGGCAGCTTTCCGCTGAAATTCTCTTCTCCGACAAGAAGAGCTGCAAGTGCATCACCTCCGTAGTTTCCAGGAAGGAGCACATCCACAACAGCAGAGGCATGACCTACGATATCATTTATGATACGGGGGCGTCCTCCATTCAGAATAAGTATCATAGGGCGTCCGGTCTCGGCCAAAGACTTCACCAGCTTCTTCTGGTTGGCGGACAGATTCATATCCACATCATTTCCCGGAGTCTCACAATAGGAGTTCTCACCTATGCAGGCGATGATTACATCAGACTTTCTCGCAGCCTTTACAGCAGCCCTTATGCCTGTGTCCTCATCATAGCCCCAATTAGTGCCCTCGAGGTCATACTCGACTCCTGGGACATATGTCAGGTTCTCGAATCTGGTCTGCATCGCCTCATATATGGTATTGTATTTTTCAGTGAACTCAGGCTTCGAAGCGCCATGTCCCTGCCATGTATACGACCATCCGCCATTCAGCGTCCTCATGGAATTGGCATTCGGACCGGTAAGAAGAATACGGAGATTGTTTCTTAAAGGAAGTATTCCGTTGTTCTTCAAAAGGACCATGGACTCCACAGCCGCATCATATGCAAGTGATGCATGGGCATCGCTGCCGAATTCAGGATAATCCTCCACACTGGTATCCGGCCTGTCAAAAAGACCGAGACGGAACTTCAGGCGCAGAATACGCCTTGTCGCATCATCTATCCTTTCCATCGGCACTTCCCCTTCCTTCACAAGTTCCACAAGATCGGTCGAGAATGTACAGTCGTAAGGAACCATTGACATATCGATGCCGGCATTGATGGCAAGCTTGACGGCTTCCTTTCTTGAAGATGCCACACGTTCACGTGTATGGAGATTATTGATATCAGCCCAGTCGGTGACAATCATTCCATCCCAGTTGAGATCCTCCTTGACCCACTTGGTAAGAAGCTCTGTATTGCAATGGAAAGGCACACCGTTGTTACTTGAAGAATTCACCATCAGGGACAGGGCTCCAGCCTTGAGAGCCTCCTTGAAAGGCTCAAAATGCTTCTCGCGAAGTTCAGATGCAGCAATCGAGGACGGAGTACGGTCCTGGCCTGTAACCGGCACGCCATATCCCATGAAATGCTTTGCACAGGCGGCTATATTGTATGGCCCCACGTGATTCGGATCATCGCCCTGCATGCCCCTGACCTCTGCAACAGCCATCTGTGCATTCACATAGGTATCTTCTCCGAAACTCTCCCACATACGTGACCACTCAGGATTCCTGCCGAGGTCCATAGTCGGAGAAAAAGTCCAGGGAACGTCTGCCGCACGGCTCTCATATGCAGTCACCTTACCCATATTGTATGCGTGCTCACGGTTGAATGTAGCGGCGATATTGATTTCCTGAGGGAAAAGTATTCCTCCTGCCACATAGGAAGTGCCGTGTATATGGTCAAGTCCGTAAAGGCATGGTATCCCTGTTGTCTGGAGGGATATTTCATTCAGTTCAGAAATGAACTTACAGTAATCCTGCGGTGTCTGAGCCACATCGCCTGGAGCATTCAGCACTGACCCGACCTTGTACGTCCTGAGAAGAGAATCACCGACAGGAGTGATGTTTACACCATCCGCGACAACAGTAGCATTCAACTGTGTCATCTGTCCGACCTTCTCTTCCAAGGTCATCCTTTTCAACAACTTTTCAATTCTGGATTCGATATCCTTATCGGCTGGAACAGCCGGCTCCACTGAAGGAGTTTCCATGCAAGAGACAGCCATAGAAGCAGCTGCAAGAAGGAAAAATCTGTATAATTTCATAGTTTAACAATTAAATATGACCTAATCATATCATAGACTTCACAACGGGACATGTCCGTCATGTCACAAAACAAACAAATTTACATATTCTTCATGTAATATCAAAGACTGTAAGGAATAATTGCTAACTTTGGCGTGAAATTCATAAATCAGGCAAAATGAAAATCAAGGAAGGATTCGTACTCCGCCAGATGTGCGGGGAAAACATAGTAGCCGCGGAAGGGCTCCAGCACATCAATTTCAACAAGCTCATCTCGCTGAACCAGACAGCAGCTTTCCTGTGGAACAGCCTCGTCGGCAGGGAATTCACCGTGGAAGACATGGCAGGACTTCTCGTCGGGGAATATGGGATCGACATGGAACTGGCCATGAAGGATTCCCTGGCTCTGAGCCGGGCATGGATCGACGCCGGGATAGCGGAATAGTCTGCAATACTGTCCATATGACACTTCCTTAATGCACTTTTATTCAAAAGAAAGTGCATTATTCTCATTATTCTGTCGGTTATTTCAGTGTTTTTTCGTAAATTTGCATGATTATGTCCTTTAATGAATATGACACAGGAAAACATACATAACAACTATACCGACGACAACATCAAGACCCTTGAAGGGGTGGAGCATATCCGCAGGCGTCCGGGAATGTACATCGGTCGTCTTGGAAACGGCGACGACCTCGGAGACGGAATATACGTGCTCCTCAAGGAAGTGGTGGACAACTCGATAGACGAATTCTCAGCCGGCTTCGGCAAAATCATCAACATAACCGTGGATGAAAAGGAGGCGACCGTACGCGACTTCGGACGAGGCATTCCCCTCAATTCCGTAGTAAAGGCGGTCAGTGTCCTTAACACCGGCGGAAAATATGACACAAAGGGATACAAGAAATCCGTAGGACTTAACGGAGTCGGCCTCAAGGCTGTAAACGCCCTTTCCACGCATTTCTATGTCGAGGCATTCAGGGACGGAATGAGTTCATTTGCCGAGTTCAAGGAAGGCAAGCTTGTGGATTCCGGACAAAGACCGTCAAAGGAAAAGAACGGTACCCTGGTAAAATTCATTCCGGACGAGCACCTGTTTGTAGGATACAGTTTCCACATGGAATTCATAGAGTCCATGATGAAGAATTATTCCTACCTGAAGAAAGGGCTTACGTTGAATTTCAACGGCACATCATACAAGTCCGAGAACGGCCTCCTCGACCTTATCAAGGACAATATGTCGGAAACTCCCCTGTATGAGCCTGTGCATCTGATCGGAGAGGATGTGGAGATAGTCCTCACGCATGGCAACAGCTACGGAGAGAACATAGCATCATTCGTAAACGGCCAGAACACCAGGGACGGAGGCACACATCTGGCAGCCATGAGGGAAGCCGTGGCAAAGACCCTGAAGGAATTCTACAAGACATTCGCCAAAAAAGACTTCGCACCGGAGGATATACGTCAAGGAATAATAGGAGCAATCAGCATACAGATACAGGAACCTAACTTCGAAGGTCAGACAAAGACCAAGCTCGGTTCCACATACATGTGGGAGACAAGCGTGGAGAACGAGGACGGCAGCCATACATTCGACCAGGGACCTACCATCAGAAGCTATGTGAACGACTTTGTCAAGACCAACCTTGACAACTATCTCCACATGCACAAGGAAATCATTCCCGTACTGCAGGAGAAGATTGCCTCATCCGAGCAGGAACGCAAGGAAATTTCCACAATTCAGAAGAAGACCAAGGAACGCAACAAGCGTACAAGCGTATACAACAAGAAGCTTCGCGACTGCAAGTACCACTATAAGGACAAGCTGCCTGCAGCCAAGGAGGAACTCAGGGAAGAGACCAGCATATTCATAACAGAGGGAGACTCTGCGAGCGGAACCATCACAAAGGCACGTAACGCAGAGACCCAGGCGGTATTCTCACTGCGCGGAAAACCCATCAACTCATACAAGGAAAGCAGGAAGAAGATAGCAGAGAATGAAGAGCTCAACCTCCTGATAAACGCCTTAGGGCTTGAAGAGGATATCGACGATCTCCGCTACAACAAGATTATCGTCGCCACTGATGCCGACGATGACGGCATGCATATCCGCATGCTGGTGCTCACCTTCTTCATGAAATACCACCCGGACCTCATAAGAAGAGGACATCTCTATATTCTGCAGACTCCGCTGTTCAGGGTAAAGAACAGGAATGAGGTCAGGTATTGCTACAATAGCGAAGAGAAGGAAAAGGCCATCAAGGAACTCAAGACAAAGGTGGAGATTACCCGCTTCAAAGGACTTGGAGAGATTTCGTGGGATGAGTTCACAGGATTCATCGGAAAGGACATGCGTCTGGACCGCGTAAGGCTGAGCGATGAAGAGCCTATCTCTGACATAATGGAATTCTACATGGGAGAAAACACCATAGACAGGCAGATCTTCATCAGCCAGAATCTGAGAAGCGCACAGGAATTGGAAGATATAGACTTTTAACATCAAACATTTGCATCATGTGGAGAAAATTCTGCGGATGGCTACTCCGCACCATGGGTTGGACTGCAGTAGACCCTGTAGCCCCTGAAGACAAATGCATCATCCTCGGAGTGCCTCACACATCGTTCTGGGACTTCGTGATTTCATATCTTTATTATGTATCTGTAGGAGGAAAGCCATACTGCATGATAAAGGGTGAACTATTCTGGGGTCCGCTGGGATGGCTGCTCCGTAAATTAGGCGGCATTCCCGTAGACAGGAAAAAGGGAAGCAACGTGGTGCTCAGCGTCATCAGGGAAATGAAGGCAAAGCCGACAGCTCACCTGGCTCTCGCTCCAGAAGGGACACGGAAGCCTGTCAAGCGTTGGAAAACAGGATTTCACACCATAGCCCGAGAGATAGGCTGCCCCGTATATATGGGATACTTTGACTGGGGCACAAAACGGGTGGGCCGTGGTCAGAAAGTTGAACTGACAGACGATGCAAAAGCGGATATGGCCCGCATCCAGGCCATGTACGAGGAGATGCATCTGGTCGGGAAGCACCCTGAAAAGTACGTTACTCATTAAAAAGATTATATATGATTCAACTCTACAAACGTATGCAGCGGATGAGGGAGAAATACGTAGACACCCTCGCCAAGCTCTACGAATATGCTACCACTGTATATTCCAAAAACCAGTATACACAATGGTACGACTCAAAAGAAGGAGGATACACATACGTATCGTTCAAAGCCAAATGCGACAGTCTGTCAAAGAAGCTTACCCAATACGGAATCGGAGCTGGCGACAAGGTAGCCATTCTTTCCCAGAGCATGCCGAACTGGTCTGTTGCATTCTTCAGTATCGTACCGTTCGGCAGGATTGCTATTCCTATTCTTCCCGACAGCTCGGAAAACGAGGTGACCAACATCCTCAACCATTCGGAGAGCAAGGTCATCTTCGTCTCTCAGAAGCTCTCATCAAAGCTGAGTCAGGAATGTCGCGACAGGATGACGCTCGTCATAGACATGGACACCTTCGAGGTGCTTCAGTCTGATGATGATAAATTCACCTGCGACGGAAGGGCCACAGTTCCTACTCCGGAAGACATTGCAACCATCATATACACGTCCGGTACAACAGGTAGCGCAAAGGGAGTCGTGCTAAGCCACAGAAACCTGGCATCAAATGTAATCACCTGCTATCACTCCTGCAAGAGGACCGAGAAGGACAGATGGCTGTCTGTACTGCCGATGGCACATACTCTTGAGATGACACTGAGCATGCTTTATCCAATGTACTGCGGCGCCACGGTCTATTACCTTCCGAAACCCCCTGTAGCATCACTGCTCATGAAGGCGATGAAGATAGTCAAGCCGACCACCATGCTCACAGTGCCGCTGATCATAGAAAAGGTATACAAGGGCAGCGTACTCCCTACCATACAGAAGAGCCGCACGCTCACATGGATGAACGAGCATATGAACGGACTGATGTGCAAGATTATAGGAATGAAGATCAAGAAGACTTTCGGCGGACACATGTCATTCTACGGAATCGGCGGTGCCAAGCTCGACCCGGAAGTCGAAAGATTCCTTCTCAAGGCCGGCTTCCCGTACGCCATAGGATATGGTCTGACCGAGACTTCACCTCTCTTAGGCTATTCCATGAACAGATGGAGGACAGTCGGATCGTTCGGTTATCCTGTCTATAACGTAACGCTTAAGCTCCACAATGTAAATCCGGAGACAGGAGAAGGCGAAATTGTCGCAAAAGGACCTAACGTGATGCTTGGCTACTACAAGGATCCGATACGTACGAAGAGTGTGTTCACAGAGGACGGATGGTTCCGCACAAGCGACATTGCAGTTCAGGATGAGAAAGGCAGATTCTTCATCAAAGGGCGCAACAGCAACATGATTCTCGGTCCGTCAGGAGAGAACATCTACCCTGAAGAGATAGAGAACGTCATCAATAATGTCGAAGGCGTCAATGAATCCATAGTCGTGGAAAGGAACGGCAAGCTGGTCGCCCTGGTGCAGCCTCATGAAAACTTCATCGAATGGGACAATGAGAGTGAAGACAAACTTTACGAGAAGCTTGACACCTGGAAGGAAAAAGTCCTGAAGATGGTGAACAAGAACGTGAACAAGACCTCACAGGTCAGCTCGGTGGAAGTCATGAAGGAACCGTTTGAAAAGACAGCCACCCAGAAGATCAGACGCTTCAAATACAAGGATTCAGCCCCTACCGTAGAAGCAGAAAAAGAGAATCAGAAAAAAGAAAATTAACTTTTTTTCAAAAAAAGTATAGTTTTACACATTATTTGTATAGGACGTTTCATGACTCATTAAATTAGTAGTGGTTATGAAACGTCTTGATTTATTTATGGGAGCTGCGGCTCTTGTGGCTGCATTCTTCGCAGCAGCGCCTGAAGCATCCGCTCAGGTGGAAAGTAACAGGGATGAATTCGGCAACATAGTCCGCGGTCCCTATGAGACAAACAGGTTTGGAGACAACTGGTACATCGGAGTCGGAGGCGGTATCAACATACTTCTGAACGACAACTTCGATGTCAGGATCGCTCCGAGCATCGATGCCAACCTCGGAAAATGGTTCACGCCGACAATCGGTATGAGAATGGGATACCAAGGCATCAACACCCAGATGTGGTCCGACACACCGGGGCTTCTTGGATCCGTGCTGGACAGCGACAAGGGACAATACCTGCAGAAAGCCGGATACATGTACATCCACGGTGACTTCATGTGGAACATTTCAAATGCCATCGCCGGATACAACGACACAAGATTCTGGAATTTCGTTCCGTACGTACACACCGGATTCTTCCGCAGCTATGGCCTGGATGGAGTTGATTTTGCCGATAATGAAATCGCAGCCGGTGCCGGTCTCCTTCACAACCTCAGACTCGGATACAGGCTCGACCTTATCATTGACATGAGAGCGACATTCGTAAACGGAAGAGCAGTAAATTCAAGCGGTCTGACTGTCCTGCCTACAGTCACTGCAGGACTGGCTGTCGATCTGGGATGGCCTGAATTCGTAAGGACCAGCACGATACTTGGAGCGATGGAGATCGCAAATGCCGAGAAGACACAGATTCTGGAAACTGCGATAGTTGCACTTGAAGCTGCAAATGCCGCTCTGGAAGTAGAGAATGCAGGTCTCGTCCAGCAGAACGGAGAGCTGGCAAACCAGGTAAAGTCTCTTGAGGCAAAGCCTAAGATGAATCCGACAGCATTCTTTGACAACATGACACCTGCCGCGGTCTACTTCGATATAGGACAGACCACCCTGTCGGACAAGGAACTCCAGCACCTTGATTTTCTGGCCAGAAATCTGATTGCAACTGCAGACAAGGACACAAAGATCCATGTAACCATAATGGGTACGGCCGACAGCAACACAGGAACCCAGAAGAGGAACCTGCACCTCAGTGAAGCACGTGGAAAATACGTATTTGATCTTCTGACAACCAAGTACGGAATTGCCAAGGAAAGGCTTATCGTGAAATCAGAAGTAGTCAAGGCCAAAGCTAAACCAGAGCTCAGCAGAGCCGTAATGATTACATTCTGACACTGTATTTTCAAAGACAATGACGCTTCAACGCAAGTTGGAGCGTTTTTTTACTTGTTTTATATAATAAAAAGGCAAAAAAGTAGCTGGATTAATGATTTTTTATTATCTTTGCATATATGTATGCATGTGCGCATACGGGGATTGTTCAGATATTTAACTTTGTAGATTTATAAGTATGAAAACAGTAAAATTATTCTTTGCTGCTGTAGCTCTTACAGCAATCGCAATGGCAGCTGCTCCACAGGCAAGCGCACAGGAGACTAATGACTGCAAGTATGGCCCTTATCTTACCAACGGATTCTGGGACAATTGGTTCGTGAACCTTGGCGCAGGTGCTAACTTCGCTTATGACAATGACAACTGGGCAACAGGAGTAGCTCTCAACCTCAATGCAGGAAAATGGTTTGATCCGAACTTCGGAGCACGCATAGGTTATAACGGTATCACAGGAATGGATGAGATGTTCAGTTTCATCCATGTAGACGGACTCTGGAACCTTTCAAACACATTCTGCGGATATAATGAAGAAAGACTCTGGAGTTTCGTTCCATACATCAGCGCAGGTCTTCTCCTTGACAAGCCGGTGGCAGGCAAGGAGCTCGGTGCAGGAGCAGGTCTCCTCAACCTTATCCGTCTTTCTGACCTTCTCGACCTCACACTCGACGTTCGCGGCAACATCTACAAGCGTGAAGGAGTGGCTGGCTACATCAGCGCAGCTGTAGGTCTTTCAGTAAACCTCGGAAAGAACAAGACATGGACCCGTGCATGCGATTACCACAACCCAGAGGATGTAGACAAGATTTCTGCAGCTGAGGCATCCATCGCAGCTCTTACTGCAGCTAACGCAGCTCTCGCTGCTGACAAGGCTGGTCTTGAGAATGAGAACGCTGCTCTCACAGCAGCTAATGCCAAGCTCGCTGATGACGTGAAGACAGCTGAGAACAACGCAGGTCTCAAGGAAGTTGGTCCAGCTTCATTCTACTTCGAGATCGGTCAGACAGAGCTCAGCAAGAAGGAGCTCAAGCACCTCGACTTCTACATGCAGAACGTACTTCCATACGTGAAGAACGGTAAGGCTACAGTGGTTACAGGTACAGCTGACAGCAACACAGGTTACGCTAAGCGCAATCAGTACCTCAGCAAGAAGCGTGCAGAGTATCTGATCAACCTTCTCCAGACCAAGTATGGAATCGACACTGCAAACATCGTAGTGAAGAATTCTGTAATCAAGGCTGCAAGAGGAGCTGCTGCATTCGACAGAGCTGTTGTGGTTTCATTTGAGTAATGAGATTACTTAACTGATCGGACGCATGAAAGCAATAAGAATTATTTTCAGCACTTTACTTATCTCATCCCTGTCATTTTCAGCACTGGCACATAATGCTGAAAACAGGGATGCAGAAGGTAAGATCATACGTGGCCCATACCTTACAAACGGAATCTGGGACAATTGGTTTGTAAACATTGGCGGAGGAATCAATTTCTTTGGAGATGGCGGCTATACCCCTGCAATGGGATACGGACTTGATATCAACGTTGGTAAATGGTTCAATCCGGAATGGGGTGCACGAGCAGGCTATTCAGGACTTTTCGGAGCAATGTGGGGCGAGGAGTCACACATTCTCGGAGGGGGTTATTACGAGGAGACCGGCAAGTATAAGCATAAATTCGGTTTCGCATATTTCCATGCAGACCTTATGCTTGACTTCACAAACGCAGTATGGGGTCTGAAAGAAGATAGAGTCTGGAGTGTGATTCCTTATGTACACGCAGGACTTTTCAGAACATACGATCATCCTCTTGTGGTTGGAGCTTATGACTACCTTGACCATGAAATAGCAGGTGGTCTCGGTTTGCTGAACAATTTCCGTCTGACAAAGAGACTTGACCTCACGCTTGACGTACGCGGCATCCTTCTCAGCGGCAGACATCACGGAGAAGCCGGTGGAATATCTGGAGCAATCGAGGCTAATGTAGGAATCGCGATAAATCTTGGCAAGACTACATGGGAACGTACTTCTCAGTACCACAATCCTGCCGACACAGACAAGATTTCTGCTGCAGAGGCATCAATTGCTGCTCTAACAGCAGCAAATGCTGCTCTTGCTGCTGACAAGGCAAATCTTGAGAACAGGAAGGCTGGCCTTAAGGCAGAAAACGGACAGCTTGCTTCAGCTCTTGAAACAGCTGAGAACAACGCAGGTCTCAAGGAAGTAGGCCCTGCTTCATTCTACTTCGAGATCGGTCAGACAGAGCTCAGCAAGAAGGAACTCAAGCACCTCGACTTCTACATGCAGAACGTACTTCCATACGTGAAGAACGGCAAGGCTACAGTGGTTACAGGTACAGCAGACAGCAACACAGGCTATGCTAAGCGTAACGAATATCTCAGCAAGAAGCGTGCTGAATATATGATCAACCTTCTCCAGACCAAGTATGGAATCGACACTGCAAACATCGTAGTCAAGAATTCTGTAATCAAGGCTGCAAGAGGAGCTGCTGCATTCGACAGAGCTGTTGTTGTTTCATTTGAGTAATCAGCCCATAAAATATTCAGAAGACGTCCCTATGACTATGGGACGTCTTCTTTTTTTATTATCTTTGTGTCAATTATAAAATTTAACAAGGTAGCAATATGAGCAGATTACCGGCAGAGTGGGAAAGACAGAGCGGAGTACAGCTCACATGGCCCCACTGCGACACAGAATGGTACGAACTGGAGAAGGTGCTTGAATGCTATGTGGACATAGCATATAATATCTTGAGATTTGAGCCTCTGATGATTGTAACCAGAGACATTGACGAATGCAAGTCGGACATATCAAGGATATCATCACGCAAAGGTGTGACACTCGACTTTGACAAGATCAGGTTCCACGAATCCCCTATTAACGACACTTGGGCGCGTGACCACGGAGGAATAAGCGTTTTTGGAGACGGAGGGCAGAAGTATCTTTATGATTTTGTATTCAACGGATGGGGCCTTAAGTTCGCGTCTGACCTTGACAACCAGATTACAAAAAACATATTCAACCAAGGGGCATTCCAAGATGACGTGATGGGAGTGGACATGCGTCCGTATGTCCTCGAAGGAGGCAGTATTGATTCGGACGGATGCGGTACCATGCTTACAACGACCGAATGTCTTTGCTCCCTGAATAGAAACGAATATCTCAGTCAGGAGGAGATTGAAGAAGAATTGTGCGGTGCCTTCGGACTGGAGAGAATCCTGTGGCTGGACCATGGCACCATAATAGGAGATGACACTGACAGCCATGTAGACATCCTTGCCAGGTTCTGTTCTCCTGATACGATAGCATACATGCAATGCACAGATCCGGAAGACCCGCACTACGAGCCTCTCGCTGCAATGGAGAAGCAGCTCAGAGGGTTCAGGACATTGGACGGCAAGCCTTACAATCTCGTACCTCTCCCCCTCCCCGAAGCATTGTATCTCGATGATTACAGACTTCCGGCTTCATATGCCAACTTTCTTATCATCAATGGCGCAGTACTCCTTCCGGGAGCCGGATCTCCGCTTGATGATGTGGCACGCAGAAGGCTCCAGGAAGTATTCACGGACAGAGAGGTCATTGTGATAGATTGCCGTGCCCTTCTTTCAGGCCACGGATCACTACATTGCATCACCATGCAGTTTCCAGAAGGTTACTTAAGATAATTTATCCAGATATGAACATATTAAAGGTAGGAATGGTACAGCAGTCCTGTGGACCAGACATTCCGGCAAACATTGAAAAACTGAAATCAAACATCCGCAAATGCGCTGAAATGGGAGCTCAGCTTGTAGTACTGCAGGAGCTCCACAATTCAGTATACTTCTGCAAGCATGAGGAGGCACAGCTATGCGATCTGGCAGAGCCTATACCCGGGCCTTCAACAGAGACCTATGGAGCCCTTGCAAAAGAGTTGGGTATAGTAATAGTACTCTCCCTGTTCGAGCGCAGGACTGCAGGTATATATCACAACACTGCCGTAGTCATGGAAAAGGACGGAAGCATAGCCGGTAAATACCGCAAGATGCACATTCCGGACGACCCATGTTACTACGAAAAGTTCTACTTTACTCCCGGAGATATGGGATTCCAGCCGATAGAGACATCCGTAGGATCACTGGGAGTGCTCGTCTGCTGGGATCAGTGGTATCCGGAAGCAGCAAGGTGCATGGCTCTGAACGGTGCACAGATACTGATCTACCCTACCGCCATCGGAGGAGTCTACACCGACCCGATTGAAGAGCAGAAGGTTCAGAGTGATGCCTGGCAGCTTGTGCAGAGGGGTCATTCTGTTGCAAATGGGCTGCCTGTGGTCACGGTGAACAGGACCGGACAGGAAGATGACCCTACGGGAGTCACAAAAGGCATCAAGTTCTGGGGACGTTCATTCGCAACAGGCCCTCAGGGAGAACTGCTTGCAGAATTCGGAAATGATGAAGAAGGAGTGAAGGTAGTGGAAATAGACCTTGACAGGACTGAGTATGTACGTCGTGGCTGGCCTTTCTTCAGGGACAGACGCATCGACGCTTACGCTGAAACTATTCTTAAACGATACGGAAAATAAAACTTCTTATACACTATGGCAAACATCGGCACAACATTCACAGGTTCAGGTAAAAAGGCTGTTCTCTGCGGTTCAGGGGAACTTGGCAAGGAAGTAGCCATCGAACTCCAGAGATATGGGGTTGAAGTGGTGGCTTTGGACAAATATGCAAACGCTCCGGCGATGCATGTAGCCCATATGAGTCACGTACTGTCAATGCTTGACGGAGATGCCCTGGAAGCTGTCATCAGAGAGGAACAGCCTGATTATATCATCCCGGAGATTGAAGCCATAGCGACAGACAGGCTTGTGAAGCTGGAAGAGGACGGATTCAATGTGATTCCGACAGCAAAAGCTACTCGACTGACCATGAACCGTGAGGGTATCCGGCGTCTGGCGGCAGAAGAACTCGAAATACCGACATCCCCTTATCGTTTTGCTGAAACCAGAGAGGAATTTGACAAAGCCATCAAGGAGATAGGAATTCCTTGCGTAGTAAAACCCGTAATGAGTTCCTCCGGACACGGCCAGAGTACTATACGTTCTGAGGAAGACATCGAAATGGCATGGAAGACTTCACAGGAAGGAGGGCGCGCAGGAGGTGGCAAGGTAATAGTCGAAGGATTTGTGAACTTTGACTATGAGATTACACTTCTCACTGTCAGGCACAGTGCCGGAACTACTTTCCTCAAGCCGATAGGCCATCATCAGGTAAATGGAGATTACCGGGAATCATGGCAACCACAGGCCATGCCACAGGCAGCACTTGAGATGGCTGAAGCCATTGCCAAGGCCATTACGGATGCACTTGGAGGCTATGGCATATTCGGAGTCGAACTCTTCGTAAAGGGAGAGGAGGTCATATTCAGCGAAGTTTCTCCACGCCCGCATGACACAGGCATGGTAACCATGATATCTCAGGACATGTCGGAATTCGGGCTTCATGCACGCGCGATTCTCGGACTTCCTATTCCTGAGGTCAGATTCTACGGGCCATCTGCTTCAAAGGCAATCGTCGTAGAAGGACACACCAAGGAATATGAATTCTGCAATCTGGAGAAGGTTCTGGAAGAGCCAGGTGTACAGATCCGCATCTTCGGCAAACCTGAGATTTCAGGACATAGACGTGTCGGAGTAATCCTTGCCACCGACGATTCTGTCACAGCAGCATTGGCAAAGGCAGAAAGAGCCTATGAAAAACTCAAGGTGGTGGTCAAGTAACTATCTTGACAGTTTTGCCAATTCAAAATCAGCCTTTATCTTATCTATAATAGAGCAGACTATCTTATAAGTTCTGCTCTCTTTTGTATAATCAGCAGGCGTGATGAAATTCACTCTATGCTGACGCAGAAGCTTCTTGGCGACATTGACCTTCTTCTTGATGTCCGGATTATATACCGCAATGGAATTGCCGCCGAACATTCTGACGATCTTCATGCACGGAACGTCAGTCTCTCCGTCACCGAAATATATCATATGTGGGAAAGGTATCCTCTTATTATCCTCGGCCTGGCTCTCGTTCACCTTCTTGTTGTCTCTGATGCTCAGGATACCCTTGTTGATCTTGAAAAGGAACTGAGTCTTGGCAGTGTAATCCACCGCTACACCCGGCCATTCCGCCTCCCCCTCATTATTATATAGGAAGGAGCATGCAAATATACGCTTGAACTCCCCCGCTATCTCTGTTCCCTCTATCATCTCGGCCAGACCGGAAGAATTGATATAATGTTCGATCTTCACTCCTTTTTCCTTTCCATAGGCATTTATAAGCTGAAACCATTCGCGAACACCATTGAAGAGTTCTACAGAGGCACCGAAACGTTTAAAATCTTCCCTACGCAGCTTGATCCCGGCCTTGCGTGCCTCATCAAACATAAGTTTCATATAGCTCAGGATATTGCTGGCATCCTGACCTAAGGCGATATCATCGCTCTCCTGCCAGAATTCCTGTGGCTTCTTTCCTATAGCCTGGATGAATCCAAATTCCTGCATATTTCCCGGCGACAGGGTGCCGTCGAAATCGTAAATCAGTGCAACGATTGGTTTTGTTCTCATAAACAGTAATATTTATCAGCAAAAAACACCACAAAAACGGGGGTTTCACCACAAAGATAATAATATTAACGTGCCATAGTGCAGTTTTTTATACTTTTGCGCTGTTTTAACAGACAAAGCGATTAAAGATGAAGCATTACTTAACAAGACTTGAGGAAGCGATCAAAAACAATTGGGATCGTCCGGCATTAGGCAACTTCAAAGGTGAACTCTTTACTTTCGGAGAACTTGCCACACAAATAGAGAAGTTCCATATTTTCTTTGATGCCATCGGGCTGAAGAAGGGAGACAAGGTGGCTCTTTGTGCAAAGAACTCCGCAAGATGGGGCGTGACATTCTTTGCAGCCAACACATATGAAGCTGTACTTGTTCCTATCCTGGCTGATTTTCATCCTGATAGTGTAAACTCATTGGTAGACCACTCTGAGAGCACTTTGCTTCTTACTGACACTGACATATGGAATAAACTTGATATCACGAAGATGCCATCCATCAAGGCGGTAATTTCATCAAGCGACTTTTCTCTTCTGTATGCGGCGGATGAAAGCATCTCCAAAGCAAGCGAGGACATAGAAGTCCTCTTCAAGGAAAAGCATCCAGAAGGCTTCACAGCAGCAGATGTTTCATTCCCTGTAGATAATGAAAAGAATCTCGCTATCATAAACTACACCTCAGGAACCACAAGTGCTCCAAAGGGCGTGATGCTGCGCTACGAGTGCATCTCGGCAAATGTGGAGTTCGGCCAGAGCAGAATCCCTTCATATCCGGAGGACACTATCGTGTCAATGCTCCCGATGGCCCACATGTATGGTATGATGTTCGAGCTCATCTATCCGCTTTGCGGCGGTACATCGATCTATTACCTTGGAAAGACCCCTACTCCTGCGCTTCTGCTCGGAGCAATGGCTGAAATCAAGCCTTACCTGGTAGTTACGGTACCTCTCGTTATGGAGAAGATCTTCAAGAGCAAGGTGGCTCCTGTCGTAAACAAGCCGGTCATGAAGGTCATATGCTCAATCCCTGGTATAAACAAGCTTATTTTCAAGAAGATAAGGACGACTCTCCTGAATGCATTCGGAGGGAATGTACGTGAGATAGTAATGGGAGGCGCTGCTCTTAACCCTGAAGTCGAGAAATGGTTCAAGAGATTCAGACTTCCATTCACTGTCGGATATGGCATGACTGAGGCAGCCCCTCTTCTTGCATACGAAGGATGGAATAAGTTCGTACCGAAATCATGTGGAAAAGGGATTGATGCGGTACAGGTAAGGATTGATTCTGAAGATCCATACAAGAAGGTCGGAGAGATCCAGGCCAAAGGAATCAGCCTTATGAGCGGGTACTATAAGAATGAGGAAGCTACTGCCGCAGCATTCACAGAAGACGGCTGGATGCGCACAGGAGACCTCGGTCTTCTCGACAAGGAAGGAAACATCTTCATCAAGGGACGTAGCAAGAACATGATTCTTTCTGCCAACGGCCAGAACATCTATCCTGAGGAGATAGAGGCTGTCGTAAACAATCAGCCTTTTGTGGTGGAGTCGGTCGTGGTGAACAGAGGCGCAAGACTTGTCGCTTTAATATATCTCGATGCAGAGAAAGCTAAGGAAGCGGCTACTGACCTCGAACTTCATAAGTCTGTGATCATGGCGGAGGTAAACAAGTCCATGCCTTCATACAGCAAGCTCAACAGCGTGGAATACGTTTCTGAGCCTTTTGCAAAGACTCCGAAGATGAGTATCAAGAGGTTCATGTACAAATAAAGCACGATATTTCGTACTATTTCTTAAACCATTTGGCGGCGCGGGATTCCCGGCCGCCTTTTTTTGTCAGTAAAGACTGACGTTTTGGCAGATTCATGGCATTGGAACACAATTTGACTATTTATGGCAGACGATGATTGAAACATAAAAACAGTTAATGAATATGGCAACAACAGGTAAAATTGGAGTTACTACCGAGAACATTTTTCCGGTAATCAAGAAGTTTCTTTATTCTGACCACGAGATATTCCTGAGGGAACTCGTTGCAAATGCCGTGGATGCTACAAGGAAAATGGAAGCTCTGGCAGCATCAGGTGAGTATACCGGAGAACTGGGAGAGCTGGCAGTACGTATAGAGCTTGATGAGAAGAAAAGGACCCTCAAGATTATCGATAGAGGTATCGGTATGACAGATGAGGAAGTGGACAAGTACATTAACCAGATCGCATTTTCAAGCGCAGGAGAATTCCTCGAGAAGTATAAGGACCAGCTCAGCAGCATCATCGGTCATTTCGGACTGGGATTCTATTCGGCCTTCATGGTGGCAGAGAAGGTGACCATAGAGACCCTCTCATGGAGAGAAGGTGCAAAGGCTGTGAAATGGACCTGTGACGGATCTCCGGAGTATGAAATGAAGGAATGTGACAAGAATGACAGAGGTACTGTCATTACTCTTCATATCGCAGAAGATGAGAAGGAGTTTGCAGAGAAGAAGCGTATCGAGTCACTTTTGGGAAAATACTGCAAGTTCATGCCTGTACCTGTAATCTTCGGAAAGGAGCAGGAATGGAAAGACGGCAAATATGTAGACACAGATAAGGACAACGTCATCAACAAGGTAGAGCCATTGTGGGCACGTAAGCCGTCTGACCTGAAGGATGAAGACTACGATGAGTTCTACAGGGCGCTCTACCCCATGTCCGAAGAGCCCCTGTTCCATATTCATCTGAATGTGGACTACCCTTTCAATCTTACGGGTATACTCTATTTCCCTAAGATAAAGAACAATATGGAGGTTTCACGCAACAAGATCCAGCTTTATTGCAACCAGATGTTCGTGACAGACTCAGTAGACAACATAGTACCTGATTTTCTTACTCTGCTGCATGGAGTGATAGATTCACCTGACATTCCGCTGAACGTGTCACGAAGCTACCTTCAGAGTGACTCGAACGTGAAGAAGATATCTACATATATTACCAGGAAGGTGGCTGACAGGCTTGATGAGATCTTCAGGAACGAAAGGGAGCAGTTGGAACAGAAGTGGGACAATCTGAAACTGTTCATCGAATATGGAATGCTGTCGGACGAAAAGTTCTGCGAAAGAGCGATGAAATTCTGTCTGCTTAAGAATACGGAAGACAAGTATTTCAGCATTGAGGATTATAAAAAGACCATTGAGGAAGGACAGACAGACAAGGACAAGAAAGTAGTCTTCCTTTATGCAACAGATGTGGAAACCCAATATAGCTTCATTGAGGCGGCAAAAGGCAAGGGATATGATGTCCTGCTGATGGATTGTCAGCTTGACAGCCATTTTGTAAATCTGCTGGAGACAAAGGTTGAGAATGCGCGTTTTGCAAGGGTGGACTCGGACAGCATCGACAATCTCATACCGAAGGAGGACAAGATTCGTCCGGAAATGTCTGAAACAGACCAGGAGGATCTTTCAGTGATTTTCCAGAGCGTTCTTCCGAAAGAGAATCAGTATTATGTGCAGGCAGACAATCTGGGGGCGGAGGCTGCTCCGATACTTATCACACAGAGCGAATTCATGAGACGTTACCGCGAGATGTCTGCAATGGGAGGTGGAATGAATTTCTATGGAGAGATGCCTGCCATGTACAATATTACAGTCAATATGGAGAACCCGCTTGTCGCACGTATCATGGAGGCAAAGGCTACAGAAACTGCTCCAGCACAAGTGATTCCAGATGCTGCATCCGATGCTTCAGAGGAAGTAAGGAAGACTGTCGCTGAAGCAAAGGAAACTGCGGCGGCTTCACACAAGGCAGACCTCGAGGCATTTGCCCGCGGCAATGAGATACTAAAGCAGATTACAGACCTGGCTCTACTGGCTAACGGCATGCTTAAGGGCAAGGAACTCAGCGAGTTCATTGCAAGAAGTGCTAAAGTTGTCGAGGACGCGTATCTGAAATGAATCTGACAGGAGGTTATTAACGGATAAGGTTGAGGAATTCGTTACGGGTGCGCTCGTCGCGAAGGAAGATTCCGCTGAAGGCTGATGTGGTGGTTATCGCATTAGCCTTCTGCACTCCTCTCAGGGTCATGCATGTGTGTGAAGCTTCGATCACCACAGCGACACCCAGAGGATTCAAGGTTTCCTGAATACAGTCACGTATCTGGGTAGTAAGCCTCTCCTGAACCTGCAGACGACGCGCGAATGTCTCTACGACACGGGCAATCTTGCTCAGACCCGTGATGGTGCCGTCAGGTATGTACGCGACATGGGCTTTCCCGATAAAAGGCATCACATGATGCTCGCATGTGGAATACAGCTCGATATCCTTTACAAGCACCATCTGCTGATACTCTTCCTTGAACATGGCACTCCTGAGGATTTCTGCACCATCCTGATTCATACCATGGGTCAGAAACTGAAGAGCCTTCGCAACCCTTTCAGGCGTCTTTATGAGGCCCTCACGTTCTGTATCTTCACCAAGAAGCCTGAGGATTTCCTTATAGTGTCGAGCGATGGCAACAGTTGTCGCATCGTCATATCTTTCTTCCTTGTTATACGCCATTTTGTACAAAAATTATATCTGCCGGATGATTCGACATACTGATGGTATGGTAGTTGTCCCTGCCATCAAGGTGGCAGTTTCAAAAAATTTAGTGCAAAAATAGTAAAAAGAATATCATCATTGATTTTTTTTATCTATATTTGCGCCCCCTTAAGAGGAAGGAAACTGAAAAACACTGATTATTAATAAATTAAATCTATATAACTATGTATTGGACACTTGAACTTGCATACAGACTCGAGGATGCTCCTTGGCCTGCTACAAAGGAGGAGCTCATCGACTATGCCACCCGCTCAGGAGCACCTCTTGAAGTGGTTGAGAACCTTGAAGAACTTGAAGACGACGGCGAGATATACGAAAGCATCGAGGACATCTGGCCAGACTACCCTTCAAAGGACGACTTCTTCTGGAACGAAGAGGAATACTAATGAGGCAACTTGTTTGAAATCAAACGAATAACTTATGTGGCGAGGAGGATGACCCCAAAGGGTCAGCTTCTGTTTTTTTTGGGGGGGGGGAGAGAAGTTCAGGAGGATAACAACGGAAAACTAAATCCCTCCCACTCCTGCGGAGCGGGCCCCTCTTTTAGATTTGCACCATAATTCCAATATGGAGTTATGGTGCTCTTTTATTGTACCTTTGACATAGGTCTGAATGATGTGAACTATGGGCCCCTCTAGGTATTCCCTTTAACGGGTATCAGACATGTTCAGGCTATATGTTAAACCAATAAGACTGACCAGAAAGAGGAGGTGAACTAAGGTC
>JAZSEQ010000089.1:0-2875 GCA_045531765.1 Candidatus Cryptobacteroides sp. | reverse complement strand
AGTCCTGTCAGACGGTCCAGAAGGGCGTCGGCAGGAGTCTGAGAACCAGACTCCTTAGGGCCGCCGCACGAGATGATGGCGATTGCTGCTGCAATCATGGTAATAGGTTTCAGGATGTATTTCATAATGTTAAAATTTTGGCGCACTGTTATATATATCTTCAATGGAGAGGGTGTTTTTGTATGAACCTATCAGGGCTTCCATTGCGGCTTTTGCCTCCGGCGAACAATATGAGCCTGTGCCGTGATCTATGAAGGCATGCCTTTCATTTCCGGCACCATGGGCTCCATTGTCCCACACCATACAAGGGACTCCATACATTCTGGCCAGCTTCGCATAGTACCTGAAATAATACTGCTGGAAGGCCTGCTCACGCGCTGTCGCACGGTTCACGCAGCCGAACTCTCCCATATACACAGGAATACCCTTCGCAATGAAATTCGTATTTATCTTTTCGAATACCCTCTTCAGGTCCGCTTCATTGTCGCCGGAAACCTTCTTAGAAGGATCTGCTGTGTGGCCCCACTCTGACTTTGTAGCAGGAAGAGTATAGTCATATGGATCATAGCAATGCACTGCCATCATAAGACGGTCCTGTGCGGAGTCCTTAGGGAAAACAAATGTCTCTATGGCAATGTCCACATTGGTGCAATATGCTGGTATACCGAGAAGACGGTTCGCATTTTCTCCTCCGGCAGCACGCACTGCGTCTACAAAGGCCTGGTTCCACTCGTTAAGGCACTGGTACTGCTTGCCTCCGTCCTTTCTGTTATCTCCCCAGCCCCAGCTGCCGTCGTGAATCTCATTGAACGACTCGAAGATGAGATACTCGCTTTCATTCCTGAACTTCTGAGCAATCTGTCCCCACATGGCGCTGACCTGCTGGAGTATCTGCTCCTGCACCGCAGGATCCTTTGCCGCATTCTTTATGTCAAGCCACCATGCACTGTCTGCGCCATCATGGTGCATGTTGATCACAACGTACAATCCAGCATCCCTGGCATAGCCGACCACTTGCGCAACCCTGTCAAGCCAAGCGTCCTCGATTTTATATTCAGGAGCCGCGCCGATATGCCCCATCCAGGTCACAGGGATACGTACAGTCTTGAATCCTGCCTGCTTCACCTTTTCGAATGTAAACTTCGTTGCCTGAGGGTTACCCCATGCTGTCTCGCCTGACACACCATTGTTGTATGCATCGAAATGGTTGCCCATGTTCCATCCCATACCCAGCATGCCCGGAAGCCTCTGGGCCAAAGGACCGTCAGTCAGACCTTCGTCCACTGCCATCTGCACGACATCGACATAGGCCTTCTCCTTTCCGTTCGAGACGCTGATCCTTACCTGGCGTCTGATCGGCAGAGTATTCTCCTGCGCCTTGACAGTCACAACGGTCTTGTTGTCTGCACCCTTCCCGCCTTTCTCAAGTGTAAGCCAATCCGCCTCTACTGCAGGGAAATAGAATCCTCCGGCCGAGGTGACAGTAAAGGTCTGCTCTCCGCCCTTGGCCGCAAACTCTATCGAATTCCTGTCCACAGACAGTTTGACAGCCTCATCCTGAGGCGTATCCGGTCCGCATCCAACCGACGCGAAAAATACTGATAATATCAACAATATATTCTTCATACATAAATATTTTTATAACTACTCGACAAATAGATCCTTCTGAACAACAACCCTCTGGAAAACATCGCTATACTCATTATGTTTCAAACCATAGGTAGTCACCAGAACCGGATGTATTGGGTAACGGATTTTACAATCGCGACGGAATCTCTGGATCTTATTGGTTATATCTTCCCGATATCGGGCAGTCATCGAGAACTCCTCATCAACGAACTTCATTTCACATATATTTATAATATGATCCGAACGACTTATTATCAGATCTATCTGGGCACCTTTTAAAGGAGGGTCATGAGAATCATCAGGTCTTGCCGACCATGCGGCGACTTTTGTCAAGATTCCGCTGATTCCTAAACTCCTTTCGATTTGATTGTAATGATACAGGCACAACTGTTCAAACGCATATCCGCTCCAAGAACTGTGCACCGGCGTATTTATCTGATATGCCCAAAATGGTTTGTCTGATGTACCGTATTTCTTTATGAATTTGAAATAAAAGAACGTAAAAAAGTCCGTCAGCTGGTATAATGAGTCTCTCTCATCTTTTCCGAATCCCTGATAACGTCGAATAAGATCGCAATTATCCAAATCAGACAAAATTGTAGACAGACCACCTCCATCTGAGATGCCTGAAAACTTAATGATTTCATCGCGAGTCAAGCCCTTATTCTTCTGACTCAGCACCGTAACCACCTTGATATATTGCTCACTATTTTCAAAAAGAGAAGCATACAGATTGTCAAACTCCCCATCCAACTTTCCTTTGCGCATAAAAAACATCTCATCGATATTCTGCGCAAGACTCTTACCTCGCTCCAACATACTCAGATAATATGGAATTCCTCCCATTATCATATAACATTCAAGAATGTCTTTATCTGAAATCTCCAACTTTCTATACTTAAAGTACTCCTTCGTCTCGCATAGATTGAACGGGCGCACATATATCTTTCTCGTAAGCCTGTTGTGAAGCCCTCCTTTATTTCTGATAAGTTTCTTTGTAATCCACGAAGTTGCAGAGCCACATACTATGAGTATAAGATCCGGTTGCGTACATCCCCAATCATTCCAGAAATGTTCCAACGCCGGCAAGAGATTGCTTCTTGGAGTATCCATCCAAGGCAGTTCATCTATAAAGACTACCTGACGTCCCGCAGACTTTTTGTTCTCCAATAGAAATCTGAGACTGGAGAATGCTTCTGCCCAGGTGGACGGAACCGGATATGCAGCCTTACCATACTGCGTCAAG
>JAZSEQ010000040.1:0-13862 GCA_045531765.1 Candidatus Cryptobacteroides sp. | reverse complement strand
GTGTACACACGTACGCATACGCCTCTTCTCTGAGGACAAGCATCCAACGCGCGAGATTTGCTCTTCTCGACGATAACCTCGCGTCCTTTGCGAACTAATTGTTGAATTGTAGGCATAAATGTTTGTAAATAAATAATTTATGTTCATTACCCCATATTTTGGGGGCTGCAAATATACGAATAAATTTTGATTTATCAACAATAATATTGAATTTCAGTGGCTTGTGGTGTTGATAACTTTTTAGTTCTTCAGATAATACGTCACAGATGAGACTACCCTAACCTTCTTTATATAAGGGGTGTTGCTGTCACGGTTTTCAATAGTAAATGCCCCCTGGTTGGCGGTCTTGATCTTTCCAAGCCTGCTGCCTGAGTCTTTCGCGAACTTCACTGCCGCTTCACGGGCATTCATAGTCGCCTCCTCTATCATCTGAGGCTTGATATCATTCAATCCCTCATATCTGAACTCTACAGGATTTTCCCACTGGCTGCTTCCGCCTGTGACTATGCCCTTCTTTAACAGTTCGGACTGCTTGGACATAAGTTCCAGTACCTTATCCACATCCGATGTACATACAGTAATGACAGTCTTGGCTATAAAGCGGAAAGCTCTGTCATTACTTCCATATTCGACAGCATATTTGTCAGATATTTCCGGCACCGACACAGTCATTTCAGACGGCTCGATCCCACCGGCCTTCAGAAAACCGATTATCGCTGCATTATTACGGTCCGTCTGATCATAAACAGACTGAATATCATTAGCCATAACTTTATATACGACAGGCCAAATGACCTTATCTGCCTTGACCTCCTTTTCACACAAGCCTTTGACATTGACCGTGCGGTCATAAGAACGATACCTGCTCACCGCTTCCGGAAGCATCAGACCAATAACGACCAGACCGAGCATTACAGCCAGTCCACCCAAGATTCTACCTTTTTCCATATGATTAAAATTTGCGCAGTTTCCCGTTGCAAAAATCTTGCTAGAGGTCTTCTATCAGAAACACCGGAGACAACATGATCAATCACTGATAATAGTATAAACAAATCACGGGAAACACTCTAAGAGTGCTACAGGAATTGCTGCTAGAAGTGCGCCTCTTCCCTTATCAGCGAGACCGTCAATTTAAAGAATACCTGTTCAGGGTCGAGGATGCAGAGGACATCTGTTCGGGAAAGCCGAGGAAAGCTGAATCCGAAACCGTCAGTCAGTAAAAAGACCGAAAAAGTGACTGACGGTACCCAAAAAGGTTCAAAAACTGCGAAAACAGGGACCGTCAGTCATGTTTTTGCCGGATTTTGCGACTGACGGTTCTTTGAAAGATGAAAGCACTAACCATGGCCGGGACTTTTCAATATGATAAGAGTGATTTCCGGACGAACTCCGATGCGTACTGGAAACATAGTTTCCCCGATGCCGGTATTTACATACAGGTACTGGCCCGACTTTTTATACAGTCCCCTGTATTGAGGAAACAGATATCTGCTGGGGCTCCAACCCAAAAACGAGAACTGCATGGCATGGGTGTGGCCGGAGAGAGTCAGAGGGAAACCACGTTCCAGAACTTCCGACTCCCAATGCAACGGGTCATGTGAAAGAAGTATCCGGAACATGCCTTCTGTACCATCCGAAGCTCTTTTGAGATGACCTCTTGACGGGAAGTGTCTGGAAGTAGACGTATTCTCGACCCCGACAACAGCAATCGAATCTTCGCCTCTCCGGATTATCCTGTTCTCATTCAGCAGAAGCGTCCATCCCATTTCCCCTTGTATAGTTATCAGTTTTTCGAGAGCAGCCTCCTTTTCCTCTGACGATATGTCTGAATACATGCAGTAATCGTGATTGCCAAGAACAGAGAAAACTCCGTCTGAAGACTTGATGCCGCTTAATATGCCATCAATGCCATCGAGTTCTTCCGGAAGCATGGTTATAAGGTCTCCACTGAAGGCCACCATATCCGGATTCAACGCATTGATTTTCTCCACAACCTCATGCAGAATTTTCTCCCGTCCCTCAAATGATCGTGCGTGTATATCTGAAATATGCGCTATGCGATACTCCTCAAAGTTCTCCGGAAGTCCTTCGAACGTAATTTCGACTTGATTGACTTGTACAGTATTTCTTTCCACAAGTCCTCCATAAGCTATGACAGCAGGAGGCAAGACCAGCGAAATGCAACCCCAAAGGAAAGCTTTCCTGAAAGAGATCCCTACTATAAGATTCAAGATTCCACATATAGCAGCATCTGCAGCCAGCAGCACCACCCAGCACAATACAATTATGGACAATATCATGAACACCTCTGTTGTCATGCCTTTCACATTTCAAATCAGCATACAAATATATAAATAAACGGCTTATCGAAGAAGGACAAGACAACGACGTATCTGAGATTCGCTAAGCCGGCGCACTCGGATCAGCTGTTCTGCAATCTCGAGTTTTTCTTTTAATGACATATGATATACAGATGACCTGCCATATCGTCTTTTAACCAACATGTCGAGTTCCGTGCAAAGCTCTATGTCCGATATGCTTCTATAATCCGCCTTCCCACTTTCGAATATAAGCATCCTGCCGGTATCATGCAGACATACTCCGCGCTCCATAACATCCAGATTGATGGACGGTGTTCCGTTATTATCCTTATTCTGTTCCGTCTCCCATTCTTCCGAAGACTTTCGTGTCATATAATAATTGAATGCACGCGGAGTGCTGAACAAGGCTTCCACCTGAGGTATATCCAGGACGCTCTCACGTGTGAACACTCCGCTTTCCGTCATCTTATATCTATCCGGGTATTCCACATGCCGACCCAAATATCTGGCATATGATTTCACTGGAAGAAGTGCTTCCTGATGAAATTTTCCCATTTCCTTTCTGAAGACAGCATTAGCAGAGGAGTGCCGGTAAGCATATGGCGTCGGTGAGACACCGTGATGAAGAGGATTTCTCAAGGCATAGCTGACTGCCGCGATGGTATGATGATGACCTACGACTTCCATGGCGAAATGTTTCTCTTCCCCAAGTCTTCCTGAACGCTCATACTTTCGATTGAAATACTTTGAATACGGATTCCGGAAATTGAACATAAAACCATCTGGGTCCGATGTCTGAACCAGCAGATGGGCATGGGTAGACATGATTGATTCCACCAGACCGGTCGAGTCGGTCTTATAAAGGGCTAATGCAAAATAATTGAATCCTCTGTGATAGTCTTCGAGGTCGCGGAACATGACCTCTTCTCCTGCCGAAAGGCATAGGTGATAAGTCTTTTTCATAACATTTTATCTTTTTCACTTTCTTTCTCGTCTGTCAATCCCCTCATCTCTCGCGAAATGTCGGTTCCCGACATCAAAGCTATAAAAATTTTCCTGACTTGTCACTTTGCAGCTTGACTTCTGAGAGCGTCAGTCACAAAAAAGGCCAAAAAAGTGACTGACGGTACCCAAAAAGGTTCAAAAACCGCGAAAACAGGGACCGTCAGTCATGTTTTTGCCAGATTTTGCGACTGACGGTTCGACCTCCAGTTCCAATAGGAGCAACGGAAGAAAAAAGGAGGAAGAAAAAAAGAGGAAACGAGGAATAAGAAAAAATATGAGAGAAATCAAACGAAAGGAAGGAGGAGGAGCAGGAAAAGGGAAACGGGAAGGAAAGGAACGGAACGGAAAGGGAACGGAAAGGGAACAGGAAGGGGACACAGGGAGCAATTATGAAAGATTGGGGCGTAGAATGGCTTTGGGGTTTTGAGGAGATAAAGGGATGACGTAAATACTGGGTTTTGTGGATAATCATTAATAATTACATAAAATGAAGTAAAAGAGGTGATATCCCGGTAAGTTTTTGTATATTTGGAAGTTGTGGTTCATTTGGAGAACGGGGAGAGTTACTTAGCGGACAGAACTGCCGGACAGGGACTGCGGCAGAAATAAATATAAAAATTATGGAAACCGACCGGAAATGGATTGTCATCCGCATTGACGGGAAGCTTGCCGGAATCTCAAGGGATTATGACAGGCTTGCGGAGATCTCGGCCCGTATTGCAGAGGAGTACAGACTCAGGGATGCTTCTGGAAAGAAGAGAAAGACCATCAAGGATGAGCCTCTGCCATATCTGGATATACAGGCTGCAGCCATGGACTTCGGACAGGTGTTGAAACTAAGACAGGAGTCCAGATGGGAAGACCTGATGCTTTTCGGAACCGATTTCCAGAAGCGCGTCTGGAAGAAACTCTGGGAGTTATTGACGGGCAGTACAGACGAGAACAGCAGCGGTAGCACTAAGAATAAACTTCTGAGCTACACAGATTTTGCAGAGCTTTGCGACAACAGAGCCGGAGTACGTGCCATAGCCCATGCAGTGGGACTTAACCCGTTGCCAGTAGTGATTCCTTGCCACCTCATCGTTCCTAAGGAGGCCATAGACAGGATCGAGGATATCCGGAGGAAGGCCGAAAGCACCATATTCAGAGGCGAGGATCTTTGCACGAGCGCTATCCTCGAAGACCCGGCCATAGATTTCGGAGAATACGCCCTTGGAAAGGAACTGAAACGTCGCCTTATCCAGATGGACCTACAGTAGATTTCTTATATTTCCGATTAAATAATCCTCCATATCCGAAGTCAATAATAAAAACATCCGGCTGACCCTTCAGATCGGAACAGCCGGATGAACCATAACCCTATTATTAACAACTAAACTAACCGTGACTTAGCTTTTGCAAAGCCTATGCCAAAACTTTAAGTAAGGATTTACTTCTTTAAACTATATAGTTTCTGACATATTACATCTCACCAACCTCCTGACAACTTCTTTGGCCTTCTTAAGTCTGAATTGCTATATTTGCAAAAGTTCGAATCAGCAGATCACTTCAGAGAAAAGTTTGAGGCATACCTGAAGTACTATAATGAAGATAGAATAAAACTAAAACTTGGGGGTAAAAGTCCTGTTCAGTATCGATTACAACATCAAGCTAAAGCAAGTTAAAAACAACGTGTAGCAAGGCACCACCGCTGGCAAATACGCCAGCCAGCGGTTCTCAGCAAGCTGCGCAGCTCAGCCCAAGGGCTGCTCCGCCTGCTGAGTGCCACGATCACAAAATCAATAACGAAAGTTAAACCGTCCAACAAAAGGGGCGCACATCAATTTGTAAGATTTGTGGGACCCCTTAGGCGAGTTTTGGCCAAAATCGGATAAGGGGTAAATAATGATAGCGGAAGAAACCCTGGTCAGCAAATAATCACCAGTCACAGACCTGAAGCCAGCATATTGAATCTCATGCCGCGTAAAACATAACTACCTATACTTCAACATTTTAGCATATCATGGGTACCCCAAAAGGGGAAGGGATAAATATATAACAGACTGAAAATCAAATGTATACGAAATACGGGACTTTTAGAATATCACCATAAAACGGTTAATACAGGACTTTTAGGACATCACACTGAAACGAGCACCACACACCAGATGAATCTTCAGTTCCGGCGCAACGGCATTGAAGCCAGAGCCACCGCCAGCCTTGACACAGCTCATGGAAAAGTACATCAAAAAATTCTATGCCAGCTTGTAGATTTCACTCACATGGCAGAATCCCCGGTTTTCAAAGAAACGGTGTGCTGCATGGTTATTCTTTCCTGATTCCAGATATATATCCTTCACACCTTTTGAACGCAGCCAGTCAATGGCGGTCTGAAGCAGAGCTCCTCCGACACCTGCACCGCGATATTCCTCCTTTACAAGCACATCACACACCATTCCGAAAGGCTCGTCTCCGTCTTCCTGTATATCCGCAACGCAGAATCCGGCCAAGGCACCGTCGCTATCCAAAGCCTTCCACACATTTGATGTGTCCTTGTCCGCGATATGAGCGTCTATATATTTCATCCATTTTGCACGTGCATGACGTGCAGGAGCAGCCACAAGGATTCCATCCTCAATCCTTCCCTCACCCACTCCCATCTGGATTTCGCCATGGGAGATATATTCGCGATGTGCGTCAATATAACCGATAAAAAGATCTGCCAGCATCTGTGCATCGGCAACTGAAGCTTCCTTTATTTCCATAAGTCGAATTCTAAAAATAACTCTTTATCCTTTCTATTATAGCCTTGGCATATTTCACGATTACAAGAAGCAGGGCAAAGACGGTAATGGAAGCGATAGCAGCCACCAGCACCGCAGCCAGCCGGCTTGATTCGAAGCCGAAATGAGTCAGGAACGGCATTTCCGAGTCCTGGAAAAGCAGTTCGAAAGTCGAAGCCACCGATACGATACCGAGTATGACGTTGAGCAGAAACTCCGATTTCATGGATTTATAGTCGCTGATATTATGAAGACTGCTGTCCACAGCGTCCATCAGGTTCCTCAGGCTTTCCTCATCCTCCTTGAGCGAGAATCTTCTTGAAGTCCGTTCAAACATGACCTTGTGCGAGGTGAACTTCGAATATTTGATGACATCCAGCTGAAGCATGAGGCGTGTAAGCCGGAGGCTCAGCGCGGCATTTTCTCCGATCAGTTCCTGAGATGAGCTTTCGTGGGCGGCAAGGGTGGATGAGACAAGTTCATCACGGACTATCTCGAGAATATACTTCTTTGCAAGTACGAGCTGAAGGATCATCAGATACTCAGGCCACGAGACATGGTATCTCTTGCGCTCCAGAAGATGCTTTTCCCAATCCACTCCATCAGTATCCTTGCCCCTGCGGCCGTAGGTACCTACCACAAGGCACATGTTGGTGCCGGCCAGCACCAGGTCGTCCGTATCTATCGCTATGTTTTCACCGCAGACTTCGTCAAATGCATCATCGTCACGATATGGCCATTCCTCAGGATACAGGCTCAACAATCCTATAAGCTCGCTCCTGTGATAATCCCTGATATGTGTGACTATCTCCTCTTCGGTCAAGGAGTCCTTGCGGCCGGTCGCGAAAAGGTCAAGGCCTTCAGGCAGAGGATGGGATATGTCTTCCCATACATCCACCATGGCATAATGGTGGTCATTCATCACCCTCAGGTCATTCTTCATCTTGCGATGGCGGTATCTGTTCACATCCTTCAAAGGAGCATCCTTACGGAATCTTGTACAATGCCGGTAGATATAATTCTTATAACATTCCGCAATTTCTTCGAATACATACCCCTTGCCCTTGATTTCCGTCCAAGGCTCATCCGGAGAAGACTCGATTACACTGCCGTCCTTGCCATAAGGCAGGTTGCGGTACCTCAGACCGGCTTCATAGTTGATGTCGGTCTTCTGGCCGTCTCCTTCCTGGTCATCGCTCCAGAACTCAGCTCCCAGCCAGGTGGAAAGGAAGATTATGATATGGTCCGTAGCCAGAGGCTTGGACATGCGGCATACATTGCCGTTGAAAAGGAAGCGGTAGGTTATCGACACCGTATTGTCGAAGAACAGTGACATCTCCACATTGACATGGCCGGAAAGGCTCACTTCCTCCAAAGACTCTCCTTCAGGAGGATTTATGTCCATTCCGAAATCGAATCCGCGCAGAGAGTAGCGGCTGACCACCCGGTCTGTCTTCCTGCTTGCATAAGAAGGTCCGTTCTCATCAGGAAGCACGAATATCTGGTTCTCTATGTCGCGGTTCACATACGCCCTGGCCCGGCCGAGAACCTCGGCTTTCGAAATATAACGGTCCGATTCCTTGTCATAGTTATCATCATCTTCACCTGCAGACTCATAATCATGCACGAACTCCAGAAGATGGTTCAGGGAAAAAGTCTGTATAAACACCACACCCAGGCTCGGATATCTCAGTCCAAGCCTGTCGTGAGCGACTCTTGTATCCAGATGACTCATAGCTTTATCGTTTAGAACTCCAAAGTTAAGGACTTTTTATGATTATACACATGTATTCCTGCCATCAAAAAAACATCCGGCCGCCCCTTCAGATCGGAACAGCCGGATGAACCATAACCCTATTATTAACAACTAAACTAACCGTGACTCAACTTTTGCAAAGCCTGTGCCAAGACTTTACAACAGACAGTCCGTTGCGAAATATCACCCGAACTTCTGCTGATCAGACACCCACAGATAAGTCCCACAGACTTTAAGCCAGCATATTGAAGCCCAGTCCTGAAATGCACAACTGCCTATAAATCAACAAATTAACACTTTATGGGTACTCCAAAAGGGGGAGGAATGAATAGGTAAGACGTTAAAAATCAAATATATACGCACAACGGAATTTAAAGCATCACCCAGAAACTTTTACCGCACCATCTGTATATTCAGTTCCTGCACTGCTGACTTATACCGGGAATCGCCATCAGCTTCCACACAGATAGTGACTCCGGTCCACAGGCGCTGGGGATCCCGTCCGAAATAATCCGGATCATAGCGGAAAGTGTATTCTCCTGTCTGGATTGCAGGACCGGAGATGAGGGTCACGCGAGGGCGGACGGACGCATGAGCGTCACTGAGTGCATTGCGGGTGGAATCCACAAACACCGGCATCAGCGTAAACTCGTCCTCCTCACAGACCGCGTTGATCTTGATATGCCTGTCAGGATCATAGACGAGCATCTGTCCGTTCAACTCTGCCGATACATACTGCATCTTCTTGCCCTTATGCTCGGCATATCTTTCCTTTGTCATGCGGACCATTTCCTCGTCCTGATACCAGAACTGTTCATGAGGATCGGAAGTTTCCGTACCGTCCTCGAACCAGCGGGAATACCTGCATCCGCCTTCCGGACGCGGGTCGGCCAGGGCCTTGGCGATGAACGCCGCCATATACTCCTGAGTCTGTTCGCACAGATCGAAATGTCCCTTTCCGGCATCGCACAGAAATGATATCCTGCTGCCGGGATACATCATCTGGAAGGCCAGGGCAGGCAGGAGGCGTGCATCCCACCATTCATATTCTCCCATTATCATAAGTCCGGGTATCCTGTCGATATTTCTTGTCCTGCCCCACTCCACATTGGCACGACCGTATCCGCAGAGGTTGGTACGCGGGGCATCTCCATGATATGAGATTATACACAGAGTACGTTCGGGATTCCAGGCAGCAAAGTTCCATGGAAAGGTCGCCTGGGCCGAATGACCGAACGGAATCACCGGTGCCGAAGCTATTTCCGGATGCTCAGTACCGTCTGCAAACCGCTGCATTATCATCTCGAATCTCTCCTGACAACCCTTCGAGACATCCCAGTTCTGCGATCCTCGCTGGATGAAGGCCATAGCCACGCCAAGGCTGTCCATCTTCCGGCAGAACTGGCCGCTTCGGAACAGTACCTCTTCGGTCATATTCTGATGGCAGTAAAGAACTGCCTTCACATCCTCATGGCCACGAGGAAGACGGATATAGGCCCTCTCCCCCTCCTCTCCGAAACTGAAGTCAAACCCGGCATTCCTTGCAGAAAGGCAGCAGGATAAGGCAAGCAACAACAATGAAGACACTACAGATCTCATATCATTTCACAAATTGAATGTTCTCAACATGCTCTCCGACAAGGAAACGGCACATGTCGCCCGTCTTGTACCATTTTGGCTTGCCAGGCATATCGTCTGAAATCACCTGGCCGTTTATGACAAGGTTCTCGAATCTTATATTCTTGACCTTGCGGTCCTCGCTGTAGCCGTAGATTACAGACATTTCCTCCCCTGAGCCGTCATAGCTGATGTTCCTGAAGGTGATATCCTCTATACCACGACCCGGAGCGAGGCAGTATTTCCTGTTATAGAAGATCCTGATGTTCACCAGCTGTCCCTGACGAAAATCTTCGATCCTGATATCCTCGAACAGGATATTGCGGATGAGATTCTCGTCTCCGGCATTAATCGCCATGCAACCTTGATAATCGATCTGCTTTTCCTTGTGGTCAAGGATGTCGATATTGCGATAAGTAAGATTTTCGATGACATCAGGATTCCCGACATTTCCGTGGATGCCTATCATTATAGGATGTGCCACGTCCGCCCAGAGCACACAGTTCTCTGTTAGGATATTGCGGCATGAGCCCGTGAAGCCCTTACGGGTGGCATAGACAGTGACGCAGTCATCGGAAGTACGGGCGAAGCATCCGTCATAATGTACGTTGGATGACGCAAACACATTAAGTCCGTCGCCCCATCCATAGGAACTGATGACCTTGACATTGGTGACCTTGACTCCATCGCTGCCTCCTACCGGACATTGTGTGGATATGATTCCATCCACCTCTATGTTCTTCGAGCGCTGCACATATACTCCCTCACCCCTTCCCTGCGGATGCACGATTCCACGGCCATGAATCCTGACATCAGAGGCATCAACCACATGGATTGTTCCACGCACCACAGCACCTCCTGCAATGTATACGGTCTGACCCGAAACAGGGAAAAGAGTATCTATCTTATGAAGGCCCGGCCCGAAATAGATGATATCCTTGCGCTTTCCGGCAAGCTGCTTCTCATTCTTTATCCTGACCCCGTCTATCGGATTGTTCACATCAAGGGCGTTGGCAAAAAGATGGAGGTTATGGAAGATGTCACCGTTCACCTCTACTGAAAGGTTGCGGGGACGATCAAGCATGAAGGTCATCATATTGCCTTCCACAACAGGTTCGATTCCATAGGAGAGAGGACGGACCTTTCCGGTATGTATCAGGCCGGCATTGGAAGTCACGGATACTTCAACCTGTCCCTCGAAATCAAAATAGCTGAGAGAAGCCTTCTCGACACAATGTCTTGCATCCCGAACCTCATCAACCTTGACCATATATGTCGGCACATCCTGCCACTCTCCGCCGGGCACACGAGCCTTGACGGTGAAGTCATTCTTCATTTCCACTCCATCCGGAGCAGGATAAACTCTCAGAACATTCTGAGCATAGGAACAGAATCCCGTTGCCACCAACGAGAGAATAAAAAACAATCTTTTCATACGAGTTCTACAGGTATTCGAGAATAATCTTCTCCATTATCTTATAGCAATCCATGTTCGGATGGACGCCGTCTTTTGCGTGCTTCGCAGGGAGACCATTGTTTTCATCCTTCAGCACAGAATGATAGTCCACATACGGAATCTTTGCAGATCTGGCATATTTCTGAAGCATTGAGTTCAGCTTCATTATGTCTTCTGCCGGCTTCAGCTCCGGTCTCCATCTGTATGCCGCTGCAGGAAGGACAGAACAGATCACAGGCTTGATCTTATTGACCTTTGCAATCTCACACATCGAGATGATGTTGCCAAGGATGTTCTCAAGCGAAATGTATCCGTTATTGAGAGCGATATCGTTGGTACCGGCAAGAATCACTACATACTTGGGAGACAGATCAACCACATCCCTCCTGAAACGGACAAGCATCTGCGAAGTCGTCTGACCCGATATTCCCCTTCCAACAAAATTATTGGAAGAGAAGAAGTCACCGTCCTTCCTGGCCCAGCCGTCTGTTATGGAATCACCCATGAACACAGCCTTAGGTTCGACCTTTACCGTGTCGTTGGCCGCCGAATATCTCCCGAAATCAGCCCAATCCTGAGCCGAAGCCATTGCCCCGATAAGAAGAAAGGCAATAATAATCACAATGCGTTTCATACAAAAATCTTTAATCCCACAAATATAACTATTTTCGGCTATAATCTGCTCAAGCGCATCAATGCTTCGATATAATAGTAGTCGGCGTAGATAATCGAGTAGTCGATCTCGGAGCCGGCAGGGCGGTGTCCTGTGGAGTGGAGGAGGAATGACGGGTTGATGTCACCTGAACGGTAGTTCGCGTAGAGGGATGCGAGCATCGCCTTGGCGTCATAATCATAGGAATATCTGCTGCTGACGCCTTTAACGTACCAAAATAAAAATCTTGAAACTTTGCTACCCGACGGATATATACAGGGGTGTACCATCCTGCTTGATACAGAGATTTCAAACAAGGGAAGTACACATAATTATATTTGGGTGCCAGCCCATTATTTACTTTCCATTGATCACTCCGATAATATGTCTCGGAAATATAGCCCATAGTCGTTAGATCAGTCGTACCAGGATGTGAGTGTACACTAGAAATCGGGGGAATTTGTTTACCACTTAAAACAGAATACGGATCTACACTGTCTTCATTATGTGAAGTTCCTATCGTATACATATTATCCCATCCCCTATGCACTGCCCATTCTACATCCGAGTTATCGGCAGCAAATAGAAAGACTTTAAAGATATCATCAATATTTGAGCCGGTAGTATAAGAAGAAAGACCCGTCTCTCCTGACAAAGCATCCAATATACTGCGATCACTGACCATAACATAATGTGATGTTCGAACACCTTCTGCATTCAATGCATATAACCTATGCTCCAAATTTGATTCAATCCATGAAATGACACCTTGAGAATTTATTTCCCATACATCTCTCCCATCCAAGTCCACCAAATTAACCGGATCATTGGCACAGAAGGCGTATGGGGAGATACTGTAGTATTTCTCTGCGAGAGGGTCAGGGGCGGACCAGCGTATACATTAATACTCGTGTCTTTCCTCAAATTCAATCTCGCTGTAATCTCGCCATCTATTATCAACATAATAATCCGACACCAATTCCTCCCATTTCTTATCATGTCGAATTATCTCATCAACCACCAACTTAAAGACACAACTATCTTTAAATACTTCCCCGTTAAACCAGTTTACATACCAATTTGTCGCAAGTGTATCTACTGAATCACTATTAGCTTTATGCAAAAGTACTAGTTGCCATGTGTCTATTCCTACTATTGAATCTAACACATCTCTTTCATCAATCTGAATGAGTAACTTACTGATAAATGTAGTATCGGTAGTTTGTATTTCTCGTAAATAGGGAAAATAAATCGACTTATAAATTTTAGGAGTAATTGAAAAAACTCGGATGGATTCCCATGGAATATCTGTATCAGTGTAAATAATCGTTACGGCATTATAATCACACTTCCCTAAAGTGCTATTTCTTTTAGAAGAACAAGACGAGACGCTTAATACAGACAAAATAAACGTTACACAATATAATATTTTCTTCATTTATCCAATAATTTGTTATGTTCAAACAACATTTCCGACAAGTCATCAGGATCAACCCATTCAGGAACTGAAATTGTATTTAAAAAATAATGATTTCTACGCGTCAATTGATCTATACCAATCTCACCATGCTTTCTTGCATTCTCCTGTTCAGCGCCTGTAATAACACGACGTTCTTCCATTGTGTTGTATTCAACATCAGTATTTTTCTCTTTTGATTTCGCATAGTTATACAATTCCTTATTATCTTTAGAATTGATTACTCGATCATATTCAACAGCGTGCGCTACCTCATGCGACAAAATTGTCGCTGGAGACATTAAAATATTCTCGGTCGTCTCTATAATCAAGTTGGGATTCCAATAAATCGTCTTATTTCTGGGCGAAAAACGATTCTCTTTTGAAGTAGTTTCCTCAATATAATATACTATTCCAGATGCCTCCAATCTTGCCAAATCACCTGCTGTACCCTTGGAATTCATAAATCGAACCGTTGCGGCGAATTGCAGTTTAAACTTTTCTGAAACATCTTTTGCAAAATATATTCTACGTCCATCCAAGTCCACCAGATTAACAGGATCATTGGCACAGAAGGCGTACGGAGAGATGCCGTAGTATTTCTCTGAGAGCGGGTCCGGAGCGGACCAGCGGGCGAGGAGTGGGTCGTACTGGCGGGCGCCATAGTCGATGTATGGAACGCCGAAAACAGACTGCTCTTCCTTCCCGTTGAAACGGTAGCGGTTGGAACCAAGGTCGGAACCTACGCTCCAGCGGAGACCGAAAGGATAGTAGTTATTGCGTTCGTACACATTGCCTTCATCGTCAGCCACCACACGGACATTGCCCAAGTGGTCC
>JAZSEQ010000033.1:0-6877 GCA_045531765.1 Candidatus Cryptobacteroides sp. | reverse complement strand
AAAGTCAATGTGTTCAAGGTGGTTGTGCTCATTGGAACCTTTGCCCTCGCGACTGCCTTTGCCGGTAACGATCTGGTGAACTTCATCGGTGTTCCGCTGACTGGTCTTGAATCTTTTATGGATTGGAAGAATGCGGGAGCAGGTGATCCGTCAACGCATATGATGGGAGTGCTTAATGGCGAAGCCAGGACCCCGTTTGTCTTCCTGTTCGCTGCCGGCGTCATAATGGTGGTTTCGCTCGCGACATCGAAGAAGGCGCACAATGTTACAAAGACGGAGATCAATCTGGCCAGACAGGATGAGGGAGAAGAGATGTTCGGTTCGTCAAGAGTGGCAAGAAGTATCGTAAGATGGGCCACTTCAACAGCTGATTTAATGATCAAATATACGCCGGAGTCTGTCCGTACATGGATAGACAAACGATTTGATAACAGCGCGATTGAAATTGAGGAGGGAGCGTCATATGACCTGGTGCGTGCGTCTGTAAATCTCGTATTGGCATCATTGCTTATCGCTCTTGGTACATCATTGAAGCTTCCTCTTTCGACCACTTACGTGACATTCATGGTGGCGATGGGTACCTCGCTTGCAGATAGGGCATGGAGCAGGGAGAGCGCGGTATATCGTGTGACCGGAGTCCTCTCCGTTATCGGAGGCTGGTTCATGACAGCGGGTATCGCATTCGCTGCAGCTTTCATCATCGCAATGATCATGCATTTCGGAGGCATAGTTGCAGTTGTGGTCATCGTTCTTGTCGGACTTGGCGTCATGATCCATAGTAATGTCCGCTATAAGATGAAGAATGACGAAGAGAGCGGAGACAAGGCCTTCCGTGCTATCATCAATTCTGAGGATAAGGAAAATACGTGGGAGCTACTGCGAGGATATGTTGCAGCAAACGAGAGAAATGTTCTGGACGACATATCATTCCACTACGACAACATAACTGAGGGTCTCATGACAGAAAACGTGAAAATGCTCCGCAAGTCGTACTATGAGTTGAAAGATGATAAGGAAAAGATGAAGAATCTTCGCCGCAAGCAGACCGTCTGCATGCGTAGGGTAGACCAGGAGATTGCATTAACTAAGAATGCGTGGTTCTTCGCTTCATTCAATGAGCTTGAAGAGCTCTATTACACGATCAGGCGTATCTGCGAGCCGGCATATGAGCATGTTGACAACAATTTCACACCGCTGCCGGTGAAATATATCAATGACTTCAGACCGCAGAAGGAAGCTCTTGAAGATTGTATTGCGGAGTTTCGTGTTATCAGTTCAATAGGTGAGTATGAGCGTCTTCGCGACCTGGAACCGAGGTTAGGTGTGCTCCAGCATGAATTCTCAGAACAAAGAAAGGAACTTATGCACGATATTCAGGCTAAGCAGGTGAACATCAATACCGCTTACCTTTACCTGAACGTCCTGCAGGAGTCGGAGTCTATGGTTATAACGCTTTCCAGACTGACGAGATCTTCCAGAAAGTTCCAGCTGGGATAAAGACAACTTACATTATTAAGAAAGCCGTTGCATAGGTAAATGCCTTGCAGCGGTTTTATCTATAAGCGATGTCGGACGAGACTGCTTGAATTCCATTAAATTCATCGAAGACTCAATAAAGCAGGAATAGCAGAATTAACTTTCTGGGAATTTTAAATGGGCGGTCATATGCTGGGATATTATGCTGGAATGTAAAATCCCACACCGATTCACATCGTTGCGGGACACTACACAAAACTAACTATGAAGATAATGAGTCCTTGCGGATTGAAAATGGAATTCCTTGAGGATGGGGATGATGTGGTTTGCATCTGGAATTCAGCTGATAACTGTCAGGGATGGCTCAAGACCTTGCATGGAGGCATCCAAGCTACAATGATGGATGAGATTGGAGGGTGGATTGTATGCCATAAGCTCCAGACAGCAGGAATGACAGTACAGCTTAACATGAAATATCGTCATCCGGTACCTGCTGGCGAAGGAGTCGTCATAGAAATTCGTGGCCGAATTAAGGAAATGAACGAAGGCAAGGTCTGCTCTTCATGTGAAATGATCTACTGTTGTTTCTCTAAGGAGAAAGCTGCATCGGAGTTCTATTTTACAGGAAGCGAGTTGGAAGATTGATTGTGTTGTATTCTCTTCATATCAAAAAATGCCGCAACTGCAATGACTGTTGAACCTGCAAAGTCCAGGATCAGGTCTTCCATTGTATCCTTCAATGCTGCACGCCCTTGTAAGGGAGTCGTAGAATCAAACGTTCCGCTGCTTATCAGGAATTCCTGTGAATTGAGTCCGAAGATGCCATCCGTAGCATATTCCCAGATCTCCCACATCGCCCCAGAAGCCAACGCAAAACATATTATCCAGACTGACACCCATATCGGTGAAGATGTAACACTTGAATTGAAGGTGGTGTATATGGCATAGCCAAGTATGCCAAGCATGATTCCTGAAATCGCATGCAGAACAATATCCCACCATGGGAACCGACCATAGAAATCAAACAGATCACCCATTACAAATGAGGCGAAGCAGAATCCGACAAAGGCAATTTCCATTGCTTTGGGAATCCCTCCCTTGATCATCTTACCGAGCATAAGAGGCAGCAGAGTCACAATGATCATCAGAAGATTCTCAAACAGCTGGAAGCCTATATGTCCTGCAGCAGCATCGTCAGATAAAAAGATGACAGACACGATCTGGGCAATCAGAAGCAGGGTGGAAAGAGTAAGTATGATTCTTGAAAATCGGGTCATTGCCTTAAGCCTTATTGTTTAACCTACTGATTATATGATCGATTATCAACTTACATGAGCTCATGGTTCTGTTATCCTTTTGAGCCTCCGGCATAGTCTTCCGGCATTCCTTTTCCTTAGATAACTTCACTGCATATGTTGCTGCAATCCTATAATCATCGCTATAAAACGAAATATTTCTATCAATATAAAATCGTGCATTCTTGTCTTCTACGCCTTTTATCGGCAAAGTGTGTACCAATGGTATCCCCCTGTTCATTGCCTCTGTGCTTGTAAGTCCACCGGGTTTTGTCAACAATACATCACAGGCATCCATCAGCAAAGGAATGAAGATTCATTTCTACAGAAAAGGATACATGCATGCTAAGACACTTGTCATTGATGACAGTTTTGTCACAATCGGATCTACGAACATTGATTTCAGGGGATTCGAGCAGGACTTCGAGATAAATGCCTTCATGTATGATTCTGATCTGGCAGTTCAACAGCGGAACATTTTCATTCGTGACCTGGAAGATTGTGAAGAGGTAATCCCTGAAGAGTGGGAAAAGCGAAAGAATCATTCGCCAGAATCTTTTCGCAGGTCCTGTAGGTCTCCACCGACTTGCAATTTCATTCAACATCATATAACTTTACACATGAAAATATAAATTTACTATGAACTACACCGGACTTCTTGTGGGTCTATCCACATTTCTGATAATCGGATTATTCCATCCGCTTGTCATCAAAGCGGAATATTACATCGGCGTTAAAAGCTGGATATTGTTCGCTGTTGCAGGCTTGCTTTTCGGCATCGCCTCAATAATGGTCAGTCATCTTATATGGTCGACTATTCTTGGAGTAGTAGCATTCTCGTCATTCTGGAGCATACTGGAAGTGATTCACCAGCGGGAGCGTGTCCGTAAAGGCTGGTTCCCGGAAGGACCAGGACACAAGAAATAGACTTGCACTTGAATTCGAAATCTGCGAGATATGTAAACAACAGATAACTGATTATGATACTTACATCAACACCATCTGTAGAAGGCAGAACAATCGTGGAATACAAGGGAATCGTATTCGGTGAAGTGATTACAGGAATCAACTTCATCAAGGACTTCGGTGCCGGACTAAGAAATATCTTCGGCGGACGCTGTGGTAGGAATAGATATAGACTATGAGGTTCCAGGTCCTAACGGTGGAATGCTTATGGTTACAGCATCCGGAACAGCTGTGAAACTGGGATACTGAGAATCCGCAATCTTTCAAAGCCCTTAGAGAATCTTTCAAATTTCACTTTGAGCAAGACGAAGACGGATTATTGCCTATATTTGCATATCCGATAATATACTGAAGTATATATCCTCTATCTCGACACCAGGCATCCTTCGGGGTTATGGTAATGCTTACCCCATAAACACATACTGAATGGGAAATATTCTGACCAAAGAATAGCAGATAGTAGTCAACCAACCCCCGGGAACTACACGAATTAGTGCATTTCGTGTAGTTCCTATCCCCAGATCAGCCTCAGTATGCCCCGAAACTGGTCCGGATACCCCATGGATTCGGTATTACATGCCTTACCCGTTCATTGACGCTCTCCTGAATCCTGATCGGTGATAAGGGTTCTTACCATGTGCTTCATCCTGTGGCCGAAGAAATCCTTGTCATCGACATGGCGGAATCCAAGCCTGGTGTACAGAGCTTCCGCCTGTGGCTTGTCGACATCCACTATAAGGCTGACAGTATCATGACCCAGGGACTCGGCACGCATAATCTGTGCTTCAAACAACATTGACGCAATACCTCTTCCCCTGTATTCCGGAAGTACACCTACAGAGTCAAGATAAAATTCTCCGGCTTCCGTTTCTTTGAGCTGAGCGAATCCGGAATCCTTGCCTAAGACATCAACAATCGGTTTCTTCAGCCTCTGATAGTCCGCCCCGTCATACCCGCACATTGCTCCGACAGCCCTCCCGTCAATTTCTGCAACATAGGTGTTCTCATAGCTGTAGATGGTCTGCTCACTGGCAGCCACCTCAGTTATGCAGTCATGCAACTGCTTATAGGTGCCCCCGATGTCGGCCATGATCTGCTCCACAGGCCAGGCCAGCATTAAAAGCGTCGCAATCTGTGAAGCGTCTTCCATACGGGCCTTTCTGATGATGACATCGCGACTGAGCAGGGAAACGATCTTCTCGAGCCACTCCTTGTCTGTCACGTCGAAGTTGGAAAGTTCCTTGCTGTCGATGTCCAGGACAGCATATACCTCATTATTGTGAAGCATCGGAACGACGATCTCGCTCTGCGACAGGGTGCTGCAGGCAATATGCCCGGGGAATTCGTGTACATCAGGTACGATTATGGTCTCGCGCCTCTCCCATGATGTGCCGCAGACACCTTTGCCGAAGCCGATCCGTGTGCACGCCACCGGACCTTGAAATGGACCGAGAACCAATTGAGAGCCCTTCACGATATAGAATCCCGTCCACCAGAATCCGAACGCCTCGTGCAATAAAGCCGCCGTATTGGCCATGTTTGCAATCAGGTCGCTCTCGCCGCTGACGACGCTTTCGATCTGAATATAGATTTCCCGGTATGTCTTTACCTTGCTCATTTTACGCTGATTTAAAGGCGGGTAGCACATGCAACCGTAAGGAATATGTACTACCCGTAAAGTGTCTATTTGTCGCGTTTGCTGTCCTTAGGCTCCATTTCTGATACATTCATCGGAACAGCCATATAGATTACCTGTATTTCTGCATCGGAAAGATCTGCGAGAGGCTTTCCGAAGACTTCTGCCGAGACTTCCTCGCGAAGTTCAATATATGCCGTTGTGATGAGCATCATAGCCTTGTTGTAGTCCTTGTATGATGTTCCTCTGTCGTTCTGGAATGTTATCATAGCGTCGCTTACCCTGAATTGCCTGGTCGAACCATCAGGCAGATGTATCTCCCGCAACTCGACAGAAGGACAGTCTTCGCTGTCTGTCGGATTTGAGATGTAGCCCTTGAGTCTGTCGATTTCCTGTCTGTAAAGTGCGTCGTCATGCAGACTGCCTTTGAAATGTCTGTTTCCAAGAAGCATTTCTCCGTCAGGATTTACTTTGACAACAATGATATTCCTGCGATTTACTTTACTATAAGGGGCCTCAGAGAATATTGGGTCGCTTTGAGCCGGCGGTAAACGTTTCTCGATGGCACTTTCGTCAGTCTCATACCTGACCTTCAATGCACGGGCATTCCGCAGTTCCATCCTGATATCGGTAATGATACCCATAGGGATGTTGTCTTGTGCCTTTATGTGAACCATTGCCTGATGCATGGGAGTACCGGCGAAAAACTCTTCCACGAGTTCTCCAATATCTTCCGGATGAGTCAGCTTTCCATTGCAGACAATGAAATATTCCTCACCTGGTCTTGGATTCTTCGTTCCTTCGCTGACCTCGATGATGAAAGGTCCCTTGACCGGCTTGTCGGATGTAAAGAGTGGGGAAGGATCAGCGGGTGTACCGTTCTGACGCACTTCAAAATGCAGATGCGGACCAGTAGCACGTCCTGTCGAGCCGGCAAATCCGACCAATTGTCCTTTATATACCTTACCGCCTCCGGTAATTGTCAGATCAGAGCAATCACCATCAGTAGAGATCGCGCCTACCTCATTTACCTTTACATTTGGGCCCTCAAAGCTGATATCAGTATAAATATACACCTTTGACAGATGTGCATACCGTGTCTCATAGCCGTCAACGTGCTTCAATGTCAGCATGAGTCCGTTGCTGTCGTCGCGGGTGATTGCAGAAACCTCGCCGTCAGCGGCAGCATAGACAGGGGCGCCTTCGTCAAGGACATAGTCAATGCCTGTGTGAGATCTTCCCGCGCCGTCTGCCTTGAATCCATTGCTGACGGTAGCGTCGCATGGAGGACACATATCGATATATGTAGCTTCCGTGCCATTTGTCAAGTCCGATGAAACTTCGGTGGTTGTCTCTGCCTGCCTTGTTCCGCAGCCGAAGGCAAAGAAAGTCGCTGCAATTACGGGGAGTGTGGCAGCCAGCCTGAGCCAGGCACCTTTGCCACGATGAGATTGAGTCATCATAATGAATCTTTGTTTTGTCAATGAATGATTCAACCCACAGG
>JAZSEQ010000016.1:0-37761 GCA_045531765.1 Candidatus Cryptobacteroides sp. | reverse complement strand
ACCCCATACCGTCACTGGAAGTTCCTCCCCGCAGAATTCAGAGATCAGAAGTGTATATAAAAGAAACAAGCCCCGCTTGTACTACATAAACCGCTAAAGTGGAACTAAAGCCTTCGTACAGAGTAGGACTCATTTTCTATTTCTGCAAAGATACGGATTTATTTCAATAATCCAATATCTTCTAAGTCTCGTTCACAATAATAACAATTATCATTCCCTATTGTTTCTTTCGCGACACATTGTCGTGTATCGTGTCGCGAAAGAAACTATAATCCCATGAGCACCGTTTTTCGCGACAATATTTCATTATCTTTGTTTCGGAATCCCCGAGCTGTCCTCGACAGCCCCATGAAAATCCTAATCGACAACGGCCACGGCATCCAGACCAAAGGCAAACGCTCCCCAGACGGCAAACTCCTCGAATACGCCTACACCCGAGAACTCGCAAGGCAAATCGTCGCAACCCTCAAAGCCCGAGGCTATGACTCCGAACTCCTGGTTCCTGAAGACGACGACATCCCTCTATCAGAACGGGTACGCCGCACCAACGCCCACTGCCAAGCCCTCGGCAAATCAAACGTCATCCTGATATCCCTCCACCTCAACGCCGCCGGCGACGGCACCAAATGGATGAACGCCACAGGCTGGAGCTGCTACACCTGCAAAGGGCAAACAGAATCAGACCGCCTCGCAGACTGCCTTTATAAAGCTGCAGAGCAACTCCTCAAGAACCAGGTAATCCGCACCGACTATGCCCGCGACGGCGATCCTGACTGGGAAGAAAACTTCTATATCCTCCAGCATTCCTTGTGCCCTGCAGTCCTTACGGAGAACTTTTTTATGGATGGCCCCGATTTGGAATTCCTAAAAAGTAAATCATGTAAACTCAGTTTAATCAACACACATATATCAGGTATACTCCAATATATTTCATTTGCCCATGCAATACCCCAGTGAGTGTTGTCCGTTTATAAAAACTTTTTCTTACATTTGCGGAGTCATTCGGTTTTGACCGTTTGACATTACATATTGTGAAAGTGTTTTTCGCAAGTCCTTTATCGAAAATGTGGTAGTTTTCATAATAGCAGGACGATACGGAACAACACTCACTTCGTATAGATACTTGTGGTTGAGCACATTCTGTGCACAATATCTCATATCTATCCGAGTGTGGGGTATTGTATCGTTTATTGCTATTAGGGTCTTACCACAACCTTCGATAAGATAAACGGAAGTCAGCTCCACACTTTCTTTATATATATACTAACCATTTTTTGGGGGAGCTGGAGAAAGAATGCAACACTACTAGTGAAAAAACTTCTAACCAGTATTATTCTTGTGAGCGTAAATTTTCTGCGCTCTAGCCTCGACAATATGATAAATACATTCAAAGAAGCATACCTCTGTCAGGTCATGCTTTATACTCTATGAACTGAGCCGTGATAATCCTCCTAAATTAACCAATATAGAACCTATCAACACTAATTATAATACTATGAAACCAAAACATCTACTTCTGCTGATAGCATTTGCTATCATCGCTGCGATTTCCTGCCAAAAGCAGGAGGTTTCGCAAACTCCGGAAAGTGTTGCAATCATAACACAGCCGGATGCAAAAGGGGAAGCCGTCCAGGCTGGTACTCGTGCAGTCACAATTGCTGCTACAACTGACTGGAGTGCTGTCTCCAATTCGGATTGGATTACGGTTAATCCATCTTCTGGTCCCAAAGGAATGCAGGAGGTCGTCCTTTCTTTTACAGAGAACACGACCGGTGCAAAGAGAACAGGTTCTGTCACATTTACAGCCGGTGCTCATTCGGAGACATACGCGCTGACTCAGAACTAATTTAGTAACCACAGTTAACAACTAAAATGATGAAACGATTCAGATTCAAGACAATGATGTCGTTTGTTGCTGTAATTTCAGCAGTTCTCATGACATCTGTTACAGTCTTTGCACAGGATGTGAAGGAAGTTTCCGCAGCTCAACGAACAATAACGGGTAAGGTTGTAGACCAAGATGGCAATCCTGTAATTGGAGCGATGGTAATTCTTTTGGGAACAAATAACGGCTCTGCTACTGACCTTAACGGAAAATACTCCCTCACAATCAAACAGAATGGTGCTTCTCTTGAGTTTTCAAGCATTGGCTATGAAACTGTAAAGGTAACGCTTAATGACCATCAGGTAACAGCTGATGTTGTCATGCCGACAGAAGCTCTCCAACTTGATGACGTAATAGTGATCGGATACGGTGTTCAGAACAAACGAGACGTGACTACAGCCATAACATCAATCAAGGCAGATGATTTCAAGACTTTGCCAACAGCTGACTTTCGTGATGCTATGGCGGCAAAGATGCCAGGTGTACAGGTAATGAATCTTGGTGGTCAACCGGATGGAAATGTAAGTATCCGCGTACGTGGTATTCAGTCGGCCACATCCGGCAATGATCCTCTTTATGTTATTGATGGTGTGCCTTGTGATGCACGTGCATTCTCAAACATCGATGGGTCAGACATTGAAAGCCTTGAAGTCCTGAAGGACGCTTCTGCAGCTGCGATTTATGGATCACGTGGTTCTTGCGGTGTAATTCTTATCACCACAAAACGAGGAAGTTCTGAAAAACCTGTTGTAAGCTACGACGGTCAGTTCAGCATTTCTCAGGTGGCAAAAAAGATAGATATGCTGAATGCCTATGAGTGGGCTGAGATGTATGTTGAGGCAAGAAACGGCGCATATCTGAAGGAACAGCCGACCGGATCGATGGGTGACCCTGCTTCTTCAAGGAACAGTACATACGCTCGTATCAAACCGCAGATTCTTGCATATCTTTATGATGAGACAGGAACACTTACTGACACTGATTGGCAGGATGCGATTTTCCGCAATGCTCAGACTCACAAGCATTCTCTATCTGTTTCTGCAAGAACAAAGAACTACAATTACTATATAGGTGCCAATTTCCTTCAGAGAGAAGGAACGATCATTGGTTCTGATTTCCAGCGTTTCGGTGCGAGAATGAACCTCGACGGTAAGAGAAACCGCCTGAAATACGGAATCAGTTTCTCTCCTTCGTACTCAAAGACAAATCATATTGACGCCGAGGCTCAGTACAATTCGGACGGTGTTATTGCAGCGGCCCTCACTACTCCTCCGGTACATCCTGTTTATAATGATGACGGAAGTTACAATTGGGATATGATGGGACTTTTCAAGAAAGAAGATAACATCGGTGTAGGCGATACTCAGACAAACGTGACTCTTAATCCTGTTGCCCTTGCAAATGAGATTGACGATGTACGTGAAAAAATCAACCTCATTGGTAATGCATATGTAGGTATTGAATTTATCGATGGTCTTGAATATAAACTTTCTCTCGGAGGTGATTTCTATTCTTACAATAGAAACTACTATCGTCCTTCTTATATTCCAGTTGCCAATGTAAAGAACCTCTTGAGCAACAGGGATGTAGATAAGACTCAGGATGGTCTTTCCAGTGTGGGCATTGTAGCCTCGTCTCCAACCGCAATTAATAATAGCAACCAGTATTTCCACTGGAATATCTCAAATCAATTGTCTTACAACAAGAAGTTTGGCGATCACTCTGTCAATGCTGTCGCTGCTTATGAGGCAGAACAGGAAAGCATCAAGACAGTTACTCTTAAGGGTGTCGGTATTGCAGGAGATGACAAGATTCGTACATTAAAGGGTAAGACTCTTTCAGTGGATGACTGCTATAACAACGCATATTCTTATACATTTGCTTCCTGGCTCGTACGTGCACAGTACTCATACAAGGGACGATATATGGTATCAGCATCAATTCGTGGTGATGGTTCATCAAGATTTGCTCCTAATACTCGTTGGGGTTATTTCCCTGCAGCATCAATCGGATGGCGCATCAGCGATGAGTCTTTCATGAAAGACGCATCATGGCTAAACGATTTGAAACTCAGGGCATCAGTCGGTCAGACCGGTAATGCCCAGATCGGTAACTCTGAGTACCTTGCTCTTTACGGATCATCTACACTTGATCTTGGAAATGGTATCGTAAACCAGATCTATCCAAACCAGATTGCAAACAATGACCTTGGCTGGGAGAAGAACACCCAGTACAATGTCGGAGTCGATGCGACTTTGTGGAACGGTCTCTTCAATGCAAATATCGACTTGTACTACTCAAAGACTACCGATATGTTGTTTGATGTTCCTGTATCATCAGTATCTGGTCTTACATCATCAAACATGAACATCGGCTCAATGCAGAACAAGGGTATCGAGATCAACCTCTCAAGCCGCAAGCAGATAGGCGACTTCAGTTATGAGGTGACCGGTAACTTCTCTCTTAACCGCAACAAGGTTCTCAGCCTTGGAGACGAGGATGCTCCTATAATCAAGGAGTCTTCGTACGCAGGAGGTTACTATATCACTCAGGTCGGTCAGCCGGTAGGATGCTACTATCTTATGGTACAGGACGGCGTATTCCATAATCAGGAAGAACTTGATACATATCCGCACTTTGCTGAGACTCTGGTTGGAGATTTCCGTTTTGTCGATACAGATGGTGATGGCGTGCTTGAGAAGGATGAAGACCGTCAGATCGTCGGCAACTACATGCCGGATTTCTACTATGGATTCGGATTCCAGCTTGGATACAAGGGCTTTGACCTTGTGGCGAATTTCCAGGGTGTTTACGGAAATGAAATCCTTAACCTTGAGCGTCGTTACCTTTGCAATATGGAAGCATCTTTCAATATGATGAAGGAGTCTCTTCAGCGTTTCCCATATGGTGAATTGAATAGGGCAACCCGTAAGTCTACAGGTAACAACGGTGCATGTACTTCTACGTTCCATATTGAGGATGGTTCATACCTTCGTCTTCAGACTCTCTCATTGGGATACACATTCCCTAACAGATGGCTTCAGAAGGCAAAGGTTTCAAATCTCAGAATATACCTTCAGGGATCCAACCTCTTTACATTGACCAACTACACAGGATATAATCCTGAGGTAAATAGACGTGCGGATGATGCTCTTCGTCCAGGCGAAGACTATTGTTCTTACCCTATTCCACGTACATTCACTGTAGGTCTCAGTTTTAATCTTTAATAATTGGAGGTAACGATTATGAAACTTAAATCATTAATTGCAATGTCAGTTCTTTCATTCGGACTTATCTCCTGTGGTGATGAGTTCTTTGAAAGGTACCCAAGCAACAATATAACAGAAGGTAACTTCTATCAGACAGAAAACGACTTTAATCAGGGCGTTTACGCCTGTTATGCAAAACTGAAGACGCAGTCCGGCTTCCATATCACGGAGATTGCCCATCGTTCGGATGAGTGTATTCTCAAATCAATGGCTGTATCGACTCAGGACAGATACGATATCGGACATTTTGCAGAAAATGCCAGCAATGGTATTCTCAGTGATGTGTGGAACGCATGGTACAATGGTATATATCGTTGTAATGACGTTCTTGATCACATGCCAAGCGAAGTTAGCGGTACAATGGCACAATACAAAGCAGAAGTTCTCTTCCTTCGCTCATGGTGGTATTTCAATCTCTATAGATGCTTTGGTGGAGTTCCTCTGGTAACAAAGGTTGAGACTCCGGCAGATTCTAAACTTGTGCCTCGTTGTACAGCTGAGCAGATGTATTCAAGACTTGTGGAAGACCTTACTTATGCTGCCGGAAATCTTCCTGATAAGAGAAGTGCAGAAGTTGCGCGTGTTACAAAAATCGCAGCTCAGGCCCTTCTTGGAAAAGTTCATCTTACCTTCGGTTATCCTGAAGCAGCAGAAGAGGTTCTTGCTCTTGCCTTGAAGGATACCAACTATGGTCTTATGGCAACCACTGCAGAAGCCTTTGACATTAAGAACAAAGGTGCAAATAACAAGGAATTCATCTTCATACTCTACTACAACAAGACTAATGACAATGGTCACGGACTTTGGTATAGTGCCTCAACATCAGTAAAGGCTGACATCCAGAACCCTACTCCTGAGTTCAAATCAATCTATGACACGTCAAAGGACAACCGTTTTACCCTCATTGACGATTATGATGAGATTAAATCATCGGTTTATGCAATGAAGAAGTGGTATGATAAGTATGATGATACATATACTGATCAGGTAGGCAATGACTTTCCTCACCTCCGTTATGCGGACGTGGTACTAATGTATGCAGAGGCTCTTGCGCAGCAGGGACGTGTTTCCGATGCTTGTCCTTACCTTAACCAGACAAGACAAAGAGCTGGACTGGATTACTTCGAGACAACTGATAAGGATGCATTCATCAAGGAACTTGCCGATGAGCGCGGACGCGAGTTCGCTCTTGAAGGCCAGCGTTGGTTTGACCTTGTGCGTCTTGGTCTTGCCGGAGAGGTTCTTGGTGCAGACGATGTGCATCTTGTGTTCCCTATCCCTAACGACCAGATCGAGATTGTAAACAATAAGAATATTCTTTGGCAGAATCCTGGCTTCTAAAATTGACATACAATGAAAAAGTTATTATATATTTTATCGTCTTTTGCAATCTGCTTCGGCATGAATTCATGCGTAGAGGAGCCAATTGTAAATGATACTGACATAAAGCGTCACCAAGTTGAGAATCTTATTGCGACACCTGGTGATGAAGAAGTTGTCCTTTCGTGGACTCTTCCGGAAGGATGGAATCCTACAGATTTTATCATTACATATAGTGATGCAGAATCCACACCTGTATCTCTGAGCACTAATGGCGAGAGAACTTATACAGTCACAGGTCTCGTCAATGAGTTTGAATATACATTCAATGTACAGGCTCTCTATGGTGAAGCCTTGTCTGGAATGGTCAGTGCGAAAGGAAAGCCAACGACATCACGATTCCCGATTGCAAATCCTGTTACAGATACTGATGACCAGAAGGTTACTATCTTCTGGGAAAAGCCGTCGACCCTCGTAACGGGATATACAGCGAAATACTTTATGGATGAGAATGCCAACGATGTGCAGGAGGTGAAAATCGACAAGGATGCTGTCAAGCATGAGTTCACTGGTCTGACAAATGACAAGAACTACACTTTCGAGATTGTCGCACACTATGCAAAGGGAGATTCTGATCCGGTCATCATCAAGGCTATGCCTGCTCTTGCAATTCCTTATTTCGTAAGCGCAACATCTGTGGCAAGCGGATGGCCAGTGACATATACTTTCAATCGTGAGGCATTTGAAAATGCAACAGACGTGAAGTGGACATTCCCTGACGGAACAGTGAAGACTGGTGATGAAGTAAAATACAGCATCTTTGCAACAGGTACACAGACTGTCAAGCTTTCTGCAAACATCAATGGTGTAGCAAAGGAATGGTCAATAGAGATGACTCTTCGTGAGTGGGTGATTGCAACAAGAGACCATGTGCAGAGTGGAACCGATTATAACGGATTCAAGGGCTCTTATCCAGTATTCTCTCCTGACGGAAAGACTGTTTATGTTATTACATTCAATAAAGTTACAGGTTTGTATGCTTATGATATTTTGAGTGGTACAGAAAAGTGGCGTTTCCTTCCGGAGACTCCATCTGCAAGCTACAATCCATGTACAGTGAACCCTGTTACAGGTGACATCTATTTCGGAACAACAACTGCAAAGCAGTTCTATTGCGTAAGCCCTGAAGGAAAGCAGAAATGGTTCTTTGATGGAGCTGCAGGCAATATGCAGAGTACCGCACCAGCGGTAAGTGCAGATGGTACAGTTGTTTACATTATTGATAAATCAGGTAACACCTTCGCTCTTGACGCTGCTACAGGAAGTGTGAAATGGAACAAAGCTCTTGGGTCTCAGGGTGGTTCTCTCCTGATCAATGGAAACGACCTCATCGTTGCGATTTGCAATACAGCCAAATCAATACAGTTCCTCAACACAGCCGATGGTTCTGACCTCGCAACAATTGACCTTGCTCATAAGCCAACTGACATTTCAGGAATGGCAGTCAGCGATGATAAGAAATATGCGTACGTTCCTCTCCAGACAGATGGTTCTACAGGAGGAATGGCGAAAATTGACCTTGCAACAAGGACTCTCGTCAAGGAATTTGCATTTGGTGCAAACAATATGTATGCTCCTGCTCTTTCATCAGACGGATACCTTGTTGTCGGTTGTAAGGACGGTTGTGTATATGGTCTTAAATCCGATCTCTCAGAAGTCGTATGGACTTATGTGCACACAGGCACAGCAAAGGCTAATGTATTCAACTACTCACACATGTGTGCAGATACTGAGGGCCACGTCATGATTACTGCCGGCCAGCAGGCTCCTATGCACAATATCATCTTCAATGCAGCAACCGGTAGCATAGTAAATACATTCATATATGAAGATGGCTCTCATAATGCAGAGCGTCAGATGGGTGGAAACAATTTCTTGGATGGTGTATTCTATTCCGTACATTTGGGTGTTGCAGGAAGGAATGGTGCTTTCATCGGTAAGTATATCGGCGGCGAACGTAAATACTGGGGCGGTCCAGGTGGAGATATCTGCGGCAGCTGCTGTATTCAGAGCCCGCTTCTCTAAATTATTATATGATTTCAATGTGCTCTTCAGAGTGGTCAATGATCACTCTGGAGAGTTTAATCTTACAAATGAAAAGACTCATTTACCTGATTGTCGGAATGGCAGCCTTATTTCTGTCATCGTGCAAGGAGAATGGTGAAGCCGATCCGTCCATGAGCTACGCGGTGAAGATAACTATGAGCCTGGCAGATTATTCCGAGCATATATACGTCCAAAGTCCGAGAATATGGGTTGGAGACGAACGAGTGCTTGTCGTGGATTCTGCACAGGAAGATGTTGCTGTTACATCAAGACCGATAAGTCCGTCCGCAGCTTCCTCTCTTTTTATTTACAATATGCCATTAAGCAAACAGGAAAACACTCTTATAGGCATATATCCTCATAACGCTCCGATCCGAATTGAAAGTGAATGCCTGAAGTTCAATATTCCTCAAGAGCAGGATGGCACTCTGCTGGATCTCAATGCGGGCAAGACGATTTATAGGAAAGGTTCGCATCAAGGCGGAAATATTACCTTAAGGCCCTTGTATAAGGTATTGAACGTATGGGTGGACAGAAGCCGGCATATCGTAAGCAAGGTCAAGTTGACAGGAAAAAACGGCGAACTTATCTCCGGTGAGGTTCGCATGGATATCAATTCATGGAAATCTGTGCCGATGTCTGCAAGCGTTACCGTAACTCCGAAACGACCGTTGGATTGTTCTGATTCCAGACAGTCTGTAGCTGTTATGGTTGCGGATAATGACTGTAAGGAGTATGTCGCGGAAATTACCACTGTAGATGGAGAATGTTTTTTAACCGAAAATGTGACGGAGGGTTATGTGTCTGCTGAGGTGAGATCTTATGAGTTGGGGATTTCCCAAGCGCTTTTTGGCAGTTTGAGTGAAGGCGAAGCAAATTCTCTTCCTGCGGCTGGGGTAAAGCATCTGGAAGTGACGATGAATACTTTCTGGAGGGGCTATACAGAGGAACAGTGTTATACCCGTGCAAGAAATACTAAAAAGATAATAGAAAACACTCCCGGACTTGAAGTGTGGTCTGTACATCTCCCTTTCAGTGGAACACTGGATATTTCGGTTCTTGATGATAAAGCCAGGGCTGCGAATGTGGAGACGATGGCAAAAATGATACGTCTGGCTGGAGAATTCAAACCGAAGAAGTTGGTGCTGCACCCAAGTTCAGAGCCAATCTCTGACAGCGATAGAACCAGGCGGTTGGAGAATGCGAAAGAGTCTATAGGCAAACTCCTGCCGATTGCAAAGGAAGTTGGGTCACAATTGTGTATCGAGAACCTTCCGAGAACATGTCTTGGGCGGACTTCGAGAGAAATAATGTATCTGATTCAGGATTATCCTGATGTCATGGTATGCTTCGATTCCAATCATCTGCTGATAGAGGACCACGACCAATTCTTCCGGAATGTCGGTAACAGAATCGGAACCATTCATGCTTCTGACTATGACAAGGTTGACGAACGGCATTGGATTCCTGGTAAGGGAGTTATTAATTGGCCTCTTTTTCTGACAAATCTTATGCATTATGACTATGACGGAGTCTTTATGACGGAGGTCAAGAGCGGAACGGCAGCGGAAGTTATGTCCGCATATAAGAATGTAATCTGTGCAACAAATAACTGAAAATAACAATGAAATATTCCATCATGACATTATCGGTGCTGACTTGTATATTTGCATTGCTGGCAGCATCATGTGAAAAAGATCCATCTGGCAATGGACAGGGCAATGCCAAAGCAGCGAAATTGACAATAGAATTAAATAAGCATTATAACGCAAACGGCTCAATAAACTTCAAGAGCTGGGAACGAGGCGATCAAGTAGCTGCATTTAATGCAGATGCGTCAACCCCGTCAGTTCAGACCAGTATCCCTATGTCTATCGGTGCCCAGTCCTCCCTATTCACAATAGCTGTGAGCGAAGCTCATAATGGGGATAATATTATGGCATATTATCCTTCATCAGCGAATTTGACATGTAATGTCGGTAGTGTTCTGGCAAAAATTCCTACCAAGCAGAACGGAAAGGATATTCCTTCGCCGGTCTATGTAGGAACAGCTAAGTTTACAGATGCATATTCAGGATCGCAAATGAACATGAAGCCTTATTGGTGTGTTGTCAGAGCAACGTTGCAGAAAGGTGCGTATTCTGTGACCAAGGCGGAGATTACAGCTGACGGAGGAGAAAAAATAGCAGGAAATGTGACCATAAATGCTTCTGATTTAGCTGCAACAGGAAGTGAATCGACAATAACTGTGGAATTTGATAAACCGCAAGATTGTCGTCTAGATGCTATCAGTTTTGTGTTTATCGCTGCTCCAGCCACTTTGTCAAATGGATTTACCATCAAATATACTACGGAAACAGGTGAAACGTTTGAATATAAGAATAGCGAATCTTTAGTTTGGGGTATGGGTGAGAAATATGAAGCAAAAACATCAAATTCGGAATCGACTCAGGTAGTGGTCTGCGGTGACAACATGATATATATTTTGGATGCTGAACTCGCGATTACTTCTGGCTATAGAAATGCTATCCTTTGGGAGTGGGATGCAAAGAAATATGCTGCAAATGTTGGTCAGACTGAAAACAATATGATCCGTCTTGATGATGCTAAACCTGTTGATGACAACAAGAAGATCCTTGCTACCTCTTCGAAAAGTTATGCTGTACTCATCGACAAAGAAACAGGAGATGTCCTCTGGTACTCAAACTCCTCCAAGAACGCTCATTCTGCCGATCTTCTGCCGAATAATCGTTTAGCGGTCGCATGTTCTGAAGGTGGAGATATGGTACAGATATTCGACATCGCCAAACCTAATGTAGTGAAGTTCTCTACACCTTTGGAATATGCTCATGGAGTTGTATGGAATCCTAAAACGGAACGATTGTACGCTGTCGGAAACAACACATTCAATATTTACAAATTGACTGATTGGGATACAGCCTCTCCGAAGTTGACTCTTGATAAGAGTATCCATACCGGTACATGGGTGACAGGTCTTCATGATCTTACTCTTGTAGATGAGAATACCTTGCTGCTTGCTGGTAATAGGGCTGCCTTGTACAATATAGCTCAGGACACATTTACAAGTATTGCAATCTTTGGTAATTCGAAGACACTTAAATCCGTAAATTTCAATAGCAATTCCGGAGAATGTTGGTTTACAGATCCGACTCAGATTGAGGTGCCTGACCTTACATGGGCCTCACACACAATCAGGTACACGTCAAATATGCTTGAGTCGTATGAGACAAGGAACTTTAAGATAGATGATCTCAATATTTATAAGGTTCGAGTATATAATTGGTAATTTTCCCAAAAACTGACATTGTCATGAGCAGAATATTAAAGATACTTACTCTATGTGCAGTCATTGTTTCTGCTATTGCATGTGGTTCACAGAAGCAGCAGTATAACAATAGAGCGGAAAAAATTCTGGCCGAGATTAACAATCCTGATTCAAAATATGTTTTGGTCATCTCCCATAGAGGCGATTGGCGAAATTATCCAGAGAATTCAATTCCAGCAATCGAGTCCATTATCCGCATGGGGGTTGACATGATGGAATTAGATGTAAAGATGACCAAGGATAGTGTCCTGGTCCTTATGCATGATAAGACCGTGGATCGCATGACGAATGGAAAAGGTCTGGTAAGTGATTTTACATATGATTCATTAAGTACATTAAGAATGAGAAGGGCGCATAATGTGGTTACCGATACCATCAAGGTACCGACGTTGAGAGAGGCTCTTATATGCTGTAAGGATAGAATCCTCGTCAATGTGGATCATGCGTATCCATATTATAAGGAGATTGTAGAACTTACAGAGGAACTTGGTGTCACCGGACAGGTTCTGATGAAAGGGAAAAGCAGCATTGACAAAGTAAATGAGGATATGTCCAGACACGAGAACAATCTCTTATATATGCCAATAATAGATATAAACAAGCCAAAGGGTCAGGATCTATTTGCGGAATATCAGACACGTGGAGTTGTGCCTATGGCATATGAGGTTTGTTGGCAGAAACCTGGAGAAGAGATAGATAATTGCGTGGCAGCTATACTGGATTCAGGAGCGAAACTTTGGGTAAACACATTCTGGCCATCAGTGTGTGGCGGATTTGGAAATGATGATGATGCTGCGCTTGAGGCAGCTGATCCTGCAGATGTATATAGTCAGTACATTGAAATGGGGGCAACTATGATTCAGACTGATCGTCCGGAACTCCTTCTGAAATATTTGCGTTCAATAGGTCGCCACGATTAAAAAATGCTTACTATATGAAAAGAATCATTCTGTCTTTGGCATGTGTTCCGATGCTTGCTCCCATCCTTGCATCAGCACAAAAGGTGATTGGGCTTAGACCGTCTCAGACTGTTATGCTTTATGCAGATTCCTTTGAGGAAAACATCGATCCAGTATATGGAAATGAAATTATTTATGCTGGTTTCAAGATGCAGGAGTCCAATGGCCTGACAGGACCTGAAACTATAGATCAGAAGGGGATCCTTAGAAATATTTCAGATCATGCAAGAGTCGATCTGTACTTTCCCAAAAGGCCAAATGGGCAGATGGTTGTTGTGTGCCCAGGGGGCGGATATGTAAAGGTGTCTACTTTCGGAGAAGGAGAATATGTTGCTGACTGGATGCTTTCAAAGGGTATAACTGTGGCGGTGCTTAAATATCGTCTTCCTAATGGGCATTGGGATGTTCCGTTAGAGGATGTGCAAAATGTTTTCAGGTATTGTCGGGCAAATGCCGAAAAATGGAAGGTAAATCAGATTGGAGTTATGGGGTTCTCTGCCGGGGGACATCTCGCTGCGTGTGCCTCAAATCTCTACGTAGATACTGTCACCAAGCCTGATTTCAGCATTCTGATATATCCTGTGATATCATTTGATAAAAAAGTGTATCATAGCGGAACCCGTGTAGCTCTAATCGGTGCAGAAGAAAAGTGGATAGGGAGCGAAGAAAAGCTTAATGAACTTGTAGACTACTATTCCATGGAAAAGAGAGTCAGTCCTGGCACTCCTCAAACTTTCATTTCACATAGTAGCAATGACAAGGTCCTTGTCGACAACAGTCTTATATATTACAAGAGTCTTATTGCAAATAAAGTTCCGGTAGAAATGCATATCTGGAAGACTGGAGGTCATGGTTGGGGATTCTCATCAGAGGAATATGTCGGTAAAGGAGAAGATAGATTTGCAGCCCATAGAAAAGAGTTCTATGCCGTACTGGAGAGATGGCTTGAAAGTACAAGATAAAGCAAAGTTGATCCTAAAACTAATATTATTCGAAGATATGAAGTACTTATTGATTGTTATTTCCCTTTTGGTGTCGTCGTCAGTTACATGGTCACAGGCTCCTCAGATAGGCAAATCCATAGGACGCTCATCATATCTAGATGTACAAGCTATGATACTTGACAAAACTCAAGGTCTGGAGTATGTCGAGGTTACTATGAATAATGTAATTGCGAAGGATCCAGAGGGTGCTCCTGGTCGAGCGAAAAAACTTATGGAAGACCTGCAGACGGCAGGTATCAAGGTTTGGTCTGTGCATATGCCTTTTTCAAGAACTCTTGATATCTCAGTAATCGATGATGCAAAGAGGAATGAAAATATTCAGTACATGAAGGACGCGATGCAAATCGCAGCTATATTTCAGCCACGATATATAGTTCTCCATCCAAGTTCTGAACCTATTTATCCTAATGAACGCGAACAAAGACTTGCCAATAGCCATGCCGCCATAGGATATCTAGCATCTGTAGCAAAGGAAATAGGAGCTGTCCTGTGTATTGAGAATCTACCTCGTACATGTCTCGGCCAGAATGGAGAAGAAATGATGAGACTGATAGACGGGTATGAAAATGTGGGGATCTGCTTCGATACAAACCATCTTCTATATCAAAGTCACTCAGATTTTCTAAAGACAATCGAAAAAGGAACTATTAAGACAGTTCACATTTCAGACTATGACTTTTCTGATGAACGACATCTTGTTCCGGGTAAGGGACTAATTGATAACAAGGCACTTTGGGATGGTATCAAGGAGAACGGCTATGAGGGGATTATGATGTTTGAATGTAAGGGAGATGTCAAGGAACTGCTCACGGCAAGAGAAATACTTCTTGGTAATATTCCCCAGCCGGACAATTCTAAGAAGGATTCTATAGCATTCATGAACGCTAAATGGGAAATAACGGATCTTGAGAGAGGGGCTAAGGCAATGTACGCTCAGATTCCGATGTTCTATTCCACCCAGAGCATCTGTGTGGTGAAATATCCGCTGAAGAAGTTCAGGACTGATATTCTTCACAGACCGGGGGAAGCTGCCGGCAAACCAAGTGAAATCGCTGAGGAGACAGGGGCTGTCTTTGCCCTGAACGGAGGCTATTTCCATGTGAAGCAGAGGATTCCTTCGGTGTATTTCCGCGAGGGAAAAGAACAGCTGGGATATACTCATCCCACCGAGCTTTATCGTGTGGACGGACTCATGGGATTCAAGGACCGTAAGGGCAGAAAGGCGAGGATCTCACAGGTGTCCGACACTACGCAGTATTCTGCAGTGGACAAGGGCTGGAAGGAGGCGATGGCTTCCGGACCGATGCTTATTGTGGACGGCGAGATCATCGTACCTCTTCTGACCGGGGACAAGGCGGACGGTGCCAATGTCGCGGCCATGGTTCAGGAACAGAAGCAGGGTTCGAAGATCAGGACCCACTATTCATCAGTTGAGTTCTATGATAAGAGGCATCCTCGTACCGCATTCGGAACGGATGATGAGGGCAATGCCTATCTGGTCGTGATAGACGGCAGATTCAAGGGTCAGGCTGATGGTGCGACCATATATGAGACCGCATACATCTGCCATATGCTCGGAATGACCGACGCCATCAACCTAGACGGAGGTGGTTCCACAACACTCTGGACAGAGAAGACCGGAGTCATCAATCATCCGTACGACAACAAGAAGTTTGATCATGAAGGAGAACGATCCGTGCCAAATCTGATTGTAGTATATTAATATATCCATCATAAAGACAATTGACATTCTGTAAGATCAGTAGAAGTTGTGTCTGGGCCATCTAGACACAACTTCATTGTAATAGTTGCAAAGAATTCATATAAGAATATAGAGTCATAGAGATACGAAAAGCCCGTTCAAGACTTCAGCCGGACAAGCCGTCAGAAGACTTGCCCTAATGGGCCTAAGGAATCGGACTGTTGTCATTATGCTTCCGCAAGCTCCAGCATAATGTCAACAATCCTCCCATCAACAACATCCCCGCCTTTGGCCAGGATGTATAATGAAAAGCGGTCTTGAGACTTAAGTCTTCTTCCTCCGCAAATCTTGCGGATTCCGCGATTTTGCCTACGGACAAAATCTCTGCATCCTTCTCCAAGATTTGCTCCCCCAGAAGCCGTAAGACTCAAGCTTGTAATGCCCCTCGGTCCCCACAGGGGAAGATAATCGACAGAGAGCAGGCAGTGCCTCGCTTGAGCGTCAGTGCGTTCCGGCCGCGCCATAACATAATCGAAGGGTTTATTGTGTAACAGACTTTTAACGGCATCCCTCGCCCCAACAGCCTCAATTTAAGAAGGTTATACGCCCGTAGGAACGCCCTTCAAGCGTCAGATTACACAATATGGATTATGTTAACTATCTCCCTTAGTGCCAATAAGTTATGTGTCACTCTTGCTCGCTCATTCGAGGCGGCTGGCAATAATGAGCCTCCCTCAGGGACTAACGGCCTCCAAGTCCGTCGGGAGGCTCAGGACTTCCGGCGTGGGGATGTCAAGGTCGTCTCTTTTACTCATTACAACACCAATTCGGTTGTGCAATGGTTGTGCAATTTTGCAAAAAGAAGAACGCAAACCATTGAATTCCAACGATTTGCGTTCCCAAAGTAGTGACTCCGACAGGATTCAAACCTGTAACCTTCTGATCCGTAGTCAGATGCTCTATTCAGTTGAGCTACGGAGCCGATTTGCAGCTACGCTGCTATTTCCTTAGGCCTCCTTAACGGTAGCAGCCTTCTTTTCCTTGATACGAGCCTTCTTACCTGAGAGATCGCGGAGATAGAAGATACGTGCGCGACGAACTTTACCTACCTTGTTGAGCTCGATAGACTCGATGAACGGTGATTCGAATGGGAAGATTCTTTCAACACCAACTCCACTTGCTACTCGGCGGATAGTGAATGTTCTTGTTGCTGGAGATGCTCCACGAAGCTGGATTACAGTTCCTCTGAACTTCTGAAGTCTTTCCTTGTCACCCTCCTTGATTCTGTATGTAACCGTGATAGTGTCACCGGCCTTGAACTTAGGGTAGCTGGCTACTTTCTCATTTGCAAATGCCTGCTCTACTACTTTAATAAGATCCATTTCTTTAATTTATTAAGTTTTGTGGCAACATCATGTCTTTTTTCACCCTGCACGAGAGGTTGCGTTTTTGTTTTGGGATTGCAAAGGTAGGAATTATTTTTAATTCTGCAAACTTTTCTCGAGAAATTTTTATACTTTTCCTCTTAATCGAATAAATCCTTTATCTTTTCAAAGAAATTTCTGTCTTCCTTGTCAGGATTTGGCTTGAAGCCATCCTTGGAACGCAGCGCCTCCACTGCCTGTTTCTCATCCCTGTCAAGCTTCTTAGGAATCCACACTGCAATCTTTACGTAGAGATCTCCTGTACCTCCGTATCCGTTTACAGTAGGGAGACCTTTACCCCTGAGTCTGATTATGCTTCCTGACTGCGTTCCGGCATCGATCTTTACCTTATGCTGTCCCTGAAGTCCGGGTACTGAGATTTCTGCCCCCAGTATTGCGTCCGGTACTGAAACTACAGCGGTATAGTATAGATTGTTCCCCTCACGCTTGAGGCTTGGATGCTCCTGCTCCTCGATGACCACAAGCAGGTCTCCGTTGATGCCGTTGTTCTTTGCTGCATGTCCCTCGCCAGTGAGAGTGAGCTGCATGCCGGCTTCTACGCCTGCCGGAATCCTTACTTTGATGGTCTCACGCTTGCGTACGAGTCCTGTTCCTCCGCAGCTGCGGCATGGATTGGAGATGATCTTGCCTTCTCCTCCGCACTGCTGGCAGGTCGAGTATCCTACACTTTGGCCGAACGGCATATTGACGACTCTTCTTATCTGGCCGGTGCCGTTACATGCAGGACAGGTCTTTATGTCGGAAGAATTCTTTGCACCCTTGCCTCCGCACTCCTTGCATGGAACATTTTTCTCGATGGTAACCTCCTTGTCTACTCCTTTTGCGATCTCCTCAAGAGTGAGCTTGACTCTGACGCGGATATCCCTTCCTCTATAGACCCTTCTCTGTGGCTCTTCGCGTCTGAACCCGTTGAATCCTCCGAATCCTGGGAATCCGTTGAAGGCACTTCCGAACAGTTCGCTGAAGATGTCGTTCAGGTCTCCGAATCCCTGGCTGAAGTCAGGACCGGCCCCTTCCACTCCGGCGTGGCCGAACTGGTCATATCTTGCCTTCTTGTCAGGATCGCTCAGAATCGCATATGCCTCGGCCGCCTCCTTGAACTTCTCCTCAGCGTCCTTGTCGCCGGGATTCTTGTCAGGGTGGTATTTTACAGCCAGTTTCCTGTATGCCTTCTTTATTTCTTCTGCAGAGGCACTCTTGGTGACGCCCAGTACCTCATAGTAATCTCTTTTACTTGCCATAGTCTTATGAAATGCTTATCCTTGAAAGCCATCAGATTCCAACAACCACCTTAGCGTACCGGATGACCTTTCCGTTGAGAGTGTATCCGGTCTGTACGACATCGAAGACCTTGCCCTTCTTATCTTCATCTTCCACAGGGAACTGGGCTACGGCCTCATGAAGATCTGTGTCGAAAGGCTTGTCCATTGCCTCGATGACTGCAAGACCCTTGCTCTGGAGGTACGACATGAGCTTGTGATAGATGAGCTCCGTTCCTTCCTTTGCTGCATCGCTGTCCTCTGACTCCAGAAGCACCTTGAGCGCTCTTTCGCAGTCATCCAGGATAGGGAGCAGGCCTTTGATGGTGTCTGTCGATGCCATGCTGACCAATTCCAGCTTCTCCTGTGAGGTGCGTCTGCGGTAGTTGTCGAACTCGGCCATCAGCCTGATATAGTCATCCTTGTCCTTGGCTGTCTTTTCTTCCAGTTCGCTTACCTTCTTTTCAAGTTCCTCGATTCTGGATTTCTCCTTCTTCTCTTTTCTGGAACTCTTCTTCATATCTTCCTTTGTGTCCGTGCCCTGTTCTTCAACGATGTTCTTCTCCATCTCTTTCTCTTTAACTTCTGACATGTCTATATATATTATATGTATACTTATACTGAATATCTGTCATCTTCATGATGACGCCGCAAAGATAACAAATAATCTGCCACCTTCGAAATACTGACAATATGTCATAAGAGAGGCTGACAGAAGTCACATCTGCCAGCCTCGAATGATTATAGATTGGTATTATGGTTTTTGTGTTATTCCTCGATCTTCTTGTACTTAGGTACGAGAGCCTTCATGATGCTCCATGCGATGAGGTATGCCACTGCACAGAAGCAGAATACTATCATATAACCTGCTTCCTTGCCTTCGAAATTCAGGAATGAGAATGCTGCACCCATATTCTCTGAATATGTGAAGAGGGCACCTGCACCCTTGTTGATAAGGAACGATCCCAGACCACCTGCCATTCCGCCGATACCTGTAATGGTCGCGATTGCTGATTTAGGGAACATGTCACCGATGGTAGAGAATAGGTTTGCAGACCATGCCTGGTGTCCGGCGCCGGCCAGACCGATGATCAATGCAGGCCACCATGCTGAGAACTGACCCATAGGCTGTGCGAAGAGGGCGAAGAGAGGGAAGAATGCGAAGATGAGCATCGCAAGCATACGTCCGTTGTAAGGATGCATGCCCTTCTTTTCCACGAACAGTTTAGGAAGGTAGCCTCCGAAGATCGAAATCACTGTGACGATTGCATAAAGTGTCACGATGAGTGCCATACCGGTGCCTGATGACGCCTTGTAACCGAACTGGTCCTGGAAATATGCCGGAGCCCAGAACAGATAGAACCACCATACTCCGTCTGTGAAGAACTTACCTACGATGAATGACCAGGTCTGACGGTAGGTGAAGCACTTGAGGAATGGAATAGCCTTCTTCTCTACCGCACCTTCAGCTGCCGGAGTCTCTTCCTCATCCTGCTGGATGTATTCGAGCTCAGCCTTGTTCACATGCTTTGAGTTCTGTGGCTTGTCATACATGAATACCCAGAATCCCATCCAGATGAAACCGAGGGCACCGATGATGACGAATGCCATTTCCCATCCGAATGCTGCAGCAAGAGGCGGGATTGTGGCAGGAGCGACAAGAGCACCTACTGAAGCACCGGCGTTGAAGATTGAAGTTGCGAATGCGCGGTCTTTCTTAGGGAAGTACTCTGCTGTAGTCTTGATGGCTGCAGGGAAGTTACCTGCCTCACCAAGAGCAAGGATACCACGTGCGGCGAGGAAAAGCCATACGCTTACGGAAGCGATTGCCAATGCTGCAGATGAACCGGCCTCGACAGCCTTCATCGCCTCGATGGTCTCATATCCCTCGATGTGCATTGTAGCCCAACCGCAGATGGCATGGATACATGCTCCGAGCGACCACACACCGATTGACCAGAGGTATCCTTTCTTAGTTCCCATCCAGTCCACGAACTTGCCGGCAAAGAGCATGCAGACAGCGTAGAAAAGCGAGAAGAATGCCGTAATAGTACCGTAGTCACTGTCTGTCCAGTGGAATTCAGGTGCGATGAACTCCTTCCATGTGAGCGAGAGCACCTGACGGTCCATGTAGTTTACAGTAGTTGCCACGAAGAGCAGAACGACCATCCACCAGCGCCAGTTAGTCATTAGTTGTTTACCTGTGTTGTTCATTATACTTTTGATTTATTTATGATTATCTATCTGATTTCCTTGATGATGTCAAGAGCGTCCTTGCAAAGCTTGGTGATTGCCGCCCAGTCCTTTGAAGCAATGGCTTCCTTAGGGAAGAGGTTGCTGCCCATTCCTACGCATGTTACGCCGGCTCCGAACCATCCCTCAAGATTCTCCTTGACAGGCTTTACACCTCCAGTAACCATGATCTGACTCCAAGGCATAGGAGCGCGAAGACCCTTTACGAATGCAGGCCCGAGGACATCTCCAGGGAATACCTTGCAGAGGTCGCAACCAAGTTCCTGAGCCTTTCCGACCTCGGATACGGTGCCGCATCCCGGGCAATATGGAACGAGACGACGGTTACATATAGGAGCTATCTCCGGATTGAAGAGAGGACCCACCACAAAGTTGGCCCCAAGCTGGAGATAGAGGGCAGCTGTCGCAGGATCAACCACGGAACCGATACCGAGGATCATCCCTGGGAGCTCCTTGTTGGCATATTTCACGAGTTCTCCGAACACTTCCTGTGCAAAGTCACCTCTGTTGGTGAACTCGAAAGCGCGCACGCCTCCTTCATAGCATGCCTTGAGTACCGCCTTAGCTGTCTCTACGTCTGCATGATAGAACACAGGTACCATACCTGTTTCCTTCATTGCCGCGATTACCTGCAGTTTGTTATATTTTGCCATAATCCAGTAAATATTAACGTGAAACTCGTCCGGATCCGTCGCCCTTCATAAGGTTCTCAACCTCTGCTACAGTCACCTGGTTGTAGTCACCGAAGATAGTGTGCTTCAGGCATGAAGCTGCAACTGCGAAGTTGAGGGCCTTCTGGTCATCTTCAGTGTAAGTGAGCAGACCATAGATAAGACCGCCCATGAATGAATCTCCACCTCCCACGCGGTCCACGATGTGGGTGATGTCATAGCGTGGAGACTGATAGAGGGTCCCGTTGCTGTAGAGTACGCCGCCCCATGTGTTATGATTGGCGTTGATTGAGCCACGCAGGGTGATGATGACCTTCCTGGCACGTGGGAACTTAGCCATGAGCTGCTTGCATACGCTCTCGAATTCAGCTGCATTGACTTCTCCCTTTGTTGCCGTAACGTCGAAGCCCTCAGGCTTGATTCCGAATACCTTCTCGGCATCCTCTTCGTTTCCGAGGATCACATCACATCCCTCTACAAGCTCCGGCATCACTTCTGATGCTGTCTTTCCATATTTCCAGAGGTTCTTGCGGTAGTTCAGGTCGCATGAAACTGTAACTCCGAGCTTGTTAGCTGCCTTGATGGCCTCGAGACATACGTCTGCTGCACCCTGGCTGATGGCTGGAGTGATGCCTGTCCAATGGAACCAGTCGGCTCCTTCGAAAACCTTCTCCCAGTCGATCATTCCCTTCTCAATCTGAGCTATTGATGAGTATGCGCGGTCATACACTACCTTGCTCGGACGTGCAACAGCTCCTGTTTCAAGGAAGTAGATTCCAAGTCTGTCGCCTCCGAAAACGCAGTGCTTTGTGCCTACGCCATAGCTGTGAAGGTCCTTGATGCAGCTGGCTGCAATATCGTTCTTAGGGAACCTTGTGACAAACTCGGCATCGATGCCATAATTTGCAAGTGATACAGCTACATTTGCTTCACCGCCTCCGAAAGTGGCTTCGAACTGCTTGGCCTGTGAGAATCTGAGATAACCTGGAGTAGACAGCCTGAGCATTATCTCTCCGAATGTGATTACTTTTGGCATTTCTTTATGGTTTAGTTGTTTATGTTCGTGACAAGTATATCAGCGCAAAAATAGCAATTATTTCTTAAATTCCCGTGCCCGTGCACGGAAATTTGATATTTGATATGCCGATTTAATTTATCATCTTTGTATGTTCTAATTGGGAATATCTTATGGATAAAGAATGTAACAAGGTGACTATTAATGATGTAGCTCGAGTTGCCGGCGTCTCAAAAGGCACAGTGGACCGTGTCCTTCACAATCGTGGAGAGGTCTCTGCAAAGAGCAAGGAAAAGGTCTTGAAGGTAATCGAGGAACTTGGATTCAAGCCAAATCTCCATGCATCTCTCCTTGCATCACAGAAGGAGCGTGTCGTCCTATGCATCATTCCCGAGTACTTCACCGGAGAATTCTGGTCACTCACGGATAAGGGAATCAAGGAGGCTGCAGAACTTGTAGCCCGCTACGGCATAGAGGTCCGTCCTGTAAAATATGACCAGTATGATCTCGAGTCTTTTCAGAGCGTATGCGGATATGTCCTTGAGAATCCGCCTGCCGGGGTGCTTATAGCGCCTATGTTCCGCTCCGAAACGCTTAAGTTTGTCCAGGAACTGTCATCCCGCAATATTCCGTATGTATATATCGATTCCAAACTGGAAGAAGACTCTTATCTTGCATACTTCGGTATGCCGATGTATCAGAGCGGCTATCTTTGTGCAGACATACTGACTGACGGACGTCGCGTCCCAGAAAAGGTTTACGTTGTGAGGATAGCACGTGACAAGAAGGGACTTTCTGATCCGACTGTTACCAGAAGGCAGGGATTCGTCGATTATATGGGCGAGCATCATCCGGATGTTGCAGTCGATAACATCTTCATAGATCCGAAGGACAAAAACGCCATAGATGATACACTGGATGCGGTTTTTGAAAATAGTCCGAAAGACAAGTACATCGTGATGTTCAATTCAAGAGTCCATCTTGTGGCGGATTATATCCGGCGCAAGGGTCTGACAGGATGTCGCGTGATAGGATTTGATGTTCTGGACAGGAATCTCGCCTTCCTCAGGTCAGGACAGGTTCAGGTGCTTATCGCTCAACATACGGATACGCAGACAGTAGCTGCGGTGAATGCCTTGGTGGATTACCTTCTGATGGGAAAGAAACCTTTTAAGAAGGACAATTACACACAGATGGATATCCTGAACAGATATAATTGTGATTATTACATGTAATTATCCGATTTCATAGAGTTCCAGAAGACGGAACTCCTTTTCGTCTGTTTCTTCCAGTATTCTTCCTATCCTCTCGGATGCTTCCTGAAGCTTGTCAAAAGGCAGGGTTCCGCTGCTGAGCAGGGTCTCGAGGTCTTCCTTCTCCTTTGCAAGAGTCTCCAGGTCATGCTCCAGCTGTTCCATCTCTTTCTGCTCCCTGTAGGTCAGTTTCCTCTTTCTGTCGGAAGTCTCCCTGGATTGAGGCTGGTTCCGGGTCCTTAGTGACTTTTCCTCCGTACGTGCGATGGAGCGCTGTTCCGCCTCATATTCCTTTATGAATTCGCGGTACTCGCTGTAGCTTCCTACAAAGTCCTTCACCTGTCCGTTTCCGCAGAAGATGAACAGATGGTCCACCAGCTTATCCAGAAAATGCCTGTCATGTGATACGATGATGAGTGAACCGCTGAATTCCTTGAGATATTCCTCCAGTATGTTGAGGGTCACTATGTCAAGGTCGTTTGTAGGCTCGTCGAGAATCAGCAGGTTAGGCTGCTGCATCAGGATCGTCAGAAGATATAGCCTGCGTTTCTCTCCTCCGCTGAGCTTCTCTATCCTGTTGTTGAGCATCTCATGGGGGAAGAGGAACCTGTTGAGAAGCCATGTGTCATTGACAATGTCCAGCACTGTGTCTTGAGGGTTGAATGACATGCCGCTCTGATGGTAGTATCCGATCTTGAGGGATTCGCCACGTTCGATAGTTCCTGTGAGAATGCCGGGATCGTCCTCGAACATCCTTCCCGTCAGGATGTTCAGGAATGTGCTTTTACCGGCACCGTTTCGTCCTACGATCCCTACTTTCTCGTATCTCTGGAAATTGTATGTGAACCTGTCGAGATAGCAGCTGTTGCCGTAATGGAAACTCAGGTCCCGGCAGTTGATGATCTTTGTGCCGAGTCGGGTCTTACCCTTGACAGCTTCCATGCTGACCTGTTTCTGCGTATGGACCTGGGAAGCTCTGTCCTTAAGGTCGTAGAATGCATTAATGCGGTATCTGGCCTTTCCTGTACGTGCGCACGGTGTGCTGCGTATCCATTCCAGCTCGCGCCTCAGTATGTTGCGGACTTTGTCTGTCTCTGCATTATAGTTGTCGATCCTTTCCTCCCGTTTTTCCAGAAAGTTCTGATAATTACCTTTATATGTATATATGGACCCATGGTCCATTTCCATGACGGTGTTGCAGACCTTATCAAGGAAATATCTGTCATGGGTAACCATCAGAAGCGTGCATCTCGACCTGCTCAGATATCCTTCGAGAAACTCGATCGCATCTATGTCAAGATGGTTGGTAGGCTCGTCCATTATGAAGAAGTCGGCTTCTGATGCGAGCATCTGAGTCAGAGCCACCCTCTTTACTTCGCCTCCTGAAAGTTCCTTCATCAGCTGGTCCGGATTGTTGAGATTGAATCCTGTCAGGAACTTCACGACCCTGTGCTCATATTCCCAAAGGTGTTCCTGGTCCAGGTCCTTTGTGAATTCTGTGCTCGATGACATGATCTGACCGAATATGCTCTTTTCAGGATCGAATTCATAATCCTGCTCAAGGAATGCGATCCGGATATCCTTGAGGAACATTATCTTACCCCCGGAATCGGATTTGTCCTTTCCTGCAAGTATCCTCATCAGGGATGTCTTCCCTGTGCCGTTAGGAGCGATGAGGGCGATCTTATCACCCTCGTTTATGTTGAATCTGATCTTTTCGAAAAGGATTTTCGGACCGTATGATTTCGATATGTTCTCTATCTGAAGGTAGCTTGCCATATCCTATTTGAAAAACTTATCCACTTCCTTGACCGCTTCCGGAAGGGCGAATACCGCCACCCTGTCATAAGCCTGGATCTGTGTGTCTCCCACAGCGATGTATGATTCATTGCCCCTGATTATACCTCCGATTATGGCGTTGCGCGGGAAGTTCATCTCCTTGAGAGGGACTTTGGTGATCTTCGTGTCCGGAGCCACTATGAATTCGAGCACCTCTGCATTGGTACCGCTCATGTATTTCACGAAGCGGACTTTATTGCTCAGGGTGAATTTGAATATCCTTCCCGCAGTGATGAGTTTCTTGTTTATGACGGCATCCACACCGATGCTTTCTGCAAGCTTGATATATTCGAGGTTCTCCACCTCTGCGATTGTCCTCGGAATTCCGAGACGTTTTGCAGCCACGCAGGCAAGGATGTTTGTCTCGGTATTGTTGGTGACAGCTACAAATGCGTCAAAATCCTTGATGGATTCTTCAAGAAGCAGGTCGGAGTTTCTTCCGTCCCCATTGACAACCATCACATTGTCCGGGAGATTCTCAGAAAGTTCTATGCATTTTTCCTTGTTCATTTCCACAATCTTGACGGTGTCTATCTGCTTCGCGAGCTGTCTTGCCAGCATTTCACCGATAGGGCTTCCTCCAAGAATCATCACGCTGTTCACCTCTATGTTCTGCTTGCCGACATACTGCATGAGCATATCCATGCCTTCGCGTTTGGATATGATGAATACAAGGTCGTGATATTTGAACTTCGTGTCGAATTTTGGTATGAGGGTGTCGTTGTTTCTCGAAATGGCCACAACTCTGAACTTGAGACCCTCTTTTGCGGCCAGTTCGCTGAATTCTGCCATGTTCATCCCTATGAGAGGTGACTCCTCCTCCAGCTTGAATACGGCCATGTGGAGTTTTCCTCTTGCGAAGTCAAGCGAGTCGGAGGAAGCGGTCCTTCTGAGCAGGTCGATGATTTCTCCGGCTGCTATCTTTTCGGGATAGAATAGCAGGTCGATACCCATCTCTGTGAAAAGATATTTGTTCTCGTAGGACAGGTACTCCTCATTATTGATTCTTGCTGTTGCCCTCTTGCTTCCCATTTTCTTGGCAAGCAGAGCGCTCACGATATTGACATCCTGTGAATCGGACGGATTTACCGCTATGAACAGGTCTGCAGAGGCGGCTCCTGCTTCATGGAGTGTATGTATGGCGGACGGGTTTCCTTCGACGGTTATTATGTCTGCGCTGTTCCGTAGTGAGTCAAGCCTTTCAGGATTGCTGTCTATCACAGTGATCTCGTTGGACTCGTTGCTGAGAAGCTTTGCCAGATGTGAGCCGACTTCTCCAGCTCCTGCTATTATGATTTTCATAAATGTCAAATTTTAATGAAATCCTCTTCCTTTATGCTGTCTGATACATTCGTTCCTTTCAATAATGCCTGTAAGACAATCCATCTGCCGTAGATCCCTTTGACCGATGCCTTGCCTGAGTACCTGGATATATATCCGGCAATATCGCATCTTCTCGGTTTCTGTCTCATGGATGCGGCGTCCTTATGTGCCCTCACCACTGACCTGAATGATTCTTTCTTCATAGTCAGCAGGTATACAAGAGCAGAAAGGATATCCAGAAATTTCCTGAATCTGATCCTCCGTGCCGCTGATGATATGCCCCGTTCCACCGCTTTGTCTGCCGGTCTGCCTTCTGACGCAGCTTTCAGTGCGAAAGTCCCTGCCAGGTTGTTTTCAAGCATCATCAGATTGTTCCTGTAGTTGAGGTAGAGCTTGAATGGCGAATCCTCAGGCAGAGTCCCTCCTCCGACATGATATACGACGGATTGCGGGACAACCGTCACCCTCCACCCGTTCAGCTGCATCTTCCAGCATAAGTCGATTTCTTCCATGTGTGCGAAGAATCTCTCATCGAGACCTCCTGCTTCCCAGAAGGCTTCAGACCTTACCGTCAGGCAGGCTCCTGTGGCCCAGAACACATCCTTCGGAGTGTCGAACTGGCCGTGGTCGATGTCAAGATGCTTCATCACTCTTCCACGGCAGAAAGGATATCCGTACCTGTCTATGTATCCTCCGGCGGCTCCTGCATATTCGAAACACTCCCTCCTGTGCCAGCTGTGAAGCTTCGGAGCGCATGCTCCGCAATCCGGGTGGGTGTCCATCCATGCCAGAATGGGCCTGAGCCAGTTTCCGGTGACTTCAATGTCGGAGTTTATAAGTACCAGATATTCTGGAGAATACTCGTCGCACAGCAGTCTGAATGCTTTGTTATACCCCCCTGTGAAGCCAAGATTGCTTTCGAACCTTATGGTCTTTACGTCAGGGAATGACTCAGCCAGCAGCTTCATGCTTCCATCTTCGGATGCGTTGTCAGCCACAATGACTTCAACCCCGTCAATATCCCTTACGGAATCAAGAAGGGGAGGAAGGAAATCCCTCAGGAATCCCTCCGTGTTCCAGTTCAATATGACTACTGCTGTCCGCACCTGCATCTATATCAGTGGCATCCGCATCCGCAATCTCCATCGTGACCTTCGCCACAATGTCCTTCTCCGCAATGACCGGAGCAATCTCCGTCATGTCCATGACAGCCTCCACATCCGCAGGTGTGGACAAACTCCCCGTGAAGACCTTCGGTGAGTTCCTTTTCCGTAGCCTCACGTACGGAAATTATCTCTCCTTTGAAATGAAGTGTCTTACCTGCCATCTGGTGGTTGAGGTCCATCTTCACGCTGTCCTCGCTTACCTCCAGTACAACCCCGGGAATGACTCCGCCCATGCTGTTCATCATCGGAATGGTAGTGCCCGGAACGAGAAGGTCTTCCCTTATCTCTCCGTTCACTTCGAACGCAGCTTTTGGAAGATCAATGATCCTTTCAGGGTCCACTTCTCCGTATCCGTCTGTCGGAGAGAGTGTTACATCGAATGTCGCTCCCGCTTCCAGTCCTTCGATATGCTCCTCAAGCTTTGGAAGAAGGCTTTGAGTGCCGTGAATATAATCCAATGGCCTTTCCTTTGTCGTATGGTCCACGATGTTTCCATCCACTTCGAGTTCATAAGCGAACTCCACAACTTTGTTCTGTCCTATTTTCATCATCTGTAAATTTAAATATCCAATCTTATTGTCCCGAGAATGACACTCCTTCGAATGCTATAGTCGGAATCTGCCATCTTGAACAGCTCCGGGCATCGCTTCCTGCAGCAATGAGGCTGTTCCACAGCTCCATCATGTTGCCGGTTATCAGCATTTCCTTGACGGGATGAGTGATCTTTCCACGACTGAAGGCAAAGCCCTCTATTCCGAACGAAAAATCTCCTGTCACGGGGTTGCTGTTGCCACCGTTGAATCCTGTTACGAGAATCCCGCTTCCACAATGACGCAAAATATCCTCCAAAGATATTGATTTTTCTTCTGACATCAATGGGTTGTCCTTTATATATGGCATCAGACAAGGTCTTGATATGTCTTCTACGGTAGGGGATATGCCCATCTTGTTTGCGATGTAGGTATTAACGAAGTATCCGTTCACTATCCCTTCGGAAATGATGGTTGCATTCCTTGTCGCCACACCTTCCGTGTCGAACATGCGTGAGCCGCTCTTGCCCGGCTCTCTTGCCATATCCTTGAGCGTCATTCCTTTAGAGAAGACCTTCCTGCCTTCAGTGTCTTCGAGAAAAGACATCTTCTGTTGTATGGAAGTGCCGTTCAATGCATTGATTATAGGGGAGATGAGTCTTGAAGATACGTTCCTGTCCACCACCATCCTGTACCTCCCGCTTCTTCTTCGTTGCGGACCGATCTGGCTGACTGCCTTCTGCAAGGCATGTCTTCCGCATTCTTCCAGGTTGAGGCCGTCCGACTTCGGGGACATGTCCCACCAGTATCCGCTGTATCTGTTTCCGGATTCATCAGATATGGTTATTTCGGAGAAACACGAGAATGCGCTTTCTGTGTGTCTGCCTTCAAAGCCTTGGGAATCCACAAGATAGGTGTCATCGCAGGAATCGTTGTATTCGCACTCTTCTGAAAGAATTGTGTATGTCCCGTCCTTTCCTGCGACTTTCCCGAATATGGATATCTCGTGTGCCCTGTCCAGCCTTTTACGTGCATCCATCAATGCATACCCTTCATCGTATAGATTGAGTTCGAGTCCCGTCTTTGCATCTGCGGCAGTCCTTTCCGGATCCGGAAGCTTCCGGCACCCGTCTTCCCCCAGCATCCTGACCATCCGGACGGCATTGGCGATGAATTCCTCCAGTTCCTTCACCGACAGCCTGTTGGTTGAGAAGGTACCATATCTGTTGTCTGCGTATATATAGAGGAAGACCGATCTGTCAGCAGAATGGCTGACCTTGTCCAGCTCCCCGTTGAGAATGGTGCATCCGTCTGAAATGCTCTTGTTCAGTGATACCCTTGCTGCAGATGCTCCGCTTGCGATGGCGTGATGCACGCAATGCCGTGCAATCTCCTTTTCCTTGTCAGTAATCATCTTATTCTCCTCCTACCGTAAGATTGCTTATCAGGACTGTCGGCATTCCACATGACACCGGCACACTCTGCTCCTTTCCGCATGTCCATGTGCCATTGTCTATCTTAAGGTCATTCCCGACAGCAAGAATGTCAGACAGTGCCTGAGGACCGTTACCGATAATGTTTATGTCCTTGACCGGAGCGGCCAGACGGCCGTCTTCGATCATGAATCCGCTCCTGACGTAGAACGTGAAGTCTCCTTCCCCGATCTTTACCTGACCATTGGAGAATTCATCGACATAGATTCCATGTCTTACAGAAGCTATGATTGAATCAGGGTCGGCTTCGCCGTTCTCCATATAAGTGGCCCTCATCCTTGGGATTGGGTTGTATCTGAAGTTCTCCCTTCTGCCGTTTCCTGTAGGAGTGACCCCATACCATGCGGCACTGATCCTGTCATGCAGATAGGAATTGAGAATGCCGTCCTTGACCATGTATGTCTTCTGACCTGGTATGCCTTCGTCATCATGGTTGCCTGATCCTCTGTTCCATTTCAATGTACCATCATCCACAACGCTTACTCCTTCATGGCAGACCTTTCTTCCCATCTTCTCAGAGAAGACAGACTGACCCTTCCTGTTGAAGTCTGCTTCAAACGCGTGTCCCATTGCCTCGTGGAGCAGGATTCCGGAAGCACCGGCTCCCATCACCACATTCATCTGTCCTCCTTTAGGCCGTGTGGCTTCGAAGCGGGCGTCGATCCCAGCTACTGCATCTTCAGCCATTTCATCGATCAGGGTCTGGCCGATCATTTCGCTGCCACACCTGAAACTGCGTGATACACTTTTGTTTTCTGTCCTTCCGTTCTGCTGGAAGATGACTGTGACCGTCACACTTCCCATAGGACGGGTGTCATAAGTCAGTTCCCCCAAGGAATTGAACATCATGACGTCACTCACCGAGTCTGACAGACGTGCCATCACCTTGATGATCCTTGTGTCCTTTGCGAAGATGGATTCTTCGAGTGAGGTGAGGAATGGAAGAAAATCTTCCGCACTTCGGGACCTCCAGGATGAGGACCCGGGGTAGAAGTCATTTCCGGGATCGCTGATTTTGACATAATTCATTGAACCTGCCGTGCCTAAGGCTATTGCTGAGGCTGCTTCGGCAGCTTTCAGCATGTCAGGCATTTCAGTATTCTCCGAATATGCATATCCTGTCTTTTCCCCTTTAAGGACACGGATGCCCACGCCGAAATCCGTGTGAAAACCTCCGGATGACACCACTCCGTCCTTCAGTAGCAGGTTAAAGTATGTCGTGTATTCGAAGTAAAGGTCAGAATAGTCTCCTCCGTGCCGCAGAGCGGTGGATGTGAGTCTTTCAAGCTGCTGTCTCGTCACTCCGAATGTGTCCAGGTAATATTGTGAGTCCATCTGAGTTCTATAGCGATAATATTTCACCGTTCTCTTCAATTGCCTTGAGCCTTTCCATGGCGACGGACCGGATCTTTGTGTAGATCTCTTCATCCTTGATGTTGATCAGTTCATCCTTGGAACCTTCGGCTATTACCCTGAACGGTATCTGTGAGTTGTCTGCCAGTATCCATCTTTCGCATACCGGCGCATAATGAGTGAAGAAATAGTATATCCCCACCTGATATCTTCTGCGTATCGTCTCTTCAGGAATGTTGTGTCCTCCTGCTTCGACCCTTGCCCTGACCCTTTCTATAGCGAGTTCCGGGCTGTTAAGCCAGAAATACAGCAAGGTGACTGTGTAGCCGGCGGACTGGGCCATCCTGACTGTCTTCAGAAGAGTCCTTGTCGCCAACGTGGTCTCTATGGCAAAATCCTGCTGCTTCTTGAGAAGATAACGGATCTTCATAAGCATGAAACGGCTGGCCTGGATGGCAGCCTTTGACGGGTCGAACGGGGAAAGCCCTTTTGCAAACTCATCCGAATTCACAAATTCACTGCAGTCCAGCATCTCCGGAAGCAGAGAGTATGAAGCCGTCGTCTTGCCGGCTCCGTTGCATCCTGATATAATATAAAGTCTTGGCATAGCCTTAGATAAGTGTTCTTGTGGTCGTCTTATATGTCTTCCTTGCAGGCGGAACGAAGTGTGACTCCATGTCCGAACAGGGCAAAGTCACCTTTGCAAGGGTCTTCAGGCCAGATCTCGCGGAAACAGTCCGTGATGGCCCGTGCAGTGGTTATATCCTTCTGCTTCCTGTCAGTCAGTCCCAATGACGTAGCCTGTGAATAGACATGTACGTCAAGAGGGAGTATAAGCCTGGACTTGTCTGAGGCGCGCCATACTCCCAGATCCACCTTTCCGTCATCCCTGACCAGCCATCTCCTCATCATATTGATTTTCTTGTTCGGAGCCTTGTGGTCTTCCTTCTGGCCGAAGATCAGACATCTGATGTCCCTGTCATCCATGCCTTCAATGCTGTCCATCTCCTGATATATGGACCTCAGGCGACTGCAGATGTCTGCCACCGCTTCCCATTTTATAGTGCGGTGCAGGCTTGTCGCATCGTTCCTGTAATCACCGGCCATGACATAATCGTACGGTTTCCATTCCATCTCATCAAACAGCCTTTCACAGTCGCGTCTTATCATCGACCTGCGGCCCCATGCCAGATGTGATGAGAGCAGTGCAGCGATCTCTACATCTGCCAGAGATGCTTCTCCGTGGCCGTATCTGAGAGCAAAGTGCTTCGGGAAAATGATGGGATCTTCCTGAAAATATTCAGGACTGTTGTATTTCTCAGCCCATCCTGCCAGTGTGTCTTTAAGTGCTTCGTCCATATATCCCACAAATATAATGAAAATGGTCGGTTACCGATGCAACCGACCATAAAAATATATTGTATGCAGCTGTTTATTTTGTTGCAGCCTCGAGCTTCTTCATCATTGCGAACATGAAAAGACCGGATACGAGACAGAGGGCTATAAGCACTGTCCATACACCCCACAACGGGAGCTTGTCCCAGAGAAGTCCAGGGATGGATACGAGATAGTTGCCGATTGCGGTAGCTGCAAACCAGCCTCCCATCATCATTCCCTTGTACTTCGGAGGAGCCACCTTGGATACGAATGAAATTCCCATAGGCGAAAGAAGAAGCTCCGCGAAAGTGAGGACGAGGTATGTCGAGATAAGCCATGTAGGAGATACGAGGTCCGGGCTCACGGTTCCACCGAGTTCCTTAGGAGATGAAAGCCCCATCGAGCCTACAGTGAGGATGAGGAAGCCTGCTGCGGCAACGAACATTCCGAGTCCGATCTTGCGTGGAGCTGAAGGCTCTTTATCCTTCTTTGCAAGTGCGCTGAAGATTGCGAGCGATATCGGCGTGAGCGCTACGACAAAGAATGGATTGAACTGCTGGAAGTCAGAAGGCTGGATGCCTACTGTCGCAGGCATTCCGAGGTAGAGGGCAGCTGCTCCTCCCCAGAGCAGAAGCGTCGCGATGCCTGAGGTGATCTTTCCCTTTCTGGTCTCAGACTGGAATACGCTGAAGAGAGTGTAGATGGAGACAGCGATGAGAGCGAGGCTCCATATGTTGAATCCTATTCTTGTAAGTCCTTCAGCAGAGTTGGCAGTGTAGTCGCGTGCAAAGAGTGTCATTGTCGCTCCGTTCTGATGGAAGGCCATCCAGAAGAAGATCACGACTGCGAAAACAAGCACAAGTGCTGTGATGCGGCTCTTGGTCTGCTCCGGTGTGAGCTCCGGCTCTGTTGATGTGCTGGCAGCCTGTGCCTGCTTTGCATTCACGTCCGCATGCTTGAACCATGAGCGGCAGCTGTAGTAGATGATTACAGACAGGATCAGTGATACACATGCAACTGCAAAGCCGTAGTTGTATGCAGTGGAAAGCTTCTCGATATAGAAGTTGCTGAAGCTTACCATGTCCATTCCTGCAGCTCCGGGCATCTGTACGGCAAGGGTTTCAAGTCTCGAAAGATTCTCTGCTGTTATGCTTCCGTCCATGCACTGATGTGCGAGCGCAGGGATATTTGCGTCATAGAAGATATTTGACTTGGAAAGGAAGAAGTTGGTTACATACTTTGCCATTGAAGGGGCAAACATGGCTCCGATGTTGATTGCCATGTAGAAGAGGCTGAAGGCTGAGTCACGCTTTGCGGAATACTTGGGGTCATCGTAGAGGTTACCTACCATTACCTGAAGATTTCCCTTGAAGAGTCCTGTGCCGACTGCGATCAGGGCAAGTGCTCCGAACATCATTATCTTGCCTGTAATGTCAGCTCCTGTAGGGATGGCGAGGCAGAGATATCCGAGGAACATCACTCCGATACCGATTGTTACGCATTTCCCATAGCCTATCTTGTCGGCGAGGATACCGCCGAAGAATGGCATGAAATACACTCCGGCGAGGAAAATTGAATAGATCTGTGTGGCTGCTGCTGCGCTGAAACCGAATTTCGCCTGGATGAACAGGAGGAAGATGGCCAGCATGGTGTAGTAGCCGAAACGCTCACCGGTGTTGGCGAGGGCAAGGGCAAAAAGGCCTTTTGGTTGTCCTTTGAACATAATTTCTGAGTTTTATTTAGTTGTTTTAGTTTTTCCAAACTGCAAATATAGTAATTTTCATTTATGTTCAGTCCTGTCCGGAAGGAAATGGATTTTCTTGGCTTAAAAGATATGGAATCATCAGGAAAATTGGTATATTTGCTAGTTAGGAGTATCCGGAGCGGTCGGATTAACCGCTACCGCTTATATTATTATATTGAGAATGAGTAAATTAGGAGTAGATATTGCACGCGGGGTCGTGAAGGTTGTGGGAAAACTGCCGCTTAAGGTCCATTATGTTTTTGCTGATTTCGTCGCGTGGCTTGCAGGAAAGGTGATAGGATATCGCAATGACGTCATAATGATAAACCTCGCCAGGTCTTTCCCCGGTAAAAAGTATTGGGAACTTCAGAAGATCCGTGATGACTTCTACAGGCATTTTGCAGAGATATTTACAGAAGCCATATGGTTCGGTGCATCGGATTACGAAAGACTGTATAAGAGCGGTCTTGTCACAGTGGTGAATCCGGAGGTGCTGAATAGGTGTCTTGATGAATCCCGAAGCGTTACCGTCATGTTTTCCCATTGCGGAAACTGGGAGATACTCGGCGGTTTTCTCGGTTATCGTACAGCGACCGGGGAGAAGGTGAAGATGACCGAGCAGCAGATCAAGGTGGTCTATAAGGAATTGCATAGCGCCTTTTCAAATGAGTTCTTCCTAAGGAACAGGGTTGCTCCTCTTGAGGAAGTGGGGACAGAATGCGAGATCGAATCATCCCGGATCCTGCGCCATGCCATAAAGCATAGGGATGAGAAGAATGTCTATATCTATATAGCTGACCAGTATCCATATATGGCAGCCCATGATATCGGGACATTCCTCAACCAGAAGACTCCTGCAATGCTTGGAGCCGCGGGTGTGGCCGCAAAGATGGGTCATAGCGTCGTCTATATGAAGATGAAGCGGGTGGAAAGGGGACGTTATGAAATGGAATTCATACCGATATGCATGAATGCATCCGAACTGACTCCTGAGCAGATAACACGCAGGTATTTCGACCTTCTCGAGGAGGAGATCAACCAGACTCCGGCAAACTGGCTCTGGTCTCACAAAAGATGGAAATAATAAATATTGATGTGAATATGAATAAGAGTATCAGATTGACAATTCTGGCTGTTGTGGCCCTGGTCATGTCGCAGCCTGCCGATGGAGGGGCGAAGTCTGACCCTGAAGGGTATGTTACCTATAGTCTGCCGTCCACGACACTTTCGCTGGAAGTTGAGGCTGTGCAGGAAAAGTTCTTTGCTGGTCCGTATGCAAAATATGCCGAAAAGTATCTTGGCCTGAAGGTCAGACAGAAGGATGAATCTTCGGTCCAGCTGACATCCCTGACCATGACACCTATGGTGGAAGCTGACCAGAATGAGAGATTTTCCGTAAAGGTGCCCAAGGGTAGGATCGAGACGACTTTCCTTAAGCTTTCGTCAGCCGGACTTATCGCGTTTTCGGACGCTGAGTCAGGCGGACGCACAAACTGGCGTTTCCCTCTGAAGAATGAGGGAGATTTCTCGGATAAGGGAGTGATTTCAAACCTGACTTCCGCATCTGCTGTCCTCTATGGCAAGGAAAAGGGAGAGGCTTCTTTCAATAGGGTCAGCGTGCAGCAGGATATGGTTGTCGCCAAATCTCTGGAAAAGAGGGCGGCGGAAGCTGCCGATATGATCCTGCAATTGCGGAAGCAGCGTCTGCAGATAGTGACAGGTGATACTGATGCCACATACAGCGGTGAAGCCATGGGAGCCGCCATTGATGAACTTACAAGACTTGAGAAGGAATATATGACGTTGTTTACCGGTTATTCGGAATCTCAGGTCCAGAAGATGAATTTCGACGTGATTCCTGAAGCCGGAAAGGAAAGTCAGATGTACATAGCCTTCAGGCTGTCAGATACTTCCGGACTGGTTCCTGCCGACAATCTCTCCGGAAAACCTGTCGTGCTTGAGGTGATTCCGCAGGAATTCAAGCAGATAGATGTCGCTGCAGATACAGTTGCAGTCGCTTCAAAGCCGAAGTCCAAGTCCAAGAATGAGATTCCGGCTGTGGAAGCCTTCTACCGTATTCCTGCCATGTGCACCATAAAGCTGAGTGAAGGAGGCAGGCTTCTTCTCCAGAGCCGTATGCCTGTGTACCAGCTGGGGCAGGTGAGTTCTATTCCCGTGAATGTGATATTGAAATAATAATTTTTATAACCGAGATTGAATATGAGTATAAAGGAACTTGATCCACAGATCGTGTGGAAGAACTTTTACGCGCTGACTCAGATTCCTCGTCCGTCAAAGCACGAGGAACTTGCAGTCGAGTATATGTATAACTGGGGTGTGTCACACGGACTTGAGACAATCAAGGATGAAGTGGGCAATATCGTCATCCGCAAGCCGGCCACTCCTGGTTGTGAAAACATGAAGGGAGTCATCCTTCAGGGACATATCGACATGGTCCCTCAGAAGAATGCAGACACGGTCCATGATTTTGAGAAGGATCCAATCCAGACATGGATTGATGGAGAGTGGGTGAAGGCAAAGGGAACTACCCTCGGAGCTGACAACGGGCTTGGAGTGGCTATGGGTATGGCTGTGCTCGAGTCTGATGACCTCAAGCATGGTCCGGTCGAACTCCTTGTCACCATCGACGAGGAAACAGGAATGACTGGTGCCAACGCCCTCAAGGCGGGTCTTCTCCAGGGAGATATCCTCATCAACCTTGATTCCGAGACGGAAGGAGAACTCTATGTCGGCTGTGCAGGAGGACTTGATGCTTCCGCTACAGCGACTTATGTGCCTGCTGAATATGACAGGAACTGGCTCTGTTATTCCTTGGCGGTGAAGGGCTTCAAGGGAGGTCACTCCGGAATGGACATCATTCTTTATAGAGGTAATGCCAACAAACTGGCTGCCCGTATCCTCTATGCTCTCATGACCGAGGCAGACGTGAAGCTACTTGACCTTGAAGGCGGCACTCTCCGCAATGCAATCCCTCGTGAGGCATTTGCTACCGTTTATATCCCATCTGACAGACTGGCAGATGCCCGGAAGGTGTTTGACCGTGTCGCTGCAGAAATCAAGGCAGAGTATGCAGGTACTGATCCTGATTCAGAGTTCATCTTCAAGCCATACGAATGCGCTGAAGGTGAGTGCTGCTGCGATGGTGACGAGTGCAAGTATGTTCCTGAGGCTGATGCCCTCCGCTTTATCCGTGCAATCCTTGCATGTCCGGACGGGGTTGAGCGTATGAGCAGCGAGATGCCAGGTCTTGTGGAGACATCAAACAACCTTGCTATGGTGAAGATCGAGGGTGGCGAATTCTCTGTGAAGACCCTCATGAGAAGCTCCGTTGATACCGCCAAGGAAGCTCTTGCACAGAAGTTCGAGGCTGTCTTCTCACTCGCAGGCATCCAGACATCATTCGCCGGTGGTTACTCCGGATGGGCTCC
>JAZSEQ010000036.1:0-8549 GCA_045531765.1 Candidatus Cryptobacteroides sp. | reverse complement strand
TGCTCACGCGTTACGCACCCTTGCGCCGGTCGCCATCATCAGAACCCGAAGGTTCCGACATGCTGCCCCTCGACTTGCATGTGTTAAGCCTGCCGCTAGCGTTCATCCTGAGCCAGGATCAAACTCTTCATTGTATAATATTATATGTTTCCAGTTTGATTCCGACACTTAATAATTCTTTCAAAAGAATTAACGCTTCTCGATAAATTGTTTTTCTCGGTACTTGCTTCTTGTACTTTCCTTCAATCTTTTCAATGAACTCTCTGACCGTTCTTTCTCAAACGGGCTGCAAAGATACGGACTTTTTCTTAACCTCCAAATTTTTTCCGCTTTTTTTTAAAATATTTTTCTACTTTTGTGCTCCGAAACATCGGATATACGATAAAACATGGCATCTTACTGGCAAATATTCATGGTTTTTGCGAAAATCGGAGCCTTTACGATTGGCGGCGGCTACGCAATGCTGGCTATTATCCAGAAGGAAATTGTCAGCAGAGGATGGCTCAAGGATGAAGACTTCACAGACATCGTGACATTAGCCCAGTCTGCTCCCGGACTTCTGGCCGTAAATATTTCGATATTCACAGGATACCGGCTCAAAGGCAGCAAAGGGAGCATCATTGCCACACTCGGATGCATAACTCCCCCGTTTCTGATCATCCTCGCAATAGCCATGGCGTTCAGCGGATTTCAGGACAACCCGACTGTAATAAAGATTTTCAAAGGAATACGCCCTGTTGTCGTGGCTCTCATCGCAGTCCCTATGCTCAACATGGCGAAGAAGGCCAACAGAACGTGGTGGTCATGGGTCCTGTCAGCTGCATCGATCGGACTGGTTGCCTTCCTGGATGTTTCTCCTATATATATATTGATATGTGTCATTGTTGTGGCTGCAGCGATAACATGGAAACGGCAGGAATAAAAGAGTTGCCCTACCTTTGAAATCCCGGATAACAGACAAGAAAAGAAAATGATTTTTATAGAACTGTTCATAACCTTTTTCGTGATAGGCATGTTCACCATAGGGGGAGGATACGCCATGCTCTCGCTTATCCAGGACCAGGTAGTGAATGTGCACGGATGGATCACGGAAGGGCAGTTTACGGATATCGTGGCGATATCCCAGATGACCCCGGGACCTATCGGCATCAACAGCGCAACTTATATCGGTTATGATGTCATAGCCAATACGGGAGCGCCACACCTTATGGCTATATTGGGCTCCATTACTGCAACCTCGGCCGTAGTACTTCCATCATTCCTGATTGTTCTGGCCCTATGCAAGGCATACTCAAAATTCAGCAGCAACAGGATATTCAAAGGTGTCATGAGCGGTCTGAGACCGGCCGTAGTGGGACTTATCGGAGCTGCCGCTGTCATACTCATAACGCCGGAGAATTTTCCTGACTGGAAAAGCTGGATACTGTTTGCAGCTGCCTTCATAGCCTCATATTGGAAAAACCTCAATCCGATCATTGCCATAATCCTCGGAGGCATTGCCGGATTCCTCTTGTACTAACGGACTTACCCATGAACTGGTTTATAGAACTTTTCGCGGAACAGACTTTCATACAGGCCGTCTTGGTGCTGTCACTGATATGCGCAGCCGGACTTGCGCTAGGCAAGATAAAGATATTAGGCGTATCGCTTGGTGTGACCTTCGTGTTTTTCGCCGGGATTGCTGCCGGGCATTTCGGAGCTGAGATAGATCCGCATATGCTTGCACTAGCCCAGAACTTCGGACTTATTATATATATATATGCCCTCGGACTTCAGGTAGGTCCGGGATTCTTCTCATCATTCAAGAAGGGGGGCATCAAACTTAATATGCTGATGATGCTTCTGCTGGTAACAGGCTCAGTCATGGCTCTGGTCGTGCATTGGACAACGGGAATCTCATTACCCGACACCATTGGCCTCCTTTGCGGAGCCGTAACCAACACCCCAATGCTCGGAGCCGCACAGCAGACCCTGCTTCAGATGAATCCGGGCGGCATAGAAGAAGCCAATAGCATGGCAATGGCATGCGCGGTCGGCTATCCTCTCGGACTCGTGGGAATGATTCTGTCGGTAATGATCCTAAAGGCAGCTTTCGCGCCAAAGAACAAGGGGCCGAAGGAAGAACATTCCGCCGGCAACACCTACATCTCCGAATATCAGATATCCAACCCGGGGATTTTCGGACAGACAATCCGACAGGTAAGGCAGAATGCAGATTGCCAGTTCGTGATTTCAAGGGTATGGAAAGAAGGAAGGGTAATGATCCCCACATCAGAGACCATCCTGGAAAAGGATGAGCACGTAATGATCATATCCAGCAAAAACGATGTAGAGAGAATAAAGGTTCTGTTCGGTCAACAAGAGAATGTGGATTGGAACAAAAAGGACATTGACTGGAACTCCATCGACAGCCAGCTTGTGTCACGCAAAGTATTGGTTACCAAGCCAGAGCACAACGGCATAAAGCTAGGAGACCTTAAGCTAAGAAACTCGTACGGCATAAATATCACCCGTGTGAACCGTGCCGGCATAGACCTGCTTCCGTCACGCAACCTGAGACTCCAGTTGGGAGACAAGCTCACTATCGTGGGAGAAGGGCGTTCGATAGATAACGTGAGCGCAGTACTCGGAAACGAAGCTAAGCAGCTGAATACTCCGAACCTGCTTCCTATATTCGTTGGCATTATCCTCGGACTCGTGCTGGGAAGCATTCCGCTGAGCATCCCGGGAATGACAATGCCGATAAAACTCGGCATTGCAGGAGGACCTATCATAGTCGGTATCCTGATGGGGGCTTTCGGACCAAGATTCCATATCGCCACCTACACAACCCAGAGCGCGAATCTAATGTTGCGTCAGCTTGGACTTACGATTTTCCTCGCAGGACTGGGTCTAAGTGCCGGTCAGGGTTTCATTGAAGCAGTATTTTCCACCGAAGGACTCAAATGGGTGATTATCAGTATCTCACTGGCAATGGGACCAGTGCTGCTGGTCGGGCTTCTCACCCACAGAATATTCAAGACAAGATATGCAGACAACATCGGCATGCTCTGCGGAGGCATGGCCAATCCATTTGCACTTGAATTCGCAGGTCCGGCAACATCGGACGGAGAAGACCCTGCAGTTGCTTATGCAACCGTATATCCGGCATGCATTTTCATGAGGGTCATCTCTGCGCAGCTGATCATGATTCTTTTCGGCTAAATAATTACATACCACATATGAATAAGACACTTCTACTTTCATTCCTTGCCGCTGCACTGATATCATGCGGATCAGAGAACAGGAGCTCAATCAATGTCGTACCTTACCCAAATGAGGTAACTCTCAAGACCGGCACATTCAATGCCAAGGGAGCCGGATTCCATTATTCTCCGGAATTCGACGGCATGACCCAGGACATTATCACAAATTTCGCCGACAGGCTTTCTCTCGTATCAGGGAGCATAAGTGCTGTCAACGAAGGGAGCGGGAATAAAGGATTCATCTTCATATATGACGCCACCATGCCAGAAGAATCCTACAACCTGAAAATTTCAAGAAAGGCGGCGACCGTAAAAGCATCATCCCTCAGGGGTGTCAACTATGCGGTGCAGACCCTTAAACAGATGCTTCCCGTACAGATTTTCGGCACATCTCCTGCGGAAGAGCAGGAATGGACACTTCCATGCGCCGAGATCAATGACGCACCGAGATTCAGCTACCGAGGCATGCATATGGATATTTCCAGACATTTCTTCGACATGGATATGGTGAAGAAATATATCGACATTATGGAAGTCCACAAGCTCAACAAGCTCCACTGGCATATCACGGACGACCAGGGATGGAGAATAGAAATCAAGAAGTACCCTAAGCTTACTGAAGTCGGATCGATCAGGAAACAGACCCTTATAGGACATGTCAAAAAGAACATGACTTATGACGGAAAGCCATATGGAGAAGGATGCTGGTTCTCGCAGGATCAGATACGTGAGATCATCGCATATGCCGCAGCAAAGGGTATAGACATCATTCCGGAAATAGACCTTCCGGGACATATGCTTGCAGCCCTCGCTGCATACCCCGAATATGGATGCACAGGCGGTCCATATGAAGTATGGGGAAGATGGGGCATTTCAGACGAAGTCCTCTGCGCAGGAAACGAGAAGACAATGGAGTTCCTGGAAAACATTCTGGCTGAGGTGGCCGGACTTTTCCCATCGGAGTACATCCATATCGGAGGTGACGAATGTCCGAAAGTTCGTTGGGAAAAATGTCCTAAATGTCAGGCCAAGATACGTGAGCTCGGCCTCAAGGATGACGAAGAGTTCAAGGCTGAGCATTATCTTCAGAGCTATGTAATGAACAGAATGACATCGTTCCTGGCAGAAAAAGGAAAGAAAATCATCGGATGGGATGAAATTCTGGAAGGGGAACTTGCTGAGGGGGCAGTGGTGATGTCATGGAGAGGAGTCTCCGGAGGAATTAAGGCCGCACGCATGGGACATGATGCAATCATGACTCCCAATACCTTCTTCTACCTCGACTACTACCAGTCCAACGATAAGGAAAACGAGCCACTTGGAATCGGAGGATACCTTCCTATTGAGAAATGCTATTCATATGAACCTTTTGCAGATGGCATGACAGAAGAAGAGAAGGCCCACATTCTTGGAGTACAAGCCAACCTCTGGACTGAGTATATTGCTACAGAGGAGCACTTGGAATACATGCTCCTGCCGCGCATGGCAGCGCTCAGCGAAGTGCAGTGGTGCCAGCCTTCAAACAAGGATTGGATGAGATTCTGCGACAGTGCGGATGCGTTCTGCAGCATCTATGACACAATGGGCTACAACTATGCCACACATATCTTCAATACGAGAGGCAAGCAGCGCATCAGCAAAGAGAAGTGAGGCAGTAAGATAATAGCTATTCCTGTTCAATATCAGCCAGAGTTTTATTTCGCTTCGGCCGGATGCGTATAAGCATCCAGGCTGCGGCTGCATAGGCTGCGATCAGGAGGGTATGGACTCCCAGCTTGACCGCAAGCTGAGCCACAGAAGATGTATCCACAGCTACGTCTGCAAAGAGGATTGAATCAATCAGAAGTGATATTCCATATACTGTTCCCATTACCAGGATGATGCCTGCGAGCCGGGTCCATCGGTATGGAATGGGATAGTATCTTGCGCCCAGGACCGAGCTGATGACGAACATCACCACATAACTTGCAAGGTGGCCGTATGCTGCAGCCCAATAGGAATACTGAGGCATGAAAACTACGATCACAACCGCCGTCACCACAAGACCGGCCAGGGTAATCCATATCGCCATATTGGTCTTACCTGAGAGTTTATACCACATGGACACATTGAAAAGCATTCCAAGAATCATATAGGACAGGAGCATTATCGGGACTATCCCCACAGCTGAACGGAACTGCGGACCGAGAATCAGGGCAATGATGTCGATATATAATATGACTCCGAGGAACACCAGACCGCAGAAAGCAGTGAAATATTCCTGTACCTTTGCATACAACTGCTTAGAGTCCTTTTCACGGGCACGACGAAAGAAGAACGGCTCGGCCGCATAGCGGAACATCTGAATGAACAGGTTCATGATTACCGCCAACTTTACAGCTGCCTGATATAGTCCCAGAGATGAACGCCATGCATCTGCATTAGTATCGAAATATCTGAAAAGAATCCTGTCAAGGAAATCATTCACAACTCCCGGAAGGGCCGCAACCATCAGAGGGAACGAGTATGCAAGCATCTGCCTGAGAAGTTTCGGATCGACTCGATATGTCATTTTCAGATAGTCCGGAATGAAAAGCAGACCGCAGACCACGCAGCTGACGAAGATGGCAAAAATTACATAGCTGAAATCGGGTACAGCTGGTATGAAGTTCAGCATCCACACATCCGAAGATGTCAGCGCCGTCACCTCTACACCAAGTCCGGCCGCCACTGTCGCACAGTATTTCGGGAACCATAGGAAAAGGACAAGATTGGCAGCTGTTTCGGTGACAATCTTAATAGTCTTGAACAGAGCAAATTTCAGAGCTTTGTTTTCCTGACGCAACCGCGCGAAAAGTATAGCTGTAACGGAATCCAGGGCCAATATTCCACCTATATATTTTATACATGCCCCATATCCGTCATATCCAAGCGCAGAGGCTATGGGACTTGAGAAGGCAAGCATCAGCGCAAGAAAAGTCACGCTGATGCAGAAGACAGTCACGAAGGCATTGGAATAGACTTTCCTCGGGTCCATTCCTTCCTTGTTGGCAAAACGGAAACATCCGGTCTCCAGGCCAAGCACAAGAACCACCTGAAGGACAGCGATATACGCCATGAATTCCGTAACCACGCCATAACTCTCAGGGGTGAGAAGCCTTGTGTAGATCGGAACAAAAAGGAAATTGATGATCCGGGCAAGTATGGTACTGAGCCCGTAAATGGCGGTCTGTCCCGCCAGCTGTTTCAACGGATTTGCCATAACGGCACAAAAATACAAACATTCCGGAACATTTGGCCTTCCGTAACGGCAGGAAACAAATATTTAGTTATTTTTGCACGGAAAAAGTTTACGTATGAAAAAGACAATATTCGGAATTATCATTCTGGGAGTCATCGCTACTGCTGTCTTATCGTTCAACTCATGTTCGTGCAACAGAGGGACTAAGGAAGTGGAGCCGGATGATTCCACAAAACTTGCACTTGAAATGGAAAGAAAACTGAGAGAAGAGCCTGAGTTCGAGATAGTTACCACTCACGGCACAATGAAGGTCAGACTCTATGACAAGACCCCGAAGCATAGAGACAACTTCGTGGATCTGGTAAGGCAGAAATATTACGACGGGATACGTTTCCACAGGGTGATCGAGGGGTTCATGATCCAGACCGGAGACCCGTATTCAAGGGACACTTCCCTCATAAACCAGTGGGGCACAGGTGGTCCGGGCTATACCGTTCCTGCCGAGTTCGTGAACGGGTACCAGCACAAGAAAGGAGCATTGGCGGCTGCACGCAAGGGAGATATGGCCAACCCGCGCAAGGCATCTTCCGGTTCACAGTTCTATATCGTTCATGACCCTTATGCATGTCAGCACCTTGACGGGCAGTATACCATTTTCGGAGAAGTGACAGAAGGGCTGGAAGTAATCGACAGGATTGCGACCGTAGCTACTGACCGCTATGACAGACCTTACGAAGATGTTGTCATCATCTCCATAAGGCAGATCGGACTTCCAGAAACGGAGATGCAGGCAGACAGCACTGCAACCTCATCAGACACGACAAAGGCCGAGTAAAGGATATGGACCTCAAAGGAAAATTCGACACAATCTTCTTTGATGCGGACGACACCTTGTGGGAGAACGAACAGTTCTTCCGGGATGCCGAGGCTCATTTCGCTGATCTGCTGAAGGATTATACTTCTCCGGAGGGAGTTCAGGATATGCTCTGGCGCAAGCAGGAAGACAACATTCCCCTGTTCGGCTACGGGTCAAAGACTTACATGATCGGCATGACCGACGCAGCCATGGAGCTCTGCGGAGGCAATCTTCCGGAAAACATCTATTACGGCATCAAGAAGATCATAACAGACCTGGCGTTCCATGAATTCAAGCTCATAGAAGGAGTCGAAGATACACTTCAGGCCTTGTACGGACATTACACAATGATTGTGGCCACCAAAGGAGACCTGACCGAACAGCTCTACAAATACCGTCTTTCCGGACTCGCAAGATATTTCCACCACTGCGAGGTCATGGAGAACAAGGATGAGAAGAACTATCTTGAACTGGCGGCGAAGAACAACATCGAACCGGAAAGGATTCTGATGGTGGGAAACTCCGTAAAATCGGACATCGCTCCGGTGGTAAGCATTGGGGGAACGGCTTTCCACACTCCACACGAGGTTATCTGGGTACACGAAATGATGGATATGCCGGAATCAGACAGGATCATCGAAGTCCAGAGCATAAGGGATATACTCCCGTACCTTTTATAAAGATTGCTCCAGCAGATGTGCTCGACCTTCACGACAGGCCGCCATATCCCGTTTTGGAGAATACACTCATCTTTTTGAATAAAGTTTCTGTCACTTACCCGATATATGGCAATCTTTGGCACGGTATTCGCAAATACTCTTAACCGAATAGTTTTTTCATAGGTTAAGTTTTAGGTTAGAATTGCGGTGGCCTTCCGATGTGAATCGGGAGGCCACTATCTTTTCTTGTCGCCATACGGAGCCTGCTCCGGCTCGCTGAGGTATGTGCGAGATGATTGGGGGATCATCTGATTATACCCATCAACCGGTATGAGAGCTTTGCCTATTATGTCGAAGTCAAGAGCCTCCTCCAGTTTGGCAATGGTCTCAAGCGTCAGGTTGTTTTTACCTTTCAGGAGCATTGATATATGCTGCTGGGTACATCCAAGTTTTTCAGCCAATACAACCTGAGTCATCCCGATCTGAGACATTCTGTCCCTCACCTGAAGAGCTATCATGGCGGAATATCTGAGCCATCTGGCGTTTCTTCTGCGATATTCCGCCTCCTC
>JAZSEQ010000023.1:0-12148 GCA_045531765.1 Candidatus Cryptobacteroides sp. | reverse complement strand
CCAGGCTTCCTCGATGGATTCAAGGCAGTCTTCACGACACCTACCGCCCTTGCTTTGACACTCGGCTTCAGCGGTCTTATCTTCGTGATCACCGGCTACATGACCTGGGTGCCTGCTTATCTTCAGGAGGAATTCGGTCAGACACAGGCTCAGGCAGGCTTCAACTCAATGTTCTGGACATATGTCGCCGCTTTCGTGGGAGTCCTTCTCGCAGGCTCGCTTTCAGACAAGTTCGCAGTCAAGGACAACAAATACCGTATGTGGCTTCAGGCCCTCGGACTTGTACTCGGTGCGGTGTTCCTCTTCTTTATGGGAGGTGACAAGTCTCTGACCATAGTTTACATTTGCTTCGCAGGCTGGGGTTTCTTCCGTGCATTCTTCGATGCCAACACATACGCAGTGCTTTATGACGTGACTCCTCCAAGGCTTCACGCTTCATGTGCAAGCGTAATGGGTATGACCGGATTTGCAATCGGTTCCCTTGCTCCCGTAATCCTCGGAGCGCTGAAGCAGAGCCTCGGTTCTCTCAGCTCGACATTCACCATCCTTGCAATCATCTGGGTTGTGTGCGGCGTGATGATGTTCCTTGCGGCAAATGTCTTCTACAAGAAGGATCGCGAAAGAGTACGTAAGAACTAAATACCTATTGATGAAAGTACGTATAATAACCCTGCTATCCGCATTGACCGTTTTTATGACCTCTTGTGAGAATAAGAACGGCTCGGTGTGGGATGACCCTGAATTTATACGTGTTGCTGTCAGACCGGAAGGTGTGGCAGCATCTCCGAAGCCCTATAAGATAGACTGGAAGGATGGACAGACTATAAAAGTGTTCGACGACTCGGGTAGAAATACGGAACTTGTTGTGAACAAGGCTGGAGGCAATATGTTTTACAGTTATGACTGGACACCGGGTCAGGTGCCTGCTGTAGCTGTGTATTCACATAAGGAACAGGTATGTTTAACATCCGACGGTAAACTGGTCTTTGAAATTCCAGAGTCGCAGGCAACAGCTCCCGAGGTCTTGGAGAATTTTGCCTCCGTCGGGCTGATAAACGGTTCTGATCGCAAGGATTATGAGATTGAGGTCATGAAAAATCTCACAGGTTTCGTGTCTCTATACATCGATTTGCCTCAGGCAAGTGCCATCAGGATAGAGTCTATGGGCGGGGAGAATATGACCGGAACTGTGGCCGTCGATTATGCCGGAATTGAAAGCGGAGATGAGCAGTACTGGACTCCGTATCAGCAGTTCCAAGCTCAGGCGACCCTTGTCTCCTCTCAGCCAGACGGAGTGCTGGAGACCGGTATGTATTATGTCGCTCTGCTTCCGGGCATGTATGAGCGAGGTTTTAAAGTTACGGTACTGTCTGGGACTCAGGCTCTTATGGAAAAAGTCTGTTGTCCTGACGGTGTCTGTGTGGGACGTTCTCAGGCTGTCTTTCTGGATTCATTCTGCCAGCAGGACAGTGCTTTGCCGGATGAGATCAGTATGGAAGTGGATTTTTCTGTGGGCTGGCCCTTCAATGAAAAATGTGTACCGCAGGAGCAGCAGGCTGTGACAGGAGAAACCTATACATATAATTACCGGCATAATGGCAATCAGATGGTGACAAGTCTGGAGTTTAGGATAACCCGTGGCAGTCTGGACGGCGACAAGTCATATCAATGGGAAGACGGGGCCTTGTGGTTTGATTCAGATCCGTATGAGACCAATACCGGAGTCCAGCAGGTCAATTCTACTGCAATGGTCGCCTTGCCGATTATTCCGGACAGGTATCTGGTGGAGGTCAGGGCAGTCCATGATAATGCTCAGAAACCGTATCCTCGTTTCAATTTCAACAAAGGATACCTCAAATCCGACGGACAGACTTTGGACGCATCTTACGGACTGACTTACGGCAGAATCGCTGCGGGGCAGCCGACAATCATGTCTCTGCCGTTCACGATGTCTGACGGGACTGTCATAGAATCACAACTTGGTCAGATATATTCTCTCAGGATGAGGGACAATGATACGAGATTGACCAAGGTTATATTAAAATATAGCAAAACAAGATGAATAAAATAAAATCAATAGCCTTATCATTTATCTGCATCCTGGCAGTGAATACGTCAGCTGCTGCTGCCGGCAAGCCTGTAAAGGCTCTGGATGCCTTTTCCTGGTCTGCGGCTGAATGGATATCCGCTGCGAATGCTCCGGTGATGGATCTGGTCGTAAATGACACCCAGAACTGCCTTGCTGCAGAAGGTGCAAGCTGGTTCCTTTCTGAAGTGAAGAATGACAAAAAGGTACGTTCGGCGGTATGGATGTGTACCAGTCTTGGAATCTTCGATATTTTTGTCAATGGCAATCGTATCGGTGAGGAGATATTGAAGCCCGGTTTCACTCATGCAAAGAAAACGAGATATTCATTTACATACGATGTGACCGATGTCTTCAAGAAAGACGCAGGGGCGGTCAATGTACTTTCTGCCCAGGTGACTCCAGGATGGTGGGGAGACAAGGTGGTGTCTCCGCGCAATGTCAAGGGCATGCTCGGTCGTAAATGTGCGTTCAGGGCAGTTCTGGAACTTACATATGAGGATGGGACCGTGCGCCAGTTCGGTACTGACACTCAGACATGGAAAGCCGGCATTGCCGGTCCTGTCATTCGCGCCGGTATATTTGACGGAGAGATATATGATGCACGTATCAAGCCGGGATATATGACACCAGAGAAACTCTTCAAGCCTGAGATAAATGAGGAGTTCAAGGGTGTTGTATATCCGACTGCCGGAGCAGAAGTCTATATGCGTCGCGATATCGCGCTTTCGCCGGTGCAGGCTTACATCTGGAAAGGAGTCGAAGGTGCATCGGGTGATGCCTATGGCAAGGTAATCATAAGAAAAGAATTCAAGGAAGGCGAGGCAATGACTCTTAAGGCAGGGGAGACCCTTGTGGTGGATTTCGGTCAGAATTCCTCGGCAGTACCGGAGTTTGTATTCAAGGCGGCAGAGGGTACGGTGTTGACCTGCCTACCCGGCGAAATACTGAACGACGGCAATGGATCACACTCCCGCGGATGTGATGGCCCGGAGGGGAGTGTACACAGGGAGAATCTCCGCATTCCGGGTGATATAGCATTTCTTGTAAGATATACATTTGGAAAGGACAAGAATTTTGTGACTTATTGTCCTCGCTACACATTCTTTGGCTACAGATATATTTCAGTCACAGCTACGGACAATGTAACCATCAGGAGTGTCAGCTCTATTCCTGTTACATCAATAGCTCAGGATCATGAAATCGGACGCATAAAGACAGGTAACAAGGACATCAACCGGCTTATCTCCAACTCCCGCTGGGGTATGATGTCCAACTATCTGTCCGTCCCTACCGACTGTCCTCAGAGAAACGAACGTGTGGGCTGGTCTGGTGATACTCAGGTGTTCGCAGAGACAGGAACATTCTTCGCCAATACGAATGATTTCCTTCGCAAATGGATGCGCGATATGCGTGACACCCAGACTCTGAAGGGAGGATTCCCGGGAGTGGCGCCTCTTGCGCAGTACGGAAGCAACATGACCATGAGAGTGGGATGGTCCGATGCCGGCGTCATCGTTCCATGGACTGTGTGGAAGCAGTTCGGTGACAGAAAGGTTGTCGATGAAAACTGGGCTGCCATGGAAAAATATATGAAGCATGTGTTTGAGACATATTATGACCATGGCGTACTGATGCGCGAGAACTTCAACTATCAGTGGGCTGACCACCTCAGTTTCGAGGCTCTTGAGACTCATGACAAGAGCAACTGGCTCAAGAATATGAAGAACAAGCGCACTCCTTGCCTTGAGATGCTTGAATGGTGGAACTATCTCGGAGCATCTTATTGGGCAATGGACGCGCAGATGATGGTGGACATGGCACGTGCGACAGGCAGGGACGCAAAGAAATATGAAACCATGCTTGCACATGCTCGCGACTACCTCCAGATGCGTTTCCTCAAGTCCGACGGAAGTTTCGTAGTGCCTCAGATGAATGATATGCAGGCTCCTGCTCTCTATGCTCTCAGGAACAATCTTCTCACCGGTATCGCCAAGGAAAACATGATTACTCGTCTTCGTGAAAATTTCGAGTCTCACGGCAACCGTCTTCAGACCGGCTTCCTCGGCACATCCATCCTGATGACCACTCTTGCGGAAAACGGCATGAATGACGTGGCATATGAACTTCTCTTCCAGCGCGAATGTCCGAGCTGGCTTTATTCCGTGGACAACGGTGCCACAACTATCTGGGAGAGATGGGATTCATATACAAAGGAAAGGGGACTCGGCCCTAAGATCATGAACAGCTTCAACCACTATGCTTATGGCTGTGTGTGCGAATGGATCTGGGAGAATGTAGCCGGTATCAAGGCGGATCCTGCAAAACCGGGCTTCAAGCATATCATCCTTGCTCCGGTGCCGGACAAACGCCTTGGATTCTGCGAGGCCGAATATGAATCGGCTGCCGGTCTTATCAAGAGTTCATGGAAATACGAAGGCAACACATGGATATGGAATTTTACTATTCCTGAAGGCGCGACAGCTTCTGTAACCCTTCCTGGCGACTATGAGTCGAAGAAGTATGAAAGCGGTTCATACGAAGTTAAACTAACTTTATAGCAGTTACTATGAAAATTTCAAGATTTATTTCCATGCTGCTCATGGCAGTTTTTGCAGTTTCCTGCGAGCCGGAAGAAAAACCGAAGGATAACGGGGAGCAGACCGATACACCTCCTTCTGTGGTGCGTGTCGGCATCATGGGCGACTCCATTTCGACCTTTGAAGGAGAACTGGTCAACGATGACTATAAGTTTCACTATCCGTGCGTGGAAGGGACCCGCAACAATCCCTGTGGGGTGTCCAAGGTAGAGCAGACATGGTGGTGGCAGCTGATCAATGAGAAGATGGAAAACGGAGTGCTGGATGTGAATAACTCTTTCTCTGGGACCAAGGTCTCTCATGGTACATATGCCGGGATTTCAGGAGCGAAATACGAAGCAGGATTTGTTGATAGGGTTGGAGATTTCATTGATCCGGATGTAATCATCATCCATGGAGGTACTAACGATTATCTCAAGGATACAGATAAGGAAAATATCGGTGATTATCAGTGGGATACACCTCTTGAGCAGATGGATCTTACTAAATTCCGCAGCGCTTATGTGTATCTTGTAAGAAAGCTTCAGGAACTTTATGACGGGGTACAGCTCATCCTGATTGTAGGTGACAGAATCGGAGCTAATGCAAGCCTGGAATATGATGACACCATCATAGAGATTGCAGAACATTTCGACCTTCCTTATGTCGACCTGACCCCGCATTTCAAAGTTGATATACCGGTTCCGGACAATTGTCATCCGAGTGATGTCGGACATGCCTTCATTGCTCAGAAGATCTATGATACCTGCAAGGATTACCTGAAGGCAGGCCGGAATCCTGGGAACAATAACGACAAGGTTGAAATCCTTCCTGACGAAATGACCGTCAATCTTGATTTTACGCAAGGATGGCCTTTCGTCGAGCCTTGTGTGCCGGCGGACAGTCAGTTGTCAGGGGGAGAAAAGTATACCTACAGATACTATTATCAGGAGGGTGAAGAAACGCATACTGTGGATATGGAGTTTGCTTTCAATTCTGGAGTAAAACAGACCGGTACCTACAGCTATGATGCTGACACCGATGACGGAAACGGACGTGCTTTGTGTTATAAGTTCGGTGAAGGTACGGATACGGGCTATGGTTATATCAAGTTCCCTGTCATCGAGGGAAAATATCTCAAATCCGTTGCCCTTGTACATCGTACCCCTATTCCTGCAGATGCGACAGGCAACAATCTGAACGGATTCTATTTCACGCTTCAGAAAGGAGGCTTCCCGTCCCATGCCACTCCTAATGCCACATCGACCAGAGTGAAAGCCGGAGAAGAACTTGTCATTGCATTCCCGATGAGCGGTCTGGTTTCTGACTTGGGACAATATTATTGCATGAGAGTCCGTTTCAAGGACATTGAGTTCGAGAGAATCACTCTTGTGTACTCTGATAAAAAGCCTTCTCATGAAATGGAGTTGCCGGAGAACAGTCATCTGTATGCCCACAGAGGAAGATGGAGCAAGGACGAATCCGGAAGTTTCGTCATTCCGGAAAACAGTCTGCACGGCATCCGTGAGGCAGCCCTTATGGGGTATGAAGGCGTCGAGTGTGATGTAAAGTGCCTTACAAAGGACGGTAAGATGGTCATGAATCATGACTATACTCTTGACAGGACCATGCGTAAGGCTTCCGATTATTCGAAGGTGACGGGCGACATCAGGCTTGATGCCCTGACTTTTGCCGAGATTAGAAATAATTATGTCCTGGAATCATCTGTTCCGGAGTTCCGTATCGCTCCTCCGACTTTTGAAGAGTTCCTTAATGAATGCAAGAAATGGAAAATAAAGCCGATGCTTCATAGCTCGTATGAACAGGCATTCCGTCTTGCGGCAGAAATCATGGGCGACAATTGGGTGTGCTTCTCAAGTGATTATGAAAAAGTAAAGGCAGTGAGGGAGTATTCGAACTGCACGATACTTTGGTCTGTGGACAGTGGCACTCCTGAGGAAATCATCGAGAAACTGGAAGCTATAGGTGGAGACTGCGGTATATCCTCAATGGAATATTCGCTCTACACTCCTGAATTTGTCAGTGCCATCAGGGCTGCGGGCTACCATGTACAGTGTTCGGTGTTCTCTGACGGCGAGGAAAAGAATGCGATAGAAAACGGAGTGGACTATATCCTTTCAGACCGCATCCAGCCTGTAGGCTATGACAAGAACGGCTCGATTCTCGACAACCCGAAAGACCACATCATCACGCCTGAGCCAGCTGATACGCCGGATGTCCCTCAGCCGGAAGTGCCGCTTCCTGATGAGTTTACAGTTACTCTTGATTTCGCATCGTGGCCGTTTACGGAGTCTTGTGCTGCAGCGACTGCGCAGACAGCGACCAAGGATACAGGCGGAGAGTACTACAGCTATCTGTATAAATATACGGCGGCAGATGGGAATGAGGGGCAGTACGAAATGAGGTTCGGAATAAAGCGTTCACATGCAACAAGCGGTGATGTGGCATATTCTTATTCCGACGGGTGCCTTTCTTTCGGAACAACAAATTCAGGTTCGACGTATGGAATCATCTATGTGCCTGGTGTGAAAGACAGATATGTGACATCTGTCGAGATTACTCATGATAAAGATGCGTTTTTTACGATTGCTGACGGAACGACCAGATTATACTATGGTGCTCAGCCGAATGCAAACACTCCGAGTGTCGAAGGACCGACTCTTGTCGAGTTCCCTCATACCTATGATAACAAGACAGTACCTGCCGGCAACGGACTCTCATATAACATCAGAATGAGGACATCGGGAGTGGGAATCACAAAGATTGTCGTCACTTATTCTGCTACTGAACCTAAGCAAGAAAAATAACCTTATAAATTAACCGCGGATGAAAGGAATAAAAGATTTATTACGTCTATGTTGGGCCGTGCCGGCAGTCTCCCTGATGGCGCTGGCTTGCTCATCTGAAGATATAATTGAAAAAAATGATGACGTGACACCTCCGGAAGAAGAGGTTACTCCACCGGAAGAACTGACGGTTTTTCTGGATTTCAAGGCCGGCTGGCCTTTCAATGAGCCTTGTGCAGAGCCATCAGTCCAGACCAAGGACGGCGAGCCATATACCTATTCATTTTCATATGACAGTAACGGGCAGACCAAGACCACGAATCTGGACTTCATGATAAGCCATGGAACAGTCAATACATCGATTGACTACTCATATTCGGACGGTGCTCTGCGTTTCAACTCTACGGGAGGAAACAATGGTGAGATAAAACTGCCCGGTATAGAAGGATATTATCTGAGCAGGGTGGATGCCAGACATATAAGTGCTGAGCGCTCAAGATTTGCCCTTAAGGATTACTTCATTGCAAAGACAGAATCTCTGAATGAGAGATTTTTGGACGGATGGGCCTCCAGCGGAGTCTTGACCATGTTCTGGATGCCTGTCACTGAGGGACTTGCCGAGAAACAGCAGCCGGGTCAGTCTTTTACCCTTGAGATGAGGGACAAGAATATGGCGGTCTCTGAAATCAAGCTTGTCTATACAAAGACGAAACCGACGGGTGCGCCGGCGTTGGATCTTAACGGCAGGCATCTTTATGCCCACAGAGGTAAGTGGAGCAAGGAGGGTTCTGACTATTTCATTCCGGAGAATAGTCTTACCGGCATTCAGATGGCAGCCCTTATGGGATATGAAGGCATCGAGTGTGATGTCAAATATACCAAGGATAATGTGATGGTCGTGATGCACGATGCCACCATCAACAAGAGCATGAGGAATGCCGACTATACTGAAATAAGCGGAGACGTCAAGGTGTCTGACCTTACATTTGAGGAACTTAGGAACAATTATGTCCTCGAATCAACCGAACCGGCGTTCCGTCTTCCGTGCCCTACTCTTGAAGAAATGCTGCTTGAATGCAAGCGCTGCGGCATGAGGCCTATGCTTCACAGTTCCATCTATGAGTCATACGAGCTGGCACAGGAGATCATGGGCGATGATTGGGTGTGCTTTACCGGTGCCAACTTTGAAAACGTATTGAAGGTGCGTTCCGAATTGAAATCCAAGTGTACTGTCCTGTGGTCCATCAGCAGCGGATTCGATACAATAGAGACAGAACTTGTGAAGATCGGTGGAGACTGCGGCATTTCTTCTATGGAATCCGGCTATTATTCAAAGGAAATGATAGACAGGCTGAGAAACGGCGGCTATCACGTGCAGTGCTCTATCTTCCCGAGCGGTGACGAGCATCTCGCCATTGAGAACGGCGTCGATTATATCCTTACGGACCGTGTGATTCCGATGGGGGCGCGTACCGACATCACAGCAGCAGAGATTCTGGCGGCCTATCCTCCTTCGCCAAGTGCTCCGGACTTGTTTTCGGACGAGTTTACTATCTCTCTTGACTTTACCAAGGGCTGGCCGTTTGTGGAACCTTGTGTTGCGGAGGCTGATCAGGATACGGAAAACGGCGATGTATATACATATAAATATTCCTACACATCGTCTGAAGGGACATCCCAAGTGGAGGATTTGAAATTTGTATTATACGCGCGTGCCGCAGATAACACTTATTCCTACGATGTATCAAAACCGTCTGACGGACTGTATGCCGGTCCTGCAATCGGCAATGGAAATTATTCTCTTCAGATTGAGGTGCCAGGTGTAAGCAATAGGTATTTCAAGTCAATACATTTTACTTCACCGGATGAAACTTCGGGACAATGGACTCTGTCAAAGGGAGTCTATACCGGTGGCTTGGCTAACGTTTCATCTTCTTTCAAGGGGGATCATACATGGACATTCCCTTATACCAGTCAGGAGGGAACACCAGTCGAGATAGGTGTGGGAGTTCCTTGTGTTGTAAGGGCAAGAAGAGCAAATGGAAGGCTTTATACTCTTGATATAACCTATACTAAGACCAGACCGGAATAAAACGCACTTTATGTTTTATTATGTAAAACACAGGTTTGCGTTTGCAAAATTAATATCAAATGCTTATATTTGCCCCGTTCGGATCTTCGGCTTCGTACGGGGCTGATTTTCAGACATTGACAATAATAATCAAACTACAGATATTATGAATACCAAAACAATCAAGGGGGGGGCAGGTTATAAGTCTCCGGTCTGCACTCCTGTAGAGGTCTTTTCAGAAGGTGTCCTCTGCGAATCATTCGGAAACGAGAGTTTCAAGGGGATGGGTGACAATGACTCAGCTCCGAGTTATGGGGCAGGTGTCGAGAATAACGGATGGTATTGATGGAGGACAGATTATGAAAAAGACTTTCAGATTGTTTTTTGCAGCAGTTGCTGCAATAGTGTTTGCTTCATGTGCAGACAAAATGGGTAATGAGATCAATGCTCCGGAGAGTGATGCTTCCGTTCAGGATGGCAACTTGGTACAGATGACTTTCTCGGCTTCGATGGAGGAGGATGTTATGTCCAAAACTACTCTTGAGTCATCTGACGGCAGTGTCCTTTGGGAGGCGACAGACGCAATTACAGTGTTTTCTGTAGGTGAGGAGTCGGTAACAAGGACTTCATTCGGTGAGCCTGAACTTTTTGAAAATGGTGTTGTAGCTCGCTTCTCTGGTCTTGCAGATGCTTCTGCCGAGACTTATTATGCCGTTTATCCTCATTCAGATGCTAACACGTATGTCGATGGTACATTCTCGGTGACTTTCCCTGCGGAGCAGACAGCTGTAGCTAACGGTTTTGAATCAGGTTCCAATGTCTCTGTAGCAGTTTCAGTGAAGGATGCTGAGGTTACAGAACAGATTCTTCAGTTCAAGAACGTGGGTGCACTTCTGGCGTTTTCATTCAATGCAGCAGAAGATGCAGCAAGGACAAAGAGCGTCACTTTCAAGGCGAGAAAGTCTGCAGATGAGGCCGAGACTCCTGAGTTTTGGGGTTTGACCGGTGATGTGACCGTTACAATTGACGAAAATGGTCTTCCGATCGCTTCAGCGGGTAACGTTGACCATGTGACTTTAAATGCTCCTGAAGGCGGATTTGAACTTGGAAAGGACTATTTTATTCCAGTCTGCCCTGTGGGTGACTGCGCTGGTATCCAGGTTGTCTTCACAGATCAGGATGACCAGACCTTTGTCAAGAACAATGACATTGACTTCCAGCTCCTACGCAGCGATGTGTTCAATGCGGGAAAGGTGATTCTGCCATATGACGATCTGCCGAGAGATTTTGAAATTACAATTAATTTTGCAGCTGCATCGTGGCCGCTTGAAGGCGATGGTCCGGTTACAAATCAGGAGACTTGGAGTGGGGCTCCATATAGTGGTCAGGGAGAGGCCTATACTTACTACCACACCTATACTAGCGTCATTGATGGCGAAGAAAAGAAATTGCCATTAGAGGTTATCATTGCCCGTCAAAGAGGGTCTTCGGGAGATGACGGATTATATACGTGGTCTGCAACGAAAGGATTGTCTAATACTGCTGATTTGGGTGTAATCTTATTTCCGGGGATTCAGAATCGTTATCTGAAGGAAGTGGGTTTGATCGGTACTAGTAGTAGTACTAGCGCTTTCGGCCTATTTGAATTTGGCAAGGGATTTCCAGGTTCATCTTATGGAGCAGGCGCAAATAAGGAATCGATATACCGTCTATATGAAGACAAGATCGTTGCAGGTAATGGTACGACGTTAGGAGCAGGTGCTGTATCTTTATCCCAACCGGTTGGTGTGAGATTGAGGCGAACAAATACAATAAAATCTGTGCGTCTTGTCTATTCTGCTACTTCTCCTGGCAGTGCCCCTACAGAATGAGTTATAGGATAAATGCGATAAAGTATTTGATTGATAATCATGCCGGATGCGCGGAAGCGTGTCCGGCATTTTCGTGTCCTCTATTTTTGAGTCCGGTACACACACCATCAAAATCCGGAAAATGTGAAAATTACCCCTCAAAATAGCACGGATTATGTGAAAAGCGCCTATTAAATTATTAGAATTTGCGATTTGCAAATCGCGAATTCAAACTCAAATATTATCGAAAACTATGAAAAAGTCACTCCAATTTTGATTTTTTCATAGTTTTTGATTAATTTTGGTCTCAGTTAATATATTTTGCGATGAAAAGGAAAATCACAGAACAACTAGTTGCCTGGAAAAACAGACCTGGTCACAAACCCCTCATCCTTCAAGGAGCAAGACAGGTAGGAAAATCATACATTCTCGAAAAATTCGGAGAAGAACACTATAAAAATTATGTCCGCGTCAGCCTTGACCTTGTTCCTGATGTCCGCAACTTCCTGAAGGAAAATATCAATCCCTTGGAGGTCATCGCATATCTCGAATCACTCTACAATGTAAGAATTACCCCGCACGACACCTTGATCATTCTTGATGAGATACAGGACTGCAAACGTGCCCTCCTAGCGCTTAAATATTTCCAGGAAGAATATCCTCAGTATGACATCGTGGCAGCCGGAAGTCTCCTTGGAGTTGCAGTAAACAAAGGAGAAAAGGAGCAGGAGGAAGATGAAAGCACATCAATCGTT
>JAZSEQ010000081.1:0-26530 GCA_045531765.1 Candidatus Cryptobacteroides sp. | reverse complement strand
GGAAGAACCTTACCTACTGCCTTAGCAGCACCTGTAGATGAAGGGATGATGTTCTCGAGGATACCGCGACCACCTCTCCAGTCCTTGCGTGAAGGACCGTCAACAGTCTTCTGAGTAGCTGTAGCAGCGTGAACTGTAGTCATGAGACCCTTAACGATACCGAACTTGTCGTTGAGAACCTTAGCGATAGGAGCAAGACAGTTAGTTGTGCAGGATGCGTTAGAGATGATGTCCTGACCTGCATAAGTCTCGTGGTTTACACCATATACGAACATTGGAGTAGCGTCCTTTGAAGGTGCAGACATGATAACCTTCTTTGCACCTGCCTGGATGTGCTTGCGAGCCTTCTCATCCTCAAGGAAGAGACCGGTAGACTCAACAACAACCTCAGCACCAACCTCATCCCACTTGAGGTTAGCAGGATCCATCTCTGCAGTGAGGCGGATCTTGTTACCGTTTACTACGAGAGCACCGTCCTCTACAGCGACTTCTCCCTTGAACTGACCGTGAACTGAGTCATACTTAAGCATGTAAGCAAGATACTCTGGCTCGAGAAGGTCGTTGATACCTACTACCTGAATGTCGTTTGAGAAATTCTCAACAGCTGCACGGAAAACCATGCGGCCGATACGGCCGAAACCGTTAATACCAATTTTAATCATCGTTTATAAAAATTTATATAAAGTTATACTTTAATTACTTTTTCACTTATCGCGACCATAATGCGCAAAAGCGGTGCAAATTTAGAAAAATTTATGGATATATTCCCTATCTTTGCAAGAAAATTAACCCTACCATGCGTATTCTGATAACAAACGATGACGGATATCAGGCAAAGGGCATCAAGGTCCTTGCAGAAATCATGAAACAGTTCGGGGAAGTCACTGTCATTGCTCCCAAGCACCACCAGTCCGGTATGTCCATGGCCGTCTCCCTCGGATTCAAGCAGATAGCCCATAAGGATCTGGGGAGCGGATGGCATTATGTCGATGCAACTCCTGCAAGCTGCGTGAAGTTCGGTCTTAATACCATGTTTCTCGGCAATTTCCCTGATGTTGTCGTTTCAGGAATCAATCACGGTTCCAACGCCGCGACTGCTTCGTGCTATTCAGGAACGCTTGGGGCCGCCATGGAGGGCGCCCTTAATGGCATCCCGGCCATAGGAGTTTCTCTTGATACTCTCCATCCGGATGCGGATTTCAGCGGAGTCGAGAAGTATTTCGGAGATATTTTCAAAAATCTTACTGCAAACTGGCCGGCTAAACGTGGGATATACTACAATGTAAATTTCCCGAATATCCCGGCCGACGACATCAAGGGCATACGTACAGGCGTGCAGGGCATGGGAAGATGGGTGCGTGAATTCAAGGAATGGGATCTTGACCACTATGCAAAATACGGGATCACCCCGGAACTGCTCGGACAGAGTTCAACCCCGAAGCTTGAAGAAGGGGAAGATCTCTATATGATGGTAGGAGATTTCGAAGATGACCCGGAAAATCCTGAAAATGCCGACCACAGACTGGTGGCGGAAGGATATGTTTCTGTAGTCGCCCACAACCTCGACTGCACTGACTATGAAGAGACTGCAAACCTGAAAAAGATATTTGCATGAAATACTACATCATAGCTGGAGAAGCATCCGGAGACCTTCATGGCTCAAACCTCATGAAGGGGCTGTATGCAGAAGACCCTAAGGCGGAAATACGCTTCTGGGGAGGTGACCTCATGGAGGCAGTATGGAAAAGATATGAGAAAGGCTGCACAGAGTCAGATACGCAGCCATCATTCTCCGGGCTTGTCAGACACTACAAGGAAGGCGCAGTGATGGGCTTTGTGGAAGTGCTGGCAAAAGCCGGCAAGCTGCTCAGGAACGTAAGCTTCTGCAGACAGGACATAACCCGAAGCATACCGGATGTCGTGATTCTGATAGACTACCCTGGCTTCAACTTCAAGATTGCAGAATTTGCCCACAAGGCCGGATTCAAGGTATTCTACTACATAGCACCCAAGGTGTGGGCATCAAGGGAAGGCAGGATAAAGAAGCTCAAGGCATATGTGGACAAGCTGTTCATCGTCTTTCCTTTCGAGAAACAGTATTTCGACTCAAAGGGCATAAGTTACATATATAAAGGGAATCCTCTTGTAGACGCAGTGGACGGATCAGATGCCATCAGCCAGACAAGATCAAGATTCATGCTTGACAATTCCCTGCAGGACGGACAGTTCATCGCCATGCTTGCAGGATCCAGAAGAGGCGAGATCAGGACCATGATGCCTGTACTTACCGGATTTGCAGAAAAGATGCATTCTCTGGCTGGATATAAAGACTACAAGTTCATCATTGCCGGAGCACCCGCCCGCAGCATGGAGGACTACAGCAAATGGATAACACCTGAAAACAGCAGCTACATCAAGGTCATATTCGGTCAGACACAGTCTATAATAAGACATGCAGAGGCTGCTGTCGTCAATTCAGGAACGGCATCACTGGAAACCGTGCTTTTCGGCACACCTCAGGTAGTGGGCTACATAACCAATCCCATCACCTATTGGATTGCCAGAAAAATAGTGAAGATCAAATACATCAGCCTTGGAAACCTTATAGCTAACCGTCTGGCCTTCAAGGAATTCATTCAGAAGGATTGTAACGTAGATGCCATAACGGAAGAAATCATCGAACTGATCGAGGATCAGGGCAGACGGAAGAAAATGCTCTCCGACTACGCACACATAAGAAAGGAACTTGGAGGTTCCGGAGCCTCATTCGCAGTGGCAAGGGCAATGATTGATGAACTGCAATAAAGTCATGCCACAAATTTAAAAGGCAATTCCTATACCGAGATTCAGTTCAACAAAATTATATGGGAACCATTCCCAGCCTCTCGCCTTGGACTTCTCAATCGGATCCGGAGCCCAAGGTGCTATGATATCAAGCACTTCAGAATAGCCTGACAGGTCCTCTCCGGCTGCAAGATTTATAAGGTCGAACAGAGGGCCAAGGCTGCAGTACCAGCATGCAAATCTCCATGCTCCCTGCACACCCCACCTGAGATAATCCCACGAATGGCTTACTACATTGTATAACGGATAGCCGACATTTGCACCAGGGAAGGTAATGCTGGCCATAAGTTTGAAACGTCCCAGATTGCAAAGGAGTCCCAAGTCCATATCGCAGCTCTCATACTTCATGTCGGGAGTGGTATACAAGGAGTTTCCGATAGTGTTGTAATGTGTCCTTTTACCATATCCCAGACCTATGAACGGAGCCAACGCTCCGAATTCAAACATGACTCCTGCTGTTATTGAAGTTGTGTTCAGTTCCTTGACTCCTGGTGCATTGTCCCACGTATACCTGTCAATATCATGTGGCTGATCGAAATTCTTGAACTTGTTGGCATTGAAGGTGGATGTGTACTTGACATATATGGAAGAAGATTCCATGATATCAAAAAAATCCAGATAATCTATCAGGAATTCATCCGTATTGACAGAAACGATACCGCCATATCCACACGAATATCCGCTGTTGAAAGTCATTACAGGCATCAATGTCACATATCCATACGAAAGGAATAGATCATGATACAGATCCGACCAGAACCTGTCGTTTTTATAGGCTCCTGCCCCTGGCCATTCATAGCTGAATGAATTGTCGGCACCTTTCACTACCTGCTGGGTATGACTTTCTATATTCCCGGCATAACCACGGATAGAGAATTTATGTGTCCCTACATTGAGATTCCCCTTGAAAGGAGCATTCTGCCACTCTCCCCCATCTATCGATACCGAAGCTGCCTGACCCGCATTATTCACAGCAATACTCACAGGCACATAAGGCTGGACATCAAAAACTATATCGGAATTCAGTCCCGACACATCCAGGGCCTTTACATCCTCTACTCCGTCACGGACTGCCCTGAACATATGCGCGGTAGCTGTTACCGGATAATTATAGAAAGGCGTCTTTCCGATACTCTTCCCGTCAAGAAACACTTCTGCTCCGGATGGTTCCGAAAGGATATTGCACATAAGCACCTCGTACAGGTCTACACGGAAATAAAAGCTCAGGTCAGAAACCTCAATATCCTTAGTAACCTCCTGAGAATAATAAACCATCTTCAACTTGTGAGGCCCTATCGGGATTCCTACAACAGGAAGGGAACCGGTGTCATCAAGGACTCCTTTATATTCTTCGTCAAGATAGACCTTTGCACCCTTTACATTGGAAGAGAACATGACGCTCTGAAGACCCTGGCAGTAGGCCTCCATAAGATATTCATTGCCGCCTGACGCATTTACAGAAACCACATTCGAATCTCCAAGACGCGGATGATGGAGATAGAAGCGAAGCTGCGGATTTGCCGTCATCTCCACAATTATTCCATTCTTACCATGAGCCGTAATCTTCTTCATCACCACGATGTTACCTCCTACCGGCTTGACTTCAAGCAGGTCGATATCATCAGCGGTCATCCTTGACACATGAATCTTGATTCTCGTGCAGGGACGGTTGGACCTGTCTTTTCCTATAGGGTCGATAGTCACGCCATCAAGGGGATTTGCAGCATCATAGACCGCCTTGAATGACTCCGGGTCGAGTACCAGGCTATTCCTGCTCTGGGCCATTGCCGGAACAGACAGACACAGGACTGCAAATATATGGATGATGATGTATAAAAGTCTTTTCATATGTTTCAGGTTTGATCATCTTCAGAATTTCAAGAGTTTCTCCTTTGAAGCAGAGTGGCCGTTATCAGCTGCCTTCTGATACCATTTCCTGGCCTCAGACCGGCTTGCAGGAACACCGTAGCCGTATTCATAACAGCGTGCCAGATTATACTGGGCATATTCATTATTCAGATCGGCAGCCCTTCGGAACCACTTGACTGCTTCATAATAATCTTTTCCGACACCTTCACCATTTTCATACATAAGTCCCAGCTTATTCAGAGCTCTTGTATTATCCTGGTCAGCAGCCTTCTTGATCCATCTGAAAGCCTCATACAGGTCCTTCTGTACTCCTTCTCCTTTAGCGTAGCAATGTCCAAGGTTACATTGTGCTCTGGCATGTCCCTGATCTGCTGCCTTCCTATAGAGACTTGCCGCCTCATACATATCCTTTACGACTCCATCTCCAAGTTCATAGCAGACCCCGAGATTACATTGCGCAGAGGCATAGCCCTGGTCTGCAGCCTTCCTGTACCACTTGACAGCTTCATCAATATTCTTTGTGACGCCTCTTCCAAATTCATAGCAATGGCCAAGATTGTATTGAGCTCGAGGCCATCCCTGTTCTGCCGACTTCCTATACCAGTATGCAGCCTGCTCCAAATCCTTTGATGTACCCTTTCCATTCTCGTAACACCATGCCAGATTGCATTGTCCGACTTGGCCTCCCAAGTCCGCTGCAGTCTTATAATACCTGAAGGCTTCGGAAATACTCTTAGGTACACCATCTCCCCTCTCATAACAGAAACCAAGATTGTTACATGCAGCAGAATTATTCTGGGCTGCCGACTTGCGGTACCATTCTACCGCCTTTTCATAATTGACCTGTGTCCCGAGACCATAATAATAGCAGTAACCGACTTCGAACTGTGCAGATGCATCTCCTTTTCTTGCTTTGTCAATATAGTCCGAAAGTTTCTTTGTGGATTTCTTAGGAGTGGAGCCGGACTTCAACACCGCATTTATCTCTGCACTCTTTCCTTCCGAGACCGTAACAGTCGTCACATAATCCTGATATCCGGGCTTCGTTATACGGACCTCGTGAGAACCTGTAAGCATCTTGGATACGACTACAGGAGTTTCCATCGGTGACATGCCTGAAATTTCAACAACAGCCTTGGCTGGAGTGGAATTGATCACAAGTCTCCCGTAAACTGCTTCAGGAGCCGGAAGATCAATTGTAACCGGAGATCCCGTCGCCTCGATATTACGTGAAAGATATGCAGTACGATGGCCTTCCTTGCGCACTTCAAACCTGCATGCACCCTTGGAAAGTTCTCCTGTCCAGGTCTCCATGCCTTTGTATGTACCGTTTACCCATATCTCACCGCCAGGTACAGTACGTAACGTCGCCATCACAAAGTCCGCCACGAGTTCAGGAGAAATGACAAGAGTCTTTCCGTCATAAAGAGTCAGATACTGTTCATATGGTTCATACATAGGTTTGACGAAGCGGATCTTATGAGAGCCGCTTGATATCTGTGTCGTAGTCAGAGGAGCCTTTCCAATAAACTCATCATCGACATAGACGTCAGCACCGTTCAGAGATGGATTATCCATTATTTCAAGGATCCCGACAGCCGGCCTGAGCTTCACATTGACCTCTGCACGACGGTCCATGCTGTTTACGGTGACGGTTCCCTCTTCCGTATGATACCTCGGAGCATAGACCTTATAGGTATATGTTCCGAAATTCATCATCTTGGAGGCAGTACCGTCACTCACGGGAAGGACTGAGCCGGCAAGCTCGACTGTAGCATCCTTCGGATCGACATTGAACAGAACGAACTGCTGCAATGAGGCGGAGTCCTGCAGTACCACATTGAAATAAACCTCGGAACGGGAAACATTTATGAGCAGGCTTGCATCATCATTGGCATCAGCGACATTCAGCTGATGAGGACCTGTCTGCACATCAGGTATGACAAGCACTCCCTGACCGCCTATCTGGCCCACCAGACGTCCGTCAAGAAACACACCGGCACCGATACGGTCGCAGGCAACGGTTATCGTCTGAGAAAGATTACACCATGCCTCAATGGTATATTCCTTATTGCCGGCAAGATCCACGCTGGCTACATTCGATTCACCGAACACATCATGATGAAGGTAGAATCTCGTATCAGGGCGGGCTGTCATCTCGACTATGATACCGTTCCCGCCTGCAGCTACAGTCTGCTTCATTACCAGAATATTACCTCCGACAGTCCTGACACTGATTCCTGCAACTTCCGATGGAGACATACGGGTCACATGTATCTTTACCCTGGCACACTCTCGGTTAGAACGGTCCTTGCCGATAGGGTCGATATTGACTCCTGTCAATGCATCCACATTCACAGGAGCAAAGGACGCCTCATCAAGAACGAGTGTGCTCCCTCCCTGGGCATATATATCAGCACAAATGCTGCATCCCGATATGAGTGCAGCAATCATGACGGCGAAAAGTCTCTTCATCTTTTCTTATTTTAAGGATAAATACAGCTTCACATCCTCCTGAGTGTACTCCACATCACAATGAGGACGATCCATAAGTTTATACATCAGCCACTGATATACCTTCCAATGCTTCCGGTAATCTATGACATAGGAAATGATCCGGTCCGACCATCTGAATTCATCGATAAAGCCATTAAAGTCATCTGTTATCAGAACATCCTGACAACCGGAGGCATCGCAATACAGCAGCGAAACCTTTTCCGGGAGACCATCCAATGAGGTCCCCTCAGAAATCGCCCTGGTCATCTTTCCTCCTTTTTCATCTTGATATTCAAGGAAGAAATAGGCTGCAGGAACGACTTCATTTCTTGTGGAAAGATTGTAGTCCAGATTCATATAATCCCTGGTGGAATGAGAAGTCGTGACTTCAATAGGTTCCGGCTTCATTATCTGCTGCTTCTTCGAGGACATGTTAATGACCTTCACGACCTGCCTGGGATTATCCCACCTGATGGTCGCGTCAGAAAAGAAAGTATCACCTACATGCAGACCGACACCGTCTACCACCACCTCAGGAGTATTGATGAATATGATTTTCAACTTATCCCCTCCTGCATGGCAATAGGAAGATCCAAGAAACAAGGCAATGATGATAAATCCTAACAGTTTTTTCATAAGAATCAACTTTATATGAATAGAGAAGCTACATAAAACAATGTTCCGATAATTATGGCATTGACGAACACGCCGCACGTCAGATATATAAGTTCACAGACAAGAACCAATGGAGTACTATAGGAAATGAATGCAAGGACATTCTTAAGGAGACGACCTACATTGAACTGACCTATATTGACTCCGGAAAGCCTCCTGAACCACCTTACTATCTTCCAGTCAGGTGCTACGAACTGCCAATAATCCTTGAGCATGAACATAGACTCGATGAAGAATGTAAGGAAAAGGAGGATGTAGACCCAGACAGGAAGAATATTCTCTCCGTTAATGATACAAAGAAATGCGTTGTATACTATGGAGATTCCAGGCTGGCTGCTGCGCACCGTCATATGCAGGTCGTCCTTGAGCCAGTCCCCTATCAGAATCATCTTTCCGTCAAACAGATCCTTCACATATTCCTCGGGATAATCCGTGATGTCTGCTCCAAGCTGATATATAAGCTTGTCACCTTCCGGAGAATAGATATCATATATGGCAAACCTGATGTCCGGAATGATCGAATTCACGCTCAACTTTCCATTACATGTATATCCCCACCAGTGTTTTTCATAAGTTCCTCCCGTGATATCCTTCCACATCTTGAGTACAATGCCTTCATTGCCGTCAGAGATGAAATTGTACTTCATGAAGTCGTCTCCTGCCATACGGACCTTGTATTGGGATACAGCCGCCTTCTCACGTAGGATGGAAGGGGCGATATCAGGGTCTTCCGTCGCCACCACGATGTCCCTCATGGAAGCGATACATGCAAACAGGGCACTATCTGAAGGGGTCACAAGCTGAGGGTCATCAAAGCGTATATCACATAACACGTACTTATAATTATCCCACTTCTTGAGTCTGGTCATGAACTCCAGAAGCTTGGCACGGTCCGTGATGTCGATCGCCCCAGCAGGAATTCCTTGGGAATCATTGAACGGAATAAGATCCCTATCATAGGAGACATTGACTGCAATAACGTCATCAGTCGGCTGTGACGGCCGGAACATATCCTTCAGGAAGGACATTCTATTGACGGTATTGTCTCCATATCCGTATGTATATGGCATATTCATATACACGTAGCAGATAACGAGCAGAAACAATGATACTGCCGCTGAAATGCACAAAGAGGATAGGAATCTTTTTCTGTTCATATGGTCGCGTTTTCTATTGTAATCAGTTTATCTGATTGCTTACCGAGATAGTCCTGGCTATCATGGTCTCGGCGCTATATTCCTTGTTCTGTTCCTGCTGCCATACCCTGACCTTGATCAGAGGATCCTTTTCCTGCCTCATATCGATGGCAAGAGTAAGCCATCCCTGGTCTGCATAATTGTTGGAATAATAGTGCTGACGCATCTGGACCGCATACATACCCTCCTTTCCATCATATCCCTTGGCTGCATTGCACTCGTCGAACTGTATGTTCACGAACTCTTTGCCGCGGAAGCTTTCCCTCAGAGAATGTATGTACTCTCCCTTTGATTTGGTCTGGTATACGACGGTTTCCTTATCCATCACGACATCTGTCCTGTCTCCTTTCTTAGGTGGACGAGGACGAAGTATCTTACCGGTCACGATGTAGGCATCGTTTGCAAATATCTTATCGATATATTCAATATCCTTCAGACAGTATGCAGTACGGTAATCCTCAAGGAAATTGAGCAGAAGGATACGGGCACGGTCCTCCCACTGCATTGACATGATCATCTCCTCCGTACGTGAAGAAAGAGTATATGCGACATTGACGATCTTGTCAGAATTTGCACTGATTCTGAATGAGACATCCTCCACAAAGGAATTATTGCCCTTGAACTTCAACTTCAGAGGAATACTTCTGCACATGACAAGAGTGTCAAGCTTGATCATCCTATACTCAGGAGTACGTACGATACGAGGGTTTCCGCTGGCAACGATATCTTTGAACTCCTTCCACGCCGTCGGTGTGAAATAATTCTCCAGAGAATTCAGTTCACCGCTACGTATAGCCTTCTCCACTTTTTTCATCATCTCCAGATACTGTTCCTCTTTAGGGACATTCGTATCAATAGTGAACTTGAATTGCTTGCTATGAGCAGAATGCAAGGAATCATCCACAGCAGAAGTCACCTTGGATGAAGTATTGTCGAATACTCTGGATGTAGGCTTCACACCCTTAGGCTTTGTCTTCACATCCTTGAAAGCCCCGTCGAAACTTCTCAGGCTCTCATGGGACTCAAGAACAGCAGACACACGCTGGTCAAGCATGCGGGCAAGATTCATATATACGCATTCAACCTGGAATTTGAACGGATCCTGAAGCGACTGCATCTCGAACACGACACGTCCATCCTTGACCTTCTGGTCATAAACCCATCCGCTGCCATCGTAATAATGATATGTCAATGATTCAGCTGGAACGCCTTCCCATGTCACATCGGCATAGAGACGATAAGGATATGTCTGCTGCTCTTCATCCTTTTCTATTCCGATGACCTTGACATCGATATTATCAAGGATCTTATTGATCTCCATTACGCAATACTGAGGAATACCGATGCTGATTCCATCCATCCTGATATCGACAGGACACGACTTCGTCAAGGCAAAAGCCCATGAGAAATTTCGTATGGCTTCATCAGGACGACGTGATTCCACGGCATCCTGACCTGTCCTTACATAGTTCTTTATCTGTTCGATGCACTTATCGAATCTATGAGCAAAGTCTTCCTGGGTCATATACCTCAGGACCTGACATTCACCTTCGACATCAGATAGCACGAACCTGCCTACGTTTTCAAGATAGACATTACTTATCACAGCAAGATCGTCCTGACTGATTTCCTCATATTTGCCTCCTTTTTCGGTGAACACTTCCTTGACATGATGTATGTCATTGACAAGGATTTCCGCCGAATGAGTCGCCAGAAGCTTCAACGCAGCCTTATCTGCTTCTTCCAAAGTCTCGCCTCTACCTATTTTACATACATAATTATTGTCAGTCATGACATCAGCAGCCGTCAAAATCTGACCACTGACGTGATAAACTGACAATAATAAGGTAAAACAGAATGTAGACAAGACTGCTTTTCCATATCCAAGCATATCTTGAGTCTACTATATTAGATTACTGATTCTGCTGTTTACGGCTACGGAAATCTGCAAGTTCCTTCTCGTATACTTCTCTGAACTTGTTCTCCTCGAACTTTACACGCACTGCATCGTCATCAGACATTGCAGCCTCAGAAAGAGCGGCCTGTACCTTTGCTACGAGAGCGTTATCCATGAGGACTTCAACCTCGCACTCGAAGATTCCGTCAGAAGTTCTGTTGAACTTAGGCTCGCCGGCAAGCTTTACTGTAACTACCTGCTCGTCGATAACACCAACGAATCTTGATGATCTTTCGCTGAGGCTCTGAAGTTTTGCTCCATTCTCTGTATCCTGAGCGAAGTCTGTATCCACAGCACTTACGACACGGTAAAGTCTTGTTGCGATATTCTGCTGAGCATTCCTGAGAGCGTCAGTATACGCCTTGCCCTTATTGTGGCTTCTTGCATAACCATACTCAATAAGACCTGTCTCATACTTAGAAAGGTCAGTGGTTACTGTAGTTGTAGTAGTGGTAGTAGTCTGAGTCACCTTAGGTGAGCCGCATGATGCTACTGCAAGCACTGCAATAAGAAAGAGAATCTTTTTCATAACGTTTAGTATAATTAAGTTGTTAATTTGCCGTAAAATGGACATAGACATGCAAATATAAAAAGCGAATGTCATTTTTCAAAATTTTTAAGCCATTTTTTGATGGCCATCGGCGGAGCACGGTCAATATCGGCGCTCTCCAAAGATCATGGATCCGATGCGTATCAGTGTGGCACCCATCTCTACTGCCAACGGATAATCGCCAGACATGCCCATGGATATTTCCGAATAATCCCCGGATGCAGGAAGAAGAGGAGTCTCGGAAATCCAGTCGGCCAGCATATCATGAATATCAACAAGTCTCCGGAAATCAGCTTTTATGACTTCTTTATCATCTGTAAGCGAGGCCATTCCCATCACACCTCTTATCCTGACATTAGGATATGATTTTCCAGAAGACAGAAGATCCAGAATTTCCCCAGAGCTGAAGCCCTGCTTGGTCTCATCAGACGAGATATGGCATTCCAGAAGCACATCAGTCACCTTCCCATTGCTTCTGCCCCACAGATCTATTGCCTCAAGCAGACGAATGGAATCAACAGACTGGACCAGAGAGACATAAGGTAGGACCATCTTGAGCTTGTTGGTCTGAAGGTGGCCGATGAAGTGCCACTCCACATCTGACATATATCCGGCATCACCATTCAGGACACGGATTTCTTCCAAGGCCTTCACCTTGGCAAGAAGTTCCTGAGGGCGGCTCTCTCCAAAGCATCTCTGCCCTGCTGCATATGCCTCCTCTATCGACTCAATCGGGTGGAATTTAGAAACTGCCACCAACTTGACAGTTGCCGGCAGTTCACTATACAGACCTTTAAGTACGTCCTTTATCATAAAGGGATTTTTATCATCTACGGTTTTTCTTCTGCTGTTCCTTAAGCATCTGTTCCTGCATCCTCTGAGCTTCCTCAAGCTTCTGCTGCCACTTGGACTTCTTCTTAGGCTTGCTCGAGTTAAGCATCATCTCCGCCCTGACCTTATCTTCCGTCACAACAAACCTGCGGATATACCACGTCACTATCATCGTGATGATATTGGAAAGAAGATAGTAATAGCTGAGGGCTGCAGAAAGGTTGTTACAGATGAAGAACATCATGATAGGCATGAGGTACAGGCTCATGAACTTCATTCCCGCCATATTCGGGTCATTTGACATCTGACCTGAAGTCATCTTCGAGTAGACGAACATAGTCACAGCCATAAGAAGAGCGAACAGGGACAGGTGGTCTCCAAGCAGCGGAATATTGAATCCGAAATCAAGAATGGAGTCATATGAGCTCAGGTCATCCGCCCACAGGAACTTCTGCTGACGAAGTTCTATCGAAGCCGGGAAGAAACGGAACATCGCGAAGAGTATCGGGAACTGCAGCAGCATCGGAAGACATCCTCCCATAGGGCTGATTCCGGCTTTCTGATACAGATTCATCATAGCCTGCTGCTTCTTCATGGCATCCTTCTCATTCGGATACTTCTCATTGAGCTTGTCTATTTCAGGTTTTATGACCTGCATTTTTGCCGAAGACTTGTATGACTTTATCGTCAAAGGCATGATGACGATCTTGATGATGAGGGTAAGCAGCAGAATGATCAGTCCGTAACTGCTTATGAACTTACCGAGGAAGTCAAAGATCGGTATTATCACAAAACGGCTGATCCAGCCGACAAGCCATCCTCCCAGAGGTATGATCTTCTCATAATTCATATCATATTCCTTGAGCGTCCTGTAGTCATTAGGGCCGAGGTAATACTCATATGATAGAGAAATGTTGTCTGAGCCAGGCTGGAAATCAGAGCGAAGCCTCGCTGAACATGCCATGAGATTATGTGAAGGATCGTCTTCTGCAAAATACTTCACCGCGAAGTCTGCCGAAGCGAACTCCGTTCCTGACGTCATGATTGCAGAGAAGAACTGCTGCTGGAAAGCGAACCACTTTACCTTTGTGTCCACTCTCTCGCTTTCATCCCTACCCTTCGCGATTTCTTCAGGCTTCTTGTCTCCTGAGAAATAGTAATCCAGCTTAGAGTACTGCTTCTCGTTCTTGTATCCCTTTTCCAGACGCGGAATGACTACAGACCAGTCAATGTCAAGCATGGAGACATTTCTCGGAATGACATTTTCCATACCGACGAAGGACAACTCGTTCTGCATCATATAGCTTCCTTCAGTAAGCCAGTACTTCTGCTGAATATACCCGCCTCCTGCAAAAGGAAGTCTCATGACAACGGTCGAATCGTCATGTTCAGCTACATGAAACACAAAGTCCTTAGTGTTGATATTCTCTCCCGCAAAGACAGAAATGCCCATCTGGCTCATTTCAGGCTTTATCAGGTAGAGGGCAGTGCTGTCATATGCCTGATAATCATTCAGTCTGACTGAATGAATCTGTGCTCCCTTGGTCGTGAACGAAATCTGTACCTTATCATTGGTCAGGGTAAGGATTTCAGGAGAGGCGAGTCTTGCCTCCGTCAGAAGACTGTCCTTGTAAGCAGGCATGTTCATTACCTTGACACCTGCACTTTCCCCATCCGCTACTATCCCCTGCGCCCTTTTGATGGAATCCATCGCCATCGCGGCCATCTGTTCCACTCTTGCAATGGAGTCAAGCTGTGCCTGGACTGCCATCTGCTTTTCTGTCTGCTTAGCCTGAAACCACATGAAACCGAACATGATCAGACCAATCAGAACTATTCCTATTGTATTACTTCTGTTCATTCTATATTTAATGATTTACTCCTGTTCTTCCGCTTCATTCAAAGCCTGTATCTGCAATGCGATCGTCTTGAGTTCTTCCTTTGCCTGCGCTATCCTTTCCTGCATCTGACGGATGAGAGGCTCAGCATTCCTGGACATCGAGAAGAATCCTATATTATTCTCATAAGTCACGACATCCTGCTCAAGCTGATGATACTTGTGGACAAGACGATCCCTTTCCGAAAGCTGAGGCTTACCTCCGCGTCCTCTACGGTTTCCACGGCTGGAAGATGGGAACTTGGCCATAGCATCCTTGTAGGCCTTGGCAACATTATCCTTTTCCTTGAAAGGCACAAATCCTATTTCCTGCCACCTGTTCTGGAACTCCTGCATTGCAGCATAGTCTGATTCGTCAGACTTCAGTTCATATGCATTGATCTCATCGATGAGGCGCAGCTTTGCCTTGAGATTTCCATAGAAATCATTCTCAGGCTTTGCATGCTTATCCCTTTCTGCAAAGAATTCGTCACAAGCTGCACGGAACCTCTTCCAGAGCTGCTCGGATTTCTTACGGGGAACTGCACCTATTTCCTTCCACTGTTTCTGAAGATTGATGAACTGGTCTGTAGTCTTCTTCCATTCAGTGCTGGACTTGAGCATCTCAGCCTCTTCGCAAAGGGCAATCTTTTTCTCAAGATTGGCGTTGATGCTTTCCTTATAAGTATTGTAGAAATCCCTCTTTCTCCCATAGAAGCTGTCGCATGCTGCACGGAATCTGTCATAAATCTTCTGATTCTCCTTCTTGGATGCGAAGCCGATGGTCCTCCATTCCTTCTGGATATCTTCAATCTCCTTTGAGAATGTATTCCATTCATTTGAGTCCGCGACTTCCCTTGAAGCGATTTCCTCCACTTTCTCGCATAATGCAGTCTTCTTTACAAGATTTTCCGCCTGCTGTTCCTTGATATCTTCAAAGAAGGCCTGATACTTCTTGTTGATCACTGCTGTAGCAGCCTTGAAACGATCCCAGATCTGTTCTCTGTATTCTTTTGCAACCGGTCCGTACTCCTTCCACTGCTCGTGCAGTTTCTGAAGTTCATGAAAGGCCTCTACAACATTAGGATGATCAGCAAGTTTCTCAGCAAGCTCACAGAACTCCTCCTTAGCTTCCAGATTCTTCTTGAAGTCGAGGTCACGAAGTTCACGGTTTATCTTGACCATATCATAGAACTGCTCCACATAAAGCTGATATGTCTCGTTCAGATTCCTGTAATTCTGGGCAGGGACAGGACCAGCAGCCCTCCATCTGTTCTGGATCTCGCGGAATTCAGGGAATGTAGCATTCACATCTTCCTGTTTGTCCAGAAGGATCTTAAGGTCATTTATTACCGCCTCCTTGAGTTCCAGGTTATGCTCACGTTCCTTCTCAAGTTGTCTATTATATTCTGCACGCTCCTTCTTATATGAAACATACAGTTCCTTAAAGCCTCTTTCTATCTCTATGAAAGGATTGGTGGTGACTGCCTCTTCCCCGTTCAAAGACTCCGCATCTTCATCAGCGTTCTCAGACTGGACTTCAGCGACAAGGATTCCAGCCTCAGCCTTTTCCTTGGAAAGCCTCTTGTAGAAAGCCGCCTTGATTGCCTCGGCATCCTTGGACAGCTTCATCCTTTCTTCATTCCTGACAAGTTCTTCAAATAGAGACACCAGTTCGGCAAGCGTCTTCTCTGAATAATTTACAGCCGGCTCCGCAGTTTCTACAGATTCAGCCACTACTACATCTGGCGCGATCTCAACACCAGGGATAATTTCTTCACTCATAATAATGGAGTTATTGGTTTATATTTATACAATCTGCAAATATACCATTTTTTTAGTAAATGCCGAATCTTATTGTTATTTTTGCAGTTCACTAACAGTTTTGATATGAGAATAGATATTCTTACAGTTGTACCGGAACTTCTGGAAAGTCCTCTCAGCCATTCCATTGTAGGACGGGCGATTAAAAAAGGACTGGTGGAGATTCATGTCCACAACCTCCGCAAATACGGCAAAGGCCCGCGTCAGCAGGTAGACGATTACAGCTATGGAGGAGATGCCGGGATGGTGATCATGCTTGAGCCTGTCTACAACATGATACAGGAACTTAAGGCAGAAAGGGAGTACGACGAAGTGATCTACATGTCTCCTGACGGAGAAATCCTTAGCCAGAACACATCAAACGAGCTTTCGTTGAAAGAAAACATAATCATACTCTGTGGCCATTATAAAGGTATCGACCACCGCATCCGTGAGCATCTCATAACCCGTGAAATATCTTGCGGAGACTATGTACTCAGCGGCGGAGAACTTCCTGCGGCCATTCTCGCAGATTCATTGGTAAGACTTATTCCCGGCGCAATAAGCGACGAGACGTCTGCCTTGAGCGACAGTTTCCAGGATGGTCTTGTTTCCCCTCCTGTCTATACAAGGCCGGCAGAATTCAACGGATGGAAAGTTCCTGAGGTCCTGTTGAGCGGCAACCCTAAGCTTATCCGCGAATGGCAGGATGAACAGGCTATAGAAAGGACAAAAAAGCTTCGTCCTCACCTGTTGTCTGAACAATGACCCCGTGACCGGACACGAAGATTGCAGTTATTTTATCCGATTTTATTTGGAAGTTACATTTTTTTACATATATTTGCAATCGACATAACGATTTTATGTCATTAAGACGTTTCTAACCACTAATAATTAATCATCCCTAAAAGGGAATACACTACACTACTAACTAACCAAAAAAGCTCGCAGTGATGCGAGCTTTTTTACTGGCTTCACCTGAGCGTTTTGCATTTGCAGAGGTCCTCACACAGCTTGTGCGACTTTCGGCCCAAAATTACCAAGTTCCCGAAGAGTAAGTGATGCCGGACAAGATACCTACCGATTTCCGAGAACAGACATATACTTCTCCAGGTGAGGCGCAATACCGATGAAAATTACTACATTTGCATTTCAATATTAAAAACACAGACTACAATGGAAGAAAGCATACAATATTACGACCAGTACGAAGAGAATCTCCAGATGGAGATACTGAAGATGTGCACAAGTCTGGGAATGCTGGACGGAGAACTTCTGAACTCTGAAGACATCGACCATAAGTGGAAGGAATGGGCTCCGGAATATATTGCGGAAGCTCTCCCGGAAGTGAACGCCTATCCCGACTTTGCCATAGCATGTGCCGGATACGCCGGAATGGCAGTGGCGCATTGGTGGGATGAGGACTGGGGAAGACATCACAGCGCAAAATATGAAACCCTGCATGGACAGAGGGGGTTTGATGACATGGACGAACACATCGTGCAGAGCATCCTTGGACTTGAACTTGAGTCTGTGGAGGCCAGACAGATCATGAACATACTCCTCTGCTGCTCCCAGAAAGCGGCGACCTTCATACAGCATGAACAGATTGAGCATCAGACAGTAAAGGCCTTCCATATCTTCGCCCGCACAGTCCGTGTGATGTACAAGACAGGAGCAGCCCTCGAGCTCAAGCGTCTGGGCTACAAATTCCACAAGGTGGACCTCAGCCGTGTCGGAAAAGGGAAACTGAGCTAACGCTTCTCTACCAGTCTGATTTCATAGAGTTTCGGCCAGTTCTTGCCTGTAAGGTAGATCTTGCGGGTTTCAGGGTTGTAGGCAATGCCATTCAGCACATCTGTGGAGGGCTTGCGCAGGCTCTTGGGGAGAAGGCCGCGGCAATCGACGACACCTTCCACCTTGCCGTTCTTTGGATTGATAATCACGATTTCATCGGAAGTGTACACATTTGCCCATATCTTTCCGTCGATATACTCCAGCTCGTTGAGCCAACGGACAGGACGGCCTTCGACAGTAACAAGCTTCTTGTCCTTCTGTGCAAGATTCCCGTCAAGGAAGTAAAGATTTGCAGAGCCGTCCGAGGCGATGAGCTGCTTGCCGTCTGTGGTAATCCCCCACCCTTCACGAGGATACTTCCATGAAGACTTGTACTCGAGAGTTTCCGCATCATAGACAAAGGCAAGGCGGCTTTCCCAGGTAAGAACATACAGATTGCCGTTAAACATCACCGAGCCTTCCACGAAATACTTTTCATCGAAGTCAAGCCTTTCAAGGCTTTTGCCCGTTTCAAGGTCTACTTTCCGGAAGGTGGATCTGCCATGAAGTCCTGTACTTTCATACATCTGTCCATCGTTAAAGAAAAGCCCCTGGGTGTAGGATTCGACATCGTGGGGAAACGAGGCCACGACCTCGACACGATACATCTTTACTTTCGCGTCCGTACACGACAGGACAAAAAATGACATTAAAACAGCGGCTAAAAGACTTCTCATATAATTTACGTCGAACAATATGGCACAAAAGTAGGCAAAAAAAACATTTTGCAAAAATTATCATTACCTTTGCATACTTATCCCATGAGGGCATGAACACATACTACATAACAATGGCATGCATGGCTGCAATGGCAGTGATCGTATTCATCGCCCTGTTCTTCTTCAAGGCAGGGTACGGATACCTGTCATCATCCCATTGGGGTCCAAAGATAGGCAACAAGCCTGCATGGATACTTATGGAGGCTCCAGCATTCATAATCATGCTGTATTATACGGTAGAACATTCATTGTCCGGAACGGACACAGGCAATTCCGACGTCGTGCTCAATATCATGGCAGGGTTATACCTCCTGCATTATTTCCAGAGGTCGTTCATCTTTCCTTTAATGATGAGAGGAAAAAGCAGCATGCCGATAGCAATCATGCTTATGGGATTGGTGTTCAACACATTGAATGCATATCTGATAGGAGAATGGTTATATTCCGAAGCTCCTTCAGGCATGTATGGACAAGAATGGCTGACAAGTCCTCAATTCATTATCGGAGTAATCGTGTTCTTCGTCGGGATGGGAATAAACCTCCACTCAGACCACGTGATACGGAATCTGCGAAAGCCTGATGACACAAGACACTACATTCCCACGAAAGGCCTTTACAGGTACGTGACTTCCGCAAACTATTTCGGCGAGCTCGTTGAATGGACCGGTTATGCCATCCTCACATGGTCTCCTGCAGGACTGCTGTTTGCATTATGGACTTTTGCCAACCTCGGTCCGCGAGCCAGATCGCTGACGGAAAAATATGAGATGGAGTTCGGCGAGGAATACAGAAAGCTGAACAAGAAGCATATAATACCTTATATATGGTAATGGGAGAATTGTTTACACCATATAGAATCGGACCGCTGGAATTGAAAAACAGAACGATAAGGTCCGCGGCTTTCGAGGCAATGTGTCCTGGACAACGGCCATCGAAGGAGCTGTTCGAATACCACACCGCTGTGGCGCGTGGCGGCATCGGCATGACCACTGTGGCGTACGCGGCCGTATGCCGGAGCGGTCTGTCATTCGAGAATCAGCTCTGGATGCGTGAGGAGATCGTTCCGGAACTGAAAGAGCTCACAGATGCCATCCACGCTGAAGGAGCCAAGGCATCGATCCAGTTGGGACATTGCGGCAACATGTCTCACAGAAGCATCTGCGGATGCACTCCATACGGAGCAAGCGGAGGGTTCAATCTCTACTCCCCTACTTTCGTGCGGAAGATGAACCTCAAGCAGATCAATGAGGTTGCGGACGCATATGGAAAGGCTGTGGAACTCGCTGTCCAGGCAGGGTTTGACGCAGTAGAGATACATGCCGGCCACGGCTACCTCATATCACAGTTCCTCTCCCCATATACAAACCGACGACATGATGAGTTCGGTGGCAGTCTGGACAACCGTATGCGGTTCATGAGGATGTGTGTGAAAAAAGCAGTTGCTGCAGGGAAAGGCAAGGTAGCCATTTTCGCAAAACTCAACACACGCGACGGATTCAAGGGCGGGCAGGAAACTGATGAGCTCATAGAAGTGGCAAAGGAACTGAGAAGCCTTGGAGTAGAAGCGATCGTTCTTTCAGGAGGATTTGTCAGCAGACATCCTCAATATGTCATGCGGGGACAGTTCCCTGTAAAGGCGATAGTGCACTATTTCCCTTGGAGCAAATGGTGGCTGAAGGTCGGAGTCGGCCTTGCCGGAAAGGTCGTTGCACCTACAGTGCCGTTCAAAAAACTCTTCTTCATGGAAGACGCCTTGAAATTCCGTGAGGCAATGCCGGACTTTCCGTTCGTGTATGTAGGAGGTGTTGTTTCACGTGAAACGGCGGATGAAGCCATCAGCAAAGGGTTCCCGCTTATCCAGATGGGACGTGCCGTGCTTGAGGACACAGACTTCGTAAACAAGATGATGGCGGACGTGAAACACTGCAGCGGATGCACACACAGCAACTTCTGCATCGGAAGGATGTATTCAAGATCAATGCAGTGTCACAAACATTGCGAAGACATTACTCCTGCTCTTGTAAAGGAGGTCGCAAGGCTTGACAGACAGAATGACAGGCTCGAGCGCAAGCTCGGATATAAATAGTTCTTTGAAATATAGGTAGAACGACTTGTCGCTCCCGGATTTTTCGGGAGAGGAAAGTCCGGACTGGACAGAGTATCCTGCTGTGGAAAGCACAGATGGGAGTAATTTCATGAATGCCGTAACAGAAAACAGACCGCCCGCAAGGGTAAGGGTGAAACCGCGAGGCAAGAGCTCACGACGTTGTATGGCGACATGCAGCGGTGACGGCACCAGGACCAGCAAGACCATGTATACCGGAGAGTCCGCAAGGGCAAAAGGGTTACTCGCTCTTTCCGGGGGGTAGGTTGCGAAGATAAATGACAAGATAAAACAGAAACCGGCTTATGGTTCTGCCTATTGCTTATATGAGAGGCCGACCCCAAAATCGATAGGGTCGGCCTCTTGTTTACTTAAACCTCACTCTGGATGGATCCCAGAGCTATGATATGCGGATCATTATCCAGCTGATTGTCTTAGAAGATTAGTTATCCTGCTGATAGACAAGAGAATCCACAGCATTCATCCTTTCCATATACTGCTGAATGAAGGATTTCAGGAGCAGGACCATATCATCCTGACATCCGACCTGACCAAGAAGGTTCTTCTGCAGCATGACATCACCCCTGATGTCATATAATGCAACAGGCTTCTCTCCGTCAAACTGGAGAAGATAGCCATTCTGAAAAAGCTGGTAGACTCCGTTGCTGCTATTTACAGCGAATGTGCTTTCGGATGGTACTTCAGTAAGGTCATTTCCAAATGCTATATACGGACGGTCATAATTAAGAAGTCCCAATATCGTCGGCATAATATCCGCCTGCTGCACCGTCCCGTCATGCCTGCCTTTCAGACTTCCATCAGGCATATAGAACATTATCGGTATCCTGTAACGTCCCGCCTCTGTCCCGTATTCAGGCAACTCTATAGCATTTGTATGGTCTGCGCAGAGCACGAACAAAGTGTTATCGTACCATGGCATCGATGATGCCGTCTCAAAGAATCTCCGGACAGCCATATCCGTATATGAAATACATTTATGCATCGGGAGAGGGCCTTCCTTCAGTTTTCCGTCGTATTTCTCAGGAACAATATAGGGATGGTGGGAAGTCGCCGTGAAGACTGCGGCAGCGAAAGGCTCAGGAAAGGTGTTCAGTTTCTGAGCGTAGAACTGTAGGAACTCTTCATCCCATATGGACCAGTGACCATCAAAATCCGCATCATTGCCATAACTTTCCCTGCCGTAATACTCCTGATAACCTACAGAATTGCTGTAAGCCTTGAAACCCATGGAATTCTCTTGTGCACCATGGAAGAATGCCGTATGATATCCTTTATGGCGTCCCAGTTCGCCGGCAGCACTTGAAAGGGGGTTAAGGGCTGCAGGTGTGAGTATGAATGACTCTCCCATACGTGGAATGCTGCTGAGCACGGAAGCCATAGCATCAATGCTGATCCTGCCGTTGGCAAATGCGTCCGTATATGTCATACTCTCATTCATCAGCGAATCAAGAAATGGAGTGAAGCCTCTGCCGTAATACTCGAGGGAATTGCTTTCCAGGATTATCTGTACAACATTCAGCGGCTTGAAATCATTTTTCTCATCAGGGATATGTACTGGAGAATAAAGTTCTTCCATCTGGCTTCTGTCGTCAAAATAGCGGATCACCTTGAACGGCTCATTCCCAATGGTCCTGATCATTGAGAATGGCGTATTCAGTACTACAGATGCTTCAGACGGGCGTTTAGTGAAATGATTTGCATTGCTCAGAGTAATAGGCCTGATAGCCTTTCCGAGGCCTCCACGCATTCCGCAGACTCCTGCACCTGCAAAAATGACCATCAGCAGCAAGGACAACGGATAATATGCTGCCTTATTTCTGGTATCTGCCACCGGAGTACGGTAACACTTCCAGACTACTGCAGCCATGAGCGCAAAGGCCACCACAAGATACCAGCTCCTCAATGCCTCGACGGCAAATATACCGACAAGGTTGTCCTCATTGGAGAACTGCGCAAATATGCTCGTCGTTGTCCTCTGGTTGGAAAAAGGGAAATAGGCGGAATCCATGAGATTCATCGCCAGCATCAGCATATTGATGACTACAAAGACCCATTTTGTAAACCGGTAATATCCTTCCCTCTCCTTGATGTGCAAAGGGAAGAAGACCAGCAGAATGTAGAGGATGTTTGAATATGCTATTGCAGAGGTATCAAAGAGAAGCCCACCCACACTCAGACGCATGAAATCACTGAGTGACAGATAGTTGAACGTATCCCAATTATCCAGCGTGAATATCACGCGGCATAAGGAATAACATAGATAGATAAGCAGAAGATTATTCAGAACGCATCCAAGCTGCCTGAGAAAACTTTTCATTTGTACCGGGTTATTCAGATTAATTCACTTAACAGTCTTTCAACTTCCTTACGAAGGGACTCCGGATCATCTATAATGTTCTGGAGTTCTTCAAGGCGGGAGGCATTATCGCTCCATGGAATCCAGAGACGGAGATATCCTCCTCTTCCATATTTCTCGGCAAGATGAGCGGAAGCTCTGGAAATATGTCCCTCAGTATCAAGTTCGGGATAATGCTTCAATCCATATTGTATCGTGCGGCGGATGATAGTATGACTGTCGATCACACGGTCTGCCTCTGCCACGATCATTCCGTAGATGCTTCTGGGAGCACCTTTGCCCGATGCTCTATGATCTTCTGCAGCCTGGGCTATCACCTCCACCTGCTGTGCGTCAAACCATTCTCTGAGGGCGGTATCTTCACGGATGATCCTGCCAGAATCCAGATGGTGATTTTCCCTTCCGTTTACAAGGCCAAGATCATGGCAGGCAGCTGCAGCAAGAAGCATATTCCTGTCCACCGGAATATTCCACACTTCAGCAGAAGGAGCACCTGACAAAATCCAGGAGTCACGGTCATCAAGAAGCTTCATTGCCTGACCGATGACCGTCAGGGCATGATCCTCCTTGTGCGCATCGTCAAAGAAGGCATAACGTGGAACTATTGTTCCATAAATATAATTCTCCAGAGAGGATAAAATCTGCATTATTATTGCTATATTTGTTTAGTGTACAAAATTATAACAAACTTTTCAATTAAGCACAATATGTTGAAGATTGGAGACAGGATGCCTGATTTCAATGTAGTGGATCAGGACGGGAACACTATAAGTTCCAAAGATCTCATGGGCAGGAAAACCATCGTGTATTTCTATCCGAAAGACAATACAAGCGGCTGTACAGCCGAGGCATGCAACCTTAGAGACAACTATGAGGCTCTTAAGGAAAAAGGCTATAACATCGTGGGTGTAAGCAAAGACAGCGCTGCCTCACATAGGAAATTCATAGACAGGTACTCTCTGCCTTTTACACTGCTTTCAGACACCTCCACTGAAATGCTACAGGCTTTCGGAGCATGGGGCGAAAAGAAAATGTACGGAAAGACAGTACTCGGAACACTCCGCAAAACATTCATCTTTGACGAAAACGGAATCCTTACGGAAATCATCGAGAAAGTCGATACCAGAAATCACGCGGCCCAGATTCTGTAAACTACAAGAAGAGGGCGACCGACAGTCGCCCTCTTCCAGTTATATTGAAGCCGGTAATTACTCAGCAACAATCTCGTACTTGAAAGTACCCTTCACATCCTTGTAGCACTTTACGGTAGCCTCGTATGTTCCGAGCTCCTTGGCAGCCTCTACTGTGATGTCCTTCTTATCAACCTCGATACCGGCAGCAACGAGAGCCTCAGCAAGCTGAGCTGTAGTAACTGAACCGTAGATCTTGCCTGACTCGCTTACCTTTACTGCAACCTTTACAGTTGTCTCTGCAAGCTTAGCGGCGAGTGCCTCTGCATCAGCAACGAACTTAGCAATCTTGTGAGCCCTCTGACGGAGGTTCTCAGCGTGCACCTTCTTTGCTGAAGGAGTTGCCATGATAGCGAAGCCCTGAGGAATAAGGTAATTGACAGCATATCCTGTCTTTACATTGACGATATCGTCTGCGTGGCCAAGGTTTGCCACATCCTTCTTAAGAATAATCTCCATATTGCTGTCCTCCTTATTATTTCAAAAGGTCTGTTACGTATGGAAGAAGTGCAAGATGTCTTGCTCTCTTCACTGCCTGAGCCACCTTTCTCTGGAACTTGAGTGAAGTACCTGTGAGACGACGAGGAAGGATCTTACCCTGCTCGTTGAGGAATCTCTTGAGGAACTCAGCGTCCTTGTAGTCTACATACTTGATACCAGCCTTCTTGAAACGGCAGTATTTCTTCTTTCTAACCTCTACTGTAGGAGGGTTGAGATAACGGATTTCATTGTTCTGTGCCATAATTCAGTCCTCCTAATTATTTAGCCTGTTTGTTAGCCCTTCTCTTCTCAGCATAAGCAACTGCGTGCTTGTCCATAGCGAAAGTGAGGAATCGCATGATTCTCTCATCGCGACGATACTGAGTCTCGAGTCTTGCGATCACCTGAGTGTCAGCCTTGAACTCGATCATGTAATAGAATCCTGTGGTCTTCTTCTGGATTGGGTAAGCGAGCTGACGCAGGCCCCAGTCCTCTTCATACACGATCTCACCGCCCTTTGAAACGATGTAGTCAGTGTACTTCTTTACCGCTTCCTTCATCTGAGCCTCAGACAAAACGGGAGTTGCAATGAAAACGGTTTCGTACTGTTTGATCATTTTGTTTGTAATTAATTGTTTAATAATAATTTGCGCCCATCCGCGAGAACAAAATCCCGCAAATGGGCTGCAAATATAGAAATAAATCTTTAATTATCAAAGCCTTTACCGGAAATTTCCGGAAGGCCTGATACCTGTCATTCTGCTGTAGCCAGAGGTGAAGGTGTGGTGTATGCACGGGCTGCAAGCTCCTTGTCGAGCATGTACATGCCGTATTTGTTGTCCTCCACTGCCTCAGTAGCCGCAATCATGTCGCGTGCCGACTCCTCTTCCTCGACCTGCTCGTCGATGAACCAGTTGAGACGGCTGATCGAAGCATAGTCCTTATCCTCGTTTGCAATGACTGCAAGATTATGGATCAGCGCTGTCACCTTCTTCTCGTGCTCAAGAGTCTGCTTGAACATGTCCAGGACGGAATCCCATGCCGACGGAACGGCTTCGATAGGAAGGAGCTCGACCTTTGCGTCACGCGAATTAAGGTAGTTCATGAAGATGCGCGCATGATCCTGCTCCTCCTTGAACTGGACGAAGAACCAGTTTGCCACTCCCTTATATCCCTTTGCCTCTGCATCGAGAGACATTGCCAGATAAAGATATGCTGACCAGAGCTCGGCATTCACCTGAGCGTTGATCGCTTGATGTAATCTTGTACTCAACATAATTTTGTCCTCCAATTTTGATCATTAACGGTTTGCTGCCAAGCAACAATCATACTACTTCACAGGAATATTTGCAAGAACTGCCTTCAGGAAGTCCCAGCACTTAGCCACAGAAGGAATATTCGCACGCTCGTCAGGGCTGTGAGGGCTCATGAGGGTAGGTCCGCATGAAACCATATCCCAGTGAGGATATATTCCACCGAGGATTCCGCACTCAAGACCGGCATGGATGGCCATCACGGCAGGTTCCTTGCCGTAGAGATCGCTGTACACCTTCTTCATGGTAGCGAGAATCGCTGAATCAGGATTCGGAGCCCATCCGGAGTAACCACCGGCGAATGATGTCTGGATGCCTGCGAGTGAGAAGACAGCCTCGAACTTCTGTGCAAGAGCTTCCTTGGCGGTATCAACGGAGCTTCTCATGAGGGTCTTCACAGAGAATTCGCCACCC
>JAZSEQ010000071.1:0-15334 GCA_045531765.1 Candidatus Cryptobacteroides sp. | reverse complement strand
CGAACCTAAATAAAGTGTTATAACCAATTCCATCAATTAAATTCGTTATCTATTGTTATTCAAAGGTTTAAGCGTAAGATATATCTCATACAAGACTCTAATAAACGATTATAATCTATCACAATTTATCATAATTTTGTGTTCCCGTCCGAAGCACGAAAAGGGGACTGGCTAAAGGTCGATAGACTGATTGGTCAGTCTCTTTTCTATTTTCCGCAGGCTGAGCGGTACAGAGGTCCTCACACAGCTTGTGCTACTTTCGGCCCAAACTCGCACAAGCCATATTGAATTCCTCATCAAAATGAGGATTATCGGCACTACTGTGACGACTTTCTGCTTAAAAGTGACACAGTGGTCGTGACTTGCCGGATGTATCTGCTACCCGATGCCATCATGCAGGAAACTCAGTCTGAACCCTTAAGTCGTGGAAAGGAACACTTACTGATTATCTTTATTTTATAAAATTCCGGGAACGACATACATGCTTACACTAAGTGTGATTTCTTTCGCTTCAGCGACTTCGTCGGTTACGATCAGACTCATAACCTATTTTTCAGATTTCAAAGTCAGAAGGCAAAGAACGATGCCGAGAGAGGCACCTATGACCATAGTCATATTTGCCATATTCCAGCTGTGATCCGCGATGCCTCCCACAATGATTTTCGAAAGGAGCGAATCACCGATAAGGTATCCTGACAGACCGACAAAACCAGCCGCTGTGCCAGCCGCACTCTTGGGGACCAGATTCAAGGCCTGAATCGTAACCAACGCCACCGGTCCATAAATACAGAAACCGATGATGACAAGAGCTACATAAGCCCAAGTCCTGGCTGCTATACCTGTAACTTCCGCCAACATGGGAATCTGCCAATAGATGAGCGTACCTACCAGCACAAAAGCCATAAAGATGATGGTAGGAGGTGCACACCTGCCCTTGAAGAATCTGCTTGAGAGCCATCCGCAGACAATGGTTCCCAAAGCTCCGACGTAATTGTGGATTGAGAATGCCAGCTTGCATTCTGCCTTATCCATGATTCCGGACTCCTGAAGGAATGTCGGCGACCAGTCTCCCACACCATAACGGACCATATACACGAAAGCGTTGGTCAGAGCAATCATCCATACCCATTTATTCTTAAGGACATAATCAAAGAGGAGCGTCTTGAACGGCACCTTCTCCCCTACCGACTCTTTTGTCTTTACACCGGAATGGTCATTGCGCCAATCGGCGACAGAAGGCAGACCGCAGGATTCCGGCGTATCCCTCAAAGCACACCAGCAGAACAAAGCCAGCACCAGGGCGAAGCATGACGGAACGATGAAATCCGCCCTCCATGTCTGTGACACACCAGAATCCGCAAACAGAGTGACTCCCAGAAGCGCGATGACTCCTAAAGAGCCAGATCCTATTGTATGAGAGGTGTTCCACAGAGACATCTTGAAGCTTCTCTCATTATTGGAGAACCAATATGCCATCACACGTCCACAAGGAGGCCATCCCATTCCGGACAATACTCCGACAAGAAGCATGACGACAAAGAGCATGGCAACGTTAAGTGCCTGATTGGTTGCAGAATACGGAAGAAAGCCGACAGACATCATTACCAATGATGCAATGACAAGTCCGACAGAGAGGAACTTTCTTGCATCTGAACGGTCAGACAAAGTCCCCATGATGAACTTGCTGAATGCATATGCGATTGACACAGCAGAAGCGGCTATGCCAACGCCCTGCCTGTCAATCAGACCTTCCGCGATCATGTCAGCCGAAGCCAACGAAAGATTCTTGCGCACAAGATAATAAGCCGCATAGCCTATGAATGCGCCCATGAACACTCTGAACCTCATTGACTTGAAGACCCTGTCAATCTTATCCTTGGGAAGAAGGGGCTTCGCCTGAGGAGGATCGAAAAACCCAGCCATTATTCTTTATTCAGTTTAATTGTTTCCTCTACATCAAGCGCATCAGCTATGATCGTGACAGGGTTCTCCACCGGCACACCCACGCTCATTTCAATCTGCCATTTACAAGTTTCGCAGTCAGTAGCAATCATATCTGCCATATAATCCCGGATCTGCTGAAAAAGTCCTTCGCCGATCTTCTGCGAATCCTCATAATGCTCCTTCTTGAAACCATATGTTCCCGCAATACCGCAACATTGGGAGTCAAGCATACGGAAATCTACTCCAGGAATCATCCTGATGAGCGAAGTGGAGTAGATGGACCATCCCAACTTCTCCATATGACAAGGGGTATGGTATGCTATACGCTTTACGTAATCCTTCCTGAAGGCCAGCCTTACCTTCCCGGAATCTACCAGATTATATATGAATCTTGTCGCAAGGTTGATAGAGTCACGCACATCTGCATTTTCAACTCCCAGGATGTGGTCATACTCATCACGCATCGTGAAAGTACAGGTAGAACTTGTCGAGAGCACCTGTTCTCCCCTTGCGACGGCTTTTCTTATGCTTGACAGGTTGAGTTCCGCCTGCCTGGCCGCCTGATCCCTGAACCCGTTAGAAATCAGAGCCACACCGCAGCACTTCTCTTTTTCAAGAAGATTGACTCCATAACCTATGGCATTCATGATCTTGACAAAGTCCTTGGCGAGCTTGGGATTATTATAGTTGGCATAACAACCGTGAAAGTAGCTTACCTTCTTTTCATATGCCTCCTGCTGCTTCATCGAGTGACGCCTGAACCAGGCCTCGAAAGTCTGTCCCGCATACTTGGGAAACGTCCTGTGATGATCGATGGCAAGAACTCCATCCATAACTGCCTTTACAGGTTTCAGTCCAAGGGTACAGTTCACCACCGGTGCCATCCTTGTAGTCACGGATCCAACCAGGTCCGTATTGGAGAGGATGAAATCACGCAGCTTATGCTTCTTCTTTCCATACTTCAGTCGCGCAGACTGTATGATGTCACCAATTTTCACATTCGATGGACATGCAACCTCACATCTCTTGCAATTGAGACACATGTCGAGAGCCTCATCATAAAAAAGAGGATCCATGAGACGATACCTTTCCCCGTCCGGACCAGCCTGTTTCGGGCCCGGATAATCAGGATTGACTGCTACAACAGGACAATACACAGTACAGACCGTACATTTCATGCACTGCTCAAAACTTGTATCCGGTTTCTTATCCTTATTCATGATATCAACGATTTAGAATGAGTGAAGCCACATGAAGTGATGAAAGAACAGCGACTCCAGCTCCACTTCCTTCCTTCATGGAGTTGCAACCACCGACTACAGAACCTACGGCATAGAGATTCTCCACGGCAACACCGTTCAAGAGAGCATGGAATGAGTTATCCGTAGCGACACCGAAATTCATATATGGCTGTGCCTCGAAGATATTTCTCTTATACCAATCCGACCGTTCATCCGCTGACTTCACATCCAGGCCGAATATCGGCTCTCTGACTCCGTTGATATCGGATACAAGCCCTTTGCTGAAGAAGGAACCTGTAGCAATGATAAAATTATCTGCCTCAAACCTGACATCAGCATGATTCTGCGTTGTTATATAATTGAGTCTGCCGTCCTCAAATCCGCCGCCTGTAACGGAATCCCCCAGCATATATGTACCACCAACCTTCTGGAAATGCCTCTTGAGCATCATCTGAAGCCTGATGCCAGGCACGGAAGGCGGCAGTGTCGCAATAAAATGAAGTGGACGATCAACCATTTCCTTAAGTCTGATCACATCAGAACAGCCAGTCAGACCTACGACTGCAGGCATAAGCACCGCATCCACATCCTTTGCGTGCTCGTTGATTCTTGCAGCAAGTGTATTGACACTGTTTCCCACCAATGTCTTTGAAATATTGGCAGAGCGCATCTCCGTGGGATTATGGCGAAGTCTTTCCAATTCAGGCATCGATATGCCTTTAACCACTGTTTCCACACCCTTGGCCTCCAGACCGGCTGCTATATAACTTGCATGAAAATCCAGAAAGCCATCAATATTCAGTATTGCAACCTTCTTCCATGGAATATGTCCGTCCGATGGGATTGACGCATACTCATCCAAAGTAAGCCATGCGGGCTTAGTCAATCCAAGAGGCGTCACACGCCAGTGATTCAAGCCGTCTTCTCCCTTCAGTTCAATCCCCATCTCCTTGAAGAACGGCTTTACACCATCAGCAAGAGCTCTTACATTTTCCAGACCAATCTTTGAATACGGATGCTGCGGCGAGAGAGATTCCATCGCCTTGAAAGGATCCGCATCCATTCCATATAATTCAAATGAACCTGAAAAGAAGTGAAGGGCACTCTGACCTGACGAAACAATGAGACATTTCTTTCCCTTGTGCGAAAGCTCGATACCTGCAGTCAATCCACTGAGTCCGCCACCGATTATAATCGTATCAAATTTCATAGACTATTCCTCACTTTTTTGAAAAACATCAAGACCACACACTCCTTCATATATCCATGAGGTGAACTGTGCCTCAGCCAAAGTGTCGCCCCACGCGACAGGGAACATTCCTTTCCATCGTTCGTTCATGAATACCGAAAGGTCTTCAAGACTCCTGCGTGCACATCCGTTAGCTTTTGAAAGCAGGCCGGCAGCCCGACAGGCACAAAGTTCACCTTGACAGGTTCCCATGCCGACACGGGTACGACGACGAAGATTCAGAATATTTGAAGCACCAAGCTCTTCTATTGCGTAGTTTACCTCAGCGACAGATACACCTTCACACTCACAGACAAGTGACTTGTCATTCTTGTCACTGATTCCGACATTGACACTTCTGGAGCCATGACGTCCATGTGCAGCCTTTGCCCCAAGACCTGTATCTTTAAACACATCGGACTTGCTGTCAGTCTCCTCTATCTCAGAGCCTGGAAGACATATCTCTGCTGTCCGGCATTTCTTATCGACTCCAAGTTTCCTGCAGACAAGGTCAGTTGCCCACTCAGCCATCAGACGATATGTCATCAGCTTACCGCCTGTGATAGTGATGAATCCTGCGACACCGTCACGCGTCTCGTGGTCCAGACATACGATACCGCGGCTGATGCTTCTTCCTGACGGATCATCATCCGAGGCCACCAACGGTCGTACTCCTGCATAAGCTCTGAGGATACGTGTCTGAGCAAGTTCCGGAGCAAGCTTGGAACCCTCTCTCAAAAGCACGCTGACCTCCTCCGGCGTGACCTTCATGTCATCAATCTCCTCGTATGGAATTCGGCTTGAAGTCGTACCGATAAGAGAAATCGTATCTCCAGGCACAAGAATATCGGCATCCGCAGGCTTACGGCAGCGGTTGATGACCATATTGTTTACTCTGTGGCCAAAAATAAGAAGGGCGCCCTTTGCAGGGAACATATTCACATTCACTCCCGCCATCTTCGCGATACGATGGCCCCAGATTCCACCGGCATTGACCACAATGCGGCTATATATGGTCTTCTTTTCCCTGTTGTGAGCATCATATACCTCTACGCCAACGACTGTATCGCCCTCCTTAAGGATAGCTGTAACCTCATGATATTTAAGCTCATCAGCGCCATGCAACCTGGCATCATAGACATTGGCAACCGTCATGCGGAAAGGATCGACGGCACCATCAGGCACTTTTACAGCCCCTATGAGATCCTTGTTTACCGACGGCTCCAGTCTGACAGCCTCTGCCGGATCTATTGCCTCTGCCCGGATACCTGCCTTCCGACATGATTCAATGAAAGTCTTTTGAAAAGCAAGATCATCCTCCGGCAAGGTTATAAAAAGACCATCCGTCTCCTCGACACAGTGTCTTGCGATTTTTCTGAGGATCATGTTTTCGCGGATACACTCCTGAGCCGACTCCTGGTCGGTCACCGCGTAACGCGCACCACTGTGCAGCAATCCATGATTTCTTCCCGTTGCTCCAGCGGTAAGGTCATGTCTCTCCACAAGAAGAGTCTTGAGACCACGCATGGCACAGTCACGGGCTGTACCTGCTCCGGTGATTCCACCTCCAATAATTATAACATCGTATTGCTGACTCTTATTCATCAATTCTATATCTTGATTCCACAATTATTCTCCTGACGTTTTTCATTTTTTTGTAAAAATAAAACTTTTTTCTTTCATATGAAACAAATCGAAAACTCCTCTTTACTAATATTTGACGTTGCAAGGTTGGTTGGGGTATCAGGAGTAATCTGGATGAACAACTCTTGGCAACAGATCTTTTTTGTTATCATGCCCCTAAAGAGAAGCATTCAAGATGCCGCTGCGATGATTTTTCCGGATTTTCGTCATGGTAGTGTGGTCTGTTTTTTCTATTTTTGTATGACTTGAACCAAAACTTTTGATATATGAAGGCAATCAACATCATCACCGCGTGTCTGGTCATGCTTTCCGCATGCTGTCAGACACCTGAAAATGCTCAGACAATGGAGAACGGAACCATCGAAACCATCATGGCACGACGCAGCATCCGCAAATACAAGGACACGCCTGTCAGCAGAGACACCATGAACATCATTATGCAATGTGGCATCAATGCACCGAACGGCCAGAACAGGCAGTCATGGGAGGTAAGAGTTGTGGATAATCCGGAGCTGCTGGCACAGATGTCACAAGCCATGTCTGACTCACACCCGGGAATGGAGTTCGCTAAAGAATGCTTCAGAGGAGCCCCTGTCATGGTTTTCATAGCACGGGATCTTTCTTATGACTTTTCTGCTTATGATTGTGGTCTTATGGCTGAAAACATGATGCTTTCAGCATGGTCTTTGGGAGTAGGGTCCATATGTCTGGGAAGTCCGGTAAGGTTTTTGACAGACAACGAGGCATGCAGACCGTACGTCGAGAAGCTCGGTTTCAGCGACGGGTACGAATTATGCTTATGCGTAGGATTCGGATACGCTGACGAAGACCCTCAGGCCAAACCAAGAAACATGGAAAAAGTTAAATTCATTGACTAAAACAATATTATCATGAGCTATCTACTTATTCTACTGGCAGTTTCACTTGCTGTTTCAGCTTTGGGATGGATTTATTTCATCTATTTCTTCAGCATCGGTTACGGATTCGGTATTTCAGCTCTCGCTGTCACGCTTGCAGTCCTTTTCCATGATGTCCTCACGGTTCCTACAGCATTGTTGTGTGCCGTCATGTTCATTTTCGGATGCAGACTCGGACTTTATCTTCTCACCCGCGAGAAAAGGTCACCGGAATACAAGAAGATTCTTTACGGTCCTGATGCAGCCAAGAAGAAACCCCTCTTCGTAGTGATCATGGTCTGGATATTCTGCGCACTTCTTTATGTCGGTCAGGTAAGCCCTGTGGCATTCTATCTTGCAAACGCTGCCGAAGGTGCACCGGTAAGCGAAGGTTGGGCATGGGCAGGAGCCATCACCATGGCGCTCGGAGTAGTACTTGAAAGCGTGGCGGATGCACAGAAGAAGGCAGCCAAGAAAATCAACAAGAACAGATTTGTGGACACAGGAGTATACAGACTTGTGCGTTGCCCTAACTATCTTGGAGAACTTATCATCTGGACCGGTGCCCTCATCGTCTGCTTCGGTGCATGCTGCAGCGTATGGCAGTGGATCATCGCAGCAATCGGATATATCGGCATCGTGTATGTGATGTTCAGCGGCGCACGCAGACTCGAGATACGTCAGACAAAAGTATATGGAGCAGACCCTGAATATCAGGCTTATGTAAAGAAGACTCCTATCCTTCTGCCTTTCGTTCCTATTTATAGCGTAGCGAAGCACACATGGCTTCAGGCATAAACCTATCCTGAACAATTCTCACACAAGACTATGCTGAAAAGACTATTCGGTTTCGACAGGGAAAGAAAGTACATCAAGACTGAAATATTTGCAGGATTGACATCATTCCTCACGATGTCATACATCCTTGCAGTAAATCCAAGCATATTCTCTGCACTGGATGGCATGCCTAAAGGGGCGGTGTTCACAACCACCGCCCTTGTAGCCATTGTGGGCACGCTCATCATGGCATTCATCGCAAAGAAACCGTTCGGCATAGCCCCTGGAATGGGATCAAATGCATTTTTTGTATTCACAATCTGCATCGGACTGGGATACCCATGGAGGTTTGCCCTCACCGCTGTATTCATAGAGGGTATCATCCTATTTCTGCTGACCCTTACGAATCTCCGGGAAAAGATAGTGCATGCCATTCCAAGGGTAATACAGCAGTCCCTGACCATAGGCATCGGGCTGTTCATCTCCTTTGTAGGGCTTCAGAATGCAGGTATTGTCGTTCAGGACAGTTCCACTATGGTCCGGCTCGGAAACATCACCGAGGGCAGCGGGCTTCTTGCGGTAATAGGACTGATCACCACATCAGTACTTATGGCAAGAAATGTCAAGGGAGGACTGCTGATAGGAATCCTGACAACCACTCTTATCGGTATTCCAATGGGAATCACCAAGTACCAGGGCATAATTTCCATACCTCAGTCAGTCGAACCTGTTTTCTGTCAGTTCGAATGGGACAGGATCCTGTCAGTGGATATGTTCGTGGTGGTCACATCCTTTCTGTTCATAGATCTCTTCAGTCTGACAGGAGCTGCCTTGGGTCTATGTATTAAAGGTGGGTTTGCCGACAAGGACGGAAAGGTACCCGGCATCAAGGGTGTGTTCCTGGCTGACTCCATCGGAACGCTTACAGCCGGACTTTTCGGAACATCCGCCGCATGTACTCTGATCGAGAGCTCATCCGGAGTGGCACAGGGAGGACGCACCGGACTCACAGCCTTCACCATCTCCGTATGCTTCATCATATCCCTTTTCTTCTCGCCTCTGTTCCTGACCATCCCGGCAGCGGCAACTGCACCCGTACTCATAATCGTCGGACTTATGATGTTCAGCTCGGTGAACGAACTTCCTTTCGATGATATGTCAGAGGCAATTCCCGGATTCATCACAATCATCACCATGCCGCTGACGTATTCGATAGCAGACGGCATCCTGATCGGATTCATCAGCTACGTTGTGATCAATCTGCTTTGCGGCAATGTGAAGAAGCTTTCGCCTCTGATGTATATCCTTGCAGGATTGTTCATCCTGAAGTATATATTCTTATAATAGAAGGAGGCCGACTGCAAAGTCAGCCTCCTTCAGTTTATCAGAACGGGAAGAGCATAGGCAGCACGAACACCATAACAACTCCCATCAGAATCTGAAGCGGAAGGCCGACCTTCACATAATCCATGAATGTATACTGGCCAGCCGACATTACGAGCGCGTTTGGCGGTGTCGAGAACGGCGAAGCGAAGCACATGCTCGCCGCCACTGTAACCGCGAACATGAACGGTACAGGACTTACTCCTATCTGCATCGCGCACTGGAGCGCTATAGGTGCCATCAGCACGGCAGTCACAGTGTTGCTGATAAAGATAGTCATGACCGAGGTGGCAGCATAGATTCCTGCAAGGAGAAGTCTCGGACCGCTGCCCCCGAGGCCGGTGACAATGGCTCCGGATATCATTTCCGAAACACCTGTCTTCTCAAGGGCTATGGACATCGGGAGCATTGCTGCAAAAAGTACTATTGTCTGCCAGTTGATTGTCTTGTATGCTGCTTCGACACTGCGGACGCATCCTGTTATCACCATAAGGACTGCCGCAAGAAGGACTGCTGTCACGGGCGCGACAGGGATGTCTTCCACCACCATCATCACGATCATTCCGATCATGATCAGTGCCGCCACCGGAGCCTTGTAGTCCAACGTCACCTTGGCAGCTTCCTGAAGCGGCTCTCCAAGCACTACCCAGTTGGATGATTCCTTCTTCATACGGGCGATGTCTGACCATGCTCCCTGTACCAGAAGAACATCACCGTCGTGCATCTTGCATGTGCCCAGGTCATTAAGGATATAATCCTTCTTTCTCCTGATGCCAAGCACATTAACATTGAACTTGCTGCGGAAACCGGCTTCAATTATGGTCCTGTTGATCATCGATGACGTGGGCATGATGAGAATCTCTGCCACACCTATGTCAAAGAAGTCCAATGACGGATTCGAGGAACTGCCTTCCATCTCATCGGTATGCCTGTCCAGAAGGCGGAAACGGTAGTCGCCCGCAAATCTCTCGATCTGCTCGGGAGCACCGGACAAATACATGACATCTCCCTGTTTCAGTACAAGGTCAGGAGAGGCAAGCTTCTGATTTACGGTGCGCACGAAGCGGTTCTGACCGGCGCTGCGACGCAGTTCGAGTATATTTATGCCGTATTCCCTGTAGACATTGAGCTCGGCAACCGTCTTGCCTATCGCCGGAGAATCTTCATCCTTGATATGCACCCTGAACAGGTTGTCGGTCACTCCGTACTCATTGACAAGTTCCTTGAACGATTTGCCGGCTTTCTTTCCGTCCTTCGCCTTATCCTTGGGAGCCAGCATCTTGGTGGCAGGAAGAAGATAAAGAATTCCCACTATCAGGGTCACAAGACCCACAGGCAGAAAGGAGAAGAAGCCCAGAGGCTCTAACCCTGCATTCACGAGAGTGTCGCTTACGATAAGGTTGGGCGGCGTACCGATGAGGGTCATCATGCCTCCCATGCTGCTTGCAAAGGCCAGAGGCATAAGCAGGCGACGAGGCGAGGTGCCTGCTGCAGCTGCCATGCTGACCACGATCGGCAGCATCAGGGCCACCGTACCTGTGTTGCTCACGAACATTCCTATCGCTGAAGTCACTATCATCACCAGCAGGAACAGACGGATCTCGCTGTTGCCTGCCAGGGTCATCACCTTGCTTCCTATCATCTTAGCCAGACCTGTCTGGAATATGCCGCCTCCGACTATGAACAGTCCGATCATCATTATGACTGTCGTGTTGGAGAAGCCCGAGAGGCCTTCAGCCGGCGTGAGGACCTGACAGAGCAGCAGCGCCAGAAGGGCACATATGGCCACCAGGTCCGACCTCACCTTGCCGCTGACAAAGAGTACGGCGGAGATCAGGAGTATTATCAATGTAGCTATCATATCGATTCTATTTTTCAGGGTACAAAGATACCGATTTGTTACGAGACACACTATGCCTTAAGGGGCACGGATAATGTATTCTTTACCTCTCCGATAACAAAGATGCTGTGCAGGGATCCGATGCAGTCCAGATCGCCGAGAGTTCCCAGGACGAAGTTCTGGTAGTCCTGCATGCTGCGTGCATATATCTTCAGCTGATAGTCATAATCTCCGGAAGTGTTGAAGCACTCCACCACCTCGTCTATGTCTGCAATCACGGAAGTGAACTGCCTGCTGAATTCCTTGCTGTGATGCTTCAGACGCACATTGCACAGAACCATGATGCCGTTGCCCGCCTTGATCGGGTCCACGACTGCTACATATTTCCTGATATAGCCTTCCCTTTCCAGCCTCTTCTGACGTTCGAAAACCGGTGATGGCGAAAGGTTTACCTTTGCTGCCAGTTCCTTGGTGGTCAGTTTGGCATCCTTCTGCAGTTCGCGAAGGATCAGAATGTCGGTTTTGTCAAGCAGTTCCATGAGAGTCGGATTATGAGATTTCTCCACTCGCTCCGCTCGCTCGAAGATCGAGTCAGGAAATCTACAACATTAAACATTTACAGAATATTATTCTATACTTTCATATATAATCAACAAATTTAGAATATTTTTCCGAATTTTCCAGAAAGATTGCACATATCATACCATTGTATCATCTTTGCAGTCAGATGAACGGATAATTTAGTGTATCTTTGCATGCTTTTGAAAAGATTGCCACAGCCCCTTCCAGGGCTTCGCAATGACGCATCACACGTCATTCTGAGCGTCAGCGAAAGAATCTCACAACAAAAGGAAGTATGATAAGAAAGGAATATATACACAACGATATCTTTGAATTCGAGGCTGGAGGAAGCGTGAGCGGGCTCAAGGTGGTCTACCACTGCTCGGAGCGCGAGTGGCAGAAGGACGACAAGCGCAAGGTAATATGGATATGCCATGCGCTTACGGCCAATTCCGATGCGGAGGACTGGTGGCCTGAACTGGTGGGGCCGGGAAAGCTTTTCGACACTGAAAAGTATTTCGTGATATGCGCCAACATGCTCGGATCGGCATATGGCTCGTCAGGCCCTTCAAGCATATGTCCAGAGACCGGGAAGCCGTACTATTTCGATTTCCCGCGCGTGACCGTGCGCGACATAGTCCGTGCAAACGACCTTGTGCGCAGGCATCTGGGCATTGAACACATTGATTTCATGGTAGGAGGGTCTATCGGAGGATTCCAGTCTGTGGAGTGGTCCATCATGGAGCCGGAAGTGATAAGGAGGGCTGTCTACATAGCATGCGGAGTCCGGGTAACTCCTTGGCTGACAGCGTTCAACGAGTCCATGAGGATGGCTCTCGAGGCGGACCCTACCTTCCGCGAATGCGCTTCGCTCAAGGGCGGAGAAGCCGGACTCAGATGCGCCCGAAGCCTCGCGCTGATCTCGTACAGAAGCTACGAAGGCTACAATGCGACCCAGTGGGAGAAGGACGAGGACTGCCTGTTTGCAGACAGGGCGGGATCATATCAGAGATATCAGGGCAGGAAGCTGTCGGACCGTTTCGACGCATATTCATATTACTATCTGTGCGGATCGGTGGACAGCAACAATGTGGGAAGAGGGCGAGGCGGAGTGGATGAGGCGCTCAGGAGCATAAGGACCGAGTGTACGGTGATAGGCATCGACAGCGACAGGCTGTTCCCGGTGGAGGAACAGAAGCATATGGCGGCCGTCATACCCGGAGCCATATATCACGAAATCACCTCAAGATTCGGCCACGACGGCTTCCTCCTCGAAAACGGACAGCTTACAGAAATAATAAAACCTTTATTACCATAGACCAGACACTATCATGTCGAGCATAGTCGAGACATCCATATGACGGATTTCTCCACTCACTACGTTCGGTCGTAATCGACAAAGCCGCTTGAGCAAAGCGAAAGAAATGACAAATAGCCACGGGCGGCCAGGGTTTTCAAACCCCATTCCCCGTCCCAATATAATAGAGATAAAGAAGTTAATATATGCAAGTATTGAAATTCGGCGGCAGTTCGGTTGCCAATGCAGACAATATGTCAAAGGTTGTGGATATCGTCACGAAGGCGGTGGACCGCGACAGGACCATTCTTGTATGCTCTGCCATCAGCGGATGCACCGACACGCTCATAAAGATCGGGAACCTCGCATCACAGCGTGACAACAGCTACAAGGGGCTGATTGACGAGCTGCAGCACAGGCATCACGAGATAATCAGGAACTTCCTCCCGCTGGAGAAGCAGGACGAGTCAAAGGAAATCTGCGACTCCCTCTTCGACTCCCTCAGGAGCATCGCGCAAGGAGTTTTCCTGCTCGGAGAACTCTCCCCTGCCAGTCTTGATGCCATCCAAGGCTTCGGCGAACTGTGGTCTACAAAGATCCTCGCAACCAAGCTGGCATCAATCGGAATCGCCACCAAGTGGATCGACTCCCGCAAGATCATCCGCACTGTAGCCAAGGGCGACAGGAATATAGTGGATATACAGAAGACATATTCACGCATCAGCGAAATGGTCGAAAGCAATCCGATCACCCAGTTGTTTGTCCTGCCGGGCTTCATAGCATCTGACAAGCAGGGACGCACCACCACCCTCGGACGCGGAGGGTCTGATTACACAGCCTCACTTTATGCTGTAGGCTGCAAGGCACGCGTGCTGGAAATATGGACCGATGTACCTGGAATGATGACATCCAATCCGAAGGTGGTGCCTACAGCACGCACGATCAGCAATATTTCCTACAAGGCTGCGCTCGAGCTCTCGCATTTCGGAGCAAAGGTCATATACCCTCCTACAATTCAGCCGGTGGTGGCCGAAGGCATTCCTATCTATGTGAAGAACACCTTCGATCCTGATGCATTCGGCACTCTAATCGAGAAGAATCCGCCTCGAAGCAAGGATTCAGTAATCGGTATCTCAAACTCTGACAATATCGCGCTCCTGTCACTTGAAGGCAGCGGAATGGTAGGAATACCCGGTTTTTCAAGCCGGCTGTTCGAGACCCTGAGCCAGAACGACATCAACATCATCCTCATCACTCAGGCATCGTCAGTGCACACAATGTGCATCGCAGTGTCCGAGAAGGATGCCGAGAAGGCGCGCGAGGCGGCCGACAGATGCTTTGCATATGAGATTTCGCTCGGAAAGCTCAATCCTCTTAAGGTCGAGAAGGGATTCTCCATAGTATGCCTTGTAGGTGATGATGTGCTCAACCAGAGCGGAGCGACCGGAAGGATGCTTGCTGCCCTGGGAAGAAACAGCATCCCGGTCAGGGCGACAGCTCAGGGGTCTTCCGAGAGGAACATCTCGGTTATCATTTCATCGAAGGACACCGACTCAGCTATCCGCACCATCCACAACGAGTTCTTCGACCGAAGGAGCGGAAAGGACATCCATCTCTTCATCGCAGGATACGGAGTTGTCGGGAAGGCTCTCGTGGACATCATCAGCAAGAACAGAGAGAAGATAGAGAAGCGCACAGGACGCCGTCTGCATGTATGCGGTCTGTCGAACAGCCGCAGGTTCATACTTGACAAGAACGGCCTGTCGCTTGACAACATACAGGAGCAGCTCGACAAAGGAATCAGTTCTGCAGACGAGGCATATTTCACACAGCTCGCCACACTAAGCCTCGAGAACTCCGTGTTTGTAGACTGTACGGCATCAGCCGATATCGCATTCAAGTACATGAATCTCTTCAAGAAGGGATATTCCGTGGTCGCATGCAACAAGATAACGTTCTCATCACCATACAAGCAGTATGCAGCCCTGAAGGAGGCTGCCATCGAGATCGGAGCGACACTACGCTATGAGACTACAGTGGGAGCGGCACTCCCTATCCTGGAGTCCATCTCCCGCAGCGTGCACAGCGGTGACGAGATCCTCCGCATCGAGGCTGTCCTGAGCGGCACGCTGAACTACATCTTCAGCAACTACGCAGGAGGTGAAGGCGGCACGTTCGCAGAGGTGGTGAAGAGGGCGCAGGAGGCCGGATACACCGAGCCGGACCCACGCCTCGACCTGAGCGGCCGCGACGTTCTCCGCAAGCTGCTGATCCTCTCTCGTGAGGCTGGAGTCGGCATCGACGAGAAGGATGTGGAGATTTCACCGCTGCTGCCTGAGGAGTTCTTCGATGGAGATGTGGATGCATTCTATGCAAAGCTCACAGAGAACGAGGAGATGTTTGCTGCAAGATACAACGAGGCCGCATCAAAGGGTTTGAGACAGAGGTTCATAGCTTCACTGGTAAAGGATGCTGAAGCACCGTTCGGATACAAGGCGAAGATAGGCCTGGAGGCCATAGACA
>JAZSEQ010000061.1:0-2057 GCA_045531765.1 Candidatus Cryptobacteroides sp. | reverse complement strand
GCCGGGTCAGCATTTGCGCTGCTCCAGTATTGGAAGCCTGCAACAGCAATTGTCAGCGTCATAATCAAGACAAATGTCAAAATGAATATCCAGGCTGACATGCCGGTATGCTCCACAAAATTCTCAAGCCATCTGATGACTGCGTAATATGCCGCCGGAGCTGCTATTGCATATGAAACGACGCCTATCATCGCATATCTTTTCAATCCGTCAATGACAAGCCCCGCAGTTTCCGCTCCATATACCTTTTTCACAGCCAGGTCGCGTCTTCGGTACTGCACGTCAAGAAGTACCTGTCCGAAGACTCCGATCAGCGATAGAGCTGCGGCAAGCAGAGAAAAGATAGAGATGATCTTGCCCTGTTTGATCTCTGGCTCGTAAACCTTTTCCATCACTTCATCGTAGAACTCTACCTCAAAAAGATATGACGGATCCATTTCATTCAATATGGCATTGATTTTTTCGGTCATACCTGTCTTGTCATATCCGTCCTGGAGCCTGATGTACACATATCCGAGTGTCGCAAAGTCCTTAGGAACATAGATATAGCATATTGGGGCTGTATCGTTTCTTAATGAATTGATTCTAACGTCTCCGGTCTGTCCGATAATGCCTCCCATACCTTCTGTAATTTCTATCTTTCCTCCTAAGTCCTTCAGAGTCTTGTTCATTATAGCGCTCCCCACATCCGATACAAGGAAGTTTCTGCCGTCAACAACGGGTATTCCCATCACATCCAGAAAGTTATGTGAACAATAGATTGAGAAGCATCTTACCTGCTGCCCTCCCAGTTCGAGCGTGAATGTCGAATAAGAGTCAGAAAAGCCCATTCCTTCCAATGCAAAAGCAACGTCTTCCACCTCCGGAAGCGAACACAGCCTTTCCTGAAGCCACTCTGACTTGAACTGATATTGTTCCGCAGATATCTGGACAACCGCTATCCTGTCCTTTTCGAAGCCTGTATCATACCCGGTCATATATTCATTCTGCCTGTAGACCGTCAAGGCAAATATCATCAGGGCAAAAGTAATGGCAAACTGAAGCGTGATCATTACCGTACGGAATCTCCTGCCTGCCAATGAAAATGCGAAGTTGCCCTGGAGTGCAAATGCTGTCGGCAGGGAAGTCACGTAAAAACTTGGATACAGTCCTGCAGCCAGACCGATTACAACCGAAAGCGCTCCTGTCGTCAGCATCACTGGGAATTGTGATGCGAAGTCGAATGCCATGTCTGACACTCCTTGCGACACAAGCCATTGACTGACAGGAGAAACAACACCAAGAGCAACGGCGAATGCTGCAATGCTGAACAGGACAGCCTCAAGTATCAGTTCGCTGCGAAGTTTCGCTACTGAACTGCCAAGGACTTTCCTGGTGTTGACTGCCTTTACGCGCATCGGAGCAAGGGAAGTAAAGAATGTGGCATAATTGATTCCTCCTATGAGCATTACGAGTATTGAAATGCAGATGAGCATCCAGACCTGTTTCCTGCTTCCGGTCTTCCAGATAGCGCTTCCGGCGTCCTCGAAGTAAATATCTTCGATTGGAGTCAGTTCTATATCGGTAAGCCAATCAGTGTCTTCGTAATTATAGTTGTCATTGAAGTTCTGCTCCACAAGTTCCTTGCTGTCAGAAGAATCCAGAAGCACCCAGCAGGCAAAGTTAGCTCCGCCGTAATTGCCCTCGTGCAGAGAACCGACATTCAGATAGATGTGGTTTCCTATCTGAGAATTGGCAGGGAAGTCCCTGTAAACGGCTCCGACGCTGAATTCTTTTGTTCTACCTGCACCGAACTGGTATCCTTCATTATGTGTCAGAATATGGCCGATTGCAGAATCATCACCATATAGCTTTTTTGCAAGAGATTCCGGGATGGCAATCTGCGACAGGTCATTTAACGCTTCTGCGCCACCTTCTGTAAACTCGGCTCCGAATACCTCAAAGAAATCAGGATATATGACATTTGTCTTCGACTTGAAGACGAATGCCGGCATGCCATCTTCTCGGATGGCGTTGAATACCGTCTCTCCAATGAAAGGGCAGTCGATCGTTCCGGC
>JAZSEQ010000008.1:0-46386 GCA_045531765.1 Candidatus Cryptobacteroides sp. | reverse complement strand
AAAAAGCGTGGAAAGTCCTTATCTGTCCTGAGGTCCTGAGAAAACCCGTATGTACGACAAGTCCAGCCCACGCAAAGCGAAGGCATTTACTGAACTTATCCGGGTACATATCTCTAGAAATTTCTCAGGTTTCAGGTTCTTCCGAATAACTTAGCAAACGCTATATTATGTCTGTATTAAGCTCTTTTATTCAGCTCGTGGCAACAAATATAGAAAAAAATGTTAAGAAGTGTTGTTGTTGGAGAACTTTTGATGGGAGAACTGTCTCGTCTGTCCCGCCGTCCCACAAGCGAGACAGCGGGACGGAGAAATTTGAAAAAGTTTGGTAGAATCAAAAAAGTCTATATATTATGCAGCATAATGATGTAATGCCGAAAGGCAATTGGATTCTACGAATTAGGTGTTCAGCCCTTACTGAATGCCTTTTTCTTTTCTCCGAAAGACCCTAAGCCGAGGGATGCGTACTCCGTATAGAGTTTTTCCCTGAAGTACCGGGCGGCTAACCTTCCGGTTGTATCATAGTCACCTGAGATATTGGAAAATATATCACTTCTGCTCCGGTTATTCTGAAGGACGACCGGAATATCAAGTTCGTCAAGGAGATGAAGCTTGCTGTCGTTCCATCTACCCATAATTGCATCTGCCTTCCAATTCTTGGCGAACTGTATGGCTTTCTCCTCGCAGCCACTGGAAAAACGATAATCAGGTAAAAGATTGGCAAAATAACCATAATCATGCCCAAGGAATCTATTGTATGCCATAACCTGCAAGAATCTTCCTGATGGCAGGTCCTATGACGTCAAGCATTCTTGAAAAACCTATATCATTAGGATGCGTGCCATCGACGGTAGCTATATGGTCATCCCCCAGGAAATCCTTGGAGTCAATGAAATAAATGTTACTGTCGTTCAGCATTCTCCTGCGGACAGCCTCCTCAGCAGCCTTTTGCTTGGCGGCTTCACTTTTCTCGCTTACGAGGTTGAAGTTTCTTGTTTCCCTCCTCTCGGTCTGCAGGAAAATCAACGGAGTCTCAGGATGAGCCTTGCGTATGATATCCACGAATTCATCGAATCTTTCATATATAAGGTCTGCATGCGGGTTGGAGAATGCGTCCAGAACAAAAGCATCCGCATCCGTATCAGCCAGGACTCTCGCGAATTCACGTTGAAGTTTTGAACTGCCGCTGAATCCAAGATTGCATACGTAAAATCCGTTATCGCGTCCGAAACGTGCAGGATAGGACATACCCGGACTACTGGCTGAGGCACCGTGGGTGATGCTGGACCCTTTGAAGACAATCTTGAACCTGAACGGATTATCGAGATATTCAATATGGGCATCCTGGTCGATGCCGATCTCAAGAAAGTCCACTTTGTCAAACAGAGGAAGGTACAGCAGACATTCCTTGTCTCCTTCAGCCATGTTGCCTACGATGAGGCTTTCATGTTCATCATGAGGATGCTTCTTCATATCCGGCCTGCCTACACCGGCGAAGACCCATTTCCCGTTATCCTTTATATATAGGTCCAGACCTTTGTTCATGATTGCCGTCATGTTGCTTCCGGCATTCGAGCCTGATGTGACCCATCTGGCACTGATGTTCCTGCTGTCAGTCCTGAACAGCACGGCAAGACCGGTGGAATGACATGCATAGTTCATTATTGTCTTGCTGTCAAACTTGTATATGGCAGTATCAAGTCTGGTGAACGGTCCGGATGTCGGAAGGACTTTGCCGATGACATTCAGTTCGGATGCATCAATGAATTTATATGAATTCCCTTGTCCTGCTGCACTCAGACAGATTAGAAGAGCAGCAAGTGCAGCACTGATTGTTCTGGTCATGACTGAAAGAATTTGAAAGTAGGCTACGAAGATAATGAGAATATATTGGAAAAGGAAATTATTCACATATGCGAACAGAACGATTGTCATACGGTAAAAAATCCTGTTCATGCAAACAAATTGGCAAGGATGCAGAAGAAGGCTACTGAAAAAACGGTTAAATTTGAAAGCAGACCAAAACTAAAAATCATGAAGACCAGAAAAATCATTACGACAATTGCAGTCATGGCAGCTATGATGTTGTCCGCGACAATGCATGCAACGGACATTCCATCACCTCAGGAAGAGGATGTATTCTCATTCGCAGGTGTGTCAGTAAAGCCTGTACTTGAGATAGACGGCAAGACGCTCAGCCTCATGGATGTCACCGAGCATATAAACAGCACCCTCAAGGCTCCTGAAGGGAGCAGTCCATGCAGGGTCATATGCAAGTTCACCATCAGCTCAAAGGGAGAAGTCAAGGATGTAAAGGCAATCAAAGGAGGAGACGAAAAGACAAGAGCCCTGGCTGTTGAAGAGTTGAAGAAGCTCCCTAAATGGAAACCAGGAAGACAGCAGGACAAACCTGTCGCGGTATCAGTCGTGGTTCCACTTACATTCAAATAAAGGAATCAGGCAAGGGATATCACACATCTACAGGTGGCGGCACCACTCCTGAATCTACAAGACGTCTAAGAACAGACGCATAGTCAGGGGTGCCCTCCGAAAGAAACGCATTGAATTTTCCGGAAAAGTCTGCCATGGTGTAGACCCCGGATTTCTCTTCAATTATGAAAAACTTCACAAGTGCCTCGGCTTCATCAGAAGTTGAGGCTTTCCTTTTCCTGTCACGGCACACATCACAGGTGCCGCATGGAGCGCTTCCGGTCTGTCCGAAGTATTCAAGGAGAAAAGTGCTGCGACAGATGTCAGTCTCCGTGACATAGTCTATCATCTTCTGCATGCGCCTATGGGCAGAAGACTTGAGAAGATCGTAACGTTCCGGATCCAGATTGACATTCTTCGGGCGGAGCCTGTCGTGGTGAAGGAAAAGTACTGTCGCATGGTCGGACGGTATATATTTGATGACATGTTCAAGAGAGAGCCTGTACAGCAGCTGCCTCAACACAGGCACCGTCACTCCGGTCCTGGCGGCGACATACTCTTCATCGACAGGTACGGGATATGAAAAGAGTCCGGTATGACGTCTCATCAGGACTTCAAGAAGAAGCGTCATGCGGTGATCCTCAAATTCAAATTCATACAATTCATTTCTTGAGGCGATGATCTGGACCTTGGTTGAAATGTCCACATCCTCGGAAAACGACCAGTGACCTGTCCTTTCGATATAGACAATGGAATAATAGACAGCCTGACGCTGCAGTCTGAAGTGACGGCAGAAAGCCTCAAGATCGAATTTCAACTGTCTGCCGGCTCCTGTATCATATGGTATGTCATGAAACTGATGAACCTTATGATATATGTCTTCAATATACTCAAGTGACGGGTAAGAGACAGCAGCAATCTGGCGCAGACGTTTCACGTCGCTGCTGTTCCACAGCAGCACGGCAAAACTCCTTTTGCCGTCGCGCCCTCCCCTTCCGGCTTCCTGGAAATAGGCTTCCGGACTGTCCGGCACATCAAAGTGGACTACAAAACGGACATCCGGCTTGTCAATGCCCATGCCGAACGCATTTGTGCATACCATGACCCTGACATCTCCCTTCTTCCATGCCTCCTGCCTTTCGGAACGGGTATCAGGTCCGAGTCCGGCATGATAGAAGGAAGAGGATATGCCACCTGCAGAAAGCAAGGCCGACAGTTCTTCAGTCTTCTTACGGCTGCACACATAGATTATCCCGCTGCCTTCAACACCGGAGCATATGTTCAGCAACTGTCCGGATTTGTCTTCGCATTCACGGATGACATAGACCAGATTATGACGTTCGAAACCGCTCTTTATCAGATGTTTTTCCTTAAATCCCAAACGGGTCATTATATCATCCGCAACTTCTGGTGTCGCAGTGGCAGTCAGGGCTATCACCGGAGCTTCTATACGCTCACGCAGTCTTCCTATGGCGAGATAGTCCGGACGGAAGTCATATCCCCACTGCGAGATGCAATGAGCTTCATCCACAACGATGTAGCTGACATTCATCTCCTGGACATAGCTTTGGAAAAGCACTGTATTCAGACGTTCCGGAGACACATAAAGGAATTTGAAGTCTCCGAATGCCGCATTGTTCAAAGTAAGTTCGACCTCACGCTTACCCATTCCGGCATGAACACACAAAGCCCTGATTCCCCTGTCATTCAGATTCTGGACCTGGTCCTTCATCAGCGCAATGAGCGGAGTGACAACAATGGCTATGCCCTCGCGCATCAATGCCGGGACCTGGAAGCACACAGACTTGCCACCTCCTGTAGGAAGAATGGCCAGCACATCCTTTCCCTCCAAAGCAGCGCGGACTATATCTTCCTGCTTTGAACGGAAAGAATCATACCCCCAGTACTCCCTAAGGACATCAAGAGGCTTGACAGTGCGGATCGATTCCATTCTCATATAGCTTTTATCCTGTGAAGCCAAGGCATACATTATGCAGCAAATGTAGTCAAAATATCGCTGTGAAGTTTGCCGAATCCGAAAAAAAGTTTATTTTTGCACGGATATAGAAAAATAGTTAAACCTTAAATATAATTTAGAGAAATTATGAGCAATATCGATTTGACCAAGTATGGAATTACCGATGTGAAGGAAATCGTTCACAACCCGTCTTATGAGGTTCTCTTCGCTGAGGAGACTAATCCGAATCTCGAGGGATATGAGAAAGGCCAGCTCACAGAGCTTGACACTGTCAATGTGATGACAGGTATCTACACCGGACGTTCTCCTAAAGACAAGTTCTTCGTAAAGAATGAAGCGAGTGAAAACACTGTATGGTGGACTTCAGATGAGTATAAGAACGACAACAAGCCATGCTCGGAAGAAGCTTGGAACGATCTTCGCGCCAAGGCCATCAAGCAGCTTTCCGGCAAGAAGCTCTATGTAGTTGATACATTCTGCGGCACAAACGAGGCTACACGTCTCAAAGTACGTTTCATCATGGAAGTTGCATGGCAGGCACATTTCGTAAAGAACATGTTCATCCGTCCTACAGAGGAGGAGCTTGCAAACTATGGTGAGCCTGACTTCGTATGCTACAACGCATCAAAGGCAAAGGTGGAGAACTACAAGGAGCTCGGTCTCAACTCCGAGACAGCTACAGTCTTCAACCTCAAGAGCAAGGAGCAGGTAATCCTTAACACATGGTATGGCGGTGAGATGAAGAAGGGTATCTTCTCACTCATGAACTATTATAACCCGCTTCGCGGCATCGCTTCAATGCACTGTTCTGCAAACACCAATATGGAAGGCACAAGCACAGCTATCTTCTTCGGTCTTTCAGGAACAGGAAAGACTACTCTTTCAACTGACCCTAAGAGACTCCTCATCGGTGATGACGAGCACGGTTGGGACGACGAAGGAGTATTCAACTACGAAGGTGGCTGCTACGCCAAGGTCATCAACCTCGACCCGGTATCTGAGCCAGACATCTACAAGGCAATCTGCCGCGATGCTCTCCTCGAAAACGTTACTGTAGATGAGAACGGAAAGATCGACTTCGCTGACAAGAGCGTAACCGAGAACACCCGCGTTTCTTACCCTATCGACCACATCAAGAACATCGCTGTTCCTTCAAAGGGTCCTCACGCCCAGCAGGTAATCTTCCTCTCAGCTGACGCATTCGGAGTTCTTCCTCCAGTGTCTATCCTCACTCCTGAGCAGACTCAGTACTACTTCCTCTCAGGATTTACTGCAAAGCTCGCAGGTACAGAGCGTGGTATCACTGAGCCTACTCCTACATTCTCGGCATGCTTCGGTGCAGCGTTCCTTTCACTCCACCCTACCAAGTACGGTGAAGAGCTTGTAAAGAGAATGGAGAAGGTCGGTGCAAAGGCATACCTCGTGAACACAGGATGGAACGGTTCAGGAAAGCGTATCTCAATCAAGGATACAAGAGGAATCATCGACGCTATCCTCGATGGCTCTATCGACAAGGCTCCTACAAAGCAGATCCCTTACTTCAACTTCACAGTTCCTACTGAACTCCCTGGAGTTGATCCTGCAATCCTCGATCCACGCGACACTTACGCTTGCGCATGCGAGTGGGAGGAGAAGGCAAAGGACCTCGCAGGACGTTTCATCAAGAACTTCAACAAGTTCACAGGAAACGACCTCGGCAAGGCTCTCGTAGCAGCTGGTCCGGCTCTCTAATCTGACAATAACAGGTGTTATCATAAGAAGGCGACTGATTCGGTCGCCTTCTTTCGTGTCTATATGGATATGAGGACAGCGGCGGTATGATAAGTCCCGGTTGTTTTGCATTTATATCTTCCAAGAGGAGCCGAGTCAGCGGTTCCATATCACTGTCATGTCGAGCGGCCGACTGGAGCCGGGACATGACAGGTGGAAATTCAACTGATGAGGTCAAGGAAATGACGTCTATTTTTACGAAGAGAGCAGAAAACACTCATTTTGTAGTCAAATAATTCCGGTTTTATTGACGTCGCCATCGTCAGACAGACATCATGACAAATTCTTTCCCAAACCTATCCTTTACTTTGATCCAGAATCTGAGATTCCCAATCTGCAACTGGAGACTATCCTGAAGCTCAAATTACCACTGTGACGACTTTCGGCGAAAAAGTGACACAGTGGTACCATAAAACACGAAAATCTGAGTATTTTCATTACCACTGTGACGATTTTCAGCTAAAAAGTGACACAGTGCTCGTGGCGTGCAGAAGTACTCCAGTTGTCGGATGGATCTGCCACCGGTGACGGTTTAGCTTCCAATATTGATTTTGCAGTTATGGCACTCAGCAGGCGGAGCAGCCCTTGGTCTGACCTGAGGAGACCGACAGGTACCGTATATGAGGCCGATGGCTTAAAACCTTGAATATCAGTCATTTCAACTCTCACGCATAATACAGGTACCCCTGTTCAAGGTGGGTACCGTGAACAGGGGCTGTTTGTAACGCATTGAATATCTTTAATTTACAGATTTAGATAAAAAAGGTGGATTGTGAGAGTATGAAGCCCGGGAGCCGAGACATCTGAAAATAGTATATCCTTACTACCAGAAGTATTCAATAGCAAACAAGGCGCCTAAACTTCCTAAAGAGAATCCCACACCAAAGAAGCCCCACCTATAGCCGACTGTTACATCCAATAAATACGGAAAACCAGCCTTCAGGCCCAAATAACCGGTAGACCACTTATCATCTGACCAGAACCATCTGAAATCAGCGCCAACCAAGGGCATTACAGCATCTTCATTAAGATATATACCAAGATGAGCGCCCAAATATATATGAGAATTAAACTGATATCCCTGGGATGTCTCATAAACTCCAGAAAATAATTCGCTTATAAAACCATATCCGAATCTCATACCTGCCGTTCCCATATAGCCTCTGTCCGGGTCGTCATACTCAATTTTAGGAGATGCATATTTCTCCGGCTCCAGTTTAAATGAAGTTCCCTGCTTCAAAGTGACGACCTCTTCAGTATGCTTTCCTTCTTCGATGACAATAGTGCCGTGCCAGTCGGAGTAGCCGGCCTTTGACACTGCGACAGTGTGAGAACCTACCAAGGCATCAGGCATATAATACGGAGTCTTGCCGACTAAAGTTCCATCGATGTAGACACTGGCTCCTGATGGAAGAGAGGTAATTGCCAAGGTGCCGCTTATAGGAGTCGGTGCAGGAAGATTGAGTGTCAGAGCATCTCCAGCCTTTACTTCAATCGTTTCGAAGGATGACACATGCCTGTCCTTTGCCACTTCTATCCTGTAAGTACCTGGAGAAAGATGACCGATCCATGAGCCTGTTCCCTTGACCTCATTATTTATACGGATCTGAGCAGCTACGTCTGACGTCTTCAGATTGAGGGTCGCATAATTAGACTCAAGTGTCGGGTTCAGTTCAACGACATTACCGTCCGTGACCGTCACACTTGTGCCATACTCCTTATGAAGATCCTTGATTATCTTTACGGAATGCACACCGCTGGAAAGCCTGCCGGACCTTATCGGAGCCTTGCCCACATATTCGTTATCAACATATACGACAGCACCGGAAGAAGACCGCCCTGTCACATTCACCCATCCGAAGGCAGGCTTGAGGGCTACATTCACCTCCTTAGGAGCAGCTGTACTGTTTACCGTCACCTGTCCGGTAGTCTTGTGATAATCCTTGGCAACAACAGTGTATGAGTAAGTGCCGAACTTGACCAGCTTCTGAGCAATACCGTCATTGACCACCCAAGTCTCGCCATCTACTTCGACCAGGGCGTTCTTAGGCTCCACATTGAATACAAGAAACTGCTGAAGATGGGCAGTGGACTTCAGTTCCACATTAAAGAATACCTTGTCAGACGTCAGTTCAATATCCTGCTCGGTCACATCACTTCCTGAAGCAACCTTCAGATGATGCTTTCCCGACATTACGCCTGTTATCGTAAGCGTATGATCAACATTATCTATAACACCCCTGTATATGCCGTCAAGGTACACCTCAGCTCCGCCCCTTGCACAGAACACAGTCATAGGAAGAGACTGCTCTGCCCATGCATCGATCAGATAGACCTTGTCAGCTTCAAGAGGAACTGTAACAGTATTGGATTCACCGAGAACAGGATGATAAAGATAGAACGTGGCATTTCTTGCTGTCATCTCAAGTTCAAGACCTCCCCTGTCACGCATCGGTACACGCTTGGTCAGAACCACATTTCCACCTACAACCTTCACCTGCACCTTGGATATCTCCTCCGGAGTCATTCTGTTGATTCCCATCTTTATGCGGGCACACCTGCGGTTGGAAGGGTCCTTGCCAATGGGATCGATATTGACATTTGTCAAGGCATCCGTCTGTTCAAGACGGAATGAATCCTGTGAGAGGATCAGTGACTTCGAATCATGCACGGTTTGAGCATCGAGACACCATGTCCAGATGATGATCCCCAAAAAAGCAAATAGTTTTTTCATTATGACTTAATTATTGAATTTCAATTGTCTACCCCATCCTCAGGACGTTGTCGCAGTAGTCGATGATTTTGTCGCGATGGGTGATAAAAATCATTGTATGGTCAGGCAGGGAGGATGTCAGACGTTCAAGAAGAATTGTCTCCGTCTGTGCATCCAGGGCAGAACTGAACTCATCCAGAAGAAGTACGGAACCGGGACGTAGAAGAGCGCGTGCGATGGCTATGCGCTGAGCCTGTCCCTCGGAAAGGCCTGCTCCTGCTTCAAAGCATGGGGTATCAATGCCGGAAGGCAGTTCGAACACAAAATCAGCAGCAGCCGTCATGAGAGCAGCCTCCAGCTGAACTTCTGTAGCTGCCGGGTTACCCATCAGCAGATTCTCCCTGATGGTTCCGCTGAACAACGTGTTGCCCTGAGGTACATATATAAGGTTGCCACGAGTGGCAGGAGATAGAGGAACAGACTCTGAGCTGCCGTCTCCACCGGCATAAATGGTCAGACTCCCGGAGCGTGGACGAAGCAGTGACAGAAGCAGACGGATCAGAGTACTCTTTCCGACTCCTGTAGGACCGACAATGGCAGTACGGCTCCCAGGCTTGAAATCAAAGGAAAAGTCGTGCAGCACATCTCTGTCAGAATCAGGATAGGCGAAGGATACCCCGTCGATACGGATACCGGCAGTTCCTTCCACTATGACAGGCTGCCCGGGATCCTCCATGGGAAGGCCTTCAAGTTCAACAAGCCTGTCAATCGATGCAGTGGCATGTATTATCGATGGGATCTGGCTGCTCATATCCACCAGAGGCCTCTGAATCTGTCCGACAAGCTGAAGAAAAGCCGTCATCATTCCATATGTCACGCTTCCGGTGCTGATCCCGTAAACGCCCCAGAGAAAAGCGATTGCATGACCGGCCTGGAAAGCAAGGCCTATGAACATCCTGGAAATGATGCTGAACCGCGTCCTGCGGATCTCGTTTTCATAAAGAGTGTTCTGAAGTCCGGAGAGTTCCGATGAACTGTTGTCGGTATATTCCAGGGACTGGAGAAGCGTCAGATGCTGAAGACTCTCCTGCAGATGGGACTGCACCTTGGAATCGCTCTTGCGTATGTCAAGAGTAAGGTTGCGTATACGTCCCGTGATATATTTACCTATCAGCAGACCTGCCGGTACGACCACGACTATGACAACTGCAAGCCTCGCTTCAAGGACTACAAGAAAGACGAATGCCGCGATGAACTGCAGCACTGTGCCCAGAAGGTTCGGGATAGCCACAGCAAAGGCAGATGACACGACCCGCACATCCTCCTGCAGGCGGTTTATCACATCTCCGGAATGGCGTCTATGTCCGCCGTTGTCAGACAGATGCAGCAGAATATGGAACAGACGGCTGCGAAGACGGTTCTTAAGCCGGATTTCCGTTCTTGTCTGCAGATAGGAGCGGAGTGCATTCAGACCTATGCGGGCCGATACTATGCAAACCATCATCACCGCCCAGAATGCCAGTCCCTTCCCTACAGGACGTCCTCCTGCAAGGGCTACCGCAACATCCACCAGCATCTTGCTTACATACACGAAACCGATGGAACACGCTGCCAGAAGCACGTGACATGACATCATTGCCACAATAGAGCCCCTATATGGGCTTACCGCCTTATTGAACCACCGGAGATACCTCATATCAGATCTTTACAGCATCATGACACACATTTGCCGCATCGGCATCAGGAAGACATTCAAGATGCCAGCAGCTGACCTTCATTATCACTTTCTCCACAGTCTTGTGAAGAGCCTCGGTGGAGACGCTGTCCCATCTCATGCAGGAGCAGGCCGGCATCAGCGAGGCATATGACTGCAAAGGAGAAAGCTTTGTAATCCTGTTGAACGGAGCCTGAGAAAGACGCACTACAGCATTTAGAGGAAGCACCTCATTCTTATAGCACGGGGTTTTGCCGCTCCACGGAGTTCCATACACAAAGACTTCCCCATCATGTACCCTGATGACAGGATTATCATCGTTCAGCAGCTCCGTTCCTTCAATATTCTCCAGCCACAGGCGGCTATGCGTACTCTTCCCTGTGCCGCTGCGGCCAAGGAACATATATGCACCTGAGTCATGATTCACGACGGAGGCATGAACCATAAGGGTATCATATGGATTTGTACGGAAGGTATAGAGAAGCATCATCGCATTGCTGAGTGCAAACTCGGAAAGCCTTTCAGCATAGGCAGAAGGGACATACACGACATTATCCTTCATATCAGCAGATGCCTTCACTATGCAATCCGGATGGGTTCTGGTGTATGAGAAGCCGAAATTGTAGGGATATCCTGCTTCTTCAGACTCGAAGAGCCAGAAGTACGGAGCTTCGTCATTCAAACAATCCACGACCTTACCGGGAGACAATGACTTCAGACTGTCAGTCGTCTCAAGACGAAGCGTGAAGAGAATCGAAGCATCGGAAGATTCATCCCTGAAGGGAATATAGGCCGGAAGATATTCATCTTCAGAATATCCGGAAGGCAGGGACACGGCAAAAGTATGACCTGCAACTGTATATTTGTGCAAATTTTTCATAAATCCTTCAAAGATAGGAATATTTATCCGTACTTTTGCATTCGACATGGCAGATTTATCGATAAGTGTATGACAAAGACAATAATAAAGGATAAAGGCATCATGATGGAAGAGATCAGGACACTGGTTTCAGAAGGAAAGAGTGTGACCCTGACAGTCAAGGGAAACAGCATGAATCCTTTCATAGTCCATCTGCGTGACAGGATGACGCTCGGTCCTTGGGAAGATGAAGACATAAGGAAAGGTACCGTGGCCCTTGTCAGGGACAGCAGAGGCAACTATGTGATACACAGAATAATAAAACGAGACAAGAACACCGTCACACTCCTTGGAGATGGAAACGTCGGGTTCACCGAGACCTCAACGACGGCAGACATAATTGGAATCATGAAAAGTGTCGAAAGGAAGGGAAGGGTATGGACCAAGGACAGCCTTGTGTGGCGTACCTACTCATGGATATGGATGGTGCTCACTCCCCTGCGGCGCTACCCCCTCGCCATCTGGAGAAGACTCTTTCTGAAATCATACGTATAGCCATCGGCCCGCACGTCCCGACAGCTGTCACCACGGCTGCAATAAATGCAAAGAGCCAACCGTCATACAATGTGAGAGGAATCATCTTGAGTACTGCAAGACAGCCGGCCACAAAGACAGGATGGAAAAGATATATGGTATAGGAATACCTCGATACGGTATCCAGCCAGCCGTATCTTCCCTTTTCAATCAACGGCACAAGGTCCGATGAAAGTCTCAGCACCATGCATATACCTGATACAGCCATCAGCAGTCCCACAGATACACCTGCTCCATATCCAAGTACAACAGATACAGCAAAGACAAGATAGACAGCCCAGGACGGTATTTTCTTTACAAAGGAAAGTTCATGACGCCAGTCGGCCGCCACAGCTCCCATCATGAAATACGGCAACATCTCCTTCGCTTTCGGCAGAGCGAATATATCCGGCAGTTCAAAAGAGACCGAAGCGACAGCCAGAGAGAGTCCCAGCGCAATCAATCTCGCTCCACGGGTCCTGAGCAGGGGCACAAGCATGAAGAACCACCATAAAGCCCAAAGATACCAGAAGGACACCGCGGCCTCAGGATAGTAGAAGACCTTCAGGAAAGAGGAAAGTGTCACAGGATTCTTGACATATATGGAAAGGGCCTGAGGTATGAGCTTTATCGCAATGAAGAGGAAGGAAACGAGAAAATAAGGCACGGCGATCCGGCGGACCTTCTTAAGCAGGAAAGTCCCGTATGAAACATTCCTTTCAGCATATATGTACACGAATCCGCTCACGAACATGAACACAGGCATGTGAAAAGAGTATATGACGCTCCGCATCACGGCATACCAGTGAGGTGCCCCTTCCGGAAAGAAGTGGCCCAGGACGACAAGGATGATACATATACCTTTCGCTATGTCCAGTTCCTTGATTCTCATCATCTTACAAGATACTTCATCCAAAACTCCCTGTTTGCTTCCAGGAAATGCTGTCCCTGATAGCCACGATATCCGTGCATTCCGTCCGGATAAATCATGAACTCGAACTTCTTTCCCTTGCGATGGAGGACATCCAGAAGTTGCAGAGTATTCTGATGGTGAACATTATCATCGCCAGTCCCATGAGTCAGCTTGAGCATTACCGGCTCAGGGTTCTGCTCCGAGGATGACTGATACACCGTAGGATAACCATCAGCATAGTTCAGGACTCTGGAGACCTCATATCCTTCCGCATTATTCTGCGGCGTATCCATGTAACGCTCCGTGTAATGTGAATCATAAAGCGCCCAATCATATACTCCGCCACCTGCAATTCCGTAATGGAACTGGTCTGGAGCCTGCATCAGAAGCATGCATGTCATGGTGCCGCCGAAAGAGAAGCCTTCGACACCTATTCTGTCACCATCGACATATGGAAGTGACTTGAGCAGGTCTGCCCATGCACAGAAATCCTTGACCTCCCAGACGGTCAGCTGCCGGTAGATCATATCCAGACCCGCACGTCCGTTATGACCTGCAGCCCGCGGATCCACGGTAATCTGAATGATTCCGTTGTCGGAATACCACTGGTTTGAAGCATTCGGGCTCACCCAGCGGTCACGTACCAATGGCGTGTCCGGTCCTCCGTAGATATCAACGTGGACAGGATATTTCCTGGAGGCGTCAAAATCCTTGGGATATACAATGACAGACGGCAGGGTAAAACCATCGGATGTAAACATATACATAAGTTTCCCTAAGGCATATTTATCCCCGTCATAGTCCGGTCCCTTCATATCAGCCACCACAGCATGCGCAAATTCTTTACCCGAGTACCTGACAGGGGCCATGACGTCATAATGGTCCTTAGCGCATATATTATGAACACCTGTGGAAACTACACCCCCTTTTACAGAGAATACGCCTATCCTTGTCGGAGTGGTAAGATTTGAATATGAAGCGACAAAATATTTACCGTCGGGAGAGAATGAAATACCTGTGGCATTATACGCCGGATCAGTCAAAGCCTTGATCACACCTTTCCTGTCCACCTTATACAGAGCCTGCTTGGCAACGGCATCACGTTTTGCTGTAAAATACACATCTCCCTTCTTCTCGTCCACACGCACAATCGACAGATTCCAGTTAGGTCCTTCAGTAAGACGACGGAAGGTCTTTCCATCATACGAAAGGAAATACACCTGCTGCCAGAGGGTCTCGAAATCACGGACCATATAAAGGCCTTTGTCTGTAAACATCACGTCTTCAAACCAGTTGAGCCAGGTCTTATAAGTCTCATTATATACATGGCGCCTGCTTCCGTCTGCGGCATTCACTGCATAAAGGTCTATGGTGTTCTGAAGACGTGGCATGCGGGCAATAAAGAATTCCTTCGAATCCGGTCCCCAGAAAGGGATGCCGAAATACTGGTCCTGAGACGGGTCAAAGTCAGCCCATACTATATTCTGAGAATCAAGTTCAACGATGCCTATCCTTACCTGCGGGTTTGTCTGCCCGGCCTTCGGATAACGGGTCCCGCGCAAGGAGCCCCCCAGGGCAAGGTCCGTCACACGCGGGCTTTGAGACTTGGCCGCAGCAGCTTCCGGGTCCGCAAATGCGGAATATATCGGGAACATAGGCACATTGCTGTTATCGAAGCGATAGAAGCCTATCTTTCGGCTGTCCGGTGACCACCAGAATGCCTTGTAACGGGACGCACGCCCGAAAATCTCCTCATAGTATACCCAGGAAGCATACCCGTTGAGGATTACATCGGAACCGTCACAGGTAATACGCGTTTCCCTGCAGCTTGCAATATCAAGGACATAGAGGTCATTGTCACGCGTAAAGGCCAGTTTTGTAGAATCTGGAGAATACGTAAGATTGACCGCACCTTCGGGTTTAACTGGAAAATCCTGGTACCTTGCAGGAGACTTGACCCCTTCTGTGCGTCTGCCCGTGCGTGCATTGAATGCAAATGCAGTGCTGTCGGCAAAGGTTGCGTCATATGAAAAGATGACCCGATCGTCATCCAGCCATTTCCACGCCTTAGGAATGGGATTGAATTCCTGCGCAGCAGCCGCTGCACAAGCCATCGCCAGAAATACAGATATTATCAGCTTCTTACACATAATTTATCGGTTATTGAAAGGATTCATCCTTAAAATTAACGAGATACACCTTCTCCGTTGCCCTTGTCATAGCTGTATACAGCCATTTCAGGTCATCGACCGTCAGTTCTTCCTGCCAGAAAGGATTATCTATGAATACACACTTCCATTGTCCTCCCTGTGACTTATGACATGTTATTGCATTTGCATACTTAAGCTGAAGGGCATTATAATACTTATCTTCCCTTACGGCCTCATAACGTTTGCGTTTGGCAGTGATGTGTTCATAATCGGCATTCACGCCCTGATACAGCATATTCGACTGCTCATATGTGAGCGAGGCGCTTTCCGACTCGAGGGTATCCAGTATCACCTTGGCGACAATCTCCTGATCCGAATAATCTGGAAATGATATACGCGCTTCAGCGAAATGAAGACCGTATCTATCCTCATATCCGGATATCTTCTCCAGCCGCGCTATATCCCCGTTAGCGATATAGTCCATCCCTTCCACGCCTTCAAGGAACTGATAGCAGTTCTTGACTATCATCAGCTTATCATCGCGCACCAATCTTTCCTCCTTGAACTGGACAGTCGAACGGATTCCGAGATTATACTTGATCGCCCTCCTGTTGGAGCGGCAGAGAACAATGACCTCATCCTCTCCATATGACGAATAGGCATCGGATATTTTTTCTATCAGATCCACTCCTCCTATCCTTTCGACATCCTCATAGCCCGCGACATCCAGAGCAAGGTCGCAGATATCAATTACTCCTGCCCCTTCCTCGGTTTCCGTCACCAGATGTCTTATGAGAGTCGCATTATGGAGTATACCGGACTCCTCCTGGTGTCTGACTACAGTCTTGAGTTCCGCAAAGCCCACTCCTCCCATCATCCTCATATAGTCAGGCATCAGTGCCGGACTGGCATCAAGCCCCACAGGAGGAAGCTGGGCTGAATCACCTGTCAGTATCAGTTTGCATTCCACTCCACTGCGCACAAAGGATATCAGGTCCTCAAGAAGATTTCCTGATCCGAATGAGGCTGTAGACTGCTGTCCTCCTGCATCTATACCGATCAGCGAGACCTCATCGACAATAAAAAGGGTCTCCTTATCCTTATTGGGAGAAATCGAGAACTGTCCGAATCCGTCACCACCTACAGACTTCTGACGATATATATGCTTATGGATTGTGTAGGCCGGCTGTCCTGCATAGGAGGAAAGCACCTTGGCTGCACGGCCTGTGGGTGCCAAAAGGACACATTTGGTCCCGAACGCCTTGAGAGTGGATATCACGGAGGCCATGGCCGTGGTCTTGCCTGTACCGGCATATCCGTTCACCACTAATATATCCTCATCGTCGGAGCTGATGAAGTCAGCCACCTTACGCATCAGACTGTCCTGGCATGAGGTGGGTTCATGGGAAAGATTCGCCAGAAATCCGGAATATAGGAAATCGCTTCTGCCCATTATCGGTTTCTTTTGAACAGGAGTGAGATGACTATCAGTACAGGATATATTTCAAGTCGTCCGAGAAACATATCGAAGGAATATATGATCTTTGCCAACGGCAACTGTGAGGAATAGTTGCCCAGACTGCCGATTTCCCCGACTCCCGGCCCCACACTGCCCACCGATGCGATAACACCGGAAACGGCATCGAGAGGGTCTGTACCGCACATCATTACAGCTATGATCGATACGAATATTACAAGCATGTAGACTACGATGTACATCATCACACCACTGATAGTGCTGTCAGCAAGATGATGCCCGCTCAGCTTGACGAGCGAGAGGGATGACGGGTGCAGCCTGCGCTTCACTTCATTCGCTATAGCCTTGAACGAAATGATCAGTCTGTCTATCTTTATTCCACCTGTGGTAGATCCGGAACAACCGCAGTGGAATGAAACGAACATAAGTACAGCCGAGGCCACCCATGGCCATGTGGAGTTGTCGCAATTGGCAAAGCCGGTCGTGGACATGTAGCTGACGATATTGAATGATGCATCCATGGCAGCCTTCCCCCATGAGTCGTATCCTCCTTCGCCTACAAGTGAGAAGGCCGTAATGACGGACAGGACGACAATAGATGCAAAATAGTACTTGACCACGGTTGTATTCAACGGCTTGAGCGACCTGGTTGCGAAAACTGAATATATCAAGCCGAAATGAAGGGCAGAAATGGCCATGAATACAATGCAGACAAAGTTGATCAGCTCTGAATCAAAGGATGCGATGGAGAGATTCCTCGTACTGAATCCACCGGTAGCCGCAATGCTGAATGCGTGGTTCAGTGCATCAAAGGAAGACATGCCGGCTGCCCAGAGCGACAAGAAGGAAGCCAGTGTGAGTCCTATATATACCATCGTGATCACCCACACCACCTTGGTAGACCTGAACCTGTACCCGTCCTTAGACAATGAGGACAGCTCCATATTGGTCAGCTTAAGACGGTAAGGACTTGCATCAGGCATGACAAGAAGCAGGAAGACAACTACTCCGAGGCCTCCGATATAATGGGTGGATGAACGCCAGAAAAGTATGCTCCTGGGCAGGGCTTCGATATCATTCAGGATAGTAGATCCTGTTGTGGTATAACCTGAGACGCTTTCAAACCATGCATTTATAAGTGTGAATTCACCTCCCCAAAGCACGTATGGCAGCATACCGAATATGAAGGAAAGGAACCAGGCAAGGACTATGGTCAGGAAGCCGTCCTTCAGCGAAAGCATCTGCACCTTCTTGACAAAGATGAAAGGGAATGCTCCTACGATGAGGGTAATCAGGAAACTGATAAGAAGCGGAACAAAACCCGAGTCCCTTCCATTGAGCAATGAAACTCCAATGGAAAGCAGCATGAACAGGGCACTCACAAGAAGTGCCTTGCCTACATTGACCGATATTCCCTTTATGTTCATCTTTCCTTATCTTCCCTCAGGTATCTGATTCTTTTCTTCAGTTCAAGGTTTTCCTCAATTATTTCTGTGACACCGGCATTGATATTGGCCAGCTGGTCATCACCCTCGAATGTATAGCCATGCTTGCGGCCAAGCTGCCTGTAATTGTCTATGCCTGCCGAAATCCTGTATATAGGATTTACATAATATGTCAGGAGATAGTAAGCCAGAAGGATAACAAGAAGAAGTCCTGCAGCCACAGACACCACACCAGGGACAATGCTCCTGTAAAAACCTTCATCGAAATCAGCTGAATTCTTCTTCAGCTCCTCATGGATAGCCACATTAAGCTTGTCTATATCTGAACGGAACTTCTGGTAACACGGCTGCAGACTACCGAAAAACCACTCACCCGTATCTACGGTATCAGCAAGGAAAATCTCATCAAACTTCATTGAAGTCCTCATGAACCTGTCGAATGACAAGGAAACAGAATCTACAATAGGTAGAGTGTTCTCTGAAGTAATGGAACTCTTCAAGGAATCAGCCTGAGCCTGGAAATGAGGGAGATTGAAGTCAGGGACAAGAAACAGGTCGTTCATCACAACTGCCGACAACATCTGCTGGTCATACTCCTGTGTTATGTCGGCAAGACGCTGTGAAAGATTGATGCTCTTTATGTTTGCAGCGATCAGATCTGATACATAATCACTCATCCTGCGATATTCCAGAACAGATATTATACTGGAAACCAGAAGGATGGCAGCGATTGATCCAAGCGAATAGAAAAGCTTGCGTCTCATGGAAGGTTTGATTTCCCTACCGCGTTTAAATAGTTTAAGCGACATATCCTGTTATTTATCCGGATGCAAATATACAACTTTTACTTATTGGAGGGTAAACATCTGCGATGGATACTGACGTGGCAGACACCTCAACGCGACTGTGCCCGGCTGCACACCCAATTCCGACAAGGCTTCAGCAGAACACCTATAGGCAAGGTCGTGGGTATTATTATTTTCGCTAAGATGACATAGGAAGATGTTCTTCAGACCAGGATGCCAGAAGCGACGTATTGCCGAAGCACATTCATCATTGCTCAGATGGCCGCATCCCTGCACGATTCTCATCTTCAGTTCATATGTGTACGGACCGCCCATAAGCATGTCCATATCATAATTCGACTCGACGACAACGGTATCTGCATGGCGTGCAAATCCTACTGCCTCATCAGTCATCCGACCGACATCTGTCATTATGACGAAACTATGGTCACCAGTATCTATGACGTACCCTACAGTCTGGGTGGCATCATGAGGAACGACAAAGTATCGGACACGCATTCCCGCAACTTCATTCCATTCCCCTTCATTGAGTATCCTCCTGCAGGGAGCAATTGTCGGAGCCGTAAAGGTATGATGCGACAGGGCATCATGAATGGCTGCCGTAGTGTATACAGGCTTGGACAGGCGTTTGCAGAAAGAACCCAGATGACGTATGTGATCCAGATGGTCATGCGTCACAAGCACGGCCGAAAAGGAGTCGGTTGTCAGATTATATTCTAGGAGAAACTTCTTCAGACGACGCAGGCTCACACCTGCATCGATAAGTATACCGTCAGTGTCCGTACCGAGAAAATAGCAGTTGCCGCAACTTCCGCTGGAAAAACTCATGAACTTCAGCATTCTCACACCTCCATTCTCAATGACGGGTCTCCCAGCACCTCTGCAAGCATGGCGGAAAGGTCCGTTCCCGGTTCATAATACACAGCAGGAAGACCGGACGCCAACGCCCCTTCCACATTCCTCTTCGAGTCGTCTATGAAAAGCATCGAGGACGGCTCCGCCCCGATCTGTGAAACGACAGATCTATAAAACTTCTCCGCCGGCTTCAAAGCCTTCATCTCGAAGGAGAAGAAGCATTTCTTAAAGACCGTGTCCAAAGCGGCGCCGGCATCAGCAAACATTGCCGCCGCACGCGGGACGCATATCTGATTGTTGTTGCTCAGCATATACAGATCATATCGTTCAGCCATCCTGTTCAGCAGTTCAGCCTTATATGGTTCTATGCCGGAAAGTATCTTCCAGAACGCCTTATCCACATCATCGGCCACAGCATCCGGACGAGATTCAGCCAAGACCATACGGCGGAATTCATCAGCTTCAATGATGCCTTCTTCAAGATCTCCCACAATACCTTTCTGATGGCAGGCGTCTATAAGGGTTGCAGCCTGCCTGTATCCAAGTTCGTCACGGAATGCAGCCTTGCATGCCTCGACATCAAGATCGACAAGCACTCCGCCCATATCGAATATGACAATCCTTTTCATATAAACTACTCCTCTTCTTCACAATATTTCTTTATTACACTGTATGCATCCTCAACTCCCAGCTCTCCGGCACGCGAAAGGTCGATGCATCCCTTTTCCTTGTCCTTCAGATAAATCAGGACAAGTCCCCTGTTGAAATAGGCGTCACCCATGAATGGATAGGCCTCGATAGCCCTGGTATAGCTGTCAATGGAGCTGATATGTTCTGATGAAAGGCAATAGAGGTTTCCAAGATTGAAATGAAGATACGGCATATCAGGCACCAGTTCAAGAGCTGCCTTCATGTCGGATATCGCATCGGAATAATCATACTTTCTGGTCACCTGATCCTTCACCCTTGCCCTTGTATTTCCGGTATCATCCATTGACAGGACCTGGACATTACTCTCTATCGATGATATGAAATCTATCATGTCAGAGCGCAGCACACCACGGTTGAGAAGATAGAATGCTCCGTAAAGCCTATCCACACCCTTATCCGCGGAGGCCTCTTTCACTGCCTTTCCATAATAATCCAGCGATGAATTGAATTGTTTTCCGGAATAGTCGTACAAGGCTCTGAGGAAGCTCTCTGACGCGGCATCCGTTTCCCCTCCCCATGCGGCCTTTTCCACAGCCTGCAGAGTCTTTTCAGACACCTTGTCCTCTTCATTGTCCACTTTTACCCCGACAGGCAGGGATGCCCTGAACCTCTCGATAAGAGGATTCTCATAACCTCGGGTCAAGGCATAGCTTACAGCTTCCCTGCTGTCCGTAAGGACAAATCTGTAAAGAGGCTTCAGCCTTATGTCAATGTCCCTGTGCTGAAGGAGTTCGTCATTGAAGTCCCTTTTGGCGAAGTCCGCATCAAGAGAAAGCAAAGCGCTGTATTTCTTTGTCGTATCCGCAAATGACCCCTCGTCAGAGACATTCTTCTCACGATATTCCTTGACCTTCTTCTGTGCAGTGTCATAATCCTTTTTGGAAGCCTTGTGATTACCGAGAAGGTTGTTTACATAAGCCCTGTTCATGTAAGCCTTCGCGAAATCCGGATAGAGCTCTATGGCACTGTCATAGTCCGCCAAGGCATCCTTGTAAAGTCCCATTTCGATCAGGATGGACGCCCTGTTGAAATATGCCAGCACATTCTTCGGATTGATGTTCAACACCCTGTCCATGTCATCCAAAGCCTCTTCGAAGGCCCCGAGCTGGGCATGTATGAGTCCACGGTTATAAAGTGTAAGAGCATTTCCCGGCTCATCCTTCAGGACACGGTTCAGGTCTGCCATGGCTTCGTGATATTTCTCCTGCTCATAATACATTATGGCCCTGTTGAAATAGGCGAATGTATTGGTGGAATCCAGTTCGATTGCCTTGTCCATGTCAGCGACTGCAAGGTCATACTTCTTTTGGGCAGCATACAGACGTCCACGACGGACATAGCCTTCAGGGTCGAAACGGTCAAGCCTGATAGCCTTGTTATAATCGGCAACCGCCTTCAATGTGTCCTTCAGAAAGAGATAACTGGCACCTCTGTTCAGATACGCTGAAGGATCCTTGGGTTCCTTTCTTATATACCGGTCAAAATCCTTGACAGCATTCTCGAACTGCTGTGAAAGGAAATATGTGACTCCGCGGCTGAAATACAGGCCCACATATCCGGGTCGAAGATCGATGGCTTTCTGAAGGTCCTTGAGCGCTTCCTCATAGTTACCGAAGCGGCTTTCCGCTATACCGCGGTAATGATAGCCTGACGTAAAGACAGGATTAAGACGTACAGACCTGTCAAAATCACGTCTGGCCCCACGCAGGTCACCAAGATTGTACTTTGCAATTCCGCGGAAAAAGTACGTCAGATGGCTGGAGGTGTCAAGCTGGGCGAGTACATTGAAATTCTCGATGGCCTGGGCATACCTGCCTTCCGACAAGGCGCTTCTGCCCCGCATATAGAAGACATCCTTGTCATATTGAGCATAAAGACCGTGCATACCGGCAAAAGTCAGCATGCAAATCAGCAGCAAGGTCTTCACTACTCTATTCATCCTATCGTTTTTTTTTTTTAATTTTGAGCCCTGATTGAGCCAAGCTACAAATATAGCAATTTATAACGCCCATGCAGTCAATTTTGACAAAAAATTACATCAGACCGGCGATTGCCGCATTAGCCTGCATCCTCTGTCTCACAGTCTCCGCAAGGAACGGCTGGGAGAGGGAGCGTGATGCTGCCTGCAGGAGCATAGATGAAGGGACTCTCGGATACGGCATAGGCTTTCTTGCAGACACATTATGCGGAGGAAGGGCGACAGGAACACGTGGCGCGACGGAGGCTGCCTTCTGGATCGAAAGGCAGTTTTCCCAGTGCGGACTCATACCTTCAGGCTCAGGCTACAGCAGGTCGTTCATCACAGGAAAGGGCGCAAAAGGGCATAACATAATAGGCTTTCTGCCAGGGTCTTACACCGTTCCCAGAGACAGATACATCATTGTCGGAGCCCACTACGACCATTTGGGTGAACTTGGAGGAAAGATATATCCGGGAGCTGACGCAAACGCCTCCGGAACAGTCGCGATGATCTCACTCGCAAGGATGTTCTCTTCAATGAGGGAGATGGGCAAAGTGTATGACAGCAATATAATTTTTGTTGCATTCGACGCCAAGGAACAGGATCTGGCCGGATCAGAGTCTCTTTGGGAAGCGATTTCAGGAGAAGTCCTGACAGACCCTGTAAGCGGCAGGCCGATAACCCGGAGCAAGATCAGCCTGATGGTCAATATAGATCAGATAGGAAGCACTCTGGCGCCTATCAACAAGGACAGGAAAGACTACCTCATCATGCTTGGAACTCCCTCACTCAAGCAGACCAGGAGAAAGACACTGGAGCAGAAGAATGCAGCCTTCGGGCTCGACCTGGGACTGGATTACTACGGGAGCAGAAACTTCACAAAAGTCTTCTACCGCCTGTCCGACCAGAGGATATTCGTAGACAACAGGATACCGGCAGTCCTTTTTACTTCCGGCATCACCATGAACACAAACAAGACCCGCGACACCGCCGCGAGTCTTGATATGGAAGTCCTTCGTAAGAGGATCAGCCTGATTTTCCATTGGATCGAAGAAATGCTTTAGCGTTTCGAATACATTTCCTCATAATACTTTTCATACTCACCTGAGATTACGTCATTCATCCACTCCTGATGATCGAGGTACCATCTCACAGTCTTCTCTATACCCTCCTCGAACTGAAGGTCAGGCTCCCAGCCGAGCTCCTTCTGAAGCTTCGTCGAATCTATTGCGTAACGTGCATCATGACCAGGTCGGTCTGTAACATACGTGATCAGACCGAGGCTATGGCCCTCCGGATTGCCCAGCAGCCTGTCCACCGTCCGGACCACCACCTTTATAAGGTCAATGTTCTTCCACTCATTGAAACCGCCGATATTGTATGTCTGTGCAACCTTTCCTTTATGGAAGATAAGGTCTATTGCCCTCGCATGGTCCTCCACATAGAGCCAGTCACGTACGTTCTCCCCCTTTCCATAGACCGGAAGAGGCTTTCCAAGACGTATATTATTTATGAACAAAGGGATAAGTTTCTCCGGGAACTGATAAGGACCGTAGTTGTTCGAGCAGTTTGTGACAATTGTAGGCATGCCGTATGTGTCGTGATATGCACGGACAAAATGGTCTGAAGATGCCTTTGATGCCGAATATGGGCTATGAGGATTGTACTTGGTCGTCTCATAGAAGAAATCGTCGCCATAGGCCTTGTGACCCTCGCTTGATGCAACGGTCTTGAACGGAGGCTCGATGCCTTCCGGATGGTTCATGGTCAGTGCACCGTATACCTCGTCTGTAGAGATGTGATAGAAACGGCATGGGATGGATTTCTCCGCTGCGGCTTCGCCTCCGGTCGAAATGACAGATGAAGCGCATTCTTCAGGTGCTGTGACAGGCATGGCATAGCCGAACTGTTCCCAATAGAGCTTGGCAGCCTGAAGAAGCGAAAGAGTTCCCATCACATTTGTCCTTGCAAAAGTGAACGGATCCTTTATCGAACGGTCCACATGCGACTCAGCTGCAAGATGGATGATGCCGTCCACTCTTTCTTCCTGCATCAGCTGATAGAATGCTTCGAAATCGCATATATCCATCCTGACGAACCTGTAGTTCGGGCGATCCTCAATATCCTTGAGGTTTGCAAGGTTGCCTGCGTAGGTCAGCTTGTCCACATTGATGATCCTGTAGTCCGGGTATTTGTTCACAAACAGGCGGACCACATGACTTCCTATGAATCCGGCACCGCCGGTTATCACTATGCTTCTTTTCATGATTGTTTCAGATTATTTATGCATTTCTTAAGAGAATCTGTCCAATACGGGATCCTTATCCCGAAAGTCTCCTTGATCTTCGTCTTGTCAAGGACGGAATATGATGGGCGCGTAACGGGACTCGGAAACTCACTGCTGTGGCAAGGCTGTACATCACACGCAGTCGTCCCATTGTATTCCGCTATCATCTTCGTGAAGTCATACCAGCTGCACACACCTTCGTTGCTGTAATGGTAGACGCCGGAATTCGTATAGGCATCTCCCCGACCTGGAAAATCATTCAATATTACGGCAACAGCTTCTGCAAGATCAAGGGCATAGGTCGGAGTACCGACCTGATCGAACACGACTTTAAGCTGAGGCTTGGTGGCAGTCAGATTCATCATTGTCTTGCAGAAATTCTTTCCGAATTCGCTGTACAGCCATGAAGTCCTGATTATCACATGACTGCATCCCGTTGCCAAAATTTTCTGCTCACCATGAAGCTTTGTCATACCATAGACTCCTGTCGGTGTCCCTTTCTGGGTTTCTCTGCACGGGACATTATATGGCTCTTTCCCGAAGACATAATCCGTTGAAATATGAATCAGAAGGCCTCCGACCTCCTTCATAGCCCTGGCAAGATTCTCCGGAGCTTCGGCATTCAGTCTCCAGGCAATTTCCTCATTGGTCTCGGCGGCATCCACATTGGTATAGGCGGCACAATTCACTATCGCATCCACATCGTTTTCCGCCACGAGCCGACGCACAGAATCAAGGTCCGTGATGTCAAGACAGACCGTTTCCTGTCCTTCGACCTGATTGACATCAGTAAAGATGTATCTGTCAGCGCTTTCCTTTGAGACAAGCCTCATTTCATTACCCAACTGGCCATTGGCTCCCGTAACAAGAATGTTCATATCAGTCGAGGTTTGATTTTCCGGTCACTGACAATTCGTCAACGACACGCATAAGATATTGTCCATACTGATTCTTCAGCATGGGCTGAGCCAGTTCACGCATCTTGTCGGCATCTATCCATCCCTGACGATAGGCTATACCCTCAAGGCATGCGATCTTCAGCCCCTGACGCTTTTCTATGACCTCTATGAATGTAGATGCCTCAGACAGCGAATCGTGAGTTCCCGTGTCAAGCCAGGCAAAGCCACGCCCGAGAGTCTGCACTTTCAGTTCGCCATCCTCAAGAAACCTCTGATTGACTGTTGTGATCTCAAGCTCGCCTCGGGCTGAAGGCTTGATGTTCTTTGCCACTTCAACAACCTTGTTTGGATAGAAGTACAATCCCACAACAGCATAATTGGACTTGGGCTTCTGAGGTTTTTCCTCGATGGACAGACAGTTGCCCTCGTCATCAAACTCTGCAACACCATATCTTTCAGGATCGCTCACCCAGTAACCGAACACAGTAGCTTTCGAATTTTCCTCCGCATCTGTGACAGCATCCTTAAGCATCTTCCCGAAACCGTTTCCATGAAAGATATTGTCACCGAGCACCAGACAGGCAGCATCATTGCCGATGAATTCCTCACCGATGATGAAAGCCTGAGCGAGACCGTCAGGAGAAGGCTGCTCGGCATATGAGAACTCGACACCGTAATCACTGCCGTCACCAAGAAGTCTCCTGAATCCCGGCAGGTCGGTCGGAGTCGATATTATCAGGATCTCCCTTATGCCGGCAAGCATCAGCACGGAAATCGGATAGTAGATCATGGGTTTATCATAGATCGGGAGCATCTGCTTGCTGACTCCCTTGGTGATAGGATAAAGACGTGTGCCGCTTCCTCCGGCCAGAACTATTCCTTTCATTTCAGATATGGTTAGTATAGATTTTCTTTATAGTCAAACAGCCAGTCTGCATCCTTGAGACGGGGATGGCATGTATCCTTGGCAGACAGAATCACCTTGTCTGAGGGCACTCTCCAGTCAATGCCGAGATCCGGGTCATCCCAAGCTATAGCTCCTTCGCTCTGAGGGGCATAGAAATTGTCGCATTTATATTGGAATACAACCTCATCCGTCAGGACCACGAAGCCATGGGCAAATCCGCGAGGTATAAAGAACTGACGATGATTATCCTCAGTCAATTCCACAGCAACATGCTTTCCGAAAGTAGGAGATCCCTTGCGGATGTCCACCGCCACATCAAGTACAGCACCCTTAACCACTCTTACGAGCTTGCTCTGGGCATGAGGAGGTTTCTGGAAATGCAGACCACGCAGCACACCGTAACAAGACTTGCTCTCGTTGTCCTGCACAAACTTCACTTCTCGCACCTGAGCATTGAAATCCCTCTCTGAAAACGATTCGAAGAAATATCCACGATGGTCGCCGAATACCTTCGGTTCGATGAGGACTACACCTTCTATATCTGTCTTGATCACTTCCATAACTTTTCAAGAAAACATACAAAGTTATCAATTATTCGATTTTTAACAAACTATACTTTTCAAGGATTTTCCGTTCTTATACGTTTGAATTCATTTCTGACCTGAGCAGACGGCCTTGGGGCAGCATCCTGAATGGCGATTTTCAAACCAGCCACATACATTCGTAGACGACTGATATGATACTTACGTCCCAGATGCCTGCACATAAGTCTGGTCCTGTTGAACTTTTTAAACAACATGAAAGAGCCTCCAAAACCATAAAGCCTATTAAAGTAGACTCTCAGGTCATATGACGATATAGCAAACCTGAGATATTTATACGGGTCTTTGGAATGAGATGCCGATTCTTCCAGTTCACGATAGACTACACATCTGTCCGGCAACTTGTGGATTGTACCTCTGGTAAGCATATATAGCCATAAAGGATAATCTCCCATCAGGAATTTAGGAACCAACGGCTCAATGATTTCATAATACTCCCTGCACCAACATGCACGGGCAAGAGTTGTCAATGTGTATATTTGATTTTCATCCAGAAAATGTCGTGAAGTATACTCTTCCAGTCCAAGTGTCGGCAACGGATTCATAACTCCTGTAGCCTGGTTCAGACAATATCCTTCTGTAGCACATACTGCACACTCTGGATGAGATTCCATATAATCCACCTGCTTCTGAAGTTTATAGGGATCAGCCCAATAATCATCCCCTTCGCAAATGGCTATATACTTACCCCTGCAACGTTCTATACACCTCATTCCATTGGCTTTCATGCCGAGATTCTTATCTGCAGTCACAACCCTTATTATATCAGGATACTTTTCTGCATACTCAAGAACTATCTTTCTGGTATCATCGGTACTGCAATCTTCACCGATGATGAACTCATATTTAAAGTTTACTTTCTGAGCCAGGATACTCTCTATACACTGACGTATATATCTGCCATGATTGTAAGTGGAAGTCCTTATGCTGACCATAGGTTCAGGTACAGCAGACAATACATTGTTTGGCAATTCGTATGACATGATTCTCTATATAATATCCGACAATATCTTTTTGTATCTATCCGAAGTACAGATCACCTTTCCCTTCTCATCAACGACATATATACCTCCGTCCTTGATAGCTGTCTGAAAGGCTCTTGCCTTGGGATATTTATTTTTATGATCGAGAAGATATGGAACCGGCAGGAATCCCTCTTCAAAGATTCTCTCGAAGCCTTCAGGTGTATAAAGGTCCGGGAAGGCATCCTCCAGAATCCTGATGGCATCATGTGCCTCATCATAAAGTTTCCGAGTCCTGCTGTTCACTTCGGGATCGTATTTCATATCTGGAATGGCTCCAGCACGTCTGGCCTTACGATATTCCGCCAGGACACCAAGGGTAATCTTTATACTTTCCTTGATCACTGATGGTGTCGCAAGGCGTACAGCTTCAGAATAATTGACGACATGGACAATTTCCGGGCTTGAGTCATTACCAGGATCGATATCATCCATCATACATGTAACAGCAGCAAGCTGCACTTTAGCTTTCTCCAGATCGATCCCGAAATAATCCAGTCCAGCTCGTGTCTGAAGACTGACTTTAAAGGATTCATCTTCCAGACTTCTGACAAGACTAAGCATTGCGCGTCCTTTGGCCAGATCCTGTACGCCCCAGGTATACTTCGGGGTATTGAGCATATTCTGGAGTATCAGATGCTTCACGCCAAGGGACTTGCAGGCTTTAGCGGCAAGGTAACCGGAAACTATATAAGTGATGTCATCCGCTCCTCTGAATGCAAAATGATGAGGCACATTTGGCTCAACCGGTTTGCCTGTAGACGCCACATACCTTATTGCTTCGAAATGCTCCCGAAGATTGTCTATCAGATTGTTGTTTCCTCTACCGTCCAGCTGATTGAACCACCAGAATGAAAAGGCGTGCCAGGAAATATTCAGGGAACTCTCATGAATACGAGCGAGATATGGTACATCCTTGGTACCGGAATAAGTCCTCACAAGCATAGGCGTGGCATTTTCTCTGATGATGCAATACTCCACAGCAGAATTGACAGGTACACCTCCACCATTTGCCAGACCTTCCCAATTTTCTCCAAAATGCGACTGGGTCAACTGGGAACTTCCTATCGACAGCACATCCAGAAGACGCGAATCAGCAAGCTCGCGACACCATGAATTATATTCTTGCAATGCCTCAAGCCTATCCGGATTATACGGACCGGAGTGTGTCCTGATTATCGGAAGAGCGCCTCTTCTTCTTGCATATTCCAATCTTTCCACATACCCGTCCCTCGCAGTACCACAAGCCGGATATCCCCAATGGTCTGATGGAGACTGGTTCAGATATTTCTCCGACTCTATGAATTTCCTTGCAAAACCCAATACCATATTGTCATATTGGCTATCGTTTACAATGGATGCCGGCATGATATCGTCAGGAACAGAATATTTTTTCAATGATTCCATCGGAGTTTCATTGCCCGGGAAGAGAATGACCCGACCATCTGTCTTTGCAAAGATCAGTTCACACGTGTCAGGAAGACCGGCAAAAGACACCTCCTCAACAAGTCCTCCATCTTCTGCAAGCATCTTATCTGCAAGGAGATGCGCATACAGAGCCATAAAATAGTCGCATCCCTCCCGGGGATCAAGTCTATAGCTGAATCCTATCCTTGAGATGGCATTGTCTTCAATCCACTTCTTGACAAGACTCCAATTATTGACTTTTCTGATGTCCTCAAGAGCAGAATTGATCTGTTCATCTGCAATATGGACCGTATATCCGCAATCTCTCAACAGATTAGCGATTGTACATACTCCCATTGTATGAACATCCACATTGGGCTTAAGCAATCCGAATATTCCTCTCGTATTCATCATGACAAGTATTTAAGTACCTCTTCTACAGACATACCGTCAAGCCCCAACGCAGACATGGACCTTCCCTGTCTGAAATCGATATCAAGCAGTGCTCCACATATATCAACCATCGAATTCATCAACGGCATTTCAAGATGAGCGATTCTGCCAAGTTCCAGGATAGGAAGCACTCCTGTCGGGATATCCTCTGTCAGCTGACGGGTAAATATTGTCGGCGGTGACTTTATATCATAATAAGCAGGATTGTTTTTCATCTTCTCGCACAAGGTTGTCCCTTCTGTTCCCGGATATGCATAAGAGATCCATTCATTCACACTGAGCAGATCAACTCCATACGCCTTTCCGACAGCAAGTCTTTCCTTATCAAACTTTTCAATGAAATCTGCAACTTTAGGTGTCATGTCACGATAAAACCAAAAAGTATCCTGTCTCTCGACAATTGCAGAATTGAACAGCAATACGCATGGATGAAAAATCGCTCCGATATTTTCCAGAGATGTCCTCAAGACATTTTCAGCCGGTTCAAAACAAGAATAATAAGGCTGCAGTTTGGAAAGAACATATTGGGTATCCGAGGATGGAAGAGCTGCCAGAAGAACTTTATCCTTTATACCTATGATATTTACCTTACCATTCTTCACCAGCCTGCATGCATACACTAGTGTCTGGGCTTCGGCCACATAAACAGATGCAGATGAATTTTCACGATCCAAAATACGTCTGAATTCCAATGCTCCGCCGGTTCTTCCCGGACTCAAAACGACCACCTGACCATCAGCAAGAATCCCTGAAAGCTGTCTGGCCAAGACAGAATGTGCATTGGCAGTAGTCGTAAGCAATATCAGATCTGCATCAGTCACAACCTTCTCAAGATTGGTCGAGATGAGAGAAACTGTCGTCTTCAGCTGCAATCTGCCGCAAAGTTCGATAACATTTCCATTACCATTCAACTCATCAACCTTGTCCTTCTCGTAATCGTATAGCCTGACCTCAGCTCCTTTCCAGGAAAGATATGCGGCTATTGCCTGACCTCCATTACCGGCACCAAGAACTGCAATCCTCATATCACATCAAATTATGAATCATAATATCTTCTCCGTCAGGTGTCAGGACTCTTACGGCAGCATCGGCTGCTGAAATCTTTTGCTGGAGTTCATTTTCTGTTTCAGCCACTACAAGATAACCGGCAGCACGGTCACCACTTGTTTCTGATGCCGTAACACTCATTCCTGACGTCTTATATAGAAAACTTTTACGGATCACCCCCTCCGCTTCAAGTTCATCAAGTCCTTTGACTTCGCTTATCACACCAGGCCTGCAATACACATAAACCATACGACAATATCTGAGTTTCACTTCAGGTTTAACCGTAGGAGTATCCCCCAAAATCAAGTCAGCATATTTTGACATGATGTCAACTCCGGACAATTCCTCGATCAGATAATACTTGGAGCCGCCGCCCATTCTTGCACTGAATTCAATGACATCAATATTATCTTTCCCGACTATCAGCTGAACTAAAAGAGGGCAGTCAGTCAAGCCAAAAGCAGAAGCGATATCAGAAGCGATCTGAGTGATCCTCTGTCTCTGTCCATCATCAACAGCTGGATATGCGCTTCCAGCTATTGTAAATGAATCCCTATTTCTGATTTTAAGTGACGACGTAGCAGACAAGAATTTCGCATTACCTCCCTCTATGTAAAAATCGGCCGATATTTCTATCCCTTCCTTAAACTCTTCAACAACAGCAGTTGACGTCCTGCTGAGCGTGACAGCCTGTTCGATTGCAGCAACAAGTTCCTTCTCATCAGCAACCTTCCTGACACCCTTGGAAGAGTTGCAGTCTACCGGCTTCACGACCATCGGATAAGAGAGATGCTTAACCAACTCCATATCAGCCTTGTCGAGAATCACGAAACCTGATGTAGGGATATTGAACTCGCGCATTCTCCTTTTCATATATGACTTGTTAGTCACATTGAGGGCAGTAGAATAAGATATATAACATGGCAGATTCAGCTGCTCAGATACATTTGCAACGGTTAGCAGAGCCTGATCAGTACATGCGGTACATATCAGCCCTGCATTTCGACTCACTGCGATTTCTTTGACACGTTCCACATCCAAGGTACTGGCTACCACATGTTCATCGGCATAGGATTTAGCAGGTGGATTTTCAAAATAATCCACGAGAATGATATAATGTCCCCTTTGTTTTAATGCATCTATGAGGGCGATCTGATCAGAGCCACCGGCTAATACAACTATTCTCATACAGCACTTTTTACAATATCCACAACTCTTTCGACATCCTCCGCATCCAGATCCTGATGCATAGGAAGGCATAGCACGCGTTCAGCTATTCCATTTGCTACCGGAAGATTTGACACGGAAGCACTCTCCAACGAATTATAAATGTCGAATGAGCTGATCAAAGGATAGAAATAGCGTCTGCCGAGCACTCCGGCATCCTTCATCTTGAAATAGAGTTCATCACGGGTCATACCATAAGCCTGGGAATCAACAAAGATCGGGAAATATGAATAATTATGTCTTACACCCGAAATATCATCAAAGAATGTGATTCCCTCGAGATCTCTCAACTCTTCACGGTATTTCAATGCAACCTTCCTACGTTTCATGATTGCCTCATCAACCTTTTTCAGCGACAATATTCCATAGGCTGCACGTATTTCATCCATTTTGCTGTTGATGCCTGGAGCGACCACGGAAACTTCGTTTCTGAATCCGAAATTCTTCAGATAATCTATCCTCTCCTTGGTCTTTTCATCATGAACGACCAGTGCACCTCCCTCAATGGTATTATAGACTTTTGTAGCATGAAAACTCAGTGTCGACATATCTCCTGCCGTAAGGACTGATTCTCCTGAGGTTTCCACTCCAAAAGCGTGAGCCGCATCATAAATCACTTTCAGACCATATCTGTCTGCGATAGCCTGAATAGCATCCACATCACAAGGATTCCCATAGCAATGTACCGGCATTATAGCAGTCGTATGTGGAGTAATTGCAGCTTCTATTTTCGATGGATCAAGATTGCATGTCACGGGATCAATATCTACAAAAACGGGTTTCAGGCCATTCCACCAGATAGAGTGGGTAGTTGCGACAAAGCTGTATGGTGTCGTTATCACTTCCCCTTGGATATCCAGAGCCTGCAGGGCGGTTATCAGAGGCAGAGTTCCGTTGGTAAACAGGCTCAGATACGGAACCTTCAGATATTCCGCCAACTCTCTCTCCAACTGACAATGAAAAGAGCCATTATTAGTTATCCATTTACTATCCCATATCTCCTTGAGGAGCAGATGAAACTCATCCAGATCGGGCAGAAGAGGGGATGTCACAGTCAAGAGTTTATCTTTCATAGCTACACTAGCGCATCTATAATTCTTCAAATATACTACAAATTAACCAAACCGCGAAATAATTTTCCCGGTAGTTATAAAACAACATTTTATTGCTATATTTGTGAGTTCGAAACGTTACGGATAATATGTGTATTTCAAATATAACCTCAAATATACTCAATGCCTTTCCCGCCAAAGGGTGCAAGATTACAAACAACGGCAGAGGACGAGTAAGGTTCGACACCAAGGGAAAAGGCAATTCCATCAGCATCGGGACAGGTTGTCGTCTGCACAGCACTGTTTTCAGAATACACGGTAACAATAATACAATTATCATCAAAGAGGGGTGTTCCATCGGTCCGTCATGCAGTTTCTGGATAGAAGGCTGCACGTTCACCACCCGCATACACTTTTGCGCTCAGGAGGACAACATGTCCATACGTTTTGGAGATGACTGCATGCTATCCAACAATATAATAGTCCGGACATCTGATTCACATCCGATCTATGACTCCGACGGCATCAGAATCAACCGGCCTCTTCCGATTGTTGTCGGCAAGCACGTATGGATAGCGCCCGACACAAAAATCATGAAGGGGTCCGAAATCGGAGACGGATGCGTAATAGGAGCGAACACCATGACAAATAAAGCCATACCGGCAAACACGCTAGCTTTCGGCACGCCGGCCAAAACAATAAAAGAGAATATCCACTGGACCAGAGAGCCATTAATTTAATTTAGACACATACAAAATGAAGGGATTTTGGAAAATTTTAAAGCGATACGCAGCTCCATACAAGATATACATGTTCTGGGCTATCCTTCTTAACATCTTTTCTGCAGTATTCAACATTTTCTCGTTCACCATCATAATTCCGATACTGCAGATCCTTTTCAAGATGGATACTACAGTATACGAGTTCATCCCGTGGGATAGCGGGCTCCCCATGAAAGACATTGTGATGAACAACGTATACTATTACATAACTGAGCTCATCGCAATGCATGGCGCATCCACCACCCTGCTTCTGCTTGGCCTGTTCATGGGACTGATGACTTTGCTGAAGACCTCATGCTATTTCGGGTCATCAGCCGTGATGATTCCTCTCAGGACAGGAATAGTAAGGGACATCCGCGTACAGGTCTATAACAAAGTGATCGGCCTGCCCCTTGCATTCTTTTCCCAGCAGCGCAAAGGAGACATCATTGCAAGAATGAGTGGCGATGTTGCGCAGATCGAGTACACTATAACCAGTTCACTCGACATGCTCATAAAGAATCCGATACTCATCGCATTCTATTTCAGCACCCTTCTAGTGACATGCTGGCAGCTGACCCTGTTCACATTGGCTGTGGTTCCCCTTATGGCGTGGGGCATGAGCGCATTGGGAAAGAAACTCAAGAGTCAGTCTCTTGAAGCACAAAAGAAATGGAGTGACACAATGTCCCAGCTGGACGAGACCCTTGGAGGTCTCCGCATAATCAAGGCCTTCATCGCCGAAGACAAGATGAAGACCAGATTCGAAAAGACCTGCAATGAGCACAGGAAAGCGACAAGCAAGGTTGCGACAAGACAGGCATCGGCACACCCTGTGAGCGAATTCCTGGGCACATGCATGATAATGATCGTGCTCTGGTTCGGCGGCACACTCATCTTGAGCGAGAAATCCCCTATCGATGCTCCGACATTCATATTCTACATGGTCATCCTTTACAGCGTATTGAATCCGTTGAAAGAATTCTCGAGAGCCGGATACACCATTCCGCAGGGAATGGCTTCAGTGGAGAGAATAGACAAGATCATGAATACCGTGAACACTATCACGGATCCGGCAGAGCCAAAGACACTGGCAAATTTTGACGACAAGATCGAATTCAAGGGAGTCGGTTTCAGCTACGAAAAAGGCAAGGAAATCCTCAGGGAAATAAGCCTAACAATTCCTAAGGGCAAGATGATTGCGCTTGTAGGTCAGTCTGGTTCAGGAAAGTCCACACTTGTTGATCTCATCCCACGTTACCACGATGTCTGCTCTGGACAGATATTGCTTGACGGCAGCGATCTCCGGGATTTCCGCGTCAAGGATTTGAGAAGTCTCATCGGCAATGTCAATCAGGAGGCAATACTTTTCAATGACACGATATTCAACAATATTGCCTTCGGCGTGGAAGGAGCGACAATGGAGCAGGTGATCGCAGCGGCAAAGGTAGCCAACGCACACGATTTCATCATGGAAAAGGAAGATGGATATCAGACCAACATCGGAGACAGAGGTGCAAAGCTTTCCGGTGGACAGCGTCAGCGTATAAGCATAGCACGTGCAATACTCAAGAACCCTCCGATACTCATTCTTGACGAGGCGACATCAGCCCTTGACACAGAGTCTGAAAAGCTTGTACAGGAAGCACTCGACAGGCTGACGGGCTCAAGAACCACGATTGCAATCGCACACCGTCTTTCTACCATCAAGAATGCCGACGAAATTTGCGTACTTCACGAAGGACGTATAGTAGAGCGCGGCAGACATGAGGAGCTCCTCGAGATGAACGGCTACTACAAGAGGCTGAATGACATGCAGGCATTATAAATATCCTTAGACAAAACATCATGTTCACAATTATAGTATGTTCGATACGTCCTCAAGAAGCGGAAAAGCTAAGGAAGAACATCGAAGCGACAATCGGTGTCCCGTTTGAATTCATAGCATTTGACAATCGTGACACACGCAAAGGCATATGCCAGGTGTATAACGAATGCGCAGAAAGGGCTCAATACGATTACCTGTGCTTCGCCCATGAAGACATTGAATTTCTGACGGACAACTGGGGTCAGAAAATTGCGTCAAAATTGAAGGAGGAAGACTGTGGGGTGATCGGGTTTGCCGGAAGCGCAATGAAATCCAAACACCATGGCGGCTGGTGCTCCACCTCCAGTTATGGCCAACGCATGAATATGATACAGGTGGAGAAGAATAATAAGGAACGTAAATATGAAGTTAACCCGTACAACGAGGATTTCTCCAGAATCATAACCGCTGACGGTCTATGCCTTTTCGCATCCAGGCAGACATGGGCAAGCGTAAAGTTTGATGAAACCGTTCTGACCGGATTCCATTGCTATGACGTGGATTTCGCCATAGGAGTCCATGTTGCAGGATATAAGAATTACATATGCCACACTGTAATGGTAAAGCACTTCTCTTCAGGGAATTATGATAGGAGATGGTGGGTAGAGAACGAGAAGATGCATAAAAAATGGGCGAAGACATTGCCGTTATATGTAAACGAAAAGAAAAGCCATCTGTATCGGATGTACCTTGAATACAAATCAAGCATAGCATGGACATATGTACTGGGGAAAAGTGGTGTCTTCGACGGAATCAAAAAAAGGCACATGCTGGCATATGTAACTACCCATCCTGTAAACGGACGCTCGTATAAGCTACTTGCCAAATACCTGAAATACAGACGCTCACACAAGAATAACGACAAATGAAAAAACTACTGGTCATACTGCATGTATTCTATAGGGAGCAACTGGATCTTTTCATCGAAAAACTTAAGAACATAAACGGATGCGACTGGGATCTTATCATTACATCAGACAATCTCAGAGAAAAGGACATCAAGAAGGTTCGCGACTTCAGATCAGATGCACAGATCATCCGGATGGACAACTGTGGGTATGACGTATGGCCGTTCATCCAGGTCATACGCTCAGTCAGTATCGAAAAGTATGATTACATTCTCAAGCTTCACACAAAGAACGTTGACAAGACAGAGACCATCAGACTGAACGGACTGAAATTGGATGGTAAGAAATGGAATGACCTCCTCATCAACTCAATACTCAAATCGCCGGAACAATTCCGCAGTTGTATAGATCGCTTTGAAAACAACCCAAGATGCGGCATGGTATGCAGTTATGAACTGTACGTGAGTCTGACGAAAAGAAGACCGGAGGACATGTCCATGCTAATGAATGAAGCAGAGAGAATCGGTGTCAAGATAAAACATGAGAGATTTTGTGCCGGCACAATGTTCATGATAAGACCTGAATGCCTGAAAAAAATAATCAAGGCAGATTTCGAACCATCGATGTGGAAACAAGGCTCTTCACATGCCAAAGGCACGCTAGCCCACGTATATGAAAGATTATTTTCGATCGTTGTAGCAGATGCAGGATACTACTGCAATACAATTGCCACATACAAAGTGAATGCGCCTCGGGTCTTTATGCACAGACACATAAGTCCGATACTCAAGCAGGCCTTCACAATAAGCAGATATGGCGAGGACAGCAAGAAATGCCTGATTATCCTCGGCCAGCGGATCATGCTGGAGTAATCTATATCAGAATTCTCTCAAACGGAACATCATAGACCTTCGCCGCATACATAGGGAACTCAGACGGGTACATGTCGGATGTGCCGATACAATATACGTGACGGCTTTCTGAAAGCATGTAGAAATCTACAAAGGACTTCATATAGACATCATAATCCTCACCTGCCTCAGAACCGAGATGGACAACCTTGCCGGGGATGACATACACACTGTCAAGAGCTGAAACGCGGGACAGAAAAGTCGTACTGTCCGATGTTACAAGAATGCGTATTCCGGGCCACTGTCCGGCAAGCCTCTTCACCGCATCAATACACTTGGAGATAAGTTCTTCCTTTTCTTCCTCGGTCTCCAGGGACTTGAAGGAGTATTCCTTGAAATCACCGAGCATGTTCTGAAAACGGAAGACTGCCGATACATAATCCCGACAACCTATTGCCTCACGCTGCTGTTCCAGACATGCCGAAAGACGTTTTCCAGGACGGAAAAGCTCCCGGAAAAGCTCTCCCCATCTGAAATCGGTACCATATACATCATTAATGTATTCAAGGCAGTTCATATTGCCGTAATAATGTATCTGTTTCTTCGCCTTCAATGACACAAGTCTTCTGCCTGGTTCTCCACGCGCATATAGAACTCTGACGTCACATATGTTTTCAGAGAATTCACCTTCTTTCAGTCTCCAGTCATAGGAGGCTGGCTCAAGGTAGTCCGAGAGACTGAAGGGATGCACATATTTCATCCGGAATGCCACATTATTGACCTTGCTCCATGCAAAGGCCGTCACCGCCCCCTTGAAACGGTCTGCCATGCCACCTGAATAGAAGTGGCCTTTCTCGACAATGTGGATGATCTTCGGCTGCGAATCATGGGATTTTCCAAACTTCAACTTTTTCATGGAAAAATATAATTCCTCCACACGATGGGATATCTCGGTGATCAATACGCTTTTTACATTCATTGCAACATTTCCGATTGATATTGTGCAAAAATAATAAAAATATGTGAACCCTATCACATTGTGAAATGCGCCGAACTTTGATATACATGAAAAAATAAGTAAATTTGTGAGTTCATGTCACGTACACGTATCATATTCATAGTATCTTTCTGCCTCTATATCGCGGCTGTGGCGTTTCTGTGTTTCGCCAAACCGGATGATCTGCCGCAGATGCCGCAGTTTTGGTTCGGGCTGCCGGCTGACAAGGTGGGTCATTTCCTGATGTTCGCCCCGTTCACGCCGCTTGCATTCATGGCTCTCAGTCAGACAGACTTAAGCCTTGCACGACATCTCATCATTCTTGCAGCGATAATGGCAGCTGGATTCGGGGTGGCCGTCGGAACTGAACTGATCCAGGCTCAATCTGCATACAGAAGCGCAGAAGCCAAAGATATCCTTGCCGACTGCACCGGACTGTTATCCGGAGGAATATGTGTGGCGGCATACCTTACATTACAACGAAAAAGATGAAAAGGCTGTTTTTGGTTTCCATATTGATATCAGGCTTCTTCAGCATCGCCTCAGGACAAAGCAGGATCGCTGAAGAATTCATACCGGCTTGTGATTCCCTTTCAATCCTTCTGAAGGAGAGGACAGGGATCGATGGTCCTGTCGTACTCAAGGCAGTGATGAAAAGAGGGAGCACACTGGACTTCTATTTCACTGAAACGCTCGGAGATTTCCCCTGGTACAGAGAAGACCTCAAATGGTTCAAATCCACGTTCAGGAATCTTTTTCCAGAAAAATATGACAGGTACCGTCTCGGAAAGGTATACAGCAGAAAAGTATCCCTTGACCGGCTTGTCATGCCGGAGCTTACATTCAACGGCAGACCGGCAGACAGCAGACACAGGACAAGGACATCCTCCGCGACAGGTACACCGGTCAGTTCCGTCGGGAAGAGCAGATTTCCCAAAGGTATGGAGGGGAAGAACATAGTTATCTGGCAGAGCCATGGAAAGTATTACAACCAGAATTCCGGAAAATGGGACTGGCAGCGTCCATGCCTGTTCCGTACCTGCGAGGACATGTTCACACAGGGGTTTGTGCTCCCCTACCTTGTTCCGATGCTTGAGAACGCAGGGGCATACGTGATGTTGCCGCGCGAGCGTGACATACAGAAAAATGAGGTCATAGCAGACAACGACACGACATCGGGAGGAAGAGGGCTTGCCATATACAAGGAAACAGGCAGATGGGAGGATGCAGGAGCCGGATTCGCGGACACCAAGCCTGTCTACGAAGACCTTGAGAATCCATTCACCATGGGCACGGCAAGAAAAGCCCTCTGCACCAGTCCTGCAACAAAGCCCAATGCTACGGTCACATGGACACCTGACATACCGCAAAGAGGCGAATATGCAGTTTATGTCTCTTACAAGACCCTTCCACGCAGCACTTCCGCTGCACATTATACAGTATCACATCTCGGGGGTACAAGCGAATTCGTCGTCAACCAGAAGATGGGCGGAGGGACATGGATATATCTCGGAACATTCGAATTCGGAGAAGGAACCGGAGGATACGTGATGCTTGACAACGGTACACCTGACGGACATCGGCTTGAGGTCGGTGGCATTGTCACGGCTGATGCCGTAAGATTCGGAGGAGGCATGGGAAACATCGCACGCTGCAGACGGATCTCTCCTGAAGATTCCACAGTTATTGCCGGGACTCCAGAGGTTTCTGGACTGCCACGTTCAGCAGAAGCGGCAAGGTACTGGCTTCAGTGGTCCGGGGCTGACAGCACCGTATATTATCAGAACGAAGGCAAGAATGATTATCGGGACGACTTCATGTCACGAGGCGACTGGGTCGAATGGATCAGCAGAGGTTCGCGTGTCAATCCGGACAGACATGACGGGCTCGGAATACCTGTAGACCTGTCGTTCGGCTTCCATACAGATGCAGGAGTCACTCCGAACGACTCCTTGGTCGGAACATTGGCGATATATACCTACCGGTCAGAAGGCAAGACTGAACTTCCCTCAGGAGAGGACAGACTCACGAGCAGGATGTACGCAGACATGGTTCAGAGCCAGATCGTAAATGATCTGCGCGCAAGACATGATACGCTCTGGAAACGTCGTCACATATGGGACAGGGCATATCGGGAATCACGTACCCCCTCCTCCCCAGCGATGCTTCTGGAATTGCTTTCACACCAGAATTTCGCTGACATGAAATATGGTCTGGATCCTACATTCCGATTCGATGTGAGCCGTGCCGTATATAAGGGGATGCTGAAGTACCTGAGTGCAAGGCACGGCCGGGAATATGACGTACAGCCCCTTCCTGTTGAAGATATGGGGATCACCTTCGGGAAAGACGGAACGGCTCTGATCAGCTGGAAAGCTGTGGAAGATCCGCTTGAGCCGACAGCATCACCTGAGGGCTATATACTCTACACAAGAGTCGGAGACGGCGCTTTTGACAACGGCGTACAACTCGAAAGGGTGAGATGCCTGAACGGACGCATATATGCAGAAGTCCCCCTTCAGAAGGGTAAAGTGATGAGTTTCAGAATATGCGCATATAACAAAGGGGGAAAGAGTTTTCCTTCCGAGACCGTAAGCATCGGCATCCCAGCCTCCGGAGACACATCCAACAAAGTATTGATTGTCAACAACTTTGACAGAGTGAGCGGCCCAGTATTCGTTGACACTCCGACCTACGCAGGCTTCGAGGACAGGTCAGACTCGGGAGTACCTTATATACGTGATATCACTTTTGTAGGTGAAATGCATAATTTCAGGCGCTCTGACGAGTGGATATCCAACGACCGCCAGGGATTCGGAGCATCCTACACAGATATGGCCGGGGAAATAGTGGCCGGAAACACATTCGACTTTACATATGTCCATGGAAATGCAGTTCTGAAAGCCGGTTATCCATTCTATTCATGCAGCAACGAACGTTTCTGTGCAGATTCCACCTTCAGGACAGATGCATGGACTGTCGATCTTGTATGCGGAAAACAGGTCACTGTAAGCCTCGGGATGCAGCAGAAATTCACTGTGTTCGACCAATGCATGCAGGATGCCCTCAGGGACTATTCTTCAAAGGGTGGCAACATGATCATAAGCGGAGCCTACATAGGCACAGACATCTGGGACCAGGTCTATCCGGTGCAGGTGGACAGTGTCTTCAGGGCCAGCTCACGCAGATTCGCTTCCGATGTGCTGGGATATGAATATGTGACAGGCAAGGCAAGCAGAAGAGGCATCATGCGCCCTGTTGCCGATGTCTTACAGAACGGACTGCCAGAGGTGAAACTGATCATGGAAAAGAATCCTTACGTCTACTGCGTGGAAGCTCCTGACGGAATCGCTCCGGCCTCAGGCTCGGCATTCAGCACCTACAGATATGCAGACAGCGGCATTTCCGCAGGAGTCATGTTTGAAGGGAACGGATACAGATGTTTGAGCCTCGGATTCCCACTGGAGACTCTGGACGGAGGCATTGAAGATATAATTAAGACAACTCTAAAATATTTTGAACGATGACTGCCCGTGAATCAGAAATCATCGGACTGATCCGAAAAGAAGTAAAGCCGGCACTCGGCTGCACAGAGCCGATAGCTGTAGCTCTTGCCGTTGCAAAGGCGATGGAAATCATTGAGGAATACCATCGTGTGGAATCATCGGACTGGAGGACGAAAGGAGATTTCGGTCTTGAAGTAAAGGTAAGCGGTAATATTCTCAAGAACGGCATGGGGGTCGGCATACCGGGAACTGGAATGGTAGGTCTGCACATCGCTGCAGCACTCGGAGCTGTCTGCGGAAAGTCGGAATACGGGCTGGAGGTGCTCCATGACCTTTCAGACACTGCCATTGAACTTGCAAAAAGGCATGTAGAGTCCGGAGTAAGCATCACTCTCGCAGACACGGACAAGAAACTATATGTGAAGGCTCAGGTCATTCTCAAGGACGGCCATTGTTCCCACGTCGTAATAGAGGATGACCACGACAATATAGTGGAGACTGGATTTGACGGAACCGTGCTCAGTTTCTCCCGTTCATGCTCTCACGATGAGGCCGTGGAACAGAAAAGCACTTGCGACTACAACCTTACAGTCCGCGAAATCCTTGATTTTGCATCTACAGTATCATACGAAGACATATCATTCATTCTTGAGTCCCGAACCCTCAACATGGCTCTTGCCCGTGAAGGTCTCAAAGGCTCCTACGGGCTGAAAGTCGGCTATGCAATCAGTCTTGATGCCAACCGTGAAGTCTTCGGAAGCGATTTCCTCAGCTATGCAATGGCCCTTACAGCCGCCGCTTCAGATGCACGAATGGCAGGATGTACTCTTGCTGCCATGAGCAACTCCGGGAGCGGGAACCAGGGAATCACAGTAACTATGCCTGTAATAGCATATTCGCAGCGTTACGGGACATCAGACGAACAACTGGCAAGAGCATTGGTCCTGAGCCACCTGATAGCAATACACATAAAAGGTTACCTTGGGAAACTGTCTGCCCTCTGCGGCTGCGTGATAGCCTCCACAGGAGCTGCATGCGGGCTTGTCTACCTCCGGGGAGGAGACTACGAGCAAGTCTGCGCAGCCATCAAGAACATGATCGGCAACATCACAGGCATGGTCTGCGACGGAGCTAAGGTAGGATGCGCAATGAAGGTCGCATCTGGAGTGTCATCAGCCCTCCAGTCTGCTGTCCTCGCCCGAGAAGGGATCTGCATCTCCGAGCACGAAGGAATCATCGAAAAGGACATCGAAAAGACCATTCAGAATCTCGGGCGCATAGGCTCCGTCGGCATGCAGAGCACCGACAATATGATTCTGGACATCATGGTCTGCAAATAAGAATCCTGCTTCCAGACCACTGTCATGTCGAGCACCCGCTGCCTCAACTGTCATGTCGAGCACCCGCTGCTTCAACTGTCATGTCGAGCGAAGTCGAGACATCCTTTTACATGGCATCCATACTAATCCTTCCAGACCTTGAGATACTGCTGCAGGGCCCACATCTCGTCGCGATATTTGGCTGCGGCCATGAAATCAAGGTCAGCGGCAGCTTTCTGCATGTTGCGCTTAGCCTGTTCCACAGCCTTTTCCACCTGCGGACGGGACATGGAGCGGATGACCGGATCCTGAAGTACAGCTGCAAGATCGGCCTGCAGATATCCGTCCACATATGCTGAATTCGTATCACGCCTGGAATCATGTCCGAGCCCTACGCTGACACTTCCCTTTCCCAGGTCGGTCGGGTCAGGGATGTATGTAGGATCGTCATAAGAATTGGCGGCACTGACGCGTCCATTAACGCTATTGGCCAATCTTGGATTACGCTGTCTGGCGGCAAGATCATCCCGTACTGAGTTCCATGCGGCACGGCCGTATGCAGTTCCGCCACCGGATGCAGCACCGGCCTCTTCGAGAAGGACATTGCGCTTCACCATCACCTGCGTAGGAGTGATACCATGCAGTTTATTATATTCCATCTGTTTGCTTCGGCGACGGTCTGTCTCATAGATGGTCTGACGCATGGAGTCGGTTATAGTGTCGGCATACATGATGACAAGGCCGTTCACATTTCTGGCAGCACGTCCGGCGGTCTGAGTAAGGGCTCTTCCGCTTCTGAGGAATCCCTCCTTGTCTGCATCCAGAATCGCAACCAGAGAGACAGTCGGGATATCCAGGCCCTCCCTTAGAAGATTGACACCCACAAGCACGTCGAAAAGCCCGTTCTTGAAATCCTCAATGATTTCCACACGTTCCATTGTATCAACATCGGAGTGTATATAACGGCAACGCACTCCCATCTTGGTGAAATACTTTTCCAGTTCCTCGGCCATGCGTTTGGTAAGAGTGGTGACCAGAACTCTTTCATCAAGTTCCTCTCTCTTGCGGATCTCTTCAAGAAGGTCATCCACCTGGTTTTCCACAGGACGCACCTCAACAGGAGGGTCAAGAAGCCCCGTAGGACGGACAACCTGCTCGACTATGAGGCCTTCAGATTTTTCCAGCTCATAGTCGGCAGGAGTCGCACTCACAAAGACCTTCTGACCGGTTATAGCCTCGAATTCGTCAAATTTGAGCGGCCTGTTGTCGGCTGCTGCAGGGAGACGGAAGCCGTATTCTACGAGGACAGATTTTCTAGAATGGTCACCTCCGTACATCGCCCTGATCTGCGGCAAGGTCACATGACTTTCATCGATGAAAGTTATGAAATCCTTAGGGAAGTAGTCTATGAGGCAGAATGGCCGCATACCTTCACTTCTGCCATCGAAATACCTGGAGTAATTCTCGATACCGGGACAGTAGCCCATCTCCTTGATGAATTCCAGGTCATATTCTACCCGCTGCTTCAGGCGCTTGGCTTCCAAGTGCTTACCTATCTCGTGAAAATACTCGCACTGTGCCATCATATCGTCCTGAATCTGACTGATTGCCTTTATGCTGCGTTCCTTGGTCGTCACGAAATTACCTGCAGGATATATGGAGATTTCTTCGAGTTCGTCTATAAAGGCTCCGGTAAGCGGATCTATTATGGAAATCTGCTCCACTTCATCTCCAAAGAATTCTATGCGCACAGCATTCTCTCCATAGCCGATACATATATCCACCGTGTCTCCACGCACTCTGAATGTACCTCTCTTGAAATCCATCTCGGTACGGCTGTAAAGTGCATCTACCAGCTGATACAGCAGGCGTGTCATGCTCCTCTGCTCTCCCCTCTTCACATGCACGGTCTGCGCATGGAAGTCTGCAGGATTTCCGATACCATAAAGACATGACACACTGGATATTACAATAACGTCTCTCCTTCCGGAAAGCAACGCTGACGCGGCACTGAGCCTCAGTTTCTCTATCTCATCGTTGATGCTCAGGTCCTTTTCGATATAGGTGTCGGTCACCGGAAGGTAGGCTTCCGGCTGATAATAGTCATAATAGGACACAAAATATTCGACAGCATTGTTCGGAAAGAACGACTTGAACTCGCCGTACAGCTGGGCGGCGAGAGTCTTGTTGTGGCTCAATATAAGAGCCGGACGCTGAAGCTTTTCGATGACATTGGCCATCGTGAATGTCTTGCCCGAGCCTGTAACACCAAGAAGAGTCACGGCATCCACACCGCCGTTCAATGCGTCACATATTCCTTTGATCGCCGCCGGCTGGTCACCGGACGGCCTGTATTCCGAATCTATCTTGAATTTCATAAGGTCACGTCATTGCGAGGCTTCTCCCTCCACGTCACTGCGAGGCTTCTTCCTCCACGTCATTGCGAGGCTTATCCCTCCACGTCATTGCGAGGCTTATCCCTCCACGTCATTGCGAGGCTTCTTCGAAGCCGTGGCAATCTTTATTGCAAATATAGCGAATATCATTCATTTCCCTTTCAGAAAAATTATTATCTTTGCGTGATTTTGAAAACAACGTTTTATAAAACAATAGTACTATTATGGTTTATTCACACGAAGTGCAGCAGATGTGCTGCGTAAAGAAGGGACCTAACCATGGTCCGGCTCCAATTCCCGAAGAAGGAAAGTGGGTAAAATCAAAGCAGATTACTGATATCTCAGGCCTTACACACGGTATCGGCTGGTGCGCACCTCAGCAGGGTGCCTGCAAGCTTACCCTCAATGTCAAGGAAGGTATCATCCAGGAGGCTCTCGTGGAGACTATCGGCTGCTCAGGTATGACTCACTCAGCTGCAATGGCATCTGAGATTCTTCCTGGCAAGACTCTCCTCGAGGCTCTCAACACTGACCTCGTTTGCGATGCTATCAACACTGCAATGCGCGAGCTCTTCCTCCAGATCGTT
>JAZSEQ010000041.1:0-9907 GCA_045531765.1 Candidatus Cryptobacteroides sp. | reverse complement strand
TTATTTAACCGGGAGGATGGTAGGAATTGTGGAGGACTCCGTTCGCTTCGCTCACTCCGGCCCCCCCCACAATCTACTTCGTCCCGCTATCGCGGAACTCGTATCTTGCGGGCCCCTCCCCCTACCCGTGTCGAGGCCACTGAAAAAGTATAGGAAGAATGTTACTTCATTAGTAAGATAGCATTCTTCCTTTTTGCATATATCAATAGAATTTTGTATCTTTAATTATTGAAACATAATTAGTTATGCTTAATACTCAAGGAGAAATAAAATTTAGTGAATATGCAGTTTTATATGACATGCTTATCCCTAAAGATAACAAGTATATACTTATTGATGAACTTATTGACTTCAGTTTCATTTATGATGAGTTGAAGGATAAGTATAGTTTAGATAATGGTAGAAAGGCAGCAGATCCTATAATGCTGTTCAAGTATCTTATGATAAAAGTCATAGACAACTTCTCTGACGTAGATGTTGTAGAACATTCAAGATATGATTTATCCTATAAGCGTTTTCTCGGTCTTATGCCAGAGGATGATGTGATTGATCCGAGCTTATTGACAAAGTTCAGACGCCAGAGGTTGAAAGATGTAAATCTCCTTGATATGCTAATATCAAAGACTGTTGGTGTTGCTATCGAAAAAGGCATTATCACGAGTAAGTCTATCATTGTCGATGCTACACACACGATATCAAGAGCTAACCCCATATCACCTATTGATGTGCTCAAACATAGGAATAAGACATTGCGTAATCGAATAAAAGATTGGGATAGCAAATATGAAAGTCTGTTGCCGTTGAGTAATCATAATGATAATCTCAAAGATGAATTAACAAATTGCGAGGAACTAATGGCGTTTACTTCGTCAGATCCCATTTTAGCCAATAATCCTGCACTTAAGGAGAGCATTAACTACCTTGCAGAAGCGATTGACGACGTTCGTTCTCACAATCCAATATCTCATGACAAGGATGCCAGAACTGGGCACAAGTCTGCGGAGACTTCATTTTTAGGATATAAGACACATATAGCAATGACTCCGGAAAGAATAATCACAGCTGCTACTGTAACGACAGGTGAAAAGTCCGATGGAAAGGAACTCCCATCTTTACTTACAAAGACTGAGGAGAATGGGGTTGAAGTTGACACTATAATTGGAGATGCGGCTTATTCTGGAAAGGAAAATCTTGAAATTGCTAATGAGAGGGACATTGTTGTGGTTGCAAAGTTAAATCCTGTGATAACCCAAGGTCACAAACCTAAAACATCCGCATTGGATGCTATGTTCTCATATAACAAGGATGCAGATAGATATGTGTGTCCTATGGGTATATTATCTGCAAAGGGAAGTGAACGAGAATATAACGACAATAAAAACCACAATAAAATCTTCCGATATAGGTGGAGTCAAAGAAAGTGTTCCATATGCAAACTACGCAGTGAATGTATTGGTGAATCAACAAGGAAAAGCATAGAGATAAGAATCTTATCTGATGAGCATAAGAAGCAAGTAGAGTTCCAGAATAGTCTTGAGTTCCGACGGCTATCAAAGGAACGTTATAAAATAGAAGCTAAAAATGCTGAACTCAAAAACGTACACGGGTACGCAAGGGCTGAGTCCTATGGACTGTCAGCTATGGAAATGCAGGGTGCAGTGACCCTTTTTGTCGTCAATCTCAAACGAATAATGAAATTGATGAGCAAATAAAGGGAAAATATCCACAAACTAGAGACTTTGACTAAAAATAACCCTTTGAGAATCGCAAATCCACAACGGAAATCAAAATCTCAAAGGGTTATTCATATATCAAAATCTCAGGCACTTTAAAAGTTGCGACCTTTTTCAGTGGCCTCACCCGTGTCCGAGGGTGGACACGCCTCTGCAATCACCTCCACAGCCCAGCCAACATAAGGCTCAGTGCTCTGACCATAGCTTTTGCATGTATCTTAACTTATAAATTAAGTTTTCCTTACACTTTTTCTTTGTTGTTCAGAATATTATACATACTTTTGCAGAAAAAGAAGATAGAAATGACAGAGGTGGAATTTGTGCCATTCAGGCTGACAGAGGCCGCAGACGTATATACAATACGAATTGATGGAAAGGAGAAGACTGAGTTTCATGAGTTTATGATGATTTTCAAGAATTCTGGTGACAATTATCTCGCCGATGATTTCCATCGGATACTGAATACTCTTAATATTCTTACTACCCAAGGAATCAAAGAGTACCACTTCCGTCCGGAGGGCAGGTTTTCCGACAGGGTATATGCACTTCCCCTTTACACCATACAAAGAAACAGGAAGAAGCACGGGACTTTGAGACTTTACTGCATCAGAATATCAGACAAGTTCCTTATACTTGGAGGCGGAGGAGAAAAGAAGACTCAAACGTATGAAGAAGATCAAATGCTGTCCGACAAGGTCACTATACTACAACTCATAGATAGGGAACTGAAAAGGCTGGAAGAAGATGGGATAGATGTTAATTCGGTTATAAATAATCTGACAATCAACATATAACGATATGGAAAAAGCGACAATATACTATTCTGACCCCTTGTTTGACGAATTGTTGGCTGACGTGCCACAGGAAATCAAGAGACATCAGACTCTGCTTTTCGGCATTGGATATCGTATAGATGAGATATTGAAGCGTAAGGGATGGACTCAGGCAGATCTGGCAAAAGCCATGGGAAAGAAGGAGTCCGAGATTTCAAAGTGGATGGGCGGAGGGCATAACTTTACTATCAACACAATCGCAAAGATAGAAGCGGTTCTTGGGGAAGAAATCCTTACTGTCAAAAGATATCGGAAACCTGTCACCGGATATAGTCGGGTGACAGAGAGACAAAGAAGATATCTCAGTGAGAGAAAGGAGGGATATAGCGGAAAGGGGAAATAACCCTACCGCATCTTCAGGTGTTTCAGCCAGAAGGCGCGGTTGGCTTTCAGGAAGTGGTCGCCCTGGTAGCCATAATAGCCGTGCATGCCGTCAGGATAGATCATGAAGTCGAAGTTCTTTCCCGCCTTGTGCAGGGCATCCAGGAGCTGAAGGGTATTCTGGTGGTGGACGTTGTCGTCACCGGTGCCGTGGGTCAGTTTCAGCATGACCGGAGCGGTGGCCGGGGCAGCCGACGGAGTACCCTCAGGAGAGGTAATCTGAGCAGTCGCCGAGGCAGTCGCAAAAGCTGATTCCGAGGCACCCTCAGGAGAGGTTACAGGGAAGGCTGCGTCAAAAGACGCCGGATAGCCGTCGACATAATTCAGCACCTTGGAGACGGCATAGCCCTCGGGGTTGTTCTGAGGTGTGTCCATATAGCGTTCTGTGTAGTGTGAGTCGTACAGAGCCCAGTCATAGACACCGCCGCCTGCGATTCCGTAGTGGAACTTGTCAGGAGCCTGCATAAGCAGCATCGAGGTCATGGTTCCACCGAAGGAGAAGCCCTCGACTCCTATCTTATCATCCTGTACATAAGGAAGTTCCATGAGCCAGTCAGCCCATGAGCAGAAATCCTTGACTTCATGGACGGTGAGCCGGCGGTATATCATGTCAAGGCTCTCCCTTCCGTTATGGCCTCCGGCACGCGGATCCACAGTGATCTGGATGATCCCGTTTGCGGAGTACCACTGATTGTTCTCGTTCGGAGTCACCCATCTGTCACGCACAAGCGGAGTGTCAGGTCCACCGTATATATCCACGTGGACAGGATATTTCTTCGACGGATCGAAGTCATAAGGATAGACTATCATTCCCGGTAGAGTGAATCCGTCAGGAGTCGTCATATGGACAAGGCTGCCGAGGGAATATTTCGAAGCGTCATAGTCCGGCCCCTTCATATCTGCAACTACAAGTCCCTCAAGCCCATGACCCTTCTTTGGTGCGGGCTGAGGACCTCTGAGGTTTGCGGCAGCTATATCACCGCAATGTCCTTCAGAGACCATGCCTCCTGTAGTCGGGAAGATCGCGATGCGGGCAGGTGTGGTGACGTTCGAATAAGAAGCGGCAAAATATTTTCCGTCTGGAGAAAACCTGACTCCTGTCACATGATATGCAGGGTCTGTCAAAGCAGTCACAACGCCCTTAGCATCAACCTTATACAATGCCTGACGGACTGTGGCATCACGTTTTGCAGTGAAATACACATCTCCCTTCTTTTCATCCACACGAAGGAGATTCACCGACCAGTTTGTTCCGTCTGTCAGACGACGGAACTCCTTTCCGTCATACGAAAGGAAATATATCTGCTGCCATCCGGTCTCGAACTCACGGGCCATATAGAGGCCTTTCTCGGTAAATATCACCGGATTGATCCAGTTGAGCCAGGTCTTGTAGGTCTCGTTGTATATATGCGTCTTCGAGCCGTCCGCGGCATTCACGCTGTAAAGATCGAGGGTGTTCTGCAGACGCGGCATGCGGGCTATGAAGAACTCCTTGCTGTCAGGGCTCCAGAACGGGATGCCGAAATACTGGTCTTCAGCGGGGTCGAAGTCGGCCCATACCGTCTGAGAAGGAAGGTCGAGGTCGATGATGCCTATGCGGACCTGAGGATTGGTCTGACCTGCCTTCGGATAGCGGGTCTCGCTGAGGGAACCGCCGAGAGCAAGGTCAGTCACCTTAGGACTGCTATAGCGTGTTGCAGCCGCAGTGCTGTCTGCAAATGCGGAATATATAGGGAAAAGCGGCACGTGGGAATTGTCGAAACGGTAGAATCCTATCTTTTTGCTGTCAGGAGACCACCAGAATGCCCTGTATCGTGACGGGCGGCCGAATATCTCCTCATAATACACCCATGAGGCATAGCCGTTCAGGATGAGGTCACTGCCGTCGTGAGTCAGACGGGTCTCCTCTCCGGAAGCGATATCCACCACATACAGGTCATTGTCCCTCGTGAAGGCAAGTCTTGTCGAGTCGGGAGAATAGGTAAGGTTCACCGCACCCTCCGGCCTTACCGGAAAGTCGGAATACTTCTCCGGTGCCTTGACCCCTTCCGTACGGCGACCGTTGCGGGCATCAACCTTGAAGGCTGTACTGTCCTGGTATGTTCCGTCATAAGTAAAGACCACTTCCCTGTCACTCACCCACTTCCATGCACGCGGCACCTTGTTGAACTCCTGAGCGCCGGCCACCACAGCCAGCAGCATCACCCCGATCATCAATACAACTTTTCTCATATGCTGTTCCTTATACATTAAGACTCACTGAATAACTCATCCTTGAAATTGACCAGACAGACCTTCTCCGTTGCGCGGGTCATGGCGGTATAGAGCCACTTCAGATCGTCCACAGTCAGTTCCTCCTGCCAGAAAGGATTGTCTATGAAGACACATTTCCACTGGCCTCCCTGCGACTTGTGCCCGGTTATGGCATTGGCATATTTTAGCTGCAGGGCATTATAATACTTGTCCTCACGGACAGCCTCATATCTCTTCTTCTTGGTCGTTATGTGTGCATAGTCCTCATTCACACCCTGATACAGCATGTTGGACTGCTCATAGGTCAAGGACGCACTCTCCGACTCAAGAGTGTCCAGAATCACCTTGGCGACTATCTCCTGGTCGTCATAATCAGGGAAGGATATGCGTGCCTGTGCGAAATGAAGACCGTAGCGCTCTTCATAATTCGAAATCTTCACCAGCTTGGCGATGTCACCGTTGGCAATATAGTCCATTCCCTCTATATTCTCCACAAACTGATAGCAGTTCCTGACGATCATCAGCTTGTCGTCGCGGACCAGTTTCTCCTCCTTGAACTGCACGGTCGAGCGGACTCCGAGATTATACTTGATCGCACGCCTGTTGGAACGACACAGGATCACTGTCTCATCCTCACCATAACGTGAATAGGCATCAGAAATCGTATCTATCAGTTCTCCCCCTCCGATGCGCTGCACATCGTCAAACCCGGACACTTCTAGTCCCAGATCGCACAGGTCCATCACTCCCGGACCATAGTCCAGTTCCGAGATGAGCTTGCGGATCAGGGTCGCGTTGTGCAATATACCCGACTCCTGCTGCTGACGCACCACCGTGGTAAGTTCGGCAAAGACGGTTCCTCCCATCATGGTCATATAATCCCTCGAAAGTGCCGGTGAGGCATCCAGACCGATAGGAGGGAGCTGAGCCGAGTCCCCTATCAGAATCACCTTGCAGCACACCCCGGAACGGACGAAAGTGATCAGGTCTTCAAGGAGGTTTCCCGTACCGAAAGCCGCCGTGGACTGCTGCTGACCTGCGTCTATGCCTATCAGAGACACCTCATCCACCACAAAAAGAGTCTCCTTGTCCTTGTTCGGAGCCAGGGAGAACTTTCCGAATCCGTCTCCCCCGACAGCGCGCTGACGGTATATATGCTTATGGATCGTGAATGCAGGACGCCCTGCATAAGAAGAAAGCACCTTGGCAGCACGGCCTGTCGGTGCCAGAAGCACGCACTTTGTCTTGAACTCCGCGAGAGTGTCGATCACAGAGGCTATTGCAGTCGTCTTACCCGTTCCTGCATATCCGTTCACGACGAATATGTCATCATCGTCCGAACTGACGAAGTCGGAAAGCTTCCTGAGAAGATTGTCCTGACATGGGGTCGGTTCGAATCTCAGACGGGACAGGAAGCCTCTATACAAGAAATCAGCCCTGCCCATTACCTGTCACGCTTGAATATGAATGACAGCACTATCAGGACAGGAAATATCTCCAATCGTCCCAAAAACATGTCAAAGGTGAAGATCAGCTTGGCCATAGCCGGCTGCATCGAGTAGTTGCACATGGCCGAGACCTTGTCAAGTCCGGGACCGATGTTGCCGATTGACGCAAATGTGCCTGAGACAGCCTCCATTGCTTCCACTCCTGTCAGCATCACAAGTATGCAGGATATCAGTACTACAATCATATATAGGACGATGTACAGACACACCGCACCTACCATACTGTCAGGAAGATACTGCCGTCCCATCTTAAGTCTGGATACGGAGGTAGGATGCAGCTTATGGCGGAGTTCATTCATAATGGCCTTGAACGCGATGACCACCCTGTCTACCTTGAGACCTCCGGTCGTGGAGCCGGAACATCCGCACTGTATGGCCGCCATCATAAGAACCATGTCTGCCAGGAACGGCCATGAGGCGTTGTCACATATTGCGAAACCCGTCGTGGTCATATAACTCACGACATTGAATGACGCATGCATGGCCGCAGTGCCAAGTGAATCATATCCGCCTCTGCTCATCAGAACGAAGGTCACCAGAGCCGCCATCACAATAATGGATGACAGATAATATATGACCACAGGATTGTTCATCGGCTTGAGAGAGCGGGTCACGAACACCGAATATATCAGTCCGAAATGCATGGCCGAAAGAACCATGAAGACAAGCGCCACCACATTGACCGCATCCGAGTCATAGTATGCGATGGAAAGATTCCTTGTGCTGAATCCACCCGTTGATGCGACACTGAACGCATGATTGACGGCATCGAACAGAGACATGCCGGCAGCCCAGAAGGCCAGACACGAAGCGATTATCAGACATATATATACTGATGTGATCACCCGGACCAACTTGGACGAGTTATACCGGTAGCCCTCCCTGGAAAGCGAAGACATCTCCATATTGGTCAGTTTCAGACGGAACGGGCTTGCAGATGGCATGACCATCAGAAGAAAGACAACGACTCCCAGACCTCCGATGAAATGGGTCGACGAACGCCAGAAGAGCAGACTCCTTGGCAGGGCCTCTATGTCATTCAGTATGGTGGCACCGGTGGTCGTATATCCCGAGACACTTTCGAACCATGCATTCACGATAGTGAACTCCCCACCCCAAAGCACATATGGAAGCATACCGAATACAAAAGAGAGAAACCACGCCAGGAAAATGGTAAGATAGCCGTCGCGCAGTGACAAAGAGGATGCATTCCTGACAAAAATGAACGGAAAAGCTCCCACTATCGCAGTGATTATGAAACTGATAAGAAGAGGTGTAAACGCTGAGTCGTATCCCTCCGCTATCGAAATGAGCAGGGATACGAACATGAAGAAGGCACTGACCAGCAGGGCCTTTCCGACATTGGTCGATATTGCCTTTACATTAATCATCTGTTGTCTTTTCCTCCTTCAGCGCCTTCACGCGACGTTTCAGTTCCAGATTCTCCTCAATGAGTTCTCCAACTCCGGTATTGATGTTGGCCAGCTGGTCATCACCGTCCATCTCATATACATGACGGCGGGCTGAGGCCCTGTAGTTGTCTATCCCCTCGGAAATCCTGTATATGGGCCTGACATAGTTGACCATGATGAAATATAGAAGAAGCAGAATAAGTATGAGTCCGGCAGAGACTGACACAACCCCCGGAATTATGCTTCTGTAAAAACCGGCATCGAAATTCTCGGAATTATATTTAAGCTCCTCGTGAATAAGTTCATTCAACTTTCCAAGATTCTGAATCAGAGAATTGTACTTGGGCTGAAGAGTGCCGAAGAACCATTCTCCGGTATTCACTGTATCTGCCAGGAACACTTCATCAAACTTTCTGGATGTCATCACGAAATCGTCAAATGAAGTGACTACGCTGTCAAGCATAGGCTGTGCACTCTCCGAGGTGAATGTTGTTCTGAGGGAATCAGCAACCACCGCAAACGGCATCTCCCGAAATTCAGGCATCAGAGAGATATCGTTCATGACAACCACCGAAAGCATCTGGTGGTTGTGTTCCTGAGTCAGGTCGGAAAGACGCTGCGAAAGGACGATGCTGTTTATGTTCGAAGTAATCAGGTCCGACACATAATTGCTCATGCGGCGATACTCCAGGATGGACAGCAGACCTGAAAGCAACAGGATGGTTGCCAGCGAGCCAAGGCTGAGATAAACCTTCTTCCTAAGCGAAGGCTTCCTCTCACGCCATTTCATTATGATCTGTTTCAGTTTCATGTCTCAAAATTCATGAACAGCAAATATAGGCATAAATTCGTATATTTGTGCGGAGTATATTTATTATCATGAGAAAAGAGTTTGGAATACATAAGCCGGTGCTCTATATGGCGATCTGCAGTCTGCTCTGCGGATGCATCATCCAGTCATCTGACAGCGACCACGTGTTATGGTATGAATCCCCGGCCTCAGCATGGGAGGAGACGCTTCCGCTTGGAAACGGAAGGCTTGGAATGATGCCGGACGGAAACATCCGGTCGGAGAGGATAATCCTCAATGAGATATCCATGTGGAGCGGATGCGAGAGGGACTATGCCAATCCTGATGCCGCAGCCAGCCTGCCTGAAATCAGAAGATTGCTTATGGAAGGCAGGAATCCTGAGGCTCAGGAAGTCATGTATGAGAGGTTTGTTCCGAAAAAGGCTGTGGATGAAGCATCATATGGCAGCTATCAGGTGCTGGGAGCACTTGATGTCGACTTCATGTATCCGGACTCCCTTGATGCAGCCGGGGACAATTATAGGAGATGGCTGGACCTGAGGGATGCCACAGCATATACCGAATTCACGATAGATGGAGTCACATATACCAGAAAGTATCATGTGGACAGGAATTACGATGTCATTGCAGTCGAAGTGGGCGCAGACATGAAAGGGACGGTCAATCTTGAAGCAAACCTGTATCGCCCATGGAATGCAGTCACAGAGATTCTCGATGATGGCCTTGTGAAGATGAGCGGAGAACTGGAAAGCGGTGTGAAGGGGGTGCAGGGAGTCAGATACAGCGCATATATGCGTATTCTTGCTTCCGGAAAGAAGGCTGTGATAAGCGCTGACAGCGTCAGCGGGGCCGACAAGGTCTGGATCCTGGTTTCAGCGGCAACCAGTTTCTTTGAAGGAGACGGGTATGATGCCAGGGCACGTGAACTGCTGGAGATGGCTGCCGGCTGCAGACAGGAGAATATGCACCGGAAAAG
>JAZSEQ010000047.1:0-41207 GCA_045531765.1 Candidatus Cryptobacteroides sp. | reverse complement strand
TCGCCATCATCAGAACCCGAAGGTTCCGACATGCTGCCCCTCGACTTGCATGTGTTAAGCCTGCCGCTAGCGTTCATCCTGAGCCAGGATCAAACTCTTCATTGTATAATATCTATATTTCCAGTTTGATTCCGACACTTAATAATTCTTTCAAAAGAATTAACGCTTCTCGATAAATTGTTTTTCTCGGTACTTGCTTCTTGTACAGTAATCAGTCTTTTCAATGAACTTTTTGTCACCCATTTTTTGAACGGGGCTGCAAAGGTACGCATTATTTTTAAACTTCCAAATTTTTATTCAAAATTTTAGAAAATTTAATCTTGCGCCAGTCTTTTTAAGAGCTATCTGCCTTCCAGCAGCCCGATTTTCAAAGGGAGTGCAAAAGTACGATTTTTTTTCAAACCTCCAAACTTTTTTTGTCAATAATTCACAACCTTTTTTAGAGCGCGCGACGAAATTTCCGCTAATACACTGAGTATCAGCAAGTCTGACGAATCACAAAACAGCAGTACCCACATTTTAGCAGGTATATTGCCCTGTTATTTATACCTAATATATTAATTTCCAATATCTTAGATCAAATCAACAAATCTCCGGATCAGCACGTACCGCTGATGGTCATGAAGGCCGGATATATTGGTAATATTATAAATTGGCACAAGAGTGGAAGCAATCAAGGTTTTTTGTATATTTGCATGATTGACCTTATATATAATATATATGGATAAGAAGATAGCAGTTATTCCTACATATAACGAAAAGGAAAACATCGAGAAGATAGTAAGGGCAGTATTCGCTCTTGAGGGAGAATATCACATACTTGTCATCGAAGACGGCTCCCCTGATGGTACTGCCGCAATAGTCAGGAAACTACAGGATGAATTTCCTGAGAGGCTTTTCATGATCGAAAGGAAGGGAAAGCTGGGACTGGGAACAGCTTACATTACAGGATTCAAGTGGGCGACAGAGCATGAGTATGACTATATATTCGAGATGGATGCAGATTTTTCACATAATCCTAACGACCTCCCAAGACTGTATCAGGCATGCAGAGACGGCGCCGACCTGGCCATAGGTTCAAGATACTGCAACGGAATCAGTGTCATAAACTGGCCTATCGGAAGGGTGATAATGTCGTACTATGCCTCTGTGTATGTACGTACCGTGCTGGGAATGAAAGTCTATGATACAACTGCTGGTTTCAAGTGCTATAGAAGGAAGGTGCTTGAGACAATAGACCTGGATAAGGTGAAGATGAAAGGATATGGCTTCCAGATAGAGATGAAATATTCCACATACAGGCTCGGCTTCCGGATCAAGGAAGTTCCTATCATATTCATGGACCGCACTGAAGGCACGTCGAAGATGAGCAGCGGAATCTTCGGAGAGGCATTCTGGGGAGTGCTCAAGCTGAAAATGAGAAAGATCAGGCCAAGAAAGAAATAATCATATGATTCTTCTTGAAAACGCAACAATCGTAACATCCGAAAAGGAAGCATTAGGATCGGTCATCATCGAGGGGCATGTCATAAAAGACGTGCTATATGCCGATGCTGAAGATTATCAATATCGCATATTCAAATATAGACAGGCCGCTGACGAAATCATAGACCTCACAGGTAAGCATATGATGGCAGGAGGCATAGATGCTCACGTGCATTTCCGTGAGCCGGGACTGACACATAAGGCAGACATGCATACGGAGTCGGAGGCGGCGCTGAAAGGGGGCGTGACATCATACATGGACATGCCCAATACCAATCCGGCAACTACCACAGCCATGGCGCTCAAAGAGAAGATTGAGACAGCCAAAGGCCGCGTGCGCGGAAAAATCAGCTTCCACATCGGGGTCACTAACAAAAATGCGGATGAGATATGCCGTCTGGTCAGGGAAGGAGATCCTCAGAGCGGACTGAATCCGGAAGATATTGCCGGAGTCAAAGTATTCATGGGGTCATCTACCGGCAACATGCTTGTGGATTCAGACAGTACCCTTGACAAGATATTTTCTATCCGCGAAAAACCTGTGCTCGTACACTGCGAAGATGAGGCTACCATAAAGTCAAATCTCAACGAAGCGGTTCAGAAATACGGAGAAGATATCCCATTCAGGGAACACGAGAACATAAGAAGCCGAAAGGCGTGTATAAAATCCAGCATCAAGGCTCTTGAAATGGCCATCAGTCATCAGACAAGCATGGTTCTCTGCCACATTTCCACAAAGGAAGAGCTTGAAATGGTGAGGGCTGCCAAGATACAGAACCCTAAGATAAAGGCAGAGACTTCCTGCAATTACCTATGGTTCAGCAACTCTGACTATGAAAAACTGGGAAGCAAGGTAAAATGCAATCCTTCAATCAAGACTCCGGAAGACAGGGATGCCCTGCGTAAAGGACTGGCGGACGGCATTATTGACACAATAGGGTCCGACCATGCTCCACACCTGATCTCCGAGAAGGATGCTCCATACTGCAAGGCCCCTTCAGGGCTTCCGTCGATCCAGCAGAGCCTGCCTGTCCTGCTGACCATAGCTCATCAGGAGGACATTCCTCTGACAAGGATTGCAGCTGTTTTCTCAGAGAATGCAGCTGAAATATACGGGCTCAACAGGGGTAGGATACAGACGGGGTGCGAAGCGGACCTGGTGATCTTCGACTACAGCAGGGAATTCATTGTGAGAGATGAAGACCAGAAAGGGAAATGCGGATGGACACCATACGCAGGCGAAACCCTGCGCGGAGTTATAGAAACAGTTTTCATAGACGGAAGAAAAATACCAATAGACTAATCGACAAAGACAGCCATGGCTCCTAAAGTACAACCAAGCAAGCTGCTGATTTACATAGCATCGATATTCGCCATTACACTCTGGGGAATGTCTTACATATGGACAGACCAACTCATTGCTCTTGAGATACCGGTCTTTTATTTTGTGTTTGTCAGGATACTTCTTGCCGGGCTGGTGCTGTTCCTTTTCAACACTGCCTATGGCAGAATCAAGAGGATTCAGAAAAAGGATCTTCCCAAATTCCTGCTTCTGGCCTTCTTTGAGCCGTTCATCTATTTCATATGTGAGACCTACGGACTGAAGGAAACCGGCTCGCCGACAATAAGCGCCATGGTAATAGCCACTATACCGATATTCTCGATTGCAGCAGGCATGATATTCTTCAAGGAAAAGATCACTCCACTTAATATTGCCGGTATGCTGCTGTCACTGATCGGTATTGTGATGGTGGCCATGTCCAAGGGAGACCTTGGCGAGAATTTCGTATTCGGCATCATACTGTTGCTGATTGCCGTACTGTCAGAAGTCGGACACGCCTCCATAACAAAAAGTCTGGCCGGAAACTATTCCAGCCAGATTATCGTGATGTATCAGTTCCTGATAGGCTCCGTCTACCTGCTTCCGCTGTTCATCTGGAAGGGTATAGGAGAATTTGACATCAACACCTATTTTACTCCTGAAGTATGGTATCCTATAGTGTGCCTCGCAATTCTGTGTTCAAGTCTTGCCTTCTCATTGTGGGTCAGCACAATAAAGAATCTCGGCGTGGCCAAGTCAAGCATATTCTCCGCTCTCATTCCTGTTGCCGCCGCATTGATTGCATGGGCAATAGGACATGAATACCTCAACTCGCGTCAATGGTGCGGTATTGCTATTTCCACTCTGGGAGTCGTACTTTCCCAATACACCGCAAAAAGGAATTGACCGCCCTTACATTGCGAAAGCATTAAAGCCTCCATCCACAACGGCGACAGTTCCGGTCACGAACTTTGAAGCATCTGACATCAGATAGTGGATTGTTCCGCAAAGCTCCTCAGGGTCGCCCATACGGCCGAACGGGGTCTGACGGATCACATCCTGGCCACGCTGGGTGTAGGTGCCGTCAGGATTGGTCAGGAGAGAACGATTCTGTTCCGTAAGGAAAAATCCCGGGGCGATTGCATTCACCCTGATACCTTCTCCAAACTTTTTCGCACACTCAGTTGCCATAAAGGCAGTAAAGTTTGAGATTCCGGCCTTTGCTGCAGCATATCCTGCAACTCGAGTAAGAGGGCGGAACGCTGCCATAGAAGAGAAGTTGATAATCGAGCCCTTGCCCTGACGGACCATAGGCTCAAGGAACACCTGCGTAGGGATGACTGTACCTGTGAGGTTCAGATTGAGAACGGTCTGGAACTGATCGACCTGAAGGTCGAAGAAGGTCTTGTCCGGCGGAATGGTTGCTCCCGGCATATTGCCGCCGGCAGCATTCAGAAGCGTGTCAATGCGGCCGTACTTTGCAAGAATATCTTCACAATTTTTCTTCACCACCTCTGTATTCATTACGTCGGTCTTCATAAATTCGCACTCACCGCCTTCGGCGCAGATCTCTGCAGCAAGCTGATTTCCAACATCTTCCTTACGACCGAGGATGATGACCTTGGCTCCGTTAAGAGCCAGATACTTTGCTATCGCGCGTCCGAGGACGCCTGTGCCACCGGTGATGACGGTGACATTTCCCTTTATGTCAAACAAATTATTCATAGAATCCTGTGATTTTATATTTAAGTCCAAGTTCCTTATCTACTGCAGCCATGACACCCTGTACCTGTCCCATCGCGAACATTCTGCCAAGGAAGGCATATCCTGCATTATAGCCTCTCGCCTCATCGCCGAGCATCGTCATACCATGGTCCACACGCATCGGAAGTTCCGGATTCTGCTGTTCGAAGATCCTCACAAGCTCAACTATATCAGCACGACCCCCAAGGTGACTTGCCTCGGTAAAGTCTCCGTTATCGAAGATATGGCACGAGCGAAGGTGCACGAAATGTGTACGTGGGGCAAACTTGCGAGCCATCTCCACGACATTGTTCTGTGCTCCTGCCGAAAGCGATCCTGCACAGAATGTGAGACCGTTGTGAGGATTGTCCACCGCACCCAGGAACCATTCGATATCGGCCTCCGAGGTTACAATACGAGGAAGGCCGAGCACAGGGAAAGGAGGGTCGTCAGGATGAACGCACATATTCATTCCGCATTCCTCGCACACAGGCATGATCGCCGAAAGGAAGTAGCGCATATTCTCGCGCAGCTGGTCCTTGGTAATGCCGTCATACAGAGAAAGCAGCTGCTTGAACAGCTCGACCGGCTTCTCGTCGTCCTCGCGGATATTGCCGCTTACGAAGCCCTGGGTCTTCACGATGATGTTCTCCACAAGCTTATGTTCCATCTCAGGAGTCATCTTCTCCTTAAGTGCCTCAACCTCAGCGAGGATATCGCGCTTGACATCGAGTCCGGGCACCTTGAATGCAGCCCATTCCTCGCGAGCCCCTTCGCGTCCTACGATATAGATATCGAAATATGCGAACTCTGAATATGAGAAATAAAGGTTGGTGGTGCCGTTCGGATTCGGATGATCCAGATCGGTAAGCGCCCAATCAAGAACAGGCATGAAGTTATAGCAGATCGTGTGGATGCCTTCAGCAGAAAGATTTCGCAGGCTCTCCTTGTAATTCTCGATCAGCTGGTCTCTGTCAGGACCGCCATACTTTATACTCTCACATACAGGGAGGCTCTCCACCACAGACCAGCGCATGCCGTAGCTTTCGATATACTCGCGCAGATCACGGATAGCCTCGCGTGTCCACACCTGCCCGTTAGGCACATCATGAAGGGCAGTCACAATGCCCTCAACACCGATCTGTCTCAACATGGAAAGAGTAATCTTATCCTTCTTTCCGAACCATCTCCAGGTTTTTTCCATAATTACAACTTGATCTTTATCTGTTTACCTTCATATTTTACAGTCTGAGCGAATCCCTTGCCATCTTCTGACACCGGAATCACTTTAAACACTCTTTCATTGAGCATTCCCGGGAACTCTCCCCTGCGCTCTGAAATCGAAAGAGTTCCGTCAGCCTCCGAATAAACGAAGTCTATCATGGCATATGCCCCCTTCTCATAATTGTAATTGACATTCTCGTCTTCATACAGGGTGAAAGCACCGTCTGCTCCCTGATAGACATACAAGTCGATCACATCAGCCGGCTTCTCATCAGACCACTGCATGTCAGGACCGAACGGAATGACAGAACCGGCGCGCACATAAAGAGGCATCCTTCCGTATGGAGCATCGACAGTCTTGTGCACGCCTCCTTCCTGATATTTTCCTGTATAGAAGTCATACCATCCCTCGCATTCAGGGAAATAGATGTCACGCGTGCGGGCTCCGTATTCGTATACCGGAGCGGCCATGAATGCCGGACCGAACATATATGTATCGCTGACATTCAGCACATTGGCATCAGTCATGAAGTCCATCACGAGAGGACGCATGATCGTATAGTCCTTGAAATGAGTCATTCCGGCCAGGGAATATATATACGGCATCAGGCGGTAGCGGAGCTTTGTGTAGTATACTATAGACTCATATGCCGGATGTCCTTCAGGAGCGATCTCCCATGGCTCGCGGAACGGGAACTGGCCATGTGCGCGATAAAGCGGGCAGAAGGCTCCGAACTGGAACCAGCGTGTGTTGAGCTCACGCCACTCCTTGTAGTCGGCATTCTCCCTGCCGGTCTTCTCCCATACCTGCTGCGCCGCAACATAACGGTTCTCGACGCAGAAGCCTCCGATGTCCATCGTCCAGTACGGAATGCCGCTGACAGCGAAGTTCAGACCAGCTGAAATCTGCGCCTTCATATCTTCCCAACGCGTAGCTATATCTCCGCTCCATGTAGCTGTCGAATAACGCTGAAGACCCGCAAAGCCGCTCCTTGTCAGCAGGAACACACGCTTGTCAGGATCCACACCCCTCTGGCCGTTATATATCGCATCAGCATTCACGAGCGCATACGCATTGAAGAATTCTGTCGATGACCCCAGCGCAGTCGGGCCGCAGAGGGCCTTGCGGTAATCCATGTTCGTACAGTCGCGGATATTCGGTTCAGAAGCATCCATCCACCATGCGTCTATGCCAAGGGGATAATAATGCTCATACATCTGATTCCAGAAGAGTTCGCGGGCCTCCGGATGATAGGCATCATAGAAGCCATAGAGATATCCCTTGCCTATCCAGTCGCGGATGCCGTCATCATAAGCCTTCGTGTACATCCATCCCCTCCTGTCAAACTCCTTATAATGTTCTGTATCAACATAGAACTTCGGCCATACCGAGATCATCATACGGCCGTTCATCGCATGAATGGAATCCACCATCGCCTTAGGGTCCGGAAAACGAGCCGGATCGAATTCATGACTTCCCCACGCATCTTCTTCCCAATGGCTCCAGTCCATCACGATATTATCTATAGGTATATTTCTCTTTCTGAATCCTTCAAGGGCCTCAATCATCTCAGTGGAAGTCTTGTAACGCTCACGGCTCTGCCAGTACCCCATCGCCCATCTTGGCATCACCTGTGCCTTTCCTGTCAGAGTCCTGTATCCGCTGATGACCTCGTCCATATCGTCCCCGACGATGAAATACCAGTCCATCTGCTTTGTCATCTCGCTCCACCACTGATGCTTCGCCTGCTGTGCAGGATCGACGGCATCATAAACGCGGAGTCCGCAGTATGACACCCACCCGTCAGGCTGCCACTCCACCTTTATCGGGGTCTTGACGCCAGCCTCGAGATGAACCGTGAACTTGTATGCATTAGGATTCCACGCCGTACGCCATCTTTCAGGAACGACGGTCTCGCCGCCAACCTTGACCGTGGTGTATCCGGCATAGTAAAGTATGAACTGATAGTCACCTGTCCGAGCAGCCTCAAGAGAACCCTCGTATGTCACATTCGAGTTGAAGAACACGAAATCTTCAGGAAGGTTCACAACCTTCTCCATCTTCGGCTCGATGAGATACTCGAAATAGAGCTTAGGCTCGTCACGGACTATGGTCCGGCCGTTCTCAGGAACATATGTACCCGTGAGGCAGCCTTCCTTGCCCTGAGCGTCATAGAGCTTGAACACCTCTCCCAACTGCCTGTAGTCTGCAGGATTTCCGAAACGCATCATCGAATAGCTGTCCATCAGGATGCCGTAGCCTTTATTCGAAACAATGAAAGGCACAGAAACCTTTGTGTTGTACTGGAAAAGCTGCTCGTTCTTTCCCTTGTAGTTGAACTCATCAGCCTGATGCTGTCCAAGGCCGTAGAAAGCCTCGTCTTCCGGAGACTCAAAGACCTGCCTGAAAGACCAGCCGCGCGTACCCTCCACTTCAATCGGCTCAAAATGCTTTCCGCCTCCCTTCTCTTCACGCAGAAGAACATTCCCTTCGGAATCAGTAAACCATATTTCTCCTGTCGATGCAAGTACATTTGCCTTGAGGGCAGCTGTTGCAACCGTAACGGTGTCGCCTTGGCGGAGCACTTCAAACTCAGGAACATCTTTCTGAGGGAGAACCACAAGGCTCTGAGGATCCGCAAAACGTCTCTCGGGAGTTGCCGAGACATGAATCAGCTTTTCGCCCAACACCTCAAGACGCACCTTACGGGGACCACCGACAATATTCTGTCGGACATTTACTATTACCTGATTATCATCAACATGATACAGTCCGGCATCACATGCACATAAAGACACACTTGCCACCAGAAGACAGAAGAATCTTTTGAACATCATAGCAATTTTCCTTTAAGAAAGCTTACAAATATACACAAAAGAAACTTCAATTCTGACGATAAAATGCACACATGGACGATTCTTATATATTTTAGCGCGAAATTGATACTGATTGACGTTAATTTCAAGAATTATAAGTAATGAACTACTGGTTATAGACCATTTTCAGAATCTTGTCAGCATAACGTTCACCAAGAATAATCTGGCTTGTGCGGTCGAAATGAGCATCCTTCAGATCAGGCTCTCCATTGGAAGTGGCAGTAACTATCGGGACGCCGCCTTCACTCGACACCCAATCCGAATTAGGGATATGGTCTGCTATTGTCCTTAGCATATCATTGAAAGGCAGGACATAACTGCGCCACCTGCCCAACTCACCGGCAACAAACGGCACCTCAGCACCAAGATCTTCACGAAGATTGGCCACAAAATTGACAAGCCATTCCATATAGGTATCCTTACGGCTCACATCAGAGCATCCCTGGTGCCAAAGGATTCCCTTCAGCTGTCCGTATTCCATCGCCTCCTTCGCACGTCTTACCGCCTCGCCGTAATAATTATCTGCGTTCCCTTTAGTCCATTGTCCCATATTGCTGCCTCCCCTTGCATTGACAACAAGGAGAATCTTGCGGCCTGTCTCCTTAGAGAGCTTCTTTGAAAAGCCGAAGCCAGGACATATCTGCTGCTCGGCAAGAGTCTTGCGTATCGATGAATACTGATTGAGAGGATTGGTTGCCGGGACGGGCTCACCATCGCCGTTGAGAAGGAATACATTTTCATCAAAGACCTTCTCATCACCAGAGAGCATGATTCCTCTGCCGGCCATATTAGACTGACCGATAAGGAGATAGACATCATACTCATCCTTTTCCTCTTCTTCCTCATCCTCCTGCTCATCATCCTTCTGTGCAGAAGGCAGGATATTGACCGTAAAGTGCTGGACAGTCTCCATCACCTTTCCATCAATGTATTCAGATCCTACGAAAGCCACCTTATAGGTACCTGGAACATTCCAAGTATACTCATAAGAATGGAGATAGTTCTGCATATTCTTTATCACTATACCCTTATCATTGGCAACTCTACTTAATGGAGCTGGAGACGTAAACACCCATCCATCAATAGTATATGCAACAGATGAACCGCCCTGAAAAGCTATCTGGGCATTATTGCTGTCAAAACGGATGCTACCGTTGCCGGAATTCTTATGATAAGGCTCAACCTCCTCCGTCATCATAAGCGAATTCAATCCGAGTTCCTTCAGGTTCATTGAAAGAGGGAATGCTCCCTTCATAGCTACATCGATGCTTCCGTTTACCCAGAATGTCCTCTGGCCTGGCTTCTCAGGACACCAATGGAATGCAATGGCAAAATTATCCATATATTCCGACACATCATACTGGTGACGTGTCCACACTGTGCTGGCTCCTTCCTTATATTCAAGTTTCGTCCAGCCAGCCATGCCGCCTTCAACCATCGAGCGCACGGCAGCACGGTCGCTTTCACCGTCATCCCACTTCAAACCTGCAAATCCGTCTGTGACATAGATTTCAAGCCCCCCTTGGCCTGAACCATATCTTGACTGGCACTCCAGATTGAGCACAGCTGATTCGATCTGCTCCACCGGAACCTCATAACGGTCTTTATAGACATACTGAGAACCTGTCTCTCCGCTGTAGAACAGGATATTGTCTACATTTCCATGAATATTGAATTTCACAGGTTCACCGGCGACATAAGTATTATTCGCGTCCAATGTTATGTGGTAGGCCGGATCAATGGCATCATCCTGCTGGCATCCTGCCATAAGGACAGCCGACAACATTAAAAGAATATTCATTATCTTTTTCATTTTTCAAACGTCTAAAGTTACCACAAAGGATTCTGAGTCAATAAAGTATTCACTCCAAGTTCGATCGAAGGAATCGGAAGGACAACATGCATAGGCTTCACAGCCTCTCCCATCGAGGCAGCATATGAAGCCAGCGCAGTACTCTTGGACCAACGTTCATCAGCAGTCCACGTCTTGTAATCATTCATGGTCTCCACATATTTTCCCCACCTTATCAGGTCATACTTTCTCAAGGCTTCGAAACAGAATTCCCTTCCTCTTTCATTGCGGACAAGTTCCCTGAATGAATTCTTGCTGTAGCGTCCCTTGTCCGGAGTCTTGATTCCGGCGCGATCGCGCACAGCCTTGACGCAATCATAAGCTTCCTGAGTCACGCCATTCAACTCATTGGATGCCTCCGCATACATCAGAAGCACATCGGAATAGCGCAAGATAGGGAAATTAATCGAGGTATAAAGGTTCTTGGCTGTCTTCTGTCCCTCATATATAACCTCTCTTCTGAACTTACCGCAATTCCTTATTGCAGGGGCAGCCATCTGATCAACGCTTGTCGACACCTTGTTATACACGTATGGAGTCCTGTCGATTCCAGCAAGGGAACTGCCCGACGAAAGTCCCGACATATATGGAGGCTGGCTATTGCTTCCCTGATAGTTATAAGGTGGCAGATTCCACTCCTGTCGTGAATCTGTGACTTCAGCCAGACGGTCTTCATCCTCTGTCCTGTCCGTGCACCAATAGAGATCCCATAGCTTCAGTGAACCGTTATATTTTCCATAGGCATAATTGCATTTGAACTTGCTGTAATCTGTGGAATTTCCTCCGCTGTACAAACCGAGAACATCTCCAATCCTGCCGTTTGACCAGTCATCCGCACTTGTCCTGTCACCCAAGAAATCAGCCTCCCACATTGACTCGCGGTATTCAGTATCATATTTGTCAGAAATCATATTGATGAATACCTGTGAATAATCCGGATTCAAAGAGTGCTTATTGCCCGAAATGACCGCTTCAGCATGAGCAAGAGCCTTTTCGTAAAAATCAGCCTCAGAAACTCCATCCGGTCTGTCCACAGTCTCGCCAGCCATGAACAGATACACCCTCGCAAGGATGCCACGGACAGTGCTGCAGCAGATTCTTGAAGGAGCAGCCCCAAGGTCTTCAGTCTCATATTCAGGATGGATGGCATATAGTTCATCAAAGAAAGAAACACACTCTTCCATTTCAGATGCTGCCCATTCAAGCACATCAAACTGAGAAGTAGCGGCACACGAAGTATTTTCATACGAAGCCACAGCGGATTTCCTTAAAGGAACATCTCCCCATGTCTGTGCGAGTATGAAATGATAATATGCCCTTAAAAATCTGGCCTCATTAAAACAGCGCCCGTGGGGATCGAATTTGGAATCTTTCACGGCATCCATGAAGACATTAGCATTATTGACTCCCTGATATATCTTTGTCCACATCTCATAAATCTGGGAAGTGCCGGCATTATGTCTGTTATATTCAAAATAATTAGTCTGCATTGTTCTGTTGTAATAACAGAGGTCGTCTATATTGGAAGCCACCAACGAATAATAATTTCCATAGAACTCGGACGAATTAAGCACGCCATACACTCCTGCAAGTCCATGACGTACAGCTGACTCCGATGCATAATACGTATCCGGCACAATTACCTTCGCATCCCTCTCCAACAGAGAACATGATGACATGAGTCCTGCACATGCAAGAAATAATATTTTGTTAAAAGTTTTCATATCTGATCGGGATTAAAATGTAAACTGAAGACCTGCTGTAAGGCCGAATGCACGTGGGTAGGCAGACCAGTCGAAACCAGGCGTCAGAACAGAGTTCTTGGTCGACACTTCCGGATCCGGTCCCGAATACCTTGTGAAGGTCACGATATTGTCGGCAGACACATAGACTCTCAGGGAGTCAAATCTGATCTTTCTCAACACATCACGGGACAAAGTATATCCGAGAGACACATTCCTCAACTTAAGGAATGAGCCATCCTCCACAACACGCGAAGAATACACGAACATACCGTTGGCTCCTACACGAGGGATATCGCTATCTGCATTTTCAGAAGTCCATCTGCCGTTATAAGTCTTCAACTGATTGATCTGGGTACTCTGCGTACCGTTCTCAAAATAGAGTCTGTTGGCATTGAGTATGTCATTACCATAGCTCCATGAGAAGAACATATTGAAATCAAATCCATAGAAGTTCAGAGAAGTGCCGAATCCTCCTGTATGAAGCGGCTGGCCGCAGCCTATGATGCTCTGGTCATCCTCATCAATGACTCCATCCCTGTTGACATCCATATATTTTGGATCTCCTGGGCGGACATTGTTTTTTCCGACACTGCTCATATATGGTATTCCATCCTTCAGAACGCTTCCTCCCTCAAATTCATCCATCTTGTATGTTCCCTCATATACATATCCGTACATCATTCCGGACGGCTTTCCTACCTGAGTTATATAAGGATACTGGTTGTTGAACTTCGTTTCCCATGAAATTGTCCTCAGAAGCGACAGCTGGTCATTTACCAGAGAGGTCACGGTATTCCTGTTAAGGGCTATATTGAAGTTGATGTTCCATGTGAGGTTCTCACGCTTTACCGGAACGAACTCAGCAGTCAGTTCCACACCCTGATTGCGCATCGATCCGATGTTGAGCATAGCGGACGTATATCCGGAAGAAGCCGGAACCGTAGCCTGCAGGAGAAGGTCATGGGTATCCTTGAGATACCAGTCAGCAGTAAGTTTTATACGTGAGTCAATGAAGGAAACGTCCATACCGACATTCCATTGCGCAGTTGTCTCCCACTTAAGATTGCTGTTGGCTATCTGCGAAGGATAATACCCTGACACATTGGTCCCGTCGAATACATAATCGAATGATGAAGAAGAACCTGGAAGGACATTCATCTGGCTGTAATAATCATAAGGAGTGGTGGTCCTGTTGTTGCCGGTAAGTCCCCATGATGCCCTGAGCTTTCCGTTAGAAAGCCATTCCTTGTCCTTCAGCCAGCTTTCCCTGTTGAAGTTCCATGAGAGGCCCACAGAAGGGAAATATCCCCATCTGTTTCCTGCAGGGAATTTAGAAGAACCGTCTGCACGGAAGGAAGCTGTAAGATAGTATCTATACTTATAGTTATAATTCAGACGGAAAAGTCCGGACATAAGCATCCAGTCATAGTAATATGGAGTCACCACCTGATACTTTCCAGTATGAAGACCGGCAAGTCCAAGAGATTCAGCTGTAATCTGCGTAGCACTCGTACCATGGTACTTATAGTCCTCACCCTGCATGGTAAATCCTCCCATAATATTGAAATTGTGGGCCTTATTGATACGCTTCACCCATGTGAGTGTGTTTTCATTGATCCACGAAGTCTTTGAAGTCCAGTAAATGGCACCGTTCACACCTTTGCCGGATGACGATCCGGGATATCCTGAGTATGTCTCGGAACCGTTGAAGACTTCCCTTGTGCGCTTGTTCATCGAATATCCACCGGAAATCTTCAATTTAAGGTCATCGACGATTTCCCATGTAAGGCTTGCATTGGAATTAAGATAATCCACGATGGTCTTGCGATGCTCGTTCCTTACAGTCTTCGCAGGGTTGAAGCGGTAGTCATTCGCTCCAGTCACATCATCATCTATCAACGTATCTTCAAGCACATCTTCACCGGTCTGAGAAATAGGTTTGAGAGGCCTGTAAGCCCATACGGAATACATAAGCCAACCTGAAGCGACGGAACCATTCTGAGCATCAGTCGGAGTCACTCCGCTGGTAGCTGAATGAGAATAATTCACCAGCAGGTCCATATAAACACGCTTTCCGAAGTTCTGATGGAAGTTCATCTTACCCTGATAACGCTGGAAATTGGAGTTCACAATGATACCGTCCTGATCCACCGCCGAGAAACTGACATTATATCTGTTGCCGATCTCCTTGCTGCCACCCGAAACGGAAAGGCTGTAATTCTGTGTAAGGGCAGTCCTGTATATCTCGTCCTGCCAGTCCGTGCTTGGAAGGTTCCTGTAATCTTCTACCGTATAGGAGTCGATTCCGGCAGCCTTATCTGCCTCTGTCACTTTCAAATATGGATTGGTAGCATTGTTCAGGTCATAGATTTCTGTCTGAAGCTTTACGAAATCATATCCGTCCATAAGCTCCATCTTGTTTGCAATGCTGTTAACTGTCCATGACGACGAGAAATTGACTTTCGGTTTGCCTTCCATTCCCTGCTTAGTGGTAATCACCACCACACCATTGGCTCCGCGAGCACCATATATGGCAGTTGCGGAAGCATCCTTAAGAATATCAATAGACTCGATATCGGCTGAATTGAGCGAAGATGCCATCGAACTCTCTGTAGGGAATCCGTCGATAATGTATAGTGGCGCACTGCTCTGTGTCAAGGAATTGTTACCACGGATGGTAATATTTGCCTCTGCTCCGAGAGCACCATCAGACGTAGTGACCACTACGCCGGCAACCCTACCGGTAAGAGCCTGATCGAAGTTGGTCACCGGAGTCTTGAGGATATCTGTCATATCCACCTTGCTTACCGATCCGGTAAGGTCTCGTCGTGCGACGGTACCATAACCGACACTAACGACTTCGGCAGCATCAATAGCCAGGCTCTCTTCCGCCAAAGTCATGTCCAGTACCTTTCTCAAACCTACGGTCACCTTCTTCTCCGAATAGCCGAGACAAGAGAATACAACAGTAGATTTTGCAGATGAAACAGAGATGGTATACAAACCATCTGCATCCGTAACGGTACCGTTCGAAGGATTTCCATCCTCAAAAACAGTCACAGCAATAAGCGGCTCTCCAGCCTCATCAGTAACCTTACCTTTGAGAGTCAGGTTCTGTGCGGACAATCCTATAGAGACCATAAAAAGGCCCGCAAGTATTCCAATTAGCTTTTGCATCTTGATATTATTGAATAGAGTTAGTTAAAATAAATTCCACAGGCACACCATCAACACATTCAACCGTTATCACGGTGTCGTCTCCATCTGATTCTATATTGACATCTGATCTTTTATCTTCCGTAATCCATCTTCCATGAAGCATGACCATACGTTTGAGAGGCTGGCTTGGCTGAGATGTAATATATCCCTTCCTTGTAATTCCGAGATCCGGAGTGCATATGCTCATGACAATGCTCCCGTCGTCTCTTTTCCTTTCCATCACGATGGTCTCTGCATCAGCCTTTCCGACCAGTGTTTCAGAAGCTGCATAGCCCTTGTAACTTATATAAGCAGTGATACCGGTGATTTCATCCATTACCACATGGGCATTATCATCAGCCTGCAGTACATTATAAGGCAATTTCTTCCAGGCCTGCTTCTCGGTCTTGACATCCGGCCTTACCAGCATCATATATTCATAAGAAGCATTAACCGGAGATACGCCGTGGTCGATATATGCAGTGACAAAATCTCCCGCCGAAGTCTTTTTCTTTGTGTCAGAAGGTGATGACTGGGATTTCTTTTCCACAACCAGTCCCCTGCCGTTCCTGAATATATATATGTTACCGTTGGTATCGGTAAGCTTCACTTTACCATCCTCATTCTGATGATGTACAAAAGGGAAAGCTTCAGCATATATGTTATTGATATCCACTTCCTCGCTTCTATCCTTCAGCTTCAGCTGATATATTGTGGTTTCAGTCGGATATGGCGAGTTGTTTGAAATGCCGGTGCCGATAAATACAATTCTATTGTCGAAGCAGAATACACTCTTGGTTGCTGTGGCACCTGCACAGAAATTCGGACGGTCTTTCTCTACATATGTAAATGCCAGACATCCGTTACTTCCTTCAAGAGAAGATACTCCCGGGAATCTGGAATCATTCCTTTCCATAAGAGTACCCTTGCGCGGGTTCTCGAGAAGTTCAAAAGGAAGATGAATCGTAGTCGTGCCGGGAAATCTGTTCCAGTCCCATCCCTCCTGCACATAACCGCTTTCTACGGCACCTTTCGCTCCTATAAGCTGGACGGAACCATAACTCAAATAACGTCCGAAGCGGTTCTGGGAAGTATATATTTCTGAGCCCCACACATCGCTGTTATATCCTTTCAAGGTAAGCATCCAGTCGTCCCTGCGATGTATTCCGAACGCTCCGTAATTATATGCACGGAACCCGGCTGACGGAGAAGACTTCTTGATTCCTGCTTTCCTGAAGGATGAAAGAAGCTGATCGTTATCACCACCAAGAGCCATATATGCTCCGGCAAGTTCACGATCTATCCGGGAATCGGATCCGTCGCAGCTGCCAAGAAGGGCGAGCCTGGCAAAGGCATCAACAACTTTAGGAGGCATAGTGCTGTTGAACGGATGGCGGCCGCAGTTTGCAAATCCCCAGTCAAGGGTATTGCAGCAATCCTTAAGAGTCATCAGAGCGTGCTTCAAGACCTTTCGGGCAGGAAGGGACGGAACAAAATCAGTTCCTGCCGTTAAGAAACACCAGTCTCTCAATCCGGAGAAGCCTCCGACCGCATAGGACGGATAGAATCCGCCATGATGATATGACAGTCCGTCAGTCTTTATACCGCCTAAAGTGCCATCAGTATATCGAAGAGATCCGGAAGTCCATTCCCCAAGGGCCTTCATGCAGGCAAACCGTTCCTCATCTGTCGGCTGAAGCATAGCGCATATGGTCCGCGCCATATGAAGCGTATTCCAGGCATCGAAGACTCCGTCGCGAGTCTGGTCATATGGCATCCTGACTTCCTGCAGGCCACTCCAATAAGTGAGCACCGTCACATATCCGTCAAGCTTCCCCGCATCCTTCAAAGGCTTGCGAAGTATCCATACACCCTTGAACAGTTCGCGTATCTGATAACCGAAATGGTGATTGGTTCCAAGTCCGCTTCCGTAAGCGAACCCCTGCTCAATGGCATGATCCATGGCATCTATGACCTTCTGGAGATATGCGGTGCTTCCGGTATAGAGATAATCAAGTGAAGACCAATACACTATCTCCTGGATAAAGCGGAGACGCATTTCGCCCTTGGAATTATTGAACTCGTCATCATACAGAAGAGGGGCTCCGGACATTGTGCCATCCGCACGTCTGCTAATGCCATATTTCCCGATGTGAGCATCTATTCTGCCCAGCAAAGTCCCTGCTGTGTATATCTTGCCCGGATTACCCGTGGCAGCCCACTCATCCAGCCTGGTCTCCACGGTGCGCAGCATATCCTTCTGCGCAGAAGATATCGGAATGACCTGGAGGGATGGATACTGCTCCCATTTCCAGAGGCTGCACCATTGCCACATGCGGTCAATGGAATGATTGCTGAACGGAAGCTGCCGGTCAGGAGTAAGCTGATCATATAATTTCGCCTTTGTAAAGGAAAGCCTGTCGATATATATGGTTCCATTACCGGCAGATTCAGGCATTCTGATTATCATGCCAGCAACATCTGTCTTTCTGTCAGCTTTTTTAAGTTCGCCGTACCACGCTCCAGAAGGAGTCTTCATGTCATTGTATTTGAGCCATATAGCTCTCCATCCGGTGAAACCGGTATTGAAATCAAAAGAGCAGACCTCATTCATCTCCCAATCAAGGAACATGAATTCCACAGGGCCATTCAAAGGCTCGGTACAATAAACCCACATCATAAGACCCGCACCATTCACTTCCATGGAAGCCTTGATGTCTTCATAATTGCTGAAGACAATCTCTGCTGCCCCTTTCCATGAAAATTTCAAGGATGAGGCTCCATCTTTGAAACGGTCACCTGAAAGGCACAGACTTCCCTCTCCGTTCACAGAGAGGAAGTCCGGCACCTTAGGCCCTTCAAATGAATGTTGCGCATCAATGGCGGCATGAGCCACGCATGATATAAGGATACATGCTGACAGAAACAGCTTTTTCATAAATCAGAAAATTATTCAACCGGAGCAAGTCCCTTTTCGATCCGGCCCTTTCTTATAAGAGCCTCAAGGAAATAGTAATCGGCATAGTTCATAGGAATGTCTATTCCGTTGCCGTTAGGGAGGCTTCCTACAGAATGCATGAGAATGAAACCTCCGTTTGTGCCCTGCGGCGCTCTATAGGCGTCAGTAGAAAGGCTTTCTATCATCTTGTCTGCCTTTTCCTTATAAAGATCCTTCTTTGTGATCCAATAAAGTTCATACAAGGCTGACGCTGTGATTGCTGCAGACGAAGCATCGCGAAGGTCTCCATATTTCTGCATGTATTCCTCACCTTTCGGGGTTCCGAATTCCTTGACATCATGATCCCAATAAGGCACAAGGTCCTCCGGCATGTTGTCTTCATGGACAAGGAGATATTCTGCAACATCGTTAGCTCTCTGGAGATACTTAGGATCCCGGGTAAAGCGGTATGCTACGGTATAACCGTACACCGACCACGCCTGACCGCGAGCCCAACGTGACTCATCCGCAATGCCCTGTGCTGTACATCTTCTGCGTACTTCACCGGTTTCATGGTCATAGTCCACGACATGATATGTACTGAAGTCGTCACGATAGTGGTTCTCCATTGTCTTGTCGGCATGGCTTATGGCGATATTGCGATAAGTCGAGTCACCTGTCATCTCACTGACCTTGAAGAGGAGTTCCAGATTCATCATGTTGTCTATGATGACCGGACATTTCCAGCCTCTGCGACTCTGCCATCCCCTCTCGGTGTTCCATGACTGAAGGACGCCCGCCTTTGGCCAGAACCTTGTCGAAAGCGACTTGGCTGTGTTTACAAGCACTGTATCGTAGCCTGGTATATTCTTCAGCCTCAAGCCGTTGCCATAACTGTCATATACCATGAATCCCACATCATGGTGCCATTTGAGATACTGGATTTCATGGAGATTATCGGTGTGCCTGCGGGCTGCTTCCGCCCATTTCTCATCACCGGTAAGCTCATACATATACCACAGCGAGCCGGCAAAGAAGCCGCTCACCCAATCGTCCTTAGGCACAAACTTGATCTTGTCGTTCTGATAAGAAGCCGGGATACGGATGGTATCTCCTTCCTCGCTTGCCTCAAGGAGCATTCCGAGCTGGATCTCGGCGTTCTGAATATTCTCGCTGATTATGTCCCTCTTGGGAGCGCACTGAATGAACAGTGCGCTCATTAAAAGGATCGATATGATTCTGAGTTTCATAAATCATTAATTTAAAGGATCTGCTGCAAGAGCAGTAGGAGAATTTGTTCCTGTGCCATAAAGGCTTCTCAAGTATTTGGAAGGTGTTGTTCCTCCGTAATATGCCGTATTTTCAGCAAACTTTTCTGTAGCTACAGCCTTGTATTCAGTTGTACTTCCTTGTTCACTCTTAGGATAAACGATCGCATACCACTGTGCTACATCAGCATGAGCAGGAATATGGAATAGATTACCTCTTACTGAAGAAATGTTATATGCACCGGTATATGAAGCAACATAACCATAATAAGTATAGCAATCCTTGATTACATTATTGTTCAAAGTCAATGAACCGATGTCAGACTTCTCTACAGAAAACAATCTAAATCTCTTAACATTTCCATCTACACCATTAACAGTGTTATTCTCAATAACGACCGATGATACATCTCTGACAGTTTCACCCTCTGTTGATCCTCCATCAATCTGCACAAGATATGTTGTTGATGCAGCTGTATAAGATGCGTCTGCTGGAGATGCACCTATGCTTATATCAGAATTCTTTAAAGTAAAATTCTTTATCGAACGATCATTCGATGTTCCACAATATACCAATTTTATTGCATTAGGAAGTGAGACCTTGATATTGTCAAATACGATATTCTCAAATGCTCCGGTCTTATTAATAACCATACAATAGTTTTTAGTAAGGTCCGATACTTTATATTCTACGTTTGCGAGAATCAAATAATTGTCAGATGCATCTGTGCTGTTAAGATAGGCAAAGTCTGTTCTGGTCAGCAGGCTTCTCTGGTCAGCGTATCTGCCTATGATGGCCATATGCTCTATATTTGATCCCATCGGCTGCTCGATTTCCGGATTAAGGAAATAGATTCCTGCCTTCGGTTCAGATATAGCTGTTGTTATCAGAGTAGCATCGCCGTAAGTTGCCTTGTCGAATTTCTGGCCGCCAATCTGAAGGTCAAAGCCATGCTCATAGGCCGTATAAAGGTCCTTCGGCATGCCTTCCTTAAATGTGAATTCAGGAAGAGCCATTACAGAGTTACGTACAAGTGTCTTCCCAAGCTTAGTACTGCTGGTACGGTATTTCTTTCCGTCAATCGAGATTGTAAGTCCCTCACTGAAAGCGATTCCCGGGCGTACTACAAAATAATAAGTCTTGCCGCCCTCAAGATTTCCCTTCAAGGTCACGGCATTTGTCATCTTACCGGCAGATGGAGCGGAGGGATTGCCATTCTCGTCGAAAGTGATCTTCACAGGACCGCACAACAGTTCTTTGTCGGCATTGGCTGTAAGAGTAGCCGAAGTAGCATTTTCACCTACCGGCATAGTGAATTTCACAAGCGCAGCGACATTCTTGAAAGAGAAGTTTCCTTCAGCATCAGACTGAGCCACTGAGATGAATGCCTTAGGGTCAAACGAGCCCGCAACAGCTGTCTGTTCTGACGGGAACGTTGCTATAATTGTTCCATCCGTCATAGTTGCCGAAGACTGGTATGGATAAAGAGCATAATATCCTTCAGCCTTACCGGCCATGCCCTCAAATGTCACTGATGCACCCTCACCTGATGTTGTAAACGGCTCATAAACGGTTCCATTGCCATCAAATACATTGATCTGGTCACCCGACTGCCAGTGGATAGTCTGGGCATCGACCATTTCAGCCTTGGTCTGCTGCGAGCTGGCAGTGAATGTCATCGGGAAGAGTTCCACATCAGATGCAGTTTCCTTGTTTGTATCTACGATTTCCTTTGTGCAGGATGCTGCTGCCACCATTGCCATGGCATACAGGATAAACATTGCTTTTCTCATAATTATTCCTCCCCCCATGTGTAGTCAAATTCATTATTAAGATTCTCGAAACTGCTGCAGAGAAGTCCTTCAGGACTTATTGTAATCTCAACAGCCTCTGGGGAATAATATGCCCCCACCATTTCATTTGTCTTCATTGTAGTTGTATTTAATAGATTATTATTGCACTCCATAAGACTGATACTCAGACTTTTTAACGAAGGTATATGTAGAGAGATCCACTTTCTCGAACGGGTTCACCTCTGTTTTTTCGAATGCGTTTCCGCTTTCAAATCTGAAAGCAGAAGAGCCGGAAAAGGCTGACCATGATTTGCCCTCGATCATACCGTAAGCGATGTTGTCGGAGAAATCTACTCCTGCAGCATCCTGACCATCATTCATCAGATACCACATATAGCACATGCTGCCGTGATTTGCCGGTGCCCAGAGGATATTCCTGTTCATCCTGATAGACTTGGCCTGATGGATCTTGAAATAAGTGTTTGGAACACTCAGCACATTATAGATGATATTATTGCTGATATCAAATGTGGTATTCCATGTCTTGCCGGAATGGTCGGCAGTACCGAACTGAACAATCTGGCATGTCCTCGTACCCTTATCGTCCGATGCGCAGAGGATATTGTTGGTGAATGAGAATCTTTCCAGGTGGTCTGCCACAGTTGAAGCAGAGAAATTGAAAAGGATCTTCTCATTATCAGTAAAGTCAAATACTGAATTTGTCACACATATATCCTTGATTATAAACTTATAATAGTTTGAATTGGCAATAGAGTACATATGGTACTTGACATTCCTGAATGTACAGCCGTCGATATGCAGTTTCGACTGGTCTTCAGTACAGTTGTTTACGATCAGATAGTTCTGCGGCAGGGTCGAGAAGTCGATCACAAGATTGTGAAGGACCAGACCTCCGGAAACAGCCTTGAAGAAGCTTGCCGGCTTGATCACCTGTTCTCTGTCAAGATAGCGTCCGATCAGAACCATGTCCTCACCTTCTGCTGTCTTGTTAAAGGTGATGTTTGATGTGAATGTGAAGTCTGAACCTTCTGCAGTCTCAAGGAAAAAGACACCTGTCTTCTTGTTTATCGGTGTACGCAGCGTATTCGAAGATGCTTCGGTAGCGCTGACAAGCACAGGTTCGCCATGGGTCGCCTTACTGTACTTCACACCTGCGATTTCGATCACTTCACCATCAAGATAAGCCTGATAAAGGTCAGTAACCTGTGGCTTAGGATCTTCAGGGACAACAGGAGTTTCTCCGGAGCCCTCACCTATTTTTACACACATCTTCACTATTGCCGAATATCCCGAAGCGGACACCGCAAGAAGAGACACATCGGAATCGCTGTCAGCAACTATTCCCTTGGTAGCTGCCGGAGCTGTAAGAGAGAACTCTGTCTCGCTCAGTGCCCATTTCCATCCTTCCGGAACAGTCACCATGACATTAACGACACCTTTATGTTCCAAGGCAAATGACCTGGTCTGACCTTCAGTGAAGGATTGAGCTTCATCGGCTCCATTTAGCTTGAACATGAAAGATTCCACTACAGGGATTGTCAGAGTCTCACCAGACTGCAATGTAACTGAGAATACTCCGTTTTCATATTTGACATCCTTGAAATACATGTCTGCCATCTCTTCTCCCGCTACTGCCGACACCGGTGCTCCTGAAGCATCCTTCACCTGCTGGAATGTCTTTCCTCCGTCATAGCTGACAGTCCAATATCCTTCTGCATCAACACCAAAGACAGGAGTCACGCCATCTGTACCTAAGGCTTTGACTTTCTCCGTCTTCTGATCGTCAGTATAGATATACTCAGGACCCTGGCCATAATCAACCATCCAGTATCCGTCCTTGTCGATGGAAACTACCGGGGTTGTTCCTACTCCGACTGCTCCCTGAGTAAGAGTAATCTCATCACCATTGCTAAGAACAATCGTATAGACTCCGTACTTTTCCTTGACACTATTGATCAGGCTACCGCCTTCCATAAGCGTCTGGATAGCCTCCACATTGGAATTCAGCCCTGAAATGAATGTCTCAAGAGCAACAACCTTGCTCTCAAGCGTTTCAACTCTGTTCTCAAGATCGCTAAGATCTGTACATCCGGTCAATACCATTACTGCGGCAGAGACAAATGCTGCAAACTGTTTAACTATTGATTTCATTATGATATAGATTTACTTTAATTCATTAAGCCATGAAGGTACTGCCCCAAGCCTCAACATCAGCTGAGCCTCATAAAGGGATTCTGGAGATACAGCTGTACCATTGCTGTAGTCAATTACGACCTGAGACTGATCGAACGAAGTCGGTTCTCCATGAAATCCTACAATGATAGGAGGCATCAGCTGCCACCAGTAGGATGTGTGAGACCAGAAATCAAAAACTCCGGACGCTGCAGTCTGGGAACGGTAATTCCATATGGTAAGGTCATTCAGATGGTTAGGAGCCTGCTTTTCATCTCCACCCTGGTGGGATTTCAGCCAGCCGCCATAACAGCAGTCTATCAATGTAGCACGAGGCTGATTTGAATGAGACTCGAAGCAGCTGTCATTACCATACTCATTACGCCATAGCACAGCTCCCATACTTGGCTTGGATACTCCGACGCCATGGTATTGACCTGTTTTTCCGGACTTGTCAGATGTTACATCCCTGACAGCACCGATAAACACTCTTGAAGATTGCTGGGAACGGATAGCTGAATGTCCCCTGTTTCCGTCAATTAGGACATCATAAACCGAAACATTAGCACTTCTTGTAACTGAGCATGCCTCACTGACGCTTGTAAACCTGACGCGACGTAACCATGAATTCGTCAGTCTGGTCATTGTCAGAGGCTTATATGCACCGTCATCCTCCCATGACCCGTGATGAATGAAATCATTCTTCGCGTACCCCTTGAATGTAAGGTCTTCCACTCCGACATTCTCGTAGTGAGGATACTTGTCAATACGCCAGTTATAACTGCTGCCTGTAAAGGACGTATATTTAAGGTCTACCTCGTGCATAATCGGCTCATGGAAAGTCACCACATTGCCATCAATAGAACGTATCTGGTGATAATCATACACATACACTCCATTATTCATGATATCCTGCATCCAGTCAAGTGCGCTATACGGAGCAAGTTCATCTGCGATGCACGCCGGATCATTATTCTTCATGGTCAGGCAGACCCAACTGCCTTCAGAGAGTCTTGACGGATCGGCAACTGTCACAGAGAACGTTCCTTTTCCGGCATTTGCCGTCACATCGGTAAGTTTGGAAAGTCCGCTGTTATGTTTAAGGACCAACATGGAAGGAGAGCTATACAGTTCCGTCTCGTCGGCAGGATGATTCGGATCGGCCATCACGATTGCAGTCTTATCGCGTCCGGCTCCCTTGATCACAAAATTGCCTGCAGCTATCTGGATGTGTCGGCTCAGTTTCCTGCCGTTTTCCTCATAATCGTCTTCCGATGTATGCAGAATGAATTCCCCTTCAGGGAAATAGATAATTGCATTGGCAATAGACTTGGTCAACAGGATATAGCCGTTCTTGGATTCAAACTTGGCTCCGGTTGCAGCCTCTACACACTCCAGGAATGCATCTCTGTCCGACTTTCCATCATCAGGGATTGCACCATAATCAGTGACATCATATACCTTATATCCTAATGAATAGACATCTGCAGGAGCGGTCTCACCATGCTTATAACCGGCATAAGAGAAGTCCAGAAGGATGTTGTCGGAAGAGCCTGATGCAAAGTCATTGAACAACTGACATCCGTAATCCTTAACTTGAGCGGTCAGGTTGAAGACAAGGTCGAGCATTCTCAGATAGCCTTCCGAAGAGGTATAGACCAGTTTTATGACGTATTCGCCAGTCTCTGCATTCATTGGTGCAGTTACAGACAGTTCATTATCCGAAAGTTCTGCATGCCAGCCTTCAGGGGTCTGAAAGAATGCCTTTGAAATACGGGACATTTCCACGTTGTAGGTCCTGGTCTGACCTGGAGAGATAGCCATTGCGCCCGAAAATCCGTTCACTTTTATATAGAATGAATCAAGGACAGTCACTGAGATGGTCCTTCCATCCTTAAGGGTCAGGGAGAATATACCATTGGCTGCATCATACTTCACGTCCGAGAAGAAACTCATCCTACCGACTGTCTGGCTTGGATCTGTCGCACTTAAGTGCTGACCGTCCTTGCCGGTTATACGGTTCCATGATGCTCCTCCGTCTGTGCTAATAAGCCAGAATCCCAGACTGTCTATCATTATTTGAGGAGTGACTCCTGCATCCTGAAAGGCATTTGCAGCTCCTTCAATCGGGTAATACTCTTTACCTCCATCCAGAGATACCACCCATTGTCCATATGCGTCAATGCTAAGCAGAGGTGTGATGGAAGGTAATGACTCACCGTCAATAATAGAGACAGTCGTGCCGTCGCTTAATTCAAGTACATAACCCTGACCGGTTTCAGAAATCCCCACAACCAGCACATCTTTCCCTATCAGGGAGTGCAGGGCCTGAGCATTGCTGTTTATTACGCCGGCAGCTTCTTCCAGTTCAGCCACCTTCGCTTCCAATGACGATAGTTTTGCCTCCAAAGTATCCAAATCACTGCATGAACAGATTGCTATAGCATGCAGGAGTGAAAGGAGAAAATAAAATGATATACGTTTCATAAGCTTATATTCTACATCCACTGTCAGAATCTGCATAAAGGATAGCATTAGCATGTCTGCGCAGAATAGACGCAGGACAGACTTCCGACACAGGACCGGTTACTGTGTTATATACAGCATCTGCCTTCGTCGCTGCCGGAACCACACAGAATACATTCCTCACATTGAAAAGAGTCGGGATTGTAAGAGTGAGGGCATGAGTAGGCACCTGATCCAATGAAGAGAAGCAACCGTCATTCACCTGCTGCTGACGGCACTTGAGGTCAAGGTCCACCTTCTTGATCCTCAACGGATCATTGAAGTCAGCCACATGCGGATCATTGAAAGCGATGTGACCGTTTTCACCGATTCCCATACATACGATATCCACCGGATTCTCAGAAAGAAGAGAATCATATCTTGCGCATGCAGCCTCTGAATCTGCGTCGGTACCTATCAGATTCACGGATGCGAAAGGCACCTGATCGAATATTGCACGGCAAAGGAAATTACCGAAACCCTGAGGCGCATCAGATGGAAGATTGACATATTCATCCATATGAAGGGCATGGATCCTGTTCCATTCGATCCCCTCCTCCGCAATCAGAGCCTCCAGCATCTCATTCTGAGAAGGAGCAGCAGCGAAAATCATATAGATTTCCTGTTTTGCGGCAAGTTCCGCCTTAATACATGCAGCCACATCAGATGCTGCAGCAGCACCCATACTCTTGCGAGTATCATAAACATTTACAGACAGATTATCTGCTTTAAAAGTCTTTATCAGCATATCAGTAAACTATTTTTCCTTCAATTATCGTATTCCTTACATTTATATTCTCATCGAAAATCACCAGATCAGCATCCATTCCGGCCTTGATAGAGCCCTTCCTGTCGGAGATTCCCATTATCCTGGCAGGATTTTCAGTGATCATACGCACTGCATCAGTTATTGAACATCCTGCAATCTGGACCATCGTACGCACAAGACGGTCGGCCGTAGCCACACTTCCGGCAAAGGCAGACTTATCCATCAGTTTTGCGACACCGTCTTCAACGATGACCTCCTGACCATCCGAAAGAGGGCCGAGAACGCTCGGTCCTTCAGGCATTCCGGCAGCCCTCATTGAGTCGGTTACGAGAGCTATCCTCTCCACACCCTTAATCTTCAGAAGAAGATGCAGAAGGTCCTGCGGCACATGTATTCCGTCTGCAATAATCTCAAGGTTCATCCCGTCCTGAATATAGCCGTATTCGATAGTACCCGCATAACGATATGCGTTACGCCTGCTGACGGTGCTCATGCAGGAATAGAAATGAGTCATGAGGTCGGCACCTGACTTATATGCAGCATCGCACTCCTGAAATGTCGCATTAGTGTGGCCTATAGATGCTACAATCCCTCTTTTCTTCAATTCTGCCGCAAATTCCTCAGCACCTTCGAGCTCAGGAGCGAAACTCCAGCGGGCAAGGGCGGGACATCTGTCAAGAATCTCCAGATATTCCTCCGGGCTGGGATTACGGAGATATCGCGGATCCTGTGCTCCGGCATACATAGGGCTGAAATACGGCCCTTCCAGATGCATACCACCGAACCTGGCTCCATCTGTGTTCATCTCTTCCGCCTTCCTATAAGTTTCAAAGGAAGCAAAAAGAGCTTCATTCGTACTGGTAAGTGTCGTTGGATATAGAAGAGTTGTTCCATGAACTGCATGCATCCTCGCGGCAGTCAGATAGGCATCCACAGTTCCGTCCATGAAGTCCGCACCGCCTGCGCCATGAGTATGCATATCGATGAATCCTGGAGCCACATAAAGTCCTTTGGCATCTATGACCCTGACATCATCAGATACCTGAGGGTCCTCGGTCCCGACATAGTCAATGACACCATTCTTAAGCACGACATTACCGATGAAGGATTCTCCACCGGTAATTATTGTTCCATTGATAATCTTTATCATATTTTCCAATTTTCAACCTTATACCCCAATACAGCATAATAAATCATAAATGCGAAGCATGGGATAAGAAGCCAGTAAGATGCCTGAAGGCTCATGTAGTCGGTCATCAGACCATAGAGAAGCGACAGGATGGCGTTTCCGCAGAGGGCCATGACAAGAAGCGACGAGCCGAGTGTGGTCCATTTTCCGAGGCCACGGATTGCAAGAGGCCAGATTCCGGCATAGATGAGCGAATTAGGGATTCCCAAAAGCACCACACACCATATGGAGGCCTTCAACGGAAGGGCAAGTACAAGCACAGAGAGTATGAGTCCTGTTATCGTGCAGACCACGAGCGCCTTCTGCTGTGATATATATTTAGGAATGGATATTACGCCAAGCAGATAACCTCCCAGAATGCATGCAAGAGTGTAGGAAGGGAACACTTTTGCCGCATCAAGGTCAAGCCCCATGCTCTGGGCATATTCAATGATGGTTGCAATAGAAATCTGCTGGCTGCCGAGATGACAGAAAAGCGCAATCACGCCGAGCACCAGATAAGGATATGCCCAGACAGATTTACGGTCCTGAGTCCCTTCTACAGACTTGTTGTCCTTGTCAGGATTGATGTCCTTGATAGGAGATTTGAAGAATATGACTGCGAATACAGCCAGAAACACAGTAAGCACCAGATAAGGAGGAATGACTCCTTTGATCATCTGGTCAAGAGCAGCCTCCTTCGCTGGCCCTGCGAGTAATCCGGATTCCACTGCAGCCATTATATCCTTGTCCTCAGGACGTATCACCACTGCTGCAAAAAGGAGAGGAGCTATGATTCCTGCAAACTTGTTGCAGATGCCCATTACGCTTATACGTTTGGCAGCGCTCTCATGAGGTCCTATGATGGTAACGAAAGGATTAGCGACCGACTGTAATATGGCAAGGGACGTTCCGATAACGAACAGAGCGGCAAGAAACATTGCATAAGTCCTTGTCAGAGCTGCAGGCCAGAATAGAAGTGTGCCTGTGGCCATAATGAAAAGTCCTATCATAGCACCTTTCTTGTATCCCACCTTCTTCAGCAGGAAAGATGCAGGAACTGTCATCACAAGATAGGCGATATAGAAGGCGAAAGTCACCAGATAGGTCTGGACTCCGCTCTGAAGATCGCATGCCACTTTGAAGTATGGCACAAGGATGGAATTCACCCATGAAACAAGTCCGAATACGAAGAATAGGCACCCTACCATCACAAGGGACATGTAATACTGTCTTTTATTTTCCATTTTGCGGTTATTAGTTCGTGTTCAGGTCACAAAGTTAGTTTACCGGACAGAACTTTAACGCAAAATATCGCAAATTTACACTCAGATAGCGCAATACCTATTACGATATTCTGATGGAGAACAACCCTTGAATTTACGGAAGACGCGGGCCACATTGACTGAATCGCGGAAACCGACCTTATAGACAGCCTCTGAGAATGGTAGCGATGTCGTACGAAGCAGATATGCCAGATGGTCCACGCGGACACTGAGCAGATACTGATATATGGTCATGCCGACTTCCTGACGGAATTTCATCTCGATACTACGGCGCGAAAGAGGGACGCGGGAAAGGATATCCGCCATTCCCAGATCCTCGTAATAGTGGGCATCTATGAATCTGATAGTATCCAGGACACGCTTATCCTTTATATTATATATAAGAGTAGAAGCTCTTTCCTTGATATCAAGAGGCTTTATCACCACGTTGAAAGGGCGAGGGTCACGCTTATGTATCCTCTCATTGAGGAGACGACAGGTCATATAGCCTCCGTTCTCCACATCCATCTTTATGGACGAAATGGCCGGATCGGAAATATCACAAAGAAGTTCGTCATCATCGACTCCAAGCACAGCTATGTCTTCCGGTACACTAATACCTGCAATTTTGCATGTCTCAGTAATAAACAGTGCATGAGCGTCGTCGCAGCAGAAAAGCGCAACTGGCTTGGGAAGAGCCATGAGCCATTCCATAATCTTTTCTCTTTCATCACCGGCTTCCGGCTCCATGTAGGAGTAGAAACGGCCCCCGTGAGTCCTTACTTCTTCTTCATATCCCTTGCAACGCTCCTCTGACCACACAATATCCTCGACTCCAAAGAATGCAAAATCGGTATAGAGCTTCTTCCTGAAATATTGTGCCGCCATTTTCCCTGTACTGTGATAGTCGCCAGTAAGATTAGAGAAAACATCACTACGACTTCTGTTATTCTGAAGTACTACCGGTATATCAAGCTGACGAAGAAGCCCCGTTTTCTTATCATCCCAACGTCCTACAATGGCATCTGCCTTCCACTCACGGGCCCATTGCAGAGCCCATTCCTCCCTGTTGCCGCCATAGCGGAAATCCGGGGAAAGACGGTAAAAAAGCCAAGGACCCTGCTCCTTGGAATAACGCATCATTCCACGAAGCAGTTTCCTGTCGTGCTCACTTGCACAGTCTATAAGAAGAAGTACCTTGATCATAGACGGCAAATATAGAATCTTTGACGGAACTTAATAATAAGAAACAGCAAAAAAATAGGTAACAATATACTATTTTACACTATAAGGCGTCTGGTATGCTGCATCTCAGTAAACTCAGTGAGCAGGCTTGGGAGTGGGGCAGATTGATTTTTAGTATTAACAGGTATATCATTCCCTATTTTTAATATCTTTGCCTTATATGAATGAATTCCTACCCCACAGTTTAGACGACAGCCTATCTTATGAGAGCGGACTGCTTGGCGACGTAAAGGCCGGCTTCCCTTCTCCGGCAGAAGATATCCATGAAAAGCTGGACCTTGTAAAGCTTCTGGTCAGACATCGTGCATCCACATTCTTCTTCAGAGTAGACGGGGTATCCATGGTGGATGCCGGAATGGACGAGGGTGACATCATCATAGTGGACCGTTCCCTGGATCCTTACAACAACTGCAAGGCAGTGTGCTATATTGACGGAGAATACACAGTCAAGAGAGTCGAGATCGGAAAGGGCTGCATCCGCCTCATGCCCGCCAACGGGAACAGCACCGCCTACAAGCCCATAGACATCACCCCGGAGAATGACTTTCTCATATGGGGCATAGTCACCTGGGTCATCAAGAAAATGTAAGAGCGATGTTTGCACTGGCCGACTGCAACAACTTCTTCGCTTCCTGTGAGAGAGTCTTCAGACCAGACCTTAAAGGGAAGCCCGTCATTGTGCTGTCAAACAATGACGGTTGTGCAGTGGCACGCAGCAATGAAGCCAAGGCCCTCGGAATAGGAATGGGAGCACCGTTCTTCAAGATAAGGAATCTTGTCGAAAGGCATGACATCGCAGTCTTTTCCGGAAACATGGCCCTGTATGGGGACATGTCCCGGAGAGTCAGATGGGTCCTGGAGGAGTACTCTCCCTCCGTGGAGGTATATTCCATAGATGAAGCCTTCCTTGATCTGCGCGGAATGCACGACATCGACTTCGATGAGTATGCAAAGGAAATCTCCGCAAAGTGTCAGAGGATGACTGCCATCCCGGTCTCTGTCGGGATTGCCCCGACCAAGACGCTTGCGAAAATTGCATCAAAACTCTGCAAGCAGTATCCCAAGCTAAGGGGAGGCTGCTATATGCACAGACCTCAGGACATCGAAAAGGTGCTCCGAAAATTTCCGATTGAGGATGTATGGGGGATCGGACGACGCTCTGCAGCCAAGCTGCATGCCCGGTATATAAGGACTGCATATGATTTTACTCAGATGCCGGAAGACGGTGTGCGGTCCATGATGGGTATCACAGGAGTCAGGACATGGAGGGAACTGAAAGGAATCCCGTCCATTGATTTTGAAGACGGTTTCGAGCCCAGACAGTCCATCTGTGTCTCTCGCAGTTTCTCCTCTGAAATATATGACATGAAGGAGCTGCAGGAGCAGATTGCCAACTTTGCTTCTTCCGTAGCGGAGAAGCTCCGCAGACAGAAGTCGGTGGCGAGCGGGATTGTAGTATTCGCCTGTACCAACGGATTCAAGGAAAATCTTCCTCAGACCCAATCCAGCAATATGTCCACCTTTGCCACCCCTACAGCTGAGCAGAGGATCATAGTAGCCGACGCCGTGCAGACTGCAAGAGATATGTTCCGGGAAGGATTCGGATACAAAAAGGCTGGAGTGATCGCTACCGGGATCATGGACAGTTCAGACGTGATCCACTCCCTGTTTGAAGATGCCGGAGCTCTGGATCGTGAGCATCGGATCACTTCTGCACTCGATGCCATCAACAGCACCTTCGGCGACGGGACGGTCAAGCTGGCTGTCCAAGGCAGCGGCCGCATCAGGAGTTCAAGCGGGAAGCAGTCCCCTCATTACACTACCCGGTGGGCCGACCTTCCCAAGGTGTCAGTCAAATAAAAGACGGCCGTCCCATACATGGAGGCCGTCTTTTCATATGATGCAGGGAGAAATCATGAATTCGGGGCATCAAAATATCTATGCATATCACGCATCTTCATGGAGAGCACACACAATAGGGCTCCAAATATGATTATTCCTATCCCTGTGAGGAGAAGCACCGTCTCCACACCCGTTCCCAAAGGGTTTATCAATACCATAATGGAAAGGAGAAGGAGCAGGATTCCACCTATGACCACGAGTCCTCCGTCAGGAATCCTGAATGTGTCCATGTCGCCACCGAAAGCGATGATTATAAAACTGTGATACAGCATCCATATACCGAGAAATACCGGCAGAACCACCATAGTCACGCCTGGGTAGATACATAGGAAAAGTCCCAGAAGCAGATCGACCACACCTCCTATGACGACATAACTTCTCATCACAAGATAGTTGCCGCTGGTTCCTGCTATTACGAGTTGTGCCGCTCCGCTGAGAAGCATGAGGATTCCGAAAAGTACCCCCAGAGCAAAATAGCTTTGTGCCGGGAATACAAAGACCAGAATCCCGGCAATAATTACAAGAATGCCGACAAGCAGCATAAGCCACCAGTGGCGGATCATACGACCTGCCCTCCTGGAAAGTTTTTCAAAATGACGTTTCATAACACTATATATTAAAAATGCATGGGCCGGAATCCCGGTCCATGCACTCATTTTTCAAGTATTATGCTAAACTACATCGCCTTCACCTGAGCATATACATTCTCCGCCGTAAAGCCGAGTTTCTCGTCAAGTACCTTATACGGAGCAGAGAAACCGAAACTTTCAAGTCCGAACACCTTGCCGTTACATCCCACAAGTCCCTGAAGATTTACAGGCAGACCTGCTGTAAGTCCGAAGATCTTCGCTCCGGAAGGAAGTACGCTTTCCTGATACTCCTTGCTCTGATTACGGAAAAGCCCCTCTGAAGGGCAGCTTACTATACGCACCTTCATGCCGTCTGCACGAAGAAGTTGAGCTCCGGCGACAAGAGTGGACACCTCCGAACCTGATGCCACGAGAATAACATCCGGATTCTCATCCGATTCCGCAACGATATATGCACCCTTCTCTGCCTGATTATAATCATTTCCTTCAGGAAGCATATCAATATTCTGACGTGATAAGATAAGTCCTGTCGGGCTGTCAGTATTTTCCATTGCCATTCTCCAGCAAACAGTAGTCTCTTCAACATCTGCAGGACGAAGCACAAGCATGGAATTCTTGCCGCTGTGGTTCTTCATCTTTTCCATGAGACGGATCTGCGCCTCCTGCTCTACAGGCTCATGCGTAGGTCCATCCTCTCCGACACGGAATGCATCATGCGACCAGATGAATTTTACAGGGAGTTCCATGAGAGCTGCCATACGGATGGCTGGCTTCATATAGTCAGAAAACACGAAGAATGTACCGCAACCGGCTATGACACCACCATGAAGAGTCATTCCTATGCAGATGCAGGCCATTGTGAGTTCTGCAACTCCAGCCTGAAAGAATGCACCGCTGAAATCTCCCTTCGTGAAGGCGTGGGTCTTGTTGAGAAAACCGTCGGTTTTATCCGAATTCGAGAGGTCTGCAGAAGCCACGACCATATTAGGAACATTCTCTGCCAACACTCCAAGAACAACAGCAGATCCATTTCTGGTAGGCGCTCCTGCTTTCTGCTGAACCTTGCTCCAATCAATCTGAGGAGCCTTGCCGCTGAACCATTCGGTCTGCTGCGAAGCTTTTTCAGGATTTGCTGAAGCCCACTCAGCCTCTTCGGCATGACGTTCTGCAACGATAGCCCTGAGTTCCTGAGCACGCTTGTCGTATAGTGCCTGAACCTCGTCATAGATCACAAACGGAGCATCAGGATCACCACCGAGATTAATGACTGTATTCCTGTAGGCATCTCCACCGAGAGGTGCTCCATGAGTCTTGCAGCTACGCTCATAGCTCTGATTGTCGGCAGTTCTTGCACCCTTGCCCATCACACATTTTCCGATGATAAGAGTAGGACGATCAGATATTGACTTAGCCTCATCAAGAGCCTTACGGATCTGCGCGCAGTCATTGCCGTCAATAGTGATAACATGCCAGCCCCATGAATGATACTTCATGGCTGTATCCTCGTCAAACACCTCGCTGCACTCTGTAGAGAGCTGTATTTCGTTGGAGTCATAGAACATCACGAGATTGTCAAGTCCCAAGGTTCCTGCCACGCGACCGGCACCCTGAGAGATTTCCTCCTGGATACCTCCGTCAGAAATATATGCATAGATGGTTTCCTTGCTGAAAGTAGGGTTTCCGGTACGCGCTGCAAGGAACTTTGCAGCCATAGCCGCTCCCACGGCAAACACATGGCCCTGTCCAAGAGGACCGGAAGTGTTCTCGATACCGCGCTTGACATTGAGTTCCGGATGTCCCGGAGTCGGCGACCCCCACTGACGTAACTGCTTGAGTTCATCGAGAGTAAACTTACCAGTCATGGCAAGCTGAGCATAAAGCATCGGAGCCATATGTCCGGGATCAAGGAAGAAACGGTCACGTCCTTCCCACTCAGGGTTCTCCGGATCGTATTGAAGGTACTCAGAATAGAGCACATTTATGAAATCTGCACCACCCATAGCTCCGCCAGGATGACCTGATTTTGCCTTTTCTACCATAGAGGCTGCCAAAATACGGATATTGTCAGCAGCTCGGTTCATAAGTTTTGTCTCATTCATGATATATAGCCTCTTATTTTTTCAAAATCTTGCGAATTTAAGCATTTTCAGGGATTATCCTACACGTCAGACGAGGAAATCAGATATAAAAAAAGCTGAACAGGAGATTGCCTGTTCAGCCGTCTTCTCATAAATGAGTCAAGATTACGCGTTAAGTGAGTAATACTCGCAAGTCTTTGCGCCCTTAACCTCAGTCTCCACGTTGAGCTTGCCCTCACGTGCGAGCCAGCCGAGAGCGGCAAAGAACTCTGCACTTGCAAGACCTGTTTCCTTCTTAAGTTTGGTCTCTGTCATCTTACCATTTGAATTGAGAGCAGTCCATACGAGGCCTGCATTGCTTCCGATGTTGTTGATTTCCATAATAATTAATCCTGTTAAAATTTTAACACACTAACGGCATAGGCCGTCACTAACCACTTTTAAATTTCGGTGCAAATATAATTAATTATTTTTACAAATATTTTTAACACAATTAGTTACAATCAAGACTCACAATTGGGGACTGCAAGCAGAATTTAAACAATAGTTACAATTTATCATTCACTTTCATATTTGAATTATGAATTGTAACAACAGAACAGTATCAAAAAAAACAGCAATAATGTTGGTGTCGTAAATTGAATTTATTACTTTTGCAAAGATTTGCGGGTGTAGCTCAGTGGTAGAGCATCGGCTTCCCAAGCCGAGGGCCGCGGGTTCGACCCCCGTCACCCGCTCAAAAAAGAGGATGACTGATAAGTAATGTGTCAGTCGTCCTCTTTTCGTAAAATCTTAATCTTTACAAAAAATAATTGTATGAAAAAGGTTCTTCTCTCAATCACCGTATTTGGCATTCTGCCATTCTTGGCATCGGCACAAATGAAAGTAAATGTGAGTCTGGACACAACTCCGGAAAAGGAACAGATTATTCCCAAGGAGATATATGGACAATTTGCAGAGCATCTGGGATCATGCATTTACGGTGGACTATGGGTAGGGCCCGAATCAGACATACCGAATATAGAAGGATACCGGACAGATGTCCTGCAGGCCCTGAAGGAGCTGAAGGTACCTGTCATGAGATGGCCGGGAGGATGCTTTGCGGATGAATATCATTGGATGGATGGAATCGGTCCACGTAAGGACAGACCACGTATGGTGAACAGCAACTGGGGAGGCACAGTGGAGGATAATTCTTTCGGAACTCATGAATTCCTCAATCTTTGCGAAATGATCGGATGCGAACCGTATATAAGCGGAAACGTAGGGTCAGGAACTGTGGAAGAGCTGGCAAAGTGGGTGGAATACATGACCGCGGCTGATGGTCCGATGGCAAAACTAAGAGCACAGAACGGTCGCAAAGAGCCTTGGAAGGTTAAATATCTGGGAGTCGGCAATGAAAGCTGGGGATGCGGTGGCAATATGGTACCTGAATATTATTCACATCTGTACAGGCGTTATCAGACCTATTGCCGCGATTTCAACGGGAACCATCTTTACAAGGTTGCAAGTGGAGCATCTGATTATGACTATAACTGGACGGAAGTCCTTATGAAGAATGTGGGAGACCGTATGCATGGGCTTTCACTTCATTACTATACTGTGAAGGGATGGGACGGGAGCAAAGGTGCTGCCACCAGATTTTCTGCTGAGGACTACTACAATACCTTGGGCAAGGCAGTGGAGGTGGATCAGGTGATTGCCAGACATATTGCCATCATGGACAGGCATGACCCGCAGAAGAAGGTGGATCTTCTCCTGGATGAATGGGGGACATGGTTTGATGTGGAACCGGGAACGAATCCCGGACATCTCTTCCAGCAGAACACAATGCGTGATGCCATGGTAGCATCGTTGAGCCTCAACATATTCCACAGATATACCGAAAGGCTGAAGATGGCGAACATAGCTCAGATAGCCAATGTCCTCCAGTCCATGGTGCTCACACGTGGAGAAAAGATGGTCGTGACTCCTACGTATCATGTATTCCGCATGTATAATGTCCACCAGGATGCAACCTTCATCCCTACGACATGTGACTCGGAGAAATTCACCGACTCGAACGGACGTCAGTGCCCGTACGTGGATGTGACCGCTTCACGCGACTCTGCCGGCATGCTGCATCTTACATTGACAAACACATGTCTGGACAAGAGTGCAGATGTAAACATAGACCTGAAGGAATTCAAGGGAAATGCACGCATCGTCGGAGAGATTCTTACTTCAGATGATATACAGGACTATAATGACTTTGACAGTCCGGATGTTGTCAGACCTGCAGGATTCAAGGATTTCAGACTAAGAAAAGGTACCCTTACGGTACGGATGCCGGCAAAATCCATCATATCTCTTGAGATAGGAGCCAATTAGACTCCTTTCCAGGAAGACGGTACCGGAGCCTCTATTGTCAGGGGCTCCTTTTTTACAGGATGGGTGAAGGTTATGCGACGGGCATGGAGTGAGATTCCTCCGTCAGGATTGGAGCGTGGAGCGCCATATTTGAGGTCGCCTTTGATCGGACAGCCTAGGTTTGACAGCTGGCAGCGGATCTGATGATGGCGTCCGGTCAGGAGTTCGACTTCCACCAGGGAGTATCTGTCTGTGTTCTTCAAGAGTCTGTAATTCAGCTTTGCCAGCCTGGCATCCTTGCGGGATGATCCCGGACGGCAGATATATGACTTGTTCTGCTTCTCATTCCGCCACATCATGTCCTCAAGACGGCCTTCGGTCGGGTCTGGCTCCTTACACACCAGCGCCCAATAATATTTATGTACATCCGAATCACGGAACATGGCATTAAGGCGTTCGAGCGACTTGGAGGTCTTGGCAAGGACCACGATACCGCTTACAGGACGGTCCAGACGATGTGGCAGGCCCATAAACACCTGTCCGGGCTTTGCATCACGCCGGGCGATGAATGCCTTATAAGTCTCGGTAAGAGGCTCATCGGAGGTCTTGTCTCCTTGTACTATCTCCCCTACCTTCTTGTTCACGACAAGAAGATGATTGTCTTCATAAAGTATTCTTGCTGCGAGATCATTGAACTCGCTTGATGAAAGTTCTCTGTAAATCATGTCACAAAAATAGCAAATATGTCATTACGCAGGGTATGATGGCAGAGAAAAACTGACATTTTGGCATATATTTTCACGACCTGAGCATTGGCACAAGTTTCGTTATTATCCTGGCGTCGCGGAAAAAGATTCCCACGTCGGACTTTCGTCCTCCTCGGAATGACGCTTCACGGGACAAGACCGGAGGAACAACGACAATTGAAAAGAATAAGTTAAAATATAAAATTATACAAGTTATGGGAAAAATCATTGGTATTGACCTCGGAACCACAAACTCATGTGTGGCAGTGATGGAAGGTAATGAGCCTACCGTCATCATCAACAACGAAGGACAGAGAACTACCCCTTCAGTGGTGGCATTCACTGACGGCGGAGAAAGAAAGATAGGTAACCCTGCAAAGCGCCAGGCAATCACAAACCCTCACAAGACAGTATTCTCAATCAAGAGATTCATGGGTGAGAAGTACAGCCAGGTTACAGGCGACATCGCACGCGTACCATATAAGGTAGTTAAGGGAGACAACGACACTCCACGTGTAGACATCGACGGACGTCTCTATTCACCACAGGAGATTTCTGCCATGATTCTCCAGAAGATGAAGAAGACTGCAGAGGAGTATCTCGGTCAGGAGGTTACAGAGGCTGTCATCACAGTTCCTGCATACTTCTCAGACTCACAGCGCCAGGCTACCAAGGAGGCCGGTCAGATTGCAGGCCTCGAGGTTAAGCGTATCATCAACGAGCCTACAGCAGCTGCGCTTGCATATGGTCTCGACAAGATGCACAAGGATATGAAGATCGCCGTATATGACCTCGGTGGCGGTACATTCGATATCTCTATCATGGACCTCGGAGACGGCGTATTCGAAGTTCTTTCTACAAACGGTGACACTCACCTCGGAGGTGACGACTTCGACCAGGTCATCATCGACTGGCTGGCATCGGAGTTTGCTGCAGAGAACAGCGGAATAGACCTCAAGAAGGACCCTATGGCACTTCAGAGACTCAAGGAAGCGGCAGAAAAGGCTAAGATCGAGCTCTCAAGCCAGACTTCTACAGAGATCAACCTTCCTTACATCATGCCTGTTGACGGAGTTCCGAAGCACCTTGTGAAGACTCTTACAAGAGCTAAGTTCGAGATGCTTGCAGACAGCCTCATCCAGAAGACTATCGAGCCATGCCGCAAGGCGCTCCAGGATGCCGGCCTCAGCGCATCAGACATCAGCGAGGTACTCCTCGTAGGTGGTTCGACACGTATCCCTGCAATCCAGGCTGTTGTAGAGAAATTCTTCGGAAAGGCTCCGAACAAGAGCGTGAACCCTGACGAGGTTGTAGCTATGGGTGCAGCAATCCAGGGTGGTGTACTTGCAGGTGATGTAAAGGATGTGCTCCTTCTCGACGTGACTCCTCTTTCACTCGGTATCGAGACTCTCGGCGGCGTAATGACAAAGCTCATCGAGGCCAACACTACCATCCCTACAAAGAAGTCACAGGTGTTCTCGACAGCAGCAGACAACCAGCCTGCAGTAGACATCCATGTGCTCCAGGGAGAGCGTCCTATGTCAAAGGACAACAAGCTCATAGGCAACTTCATTCTCGACGGTATCGCACCGGCTCCGAGAGGTGTTCCTCAGATTGAAGTGACATTTGACATCGATGCCAACGGTATCCTCAATGTGTCTGCAAAGGACAAGGCGACTGGCAAGGAGCAGAACATCCGCATCGAGGCATCATCAGGACTTTCAGAGGCTGAGATCCAGAGAATGAGGGATGAGGCAAAGGCCAATGAGGCAGCCGACAAGGCAGAGAAGGAACGCATCGACAAGATCAATAACGCAGACGCAATGTGCTTCCAGACAGAGAAGAACCTCAAGGAGTACGGCGACAAGATTCCAGCAGAGAAGAAGACTGCAATCGAGAACGCACTCAATTCTCTCAAGGAAGCTGTGAAGAGCCAGAGCCTCACAGACATCGACAAATACAACGCAGAGCTCGAGGCAGCATGGCATGCAGCTTCAGAGGACATGGCAAAGGCAGCTCAGGCTGGTCCTCAGCCAGGCGCTCAGGATCCGTTCCAGGGTGGCCAGGCAGGTCCTCAGGGCGGTGATGACCAGGGAGTGGACGAGCAGTAATCCTGCAGTTCTAAATACACGGGGGTGACTAAAAAGTCTTTTATGACTGATTAGTCACTCTTTTTTCATTTATATATTTAACCGGGAGGATGATCTCTGACGGATATGTAATGCCGTTATAGGAGCGGATATAGGGTAAGTTTGGCCGGCGTGTCCACCCTCGGACACGTTAGAGGGTATTCTAAGACTTTTCCAAGAGATTTCTTAACTTTTTTGGATTTTTGCGGATTGTTTTAGTGGCTATAGTTTAGAGCATGCTGCAGCATCAGTCGGGAATAAGGATAATGCGACACATCGAGTTCCCTATTCCCGATTGATATATATAATGTATGGATTTTAGGTTAAAGACTAAGTTCTATTTTTAGGTAAGACTCTATATGTTTTAGAATTTGAGTCCTTACCCTGTCTTCGATTGCATTTTCAAGTTGAGTTCAGTATGAACCACCCAATTATCATAATCTTCATCATCTGGGTGTTTTGCTTGTTCCAGAACAGCTTCTTTATAATTGCGGAAGCATTCTGATACTATTTCACGGTGTTTATTATTCATATCTTTCTATTTATGACGGCGTCACTAGCATCATATAGAGGAAAGTAGGATGGAGCTATACTATTACTTTGACTAGACATTCATCTATTACTCTAATTTGTTTCATCTCCTACAATCTGGCACTACATAGAAAAGAATAGTTCAGCCGACTGTATATCAATAATTAAGAACTCTATAGGGTTCACCTGCCCGTACTACAGCAAACATTCTAAGTATAAGCTTGAACTTAATGGCATTAATAACGATACCATGAGCGCTCTTATCTCCTCCCTTTTCTTTCATCTTGCGTTG
>JAZSEQ010000051.1:0-41032 GCA_045531765.1 Candidatus Cryptobacteroides sp. | reverse complement strand
GGACTGCAAGAAGGCGCTCGTAGAGGCTAACGGCGACTACGAGAGAGCTAAGGAAATCATCCGCGAGAAAGGTAAGCTCGTAGCAGCAAAGCGTGCTGACCGCGAGACTTCAGAGGGTGCTGTAATCGCTAAGGTAAACGGTGGAAAGGCTATCGTGGTAGGACTCGGTTGCGAGACTGACTTCGTTGCAAAGAACGCTGAGTTCCAGGCACTTGCTGAGGCTATCGCTGAGGCGGCTATCGCTAACTTCCCAGCAGACAAGGACGCTCTCATGGGATGCGTTCTCGCTGACGGAAGAACAGTTGAGGCTGCAGTTACAGAGCAGACAGGTAAGACAGGTGAGAAGCATGTCATCGTAGGTTACGAGACTGTTGAGGCTGAGTTCATTTCTGCTTACATGCACAAGATCACCGGTAAGCTCGCTGCAGTTGTCGGCTTCAACAAGGAGTTCGACGCTCAGGTAGCAAAGGGTGTTGCAATGCAGGTAGCTTCAATGAATCCTGTAGCTGTATCAGCAGAGTCTGTACCTCAGAGCGTTATCGACACTGAGCTCAAGACAGCTGAGCAGAAGACTAAGGAAGAGCTCGTACAGAAGGCAGTTGACGCTGCCCTCAACAAGGCAGGCATCAACCCTGCACACGTTGACAGCGAGGCTCACATCGAGTCTAACCAGGCTAAGGGCTGGATCACTGCTGAGCAGGCAGACCAGGCTCGTGAGATCATCAAGACCGTTTCTGCAGAGAAGGCAGCAAACCTTCCTGAGCAGATGGTAGCCAACATCGCAAAGGGTCGTCTCCAGAAGTTCTTCAAGGAGCAGACTCTCGAGGAGCAGGGCTATCAGATGGGTGACGGCAAGACCGCAGTGAAGGATGTCATCAAGGCAGCTGACGCTGAGGCTAAGGTACTTTGCTTCAAGAGAGTATCACTCACTGACTAATTCGGATAACACATATCCATTAATAATGGCCATCGGTTTCCCGGTGGCCATTTTTTATTATATTTGCAATATGTCAAGAAAATTCATATTGGCGATAGTGATGCTGGCTGTGTCTGCCGGGATTGCTGCTGCAGAGGACAATCTGCGTTTTTCTCATATCAACACCCAGAACAGCGGACTCTCGTATGATGGCATCCGTTGTATGATGCGAGACAGCAGGGGATATGTGTGGATCGGAACTCAGAAAGGGCTCAGCCGATATGATGGAGCTCGCTTCAAGGTCTTTGACCGCAACTCTCTCGGAGTGGACTCCGATTATATCAACTCCTTGCAGGAGGACGTCAATGGAAACATCCTGATAGGTACGGACAAGGGAGTTGTTCTCTACGCTCCTGAAACTGATGTCATGTCACCTTTACCCGGTTTGTCATGCCGTGTATACACCATGTGCGGTATTCCTGGAGGAAAGATACTTCTGGGAGTCAAGTCCGAAGGATTATATGTATATGATCCTTTGACAGAGGGAATCAGCAGGATAGAACTGATCTCCCAGGATAGAGAGTCCCTTGGGGATATATACAGGATGGTAATCTGCAAGGATGGTACTCTTTATCTGGCAGCATATTGTGATGACCTCTATAAGGTGTCCTTGAGCAGCATAGGGGCAGGAAGGGTAATCGCGGTGAATCCGCTATTTGAGAATCAGGATATTGAGGGCCTTGTGGCCGATCCCAGGAAACCAGGCATTCTTTATGTCCTCAGCCAGGAGTCCGGATTACAGGAACTGAATACCTTGAATTCAGAGATACGGGACCTGATACCTATGCCGGAAAATGTGTTCCCTACCCAGCTTAGATATCACGAAGGGAGTCTGTGGGTAACTTCAAGCCTGGGACTTTATGTATATGATATCGCCAAGGGGACATATATCCGTTATCTGAGAGATAATGGCGACCGATATTCATTGTCCGACAGTTATACTACATGCTTGATGCATTCTGATCGTGGGGAGTCGATATGGGTGGGAACTTCCGGAGGAGGAATCAATGTATATGGATCCACTTTCGGGCACTTCAGGAAATATTACAGACTTGCGGACGGATCAGGTCTGGAGGGGAGTAATGTAAGGTGTTTCGCTGAAGACTATACGGGACGTCTTTGGCTTGGTACTGAGAATTCAGGGCTTCTCTACGTTGAGCGGGGCAATATATACAAGTATGAACAGGCAAGGTCATTGGGTGCGGTCAAGGCATTGCTGGTTGATGGCGATATACTTTGGATCGGCACGAATAACGGATTGTGGCTTTTGGACCTTAAGGAAGGAAGACTTAGCCAGCCTGCAGCCAAAAGTGCGGATAACCCGTTACAGAACAGACGTATACTTGATGTACTGAAGGGAAGTGACAACCTTCTCTATGTAGGTACCGCAGTAGGGGCCTATATATATGATTCCAAGTCAGGAAAGATATCCAAGATCGAAGGTACGGGAATTGATGCCATAGAAGATATGGTTGAGGACTATGAAGGAACCATATGGATGGCTACTTATAGCAACGGCGTGTATTCTTACAATCCCCGCCGGCAGCCGGTCCTGGATCATTACTGCTCCAAATATGATGATACTCCGGTCCCGGAGATGATTTCATCCCTGAGCCTTGATGACGAGGGTAACCTGTGGATTATAGGCTTCTCATCCGGTATACTGATGAGAGATGCCTCCACCGGGCATTTCCAGACCTATTCCCGTGAAAATGTTCCCTCACTTCCTTCGGACCTTTTCTATTCGTGTCTGCATGATGACATGGGTAATCTATGGCTTGCCAGCGATGTTGGTCTTGTCCTCTTCAATCCGGACAGGGGTACGGTAAAGGTATATGAGGAATCCTCAGGTATACTGGAGAACAGTATGCGTCTTGGGCATCTGAAACTGTCTTCCGGTGAGTTCGTATTCGGGTTCAACTCAGGGGCCATGAGCTTTGATCCGAGTGTGGTACTTCGGAATGAACCCGTACAGAAGCCTGTGGTTACTGAATTCTATATTCATGACAAGCCTGTCGGAGTCGGCAAGGAAATGAGCGGAAGTATAGATCTATCCTCTCAGCAGCGTTCATTTGCCTTTGATTTTGCCGTGCCGATGTCGGAACTTTTTGTCAAGTATAACCTTTTCTGTCGTCTTGAAGGCTATGATGACGACTGGAGGGATGTTACAGTCCCGAAGTCAGTGAGTTACCATAATATTCCTGCGGGCGAATATACTCTTCTAATCAAGACCGCATCCGTTACAAGCGGTGAAGAGATGATGCACTTCCCGATTCATATTAGGATACGCAAGCATTTCCTTCAGTCTGCTGCCGGTATCAGCACAATGGTTCTGATAATGGTACTTACGGGATTGGCAATTTTTTATATAATCCGCAGACGGGAGAAGAAGAGAACGGAACTCAAGAGGGCGGAGTATGAAAAACGGCGGGAGGAGCAGATTCTGTCGGAGAAGATGGATTTTCTTTCCAATATTGCCAATGAAATCAAGACTCCTCTTACGCTGATGAAGACTCCGTTGATGAATCTGGCGTCTTTGGATACTCTCGCAGACAACACTGATCTTCAGACAGTGATATCGGAAACGGATACGCTTGACAGCATGACGGGAGACCTTCTTGATTATATCAAGGCTGAAGAGAATGGATATATACTCCAGAAAAGGAATATCGATATCGTAGAAAAGGTCGGTTTTATCTGTGTCAATTTCAAGGAAGTATTCCGGGATAAGAGTGTCAAACTGAAGTTCCTCCATACGGAGAAACAGATCATGATGTCGGTGGATTCGAAGGCTATAGGCAAGATATTGACGGCAATATTGAATTATGTGTCCGGGTATGCGGTCAGTCTGGTGGAAGTCGTTCTCTATAAGGCAGACTCGGAACTTGCCCTTTCGGTCAGGTATGATACATACCCTGTCGGAGAACGCCACGCTGACTACATGTTCAAGCCATTTTCCCAGTATGCATCCACCAGAAGCATAGGAATCGGTCTCTCTTATGCAAGAACGCTTGCCAATATACATGGAGGAGAGCTTGAGTTTACACTTGAATCTTCGGGAAGGAAGGCGTTATTCTCCCTTACTTTGCCTATAGAGCAGTCAAAGGAAATAGAGACGATAAGACAGGATGATGTGATCATCAATTCAGCACTGCCTCTGGTCCTTCTGGTTGAGGGAAACTCCAAACTCCTGGCCTATATGAAGAAACATTTGAAGAAGTTCTTCAATGTTCTGGCGTGTTCTTCAGCGGAAGAAGCCTTGCAATACATCATTACGTGGAATGTGGACCTGATCGTAGCGGATCTCGGATTATCCGGTATGAACGGTATGGAACTTTGTGCGAAGATCAGGGCAAATGACGCTACATCGCATATTCCTTTTGTGATGGTGGCATCTTCCATGAGTGCCGATGTCAAGCTCAACTGTATGAAGAAAGGTGCGAATCAGTGCATAGAGATGCCTTTTTCAATGGATTACATGAAAGCCTGTCTGGATAACATTCTCGAGAACAGGTCCAGAGTGAAGACCCATGTTGTTCATTCGCGCAGGAATCTGGTGGACCGGTCCGTAAACATTGTGGATCGAGACGAGGCTTTTCTGGAGAAATTCGAGACTCTGATTATGGAAAACATCTCAAATCCGGATTTCTCCGTCAAGGATATGGAACAGAAGCTCGGATTCAGCAGAAGTTCCTTCAACAGAAAGATCAATGCCCTGCTTGGTACGTCTCCTAACGAATATCTGCGACAGCGGAGACTTGCCCTCGCTGCGCAGATGCTTGAAAGGAGGAACGGAAGTATAAGTGACATTTGTTATAAAGTCGGCTTCAACTCGCCATCCTATTTTGCAAAATGCTTCAGAGAGCATTTCGGAGTCCTTCCTGCAGAGTACTCACATTCTGACAAATAGAACTATTGGAGCTTCACTCTCTGCCATGTGGAATTGCTGTATTCGTTGTTCGTCATGAATTTCGTGTCTCCGACGCTTGCCCAGACAAGCAATGTGGTTCCGGAAGAGGCTTTGAGATCAGATAGAGGAATGGCAGCCTCAATACAATGCCCCTTTCTGGAATCAAGTGTCCTGCCTTTTCGTACCATTGCCCGGACTCCTGCGGTTACGGCAAGTTCGCTATAGGAGGAAAGACTGACTGATGCCTCGTATGATGAGTTTCTCTTCACTTTCAACTGTATGTCTTCATCCTCTCCGTTGTGGCAGCTTTCTGCAAGCACATACAGAAAGTCAGCATCGTGAGCGAACCTCAATATCAGTTCCGTGCCCTTTGTCGATGACAGGAATAGTGCCTTGGTGTGTGTCCAGTCTGAGTTGTCACCGTCAAGCATTATGGCAGCTGACGGAGCGCTCTGCTGCTGGTTAAGGTAGAACAGGCCGACATCAAGTCCTGCTGTTCCGTCTGAGGATGTAGCCATCAGCATGTTGTCGTCATATCGTTCCATGGATCCCCATACACCGATGCCGTCAAAAGGTCTGAACCACTTATCAGCATCCCAGGTGTTGCCAATATTCATGACTCCGTCAGATACGGTGCATCTGTTATCCAGAAGCTTGATCAGGAACGGTCCGTTGGAAGAGCAGGAGATCAGTGTTTCTCCAGAAGGGAAGGTCTCGACGTATCCTCCGGTTCCACTCATCTTATTTGTCTGCCGCGTGCTTGGAAGAGCATTCTGGGCATCCCCTGTTATTGCACTCCACTCTGTGCTGTTGTTTGTGATAAGGGACATCTTGTGGTATGTGGTCACAGTGCCGTCGCTATTCTCCTTTTCGTGTCGTCCTTCAAGAAAACCTACGAGTGTCTTTCCGTCGTTCAGCAGCCTGAAGCATGGCATCTGATCCGTATATACATTCTGGCCGGTATAGTCGGTATTTGGACCGTTATACGGATATTTATACTGCCGTGCCACGACTTTCTTTTCAGACCATGACACGCCTTTATCCACAGAAGTCATGACGGAGGTCTGGGAACTGTAAAGGAAGGGATCTGAATCCGTGAAATACATCTGCAGCGTGCCGTCAGGCAGCAGTAACAGGTATGGTTCCCATGAGGTGCCGGAATAGATTTCCTTCGGAGATGTCCAGGTGTTTCCTCCGTCTTTTGACCTCATCAGCACTATTGCGGTACCTTCTCCTTTATAATATCCCACTTCCTTATAGTCCCACGCATGGTGCTGAGCTACGGCAATTATTTCTCCGTCCGGCATGACTACGGCGTCCATATTCATATAACGCTGGTAGACAATACTGCTCTTGCCTGTCAAGGCTGCATATTTTGCAGTCAGCCCGGTGTCTTTGTAAGGCGTCAGTATGATTTTCGGGGTGGCAGTCTTCAGGGAATTGAAGCTTGAAGCATTCATTGTGAAGATTCTTGAGGATTGAGTACCACCTTGATAGAAGAGTATGACACCACCGTCTTTACGCCTTTTGAGCCTTGGGTAATGCGCTTTCTGCTGTTCGGAAGGAACGCCTGCTGTGAGGGTGGAGTTTTCAAGCTTGAATATGTTGTTGTACATCGGCTGCAGGACACTGTATTTTTCTAATCCTGCATGGGAATTCACGGAAGGTGCATGCGTGTTCATTTCAAACACTGTGTTCAGAAGGACCTCGCCTTCTTCAAGTACCGGTGGCTCAGGGGTTTCTGTCGCTGAGCCTGTTCCGGATGTGGTTTCCTTGACGCATCTGACAGGATATGCATCGCACATGAATCCGAAGATCTGGTCACCTCGTCCTGTACCGTTGGCATCTGTAGCACTACCGTTATGATTGTCAATGATCTTGTCCTTATTATATTTCAGCAGGTAGGCTCCCTGCTCGTTTCCTTTCCCATCTCTGCAGATGGCAGACCATAGATATCCCCTTGTGTCAGTCATCCATCCGGTCTGGCCGGTAGTAAGGAAGGACTCCTCGAGCCTGATGAATCCTCCGTATGGAAAATAGCATCCATCGATAGAACGGCCTTTTACGACATCGTTTATGGTTCCCGAAGCTATTGAGGCAAGGTCTCCATAAGTCGGGACTTTGTATCCCTTGGGACAAGGGTCGAAGATGGTCTTTATATTGATTCCTCTGGTCTTTGCGTCGGAAGAACTGCTGTATGTCTGATTGCACCCCCAGAGCGCTATGTCCTTTCCTGAGGCAAACCAATGATCGCCGTTCTGACAGGTGATGGACTTGCTTGAAGTTATGCGGGTATCAGGATTCTTTATAGTATAGGCTATGGTGCCGCCCGTTGATTTGTTCACTGTCTTAAGCAGGTCTCCATGGGATTTGTAGCCGCTTACATCACTGTCATTGTCTGTAAGAATTCTCGGAAACGGATCCTTTCGTCCCCATTGGTAACACAGTCCGTACGTATCCCTGTCTCCAGGAGTCACAGATGTCGCTCCCAGATTTCTGTCAAGAAATATCCTGCTCCCGGTCGAGACGTCTTCAGGATCTCCAACCCAGATATGGTAGGACCAGGCTACAGTAGTGTTGTAGCAAATGGAAATGACGGCATTTCCCGGTTCTCCTGTGAGCGGAACAGTAAGCGTGGCCTTGCCTTTAGCATCATTGAAAGATACAACCGGCTCTCCTGAAACGATTGTTCCTGCTGTAGATGAGCTTGTGAGGTCTGTTGCCGTACTGTTTGCTTCCTGCTGCCATACAACCTTGGCGTCTTTTCCATAGTGGCTCAGGTTGCCGTTTTCTACGCGTATCGGCTTGCCGTCAGTAATATCATAGTCGTCCCGGTAGGTGTATCGTGGTGTTACATCAATACTTACTGATGCCGTTCCAGTTTTTACGGCTATGCAGTTGGTGTTGCCGTAATAGACGCTGAGCGGAAGTTCCGGAAGCGTCTTGATTTTGCCTGGATCAATGGTCAAGGCTCCGGTATTTACAGGAAACTTGCGGTTGAGATTATCCAGGATGGTGATAGTGATGCCTTGAGGATATTCGCCGGCAGGGAGATAAGCTGTGAAAACCTTACCGGTCCTGGATATATCTGTTTCAGGGAATGTATATGTCAGGGTAGTCTCTTCTCCTTCAAAGGACTTTATCTTGCCGGTTGCGAGGTCGATTGTTGCAGTGCCGGCAATGCTCCTTCTGTCCGCTGCACTTACACTTATCCTGTTTATTTTGATTCCTGTGCCCATATAGTCGTATGGACGGAAAGCGACAGCTCCGAACAGATTTTCAAATGACAAGGTCCCGGCACTCGGAGTACAGACAAGGGGCAGGGCAGAAATATCCTTGTCAGGTGAAAGGACGTCATCTGCATCGGAAGTGGAAGTGACTCCTCCCAAAAGGATTTTGGCTGTATTGCCGTCATAAGAGCCTGCTACATAGGCGGAAGCCGGGTATATGGAGGCTTTCTCACCAGCTACAGCCTCCGTTTCATTGCATTCGAAGATAGCCGCTATCTTCTCGTCTTCAAGGGGATAGGAGGAAAACCGATAGGTAATGGAATTGTCTCCGCAGAACACTTCAATTTCATCGGATTCGCCCCAGATTACGTTCAGGTCGGTGTCGAGCGAGGTCCTTGTCGATGGCAACTTGCAGAGAATCTGATTCCCTGCAAGTGCGATATTGTCTATGTCTATGCCACCGCCGCCATTGTCCTTTTCGTCGAATGTGCTGCAGGCAACCACTGAAGCCGGAATAAATAAGTATAGGAACAGTTTCTTCATTGATACCTTTGTCATTCAATGCGTATCCTTTGCCATGAATCAGTTTCTTCTTTGGATGAGTCTGTGAATGTTTCTCCTTCTGTCTCTACATATATTTTTACATAGTCCCCGAGCTCAGCCTCAAGCAAGGACAGAGGGATGGATATTTCTGCAGCAAATCCTTCCTTTCCTTCAGCATTTTTCCCTTTGCATGTCTTTACTGCAATATTTTCGGATGTGCTTGAAATAGCTCCAGAAGCATTGATGCTTAATGTCTGTGTCTTGGAACTGCCGGTGTTGCACAGACTTATTTCATAGAACGGTGCCTGATGTTCCGGACTCACGGTCTCGGAAAGAATGTATAGATTGTTTTCGTCCCTTGCAGCTCTGAAGATGGTCTCGCAGCCATCCTTTGCTCCTATATAAAGGGCATCGTCGGAAGTCCACTCCCGGGTGTCGCCGTCTAGTGAGATTGTTCCTTCCTTTGCAGAAATCCTGTTGTTCAGGTACATCAGGCCAAGATGTATTCCTCCTTTGCTTTCTCCTGCTGTTCCGAGCAGCATGTGGTCGTTTATGCGTTCGAGTGCACCCCAGCCTCCTCGTCCGTTGAACGGTGCGAACCAACCTTCAGTCCAGTTTACATTTGCATATCTGCCTCCGTGATGATCGACCAGCTTGATGGACCAGCCGCCATAATTCCTTCCGCATGCAAGAGCCACTTCGCCTGAAGGGAAGGTCTCCACATATCCGGCACCACCGCCGATGACGTAGGTGTGTCTGTGCTCCGGTCCCTCGCTGTCTTCTCCGAGGTCCTTCCACTCGAATCCGTCATTATATACTACCGACATTCTATGATACATCTTTCCGCTGTTGTTCAGAGGGGTGGCAAGACGGCCTTCAAGGAAGCCCACGAGAGTCTTGCCGTCGTTGAGAACCCTGAAGGATGGCATCTGGTCGGTATAGATGCTCTTTTCCTTGGTGGTCTCCTTGTCATATTCGTATTTGTAATTACGGCAGACACGTTTCTTGGGACTCCAGGTGAGGCCGTTGTCTTCCGATACCATCACGGATGTGCCGGAGTTCCATGTTTCAGGGGTAGAGTCGGTGAAGTAACAGTGGATACGCCCGTCAGGCAGGACAAGCAGGTAAGGCTCCCAGTTGGATCCCTCATAAATGACTTGGGGCTCGGACCAGGTCTTTCCGTTATCCTTGCTGCGTAGAGTGACAAGACCGGTGCCAAGTTCTGCCTTATAATGCTCGGTGCACCAGAACTGACAGACTCCAAGAATGTCTCCGTTCGGGAGCACGGCAGCATCCATATTCACATATCTTATGAGCACATCCTTTCCAGCCACTTCCTTCCTGTAGTTTTCAAGCAGCAGCACCGGCTCGGACCAGTTCTTCAGGTCTTTGCTGATGGTGTAGAATATGCTTGTTCCGTGCGAGGTCGGCATGCAGAACAGAATATACTCTCCATTGGACATCTTCTTTATACGCGGGTAGCTGCACACATGTTTCTTGGGGTCGAAATCAGGCAGGCTGCCGACCAGAAAAGTGTTGCTTATAAGCTGGGTGTAACTGTGTACAGGCTGAAGGCGGCTCCACTGTTCTTCTCCGGCGTGCGAATTGATTGCAGCGGGAGAGGAGTTCATCTCAAATATGGTGTGCAGCCTTGTCTGCTGTGCGTTCATGGTAAGCCCGATAAGGGCGGCAACAAGGGTTACTGTAATCTTATTCTTTGCCATGTCTGAGGTTTTTTAGCTTGAACATTTGTGAAACCGTCCGAGAGACCTTCTCCCTCGACCACGGCATTGAATCTCAAAGTGCTTCCAGACGAAGCTCCAAGAGCGGATAACGGTATGCAGATTTCGCATACATATCCTTTCTCTCCGTTTCTGGTCTTGGCCTTTCTTGATATGGCCTTTATCCCTTCTGCCGGCACCTTGCTGTATGTATTTGAGGAGACAATACCATCCGGGTTGATCACAAGACTTACTGAGTTGCCGGCAGAAAGTTTCTTCGCTGCCTCGTTGTGCAAAGTCAGAGATACTTTTGAGTCAGGTCCAGCCGAGGCATCCTTCCGGTCTATTGCTACGTATAGATTTTTGTCGTCATGTGCAGCCCTGAACACAGTCTGGACATCAGAATCAGAGCCGATGAACAGTGCGTCACGTCTGAGCCACTCCTCTGAGTCTCCGTCCGTAGTTATATTCTGATGCAGGGCCGATATACTGTGATTGAGCCATGCTACACCATAGTGGACGGCATTTTTGGAGTCCTGGACATAGATGAATCTATTCGGGTCGCTGACTTCCGCCGAGCTCCATGTGCCTTTCTCCTTTATCGGGCAGAACCAGCCGTTCTCCCAGCCCTTTCCTTGGAAATTATCTGCAGAAGCATCTCCCAGCTTTATGGAAATGAAGCCTTCGCGCATAGCAGAGAAGAGTGTTTCACCGGATGGGAATATGTCGAAATATGCTCCTCTTCCGTTGAAAATGTTGCTCTGTCTTCCTTCCGCAGGGCCGTCTTCTTCACCGGTTACTGCTGCCCACTTGAGTCCTTCATTCTTCATTATAGAGACTGTGTAAAGGCTTGATGTGCCCGGGCCGTCCGGCTGTAGTCTGTCCTCGACGGTACCGAAGATGGTCTTTCCGTCATTAAGGACACGGAAGCAAGGAAGCATGTCCGTATATGAACGATATCCGTCCTTGTAGAATTTGAACTGGCGGGCAATGATAGTCTTTGCTCCCCAGGTGTAGCCGCCGTCGAAGGACTCGATCATGGCCACGGTGTAGCTGTCTGCCTTAGGCCTCCAGTCGCTGAAATAGCAGTGGAGGCTTCCGTCCGGCAGTTCTATTGCGCATGGCTGGGCACACGGCTGGTTGTAGATGACCTCCGATTTTGCCCAATGCTCTCCGCAGTCGCGGCTTCGTTTCATTACAATTCCGCTGCCCTTGCCATCTGCCGAAGCGAAATCGCATCGGAACGAGGCGAGGCACACAAGCTCTCCCGTCTTGAGCTGAAGTATATCGGCTCCCGAATATCTCTTGTATTGGGTTCTTCCTCCTATATTTACCTGCTCCGGTCCCCATAACTGCTGTTTGCCGTACCACGATTTGAGGTCATTGCTGAACATGACATAGATTCGGGAAGAATTGTATCCTCCCTGATACAGCATGATCCAGCGACCGTCTCGCATATGCTTTATGCGAGGGTAATGAGGAGCACGCTGCTCGGACGGTACATGCTTCGGATCCAGAAGCTTAAGGGCCTCTATGCTGCCTCTGCTGCTGAAAATGTCCTCTATGGAGCTCAGATGCTCGTCACCGACGTGGGAGCCCCTGACAGGATGGAACTCGCACATATCCTCATGGGTGTGCAGCAGCACCGGTTGTGCTGCTGCAATCCCTGAATAGAGGAATATTGCGGAAATTATTGCAATGAATTTCATGATTATTCTTTTATGCAGCGTACAGGAAGAGCGTCACCGCAATATGTGTAAATGTTGGCTCCGGTGGAGTTCTTGTTCGCCTGAATGCCATCAGCATTGTACCAGAAAATATATGCACCCTGTGCGTCTGAACGATTGTTCACTGTCCAGAGGTAACCGCGATATGATTGATAATCGTTGGCTTTTGTGGTTTTAGAAACCCTTACATATCCGGAGTAAGGGAAGAATATGGTTGATGCTCCTGTTGTCATGTTATATCCTTTCCCGGAAACAGCATCGTCTTTGGTATTCAAAGTTCCGATAGTGCTCAGATATCCTAAAGCCGGAACCTTGTAACCTGCAGGACATGGGTCATAGACTGTCTTTACAGTACTTTTTACCTTGAGAGCATCCGATGAACTTCCATCGACTCCTGCGTATCCCCACAGACCGTTTACACTGGTCGGCAACCATTTGGCACCAGTCGCACTGGTATATGTGACGCGTGTGTCAGGATTCTGGATGGAATAGTTAAGAGTGACACTTGAGGTTCTTTCGGCTGTTTTCAATGCGTCTCCCTCTACAGATGTGCCGCTCTGAGCAATCAGAAGACGTGGGAACGGATCCTTACGACCCCACTGATAGTTCACGCCGAACGAGTTGAGTGTCCCGTCTACAGATGTCGCTCCTATATTTCTGTCGAGGAGGTAATAAGACCCCATGGACGATGTGTTGCATGCCACGTCATTGATTTCGCTCACCCAGATATGGAATGACCATACGACAGGGGTTCCGGACAGTACGGAACGTAGCGCGATGACTGCATTTCCCTTCTTTCCTGAAAGAGGTACTGTGATGATTGTCTTTCCTTCCTGAAGTTTACGGTCAATCGTAAGTGCTCCATTTACGATAGGTCCGTCTGTGGTGTTTGTTGCAGTAAGGTCAGTGAGGGTGCTGCCTTCCTCCTGCTGCCAGAGAACGGTTGCACCTCCGCCGAGTCCTGACATGTTGCCGTTTTCCACTCTGATGACATTGTCAGCAGTAGCCGCTGCCTTATAGTCGCTTCTCCAGGTGAAATGCGGAGTCGCGTCAATCTCTACGGAAGTCGTACCAGGAGCGACAACAATACAGTTGGTATTACCGTACCATATTGTAAGCGGAAGTTCTGCAAGTTTCTTTACCACACCTGCATTGATGGTCATCCCCTGTGTGGTGACAGGGAATTTACGGCCAAGATTGTCGATGGCTGTGATTGTCAGACCAGGATACTCTCCTGCAGGCAGATATGCTACAAAACCTTTCTTTGAAGTAATGCTGGTGTTGCTGCATTTGAAGGTCAGTTCAGTGTCTGTTCCTTCGAAAGAAGTGATCTTACCGGTTTCAATGTCGATGGTAGCGACGCCTCCTATTGCCCTTCCGTCAGTTGAAGCGACAGAGAGTTTCTGGATATTCACCCCCATTCCCATATAGTCGAAAGGACGGAACATGATACCTCCGAACAGGTTGCTGAAAGAAAGTACGTCTTCAGAAGGAGTTGAGACAAGAGGAAGTGCCGACACCGTGGATGAAGAAAGCACGGAAGCAACTGCTCCTGCCGGCATCGGAAGCTCTTCTACTCCTCCGAGAGATATCTTTGCGGTTTTGCCGTTGTATGAGTCTGCTACATAAGCTGACGCAGGATAGATTGCAGTGCGGTTTCCTGTGATCTTAGGATCAATGTTTTCAAATACGGCAGTCTTATGGTCGTCTGTTGCAAATGACGAAAATACATATCTGGCTGCCTGATTGTCACCGCCGAGCACCATGAGCTCGTCCTTGTCGCTCCAGATTACATTCAGATCTGCGTCAAGGGCTGTCTTGGTCTCCGGGATTGCACAAAGAATCTGACCGTCTGCCAGTTCTATTTCCGGAAGTTCCTGCCCGTTTGATTCAGGAGCATCGATTTCAGCCTTGCTGCACGATGCAAGGATTGCGAGAACCGCAAATGCGAAGATTGATATTCTTTTCATAGCTGTTTCTCCCATTATAAGATGAATCCTTCATCGGAGCCGGCATCCTCGGTTCCCCAAGAGGCTCCTGTTCCTACATTTACTGTGTCTGAGGCACAGATGATTCCTTCCTGTTGAAGTCTTATGACTTCAATGTCAGGTGTTAGATAGTGTTTTTTAATCATAGTGAATGAGTTTTATTATTTGTTGTATCTTATCGCAAAGTAATTGAGGGCAGATTTACCGTCTGACCTTACCGTTCCCGCGTCGTAACTATCCATCGTGCCTGCTTTGGTTGAGGCTGGTATAAGTCTTACCCTGATTTCTTCCTTGCCGAGCAGTTCGTTGTCAAAAGGCAGGTTGCAGGTTATCATCTTATATCCGGGACATTGCCATACGCGCTTTTTGTATAGCACTGAAAAGTCGGGAACAGTGTATTCGTGTGCTGTTATCCATGTTTTACCCATATCGGTCGAGTATTCCACCTTCCAGTAGCGAGGGGCTCCGATACCGTTGGCTCCCACTCCTTCTCCCTGTCCGTTTATAGCTCCGAATTGCACTGAGAGAGGGAAATTGTCTGTAGTAAGTCCGGTTGTCGGGAATTTTGCAAGCCAGTATTTGTTCGTTCCCCATCCGGAAGCATACCATCCGGATCCGTTGTCCTGATAGATGAGTCCGGTTGAGGCTAATGAGAACTGATTGTTCTCTATCAGCCAGTGGCATGAGTTTCCGTTGGCGTCGTACACTCCGTTTCCTGTGGTCTTGTCTGTGATGATTCCGTTTTCAAGTGGCCCGAGGTGGGTCCAGTCTCTGAATTCTGCAATGCCGGTAGTGGGGCCGACCACTCTGAAAGTACTCTTGAGGTCAGGGTCTTCAAGAGGATTGCTGGAAACAGGGTAGGTAGGATGGATTATATTCCCTTGGGTGTTGATAATGGTATTGGAGTACTGTCTGTTGGTGTATCGTATCTCCATGATCATCTCTGAGAATCCGTCCTCAAAATTCTCCTTGAGGGCGATGTCTTCCTTTGTGACGGGACGTATCTGATAACCGGAGATGTGACCCAGATCTGTTATATATCCGATATTTACCCCCTGGTCAAGCATTTCGGCTGCAGTTGTGTTGTCCCAGGCAAAATTGTCGCAGGTTTCATATACCAGCACTCCTGTAATGTCTCCCGAACCCTGAGGCATTCCTTTACCGTCTCTTTCCCAGGCGGCCCCGATATTCGTCATCAGATGCATTGAGGCTCCGGTCTTGTCCCTTATAGGCATCGGATATCTGTTGATTACGTCTCTATGGCGAAGATCGACAGGGACGAATGGACCTTTGCGGAATGGAATTTCACAGTCTTTCAAGGTTACCAAAGTGTAGATGTCCCCGTCTGTAAGCCGGCTGATTTCAGTTACCTTAGGTTGGGCATCGTATACGCTTCCGGAGGTCGATGCTATCAGGTTTCCGGTACCGACTGATGTCAGCATATACCTGACAGGCGCATCCTTTCTGGTCAGGACAGTCCCCTTGAGGTATATCTGTACCTTGTCGTATCTTCTGGTGTTGTTTGCCTCCTGGTCGTCCAGAATAACGCAGATTCCTGAAGTGGCATCTGTAGATTGGATGTACAATGTCCTGTCTGCCAAAGTCATGTCCTGTATCGCGCCGGAAATGTTGGAGTTGGCTGCTCCGTTGCCCTGAAGATTGTCATTGATGACTACACCTTCCAGGACAAGGTCATCTTCGATGGTAATGCTTCCTTCCTTTGTAAGCTTTTCTTTGAGCTGGGCATGACTCACTGCAGTGAGGTTCTCTGCTCCTTTCTGACTGACTTTAAGCATGTCATACAGGTCAGGGTCATCTTTTGATGATACAGTTATGGTAGCGTGGCGGAAGCCTTCCGTGTTGTCTGTAGTCGTGAACAGAAGGAAGTTATTCACTTTACGGATATCGTATATCCAGTCGGAGGTTCCATCAGAGTAGCTGATGTCCACGTTGAGCTTTTCCATGGATAACACGCTCAGAAGCTTGGCTGAGTTCTCTCCGCCGATGTTGTCGCAGAGGATGTTGCTGCCTTTGAACTGGAGCGTCACATCGAACATGCCCTCCTGAGTAAAGTTTACAGTGGCTTTCTTATGGTCCCTTTCCAGGATTACAGTGGCTGTTCTTGCCAGACTTTTGTTGTCATCGAAAGAAAGCTCCACTTCGCAGTCTCCGTTCCCGGTGAAGGATTGTCCGTCCGGAAATCTCAACCAATCTTCGCCCTCGGTTATTTTCGCCGAAAACGGTCCGTTGGCGTATATCTTCATGAGATAGATATCTCCTTCCGGATTCAGGACTACTTCGGTTTCCTTTGTGCCGAGCTCTATAAGTGGAATCTCTACAGGTCCTCTTTCGCATGAGGACAGCAGCAGAAGCATTGTGGCAAATATGCAGGATATATATTTCATGGTCTTATCTGTTGTATTCATCATTGTTCAAGGCTCCTCCAGAATATGTTATCTGGTCTTCCGGTATCGGAAGGAATCGGTGACATTTCCTGATATATCCTTTCAGGTAGTATCCGTCATTGTAAGCGACAGTCCTTTCATACCAGATGCCCCAGCGTACAAGGTCGAATTTCCTCTGGTATTCGCCGAAAAGTTCCTTAGCCCTTTCCATTCGGATCTCTTCCATCAGTGCTTCAGGACTTCCGGCTACATAATTCAGGTCTACAAAATCCGTCAGGCCGGCCCTGCCACGCGTGATGTTCAGGTACTCTGCCGCCTTGTCGTAATTCTTGAGGTTAAGATGGGCTTCCGCCATCATCAGCAAGGCATCGGCATATCTGAATATCTTGTAATTATTGAAATCGCTGCTGGAGTTCATTCCGAAGCACCAGAATTTGTTGCCTAACCACGGACGGTCATTCGGCCTTTTGCATGAAGAGAACCATGTCCCTTCCCATCTCCATGCAAGATTGCCGGACCCTTTGCGGGATACGGTTTCGTCGTTAGAGTAGTCACCGGCTCTCCTGTCGGCAGAGTAATATGGCAGGAGTGTCTGGAATACCCAGGTAGTAGGCCGCATCTGGATGCTTATGACAGCGTTACTGCCGAGTGCAGGAATCTCGATGCCGTCATATCTGCAACCTGATCCTTTGCTTGGAGTGGTGTATGCGGCGAGGTTTCCAACTGCCTGAATCCCGTATAGTTCGTAAGAATTGGATATTTCAAATATTGACTCCTTAGTGTACTTGTTGCTATATGGTATATCCGTGAGAGGGTAGTCAATGCCGAACTCACCCGGTCTGTCAGTGTAGTTTCCATAGATGTTTTCCAGATATCCAAGTATCTTTATGGCATCTTCCCATCTCTCGTTCCATAGACAGAATTTGGCGGCTATCATAAGTCCGGCAGCAGCTCCCATCCTGTTGGTGTGGTTGCCGTCGTATGGACGCTTTAGTTCAAGGGAACCCAATCCTCCGTCCACTTCATTGAATATGTATGTGCAGAGCTGGTCTATCAACTTGTCGCGGGTGTCTGTTGCGGACATCCGTGGGAGACTTGCTATCAGAAGCCTGTTTTTATCCGTCACCCTGTCTTCGTAATATGGGACATCTCCGAATGCTGACGTAAGCAGATAGTAGAAGAATGCCCTCAGTACGATGGCTTCTCCCTGCAGGCTCAAAGCTTTATCCTGAGCGAAGCTGCCATTTTTTACTCCGAGGTCGAGATAATACAGGATGTTATTGGCCCTCATGATGCCGGAATAACAGTTGGACCAGAGATTGGATGCAAATCCCGGATTTGCAGGTGAGATGTCAAGTATCGCGTTCTGTGATGTAGATAGGTTCATTATCATCAGGTCAGATGCGCATTCCGTGGTCTGGAACATGCCGGTTCCGTTGAGAAGCGCCCTGATGTTGCTGTACAAGGCATTGACACCGGTCTGACATTTGATGATGGTATCGTAGTATTCGTCTGCCTCCGAAGATGATACGGGGTCTTCCTTCAACGAACAGCTGCTGAAGGAGAGCAACGAAGCAAGAAATATGATAAATGTCTTTTTCATCAGAAATTCAGTTGGAGGTTGAGTGTGTAGGTTCTTGGTCTTGGGAAAGATCCGGCATCAAGTCGTCTGGCTGCGGTGCTTGTGGATACGTCAGGATCGAATCCGTTGTATTTCTTCCATAGGAACAGGTTCTCTCCGGTCACACCGATCTTCAGGGTCTTGAAGGTCTTTGACCATTTCGCGAGATTGATATTATAGTTTAGGGATACATTCTTGAGTCTTACGAACGAGGCATCATGTGTAAATCTGTCCGACCATATCCCGTCAGAGGAATTCGGCATAGGGATGTCAGATTCAGGATTTCTTGTAGGGTGCCATGCGTTCAGCATGTATCTGTATTTGTTGTGGTATGCACCGGAGCTGCCCAGGTTGCTTTCCTGAAGATTATACATACGTCCTCCTATCGACCAGGAAATGAAGGTGCTGAGTGTGAGTTTCCCGAAGAAGGTGAAGTCATTCTGGAATCCTCCGTAAAGTACAGGATCGGTGTTTCCAAGGTATACGACATCCCGTTCGTCAAGATTGCCGTCCCCGTTGATGTCATAGTATCTTGCCCTTCCCACATTGGAACCGTTTGCTCCATCTTTGATGGTGGATGCGTAGACGTGGGTGTAGTTGTTGCGGTCTATTTCGTCCTGATTATGCCATACACCACCGTATTTATAGCCCCAGATGGAATTGACAGGATAGCCGGTCTTGTATCCGTACAGATACTGTGTACCTCTTGTGTATGTAGGTACGACTTCGTCTCCTGCTCCCGAGTCTGTGACGGTCTGTGTGTTGTGCGATATGATGAGGTCAGTGGACCATTTGAAATTCTTCCTTCTGAAGTTGTCGGACGAGATGGTTACCTCTATGCCATAGTTCTCGGTATTTCCGAAATTGTCCAGATAAGTGTCAAATCCCGTGACCTGCGACTGCTTTACCGAAAGCAGGAGGTCGCTTGTGCGTGACCAATAGAAATCAGCCTCGATCGAGAGTCTTGAACGGAAAGCCTCAAAGTTGATGCCGAGGTTTACTGCGTCCGTCGTTTCCCATGTCAAGGTAGGATTGGCAATCTGTTGTGGGTATGAAGACAGATTGTACTGATGTCCGAACAGCCAGCTGCCTCTGCCGGTGTCCACCAGATTGAGGGATTTATAGGAACTTATTGCGTCGTTGCCCGAGCGTCCGGCACTTAGCCTTAGCGAGAGATCGTTGAGCCATGTGGCTCCCAGAAGGAAATCCTCGTTCTTTATCGTCCAGCGGAATGCTGCTGCCGGGAAGAAACCCCATTTATGATCGGCAGAGAAGTTGGAGGCACCGTCTGCTCTGGCGGTGAGTGTCAGATAGTAGCGCCTGTCATAGTTGTAGTTCACGCGTCCGAAGGCAGACATTGTCGTCTTTATGATCCGGCTTGTCCCCATCTGATAATTGATAGGATTCATCATACCGGCCATATCCTCGAATTTTACGTCGTCATCTATGAATCCTGTTCCGTAATAGACCGCATTGGTATTCTGGTTCAAGCCTGCTGAGAAGCCTGCAACTGCATCCAGATTGTGCTTTTTGAAGGAACGTTTCCATTGCAACGTGGTTTCATTGCGATATCTCTGATAGTCATCGTATGCTCTGGAAGCGAATGCACCGCTCTGAGCTGCTTCTGCAACCGGCATGTATGATGGCGAATATCTGTCGGTAAAATGGTTCTCATGACTGAACGAGAATGTTGATTTCAGGGTGAAGCCTTTACGGAAATTCAGATGGATGTAAGGGTGTATGCCAAGAATCCATTTGTCTGCGCCATTGGTCACATGCATTGCACGCTGGTATGGGTTGTTGAACACCTGGCCATCGCTTTCCAACTCTCCATATCTGTTGAATACGGAATCCTTGTCAAGAAGCGGATTAAGATATACCGCCGCGTTGGTGTCAGTTCCTGTTATCAGTGCACCGGTCCTCTTTACGTCGAAGTATATGTAGCTTGCCTTGACTCCTATAGTGAGCATTCTGGAAATCTTGCTGTCTACGTTTATACGTGCCGTGTACCTTTTATAATCGGAACCGAGTACGACACCTTTGGTCCAGTTGTATCCAAGACTCGCAGAAACAGTAGTGTTGCCGTGTGTACCTTTTATGAGGGCATACTGGTCATTGTAGAGGCCTGTCTGCGAAAGAAGATTTACCCAATCTGTGCCTTTCCCTTCAGCGGCAGGATTTTCGAACGGAAGTCCATATCCCGGACCTGGATTAGCCGGATCTACATCCGGGATGGTCTGGCCACCTTGGTACATCTTGCTGAGTTTCACCATATTCCACCATGTGGCATATTCTGAAGCATCCATGATATCTATGGAGCCGGCGATGTGAGAGAATCCGGTCACACTTTTTATGATGACGTCAATCTTCGTGTCTTTCTGTTTCGGGCTGTCTGTTGTGACCAGAATCACTCCATTTGCACCTCTTGCTCCATATATTGCAGTGGAGGAAACATCCTTGAGCACGGAAATCGATACGATGTCCGATGGATTCAGGTCGCTCAAGCTTGACACTGCATCCATGACTCCATCAACGATGATGAGAGGCTCATTGCCTGCCGTGATTGAGCGGGAACCTCTGATGAGGATGCTGGCGGACTCTCCGAGTTCACCGGAACCGCTCATGATGTCGGCACCTGCAACTCGCCCCTGAAGCATCTGGCCGATGTCCTGCAACGGAGCTTCCTGGGCGGATTGCACATCTACAACAGTTACGGCTCCGGTCAGGTCGGCTTTTTTTGCTGTTCCGTATCCGATTGCTACTGCTGTCTCAAGTTGTATGGCATCCGGTTCCATCTTTACGTTGATTATGCTCCTGCCGTTCACTTTGATTGTCTGAGTCCTGTAACTCATGAAAGAGAATTGAAGGTCTCCCTTAGACTTCAGTGTGATTGTATAGGAACCATCTGCATCGGTGACCACTCCGTTGTCTCTGGATCCGGTTTCCATGACAAAGGTTCCTGGAAGAGGAGCGTCGGTTTCATCTGTCACCTTTCCCTTGATGGTTTCCTGTGCAAAGGCATACACTCCTGATGTGATAAGGAGTATTGCCGTCAATATATGCTTGATTTTAGTCATCACAGGTATCAGTATTTGATTTTTATAAGAATCGGTTTGTGCTTGAGTGCCTCGTCTTCGAGAATCTGGACGTCTGTGACGCTGTTCCATGCAGATTTGGACGCATAGACATAATCCGCTCTCCAGGTTCTGCCTTCGGAGGATGTGTATGTCGGATTGAATGACTGGGATGTCATCCAGATACAGTCTATCAGGTTGTTTGTCCAGACGTAGATGTCTGCCTCGAAATCTTTGCTCTTGAGGCTGGAAGGATACCATACGGGAGTATCCTTATATCCGAATTCGACGGAACTCAGATAATAGAGGGAGCCTCCGATGAGCCACATGTCAGAAGCAGCAGGTGTGTTGTATCCATCATCGAGGAGGGAAACTGTCTGAAGATAGCGGTTCAGCGAACTGTCTTCTGTGAAATCTGCGACCTGGATGTTCAGGCCGTCTGCATTGACTATAAGTGATGAAGATGCAATCTGCTCGACATCTCCGATGACCATAAGGTTCCCGTGACGGATGACCGGACTTCCTTCGGTCGTGAATGAAGCCACGTTCTCGTCATTCCAGATGACAGCGATTATGTCCTCCTTTCTTTCATAGAGCCATGAAGTTGCAGTTCCGGCATCCAGCCCCTGAAGATTGCAGTATAGGACTGATTTGCCTGTCAGCGTCTTCTGCCTCAGTTCGATTGAGTCGCTTGTTATATGTGTGGTGTAATCATTCCCGTCCGGGATGCCTCTCTGGATTACCCAGAGGGTGTCACTGACGTAACTGTCAAGTCTGGTCAGCATGACAGGAGCTTTGCGGGTCTGTCTGGATACTGTTGCATCAGACTCGTTTGATGATACTGTAAAGCTGAAGGCTGCGCTTCCATCTCGCCCTTCAACATCTATCGTTATCCACTCTGCAGGAGTATGGACCCTCCAGAGGCAATCATAGTCTACAGAAACGGATACGGACCCTTCAGATGCGGCCATCACGATTTCTCCCAATGAATGGCCCGGAGAATATTCTTTCAGTTTTTCCTGACAGGAGACAGCCAGTATGAGGGTTGCTGCCGCCAAAACAATTCTTGCTTTCATTTATCTTCCTCCCAATAACCTTCCTCCTGATCCAATGACGGGAGGTCTGATGATGAAACTGTTATATGCCCTGCAGTGAAGTGCCCTGCCGAAATACGCTCTATTGTCGTCTGGGGAACTTTCAGCGTCATTTTCTCTCCATCTGCCAGAACTATAGTCACAGAAAAGTCTTCATATACGCCAGGCCGGATGACTGCATATGCCTTTAACCCGGGACTCATATAAGCCTTGTCTTCAAAATCCAGAATGACGGTCTTTGAACCTGCTCCTGTACCGGACAGCGTCTCACCATCATATAGCATTCTTCCTGATATGAACTGTGTGTCTGAGGCTATGCTTAACATCGCTATTTCTACAGGATAGGCCAGATTGAAATCTATTTCAAGGAGACCGGATGCATAATGTAAATCGATAGAACCGTTATCCGCCACGCCGAAGACATATGGATTGTGTGCCAGGAAAAAATCTGTCATCGACATACCTGGCATATGTTTCTGAACTCCAGGAAGCTCGCAGGTTATGGCGCTCCCATTGTATTCGATTGATGAGTCATATGGGAATACTCCGATGATCTTATCGCCTTTGACGAGGGGACCGTAGAATTCTGCGTCTCTTTTCCCGTCTGAGGATACTCTTATGTCCCAGCAAACGGCCTTGGACTGTCCCTCTGTAAATAATCCCATCTGGTCGTCTTTGCTCCAAAGCGCAACTGACGGGTCATACCCGGGGAGAGCAAGGTTCTCGATGGTGGCCTTCAACAAGGTGTGACCGGATGTGTCGATGTCGGATCCGTCATCCTTTGTCAGTTTGGTGCATCCGCATGTAAAAAGGATGACCACGGCGGTTAAACTTAATGTCTTCTTCATTGCGCGCCCTCCCAATATTTGTTGTCTTTAAGAATTACGTCGGTTGTTCCCGATGTCTTTGATATTATATATCCGCTATATGTGTCTTTGGTAAACTCAACGGTATCTGTCGATACGGGCGATGTCGAGTCCGGACTTGCAGTGACGCTGTTTGTGGTTAGTTTTCCGCAGAAGCTGCAGCCGCTGATTTCGGATCCGCTCAGATCGAGACCGTATTTTGCATCTATGTTTCCGGACTTGGATGTCGTGGTCGCACAGAACGCCAGAGAATGGCTGTCTTCTGTGAAGTTTGTGCATCGTATTGCTTGTATCTCTGCGTTGAAACGGCAGCCTGTCATCGTGAAACTCCTTATCGCGAGTCCTATGCCGGCGCTGACAGAATAGGTGCGTCCCTTTACTGTTCCGATCTGCTTGCTGACTACATCGCACATATCGAAGTCCAGCCATCCTCCGATACCGCACAAACCTCCGCACACGTTTACGTATGTCGCTCTTTTGAATGCACTTCCTTCATATGTCCTGACCGTTCCGTTGTTTTTGCAGCCGTCAATCGGGATATGACTGCCAGAAGTCCCTATCAGGATTCCTGCAAGACCTCCTGCGCAGACATCGTCGAGAAGAGATGACGAAGCCTTGCTTGCCAGTCCATTGAATATGTTACCGTTGTTTGTACACCCGGTCATCTGCATATAATGCCCGGACGGTGTTGTAGGGAAGTTGCCGTCGTTGTTGAAGGCTGTGTTGATTCCGACGATTCCTCCGGCTCCGGACAGACTGAAATTCGCGGCATTTGACGGATCGTTGGCAAAGGAAACCGAGACGTTGCCGTTGTTGATGCATCCTGAGACGCTAAGGAAGTTTTCAGAGTTTCCGCCAAGGATTACCCCGACAATTCCTCCATATCCGGCTTTGTTCGGTCTGCTTGTCCCGTTTGCCGCCCTCTCCAGACTTATTGAGATGTCAGCCTCGTTTGTGCAGTCTGTCAGATATGCTTTTGATGTGAGGTTTCTTACGATTGCTGCAAATCCTCCTGCCATGACTTCCTTTGAAGACTCGAGTCCGGTGATAATGTCGATATTGCCCTTGTTAGTGCAGCCTGAGATGGAACCACCTGACATTTCTGCGGCAAACGCTGCGGCCTTGACAGCTTTACTTTTGTGTGAAGCATCAATGCCGATAGACATGCTGTTTATACATCCGGAAATGTTTCCGCCGGCAAGGAGGCTGCAGAATGCAGATGCTCCCTTGGAGTTCGGGTCTGTAGCCTTCATTTCTCCGGCAAGAGTGAGATCCTTGACGGTTCCCTTTATTGTATGGAAAAGAGGGCCGGTGGCTTTGGTCAGGGTGATTGTGTGTCCGTTTCCGTCGATGGTGACCTCTTCTGCAAGGTTTTCGACTGATGTGAGACTCTCTGCAGAAAAGTCACTGCCAATAATTACTGAATGTTTCTTACTCAGCCACAGGTTCTTCCAGTCGTCTCCGCCCTTGTTGCAAGCCTGAGCGAACTCTTCCCAATCTTCGGCAGAGCAGATCTCGCGGGAATCTGTGGCGAACGTCTGATTGTCGAAACTGGTGATTTTTCCCGGAATGATTCTGATTCCAGCCTCCGCATCGGCAGAATGCTTCAGCCAGAGGCGTCTCATGACCCTTTTGTCCTGGTCAAGCATCTTTATTTCAAATCCGTCAGGATATGAGCCTGCAGGAATGGTCGCGATTATGTATGTGGAATTATCTGAAAGAGCCAGGCCGCCATCCGGCAATTCTACCGTTATTATTTGACTGCCATTCTCTTTTGGTGTGATCATACCTGCAACAGGGTCGATTGTGAAATCTCCGGCAATAATGCCTTCCTCGGATAGGCTGCATATTGAGATGCTTTTGACGATCTCGGCTTCATCTCCCTTAAGACCGATCTTGATGGCTCCGCAGGCATATCGGCAGTCGATTGATTCCGTCTCGGAATAGCCGTACATTATCATTGCTCCGCTTTCGAAACTGTTCTGGGTGTATTTCTGTGTGGCCGGAACTTCCACAGTGACGGTACCGTCTGTGTTTTCTCCCCTGTAGGCATGATGCGGATATATCATCTTATAGGGTGCGTGGATGTTGTTTATCTTGAATTCCGCATTCATGACATGTCCGGAACCTTCGAATTCGGCAGACTTCTGACCATTGACATTTATGATGTCTCCAGCCGACCACCAGACAGGTATGACATTCCCTGAAGAAGTTCCGTCAATGACTGTCTTGGTCATTGGCTTTCCGAGGTTTATGGAGAGGGATCGCCATTGTGTGGTTTCGGGCTGTGCAGTTTCATCCTTGCTGCATGCCATAATGAAAACCGCTGCCGAGATGTAAAACAGAAATTTTCTCATTGTCTTTTTCGGAGTGTTTGTTTCGTAGGCAAATATGGGCAGAAAACACTTCTGCCACCCGCGCGTGAGCTTCTAATGGGATGTGTGTGGTGTTATTTGGGAAATTTGTTGTATTTGGGAGTATTCTTGCATTTGGTGGGAGATATGTGGTTTTTCTTGATTTATATATTGTATTTCTTTGCAGCAGAAAAACAATTGAACACCATATGAAAAAAAATGTACTGATTCTTCTTTCTCTGATTTCCATGCATCTTTCGGCCCAGAACGGTCCGGTCAGGATGTGGGAAGGTGTTGAAAACCTCCCGACTTATAGAGTGAATGCGCCAGAGAAGGCTCCGCTTTTCGAAAGGGATTTCGCCTATCAGAGGGCGAAGCGTGGCGTTTATCCATATGCGATGAATGATAACCCCACTATCGAGAAGGTTGATTCCGCCCATAGGGCATTGTATCTTGAGAACGATTATATCAAGGTCTGTGTGCTCCCGGATATCGGAGGCCGTCTTTTTTATGCGACAGACAAGACCAATGGTTATGAGATATTCTATCGTCAGAGCGTGATCAAGCCTGCTAATGTGGGCATGCTTGGAGCGTGGATTTCCGGAGGTGTCGAGTGGAATGTATTCCATCATCACCGTGCCACCTCTCAGTATCCTATAGATTGCAAACTTGTCGATAATGGTGACGGGTCGAAGACTATCTGGGTAGGTGAGGTCGAGAACCGCCACAGGATGAGCTGGGCAGTGGGTATGACACTCTACCCTGACAAGTCATATATAGAGGTGACCGGACGTTTCTTCAATAATTCCATTGACCGTAATTCGATGCTTCATTGGAATAATGTCGCAACCCACGCCAATGAGAATTATCAGATCATTTTCCCGGAGTGTACTGAGTTCGGTATGTTCCACCATAAGCTCAGTCATATGCATTGGCCGGTTCCTCAGGCTCCCTACAAGAATAATCCGGCGTATGTAGGAAAAGATGTCAGCTGGTGGAAGAACCTGCCGTCCCTGACAGGAGATTCCGTGTTCATCCATGACCTTCAGGATGACTTTGTAGGAGGCTATGACCATGGCGTTGATGCCGGTACCATGCTCGCCGGTAATCATAATATCAACAAGGGCGGCAAATTCTGGACTTGGGGACCGCATGCATACGGTCATGCCTGGGATTGTGTGACCTTGACTGATTCAGATGGCCCTTATGTTGAACTTATGACGGCTGCATACTCCGACAATCAGCCGGACTACTGCTGGATCAACCCGCAGGAAACAAAGGAGTTCACCGCATACTGGTATGGTATCCGCGACCTTGATAATGTAAACCGAGGTAACGAGAAGGCTACAGTAAATATGGATATCTGCTCTTCCGGTGATATACATGTTGCAGCTAATGTTACTCAGATACGTAACGATGCGAGGATTGAGGTCACCCGCAAAGGCAAGTTGCTTTATTCAAAAGTTGCGTCAATTGCACCCGACAAGCCTTTTGCAGATGATTTCAAGGTAGATGCTTCAGAAGTGGAGACCCCCACTGAAGTACTTATGAGCCTTTATTCTGCTGAAGGTGAGCTTCTCATCGACTATCATCCGTACAGGCACGACCTTAGCAAACCGCATCCTGAGGACCTGCTTCCGGTGAATCCGGATCCAAAGAGCATCGTGAATACAGAGGAGCTTTTTTATGTCGGGATGCGTAATCTCCAGTTCCATCAGGCTCACACCGACCCAATGGATTATTTCAACGAGGTTCTCCGTCGTGACCCGGGTGATGTCCGTACCAATACACAGGTAGGTATACTCCTTCGCAAGGCAGGAAATTATGAGAAGGCTGCAGAGCATCTGCGTCGTGCAATCAGCCGTCAGACTGCAAACTACACCCGTCCTTCTGATGGTGAGGCCATGTATAACCTCGGTCTTGTCCTCAAGGCCCAGGAACAGTGGGAGCCTGCAATCGACACTCTCTACCGTGCGGCTTGGGACTATGAATACGCTTCCGCCGCATATTACCAGCTTGCGCAGATATCTTCCAAGCTGGGCGATGCAGAACGTGCTCTTGAGGAAATCAATATGGCCGTAAACTATAACGGCATGAACGTAGATGCAAAGAATCTCAAGACAACTCTTCTGCGTCATGCCGGAAGGCATGCTGAGGCGGCGGCATTGGCAATGGATGTGGTGAAGTTCAACCCGCTCAATTACTACGCGACCAACGAGCTGGTGCTGATGGAAAAGAAGCCGGCAGAGGAACTTGCCGCCCTTCTCCGCGGTGTTCCGGAATCGCATCTCGAGCTTGCCTTATATTACTACAACAACGGCTTTGTGGAGGAGACCCTTGAGGTGCTCAACAAGTCTGAGGCGGTCAAGCCGTATCCTACCGTGGAGTACTGGCTCGGTTATCTCGCAGATAAGGCATGTGACAAGGCTGCGGCTGCGGAATGGTTTGCAAAGGCAGAAAAGGGGGATATCTCGTATGTGTTCCCGTTCCGTCTTGAGACTGTAAAAGTCCTCGACAAGGCTCTTGAATATATTCCGGATGGTGCCAGCACCTGGTACTATCTCGGGAACCTTTACTATCAGAAGCAGCCGGAGAAGGCGCTTGCGGCGTGGGAGAAGGCTGTCGGGTACAGACCGGATTTTGCAATGGCTCTTCGTAATCTCGGATGGTACTGGAGGTTCAAGGATGAAAACAAGGACAAGTATTATTCGGACTATGCAAAGGCGATCGACTATTACAAGCGTGCCATAGAGGCTGACAAGGCGGGGAATGCGATCTTCCTTGCCGAGTGTGACGAGATAATGGAGTATGTAAAGGCTCCTCTTGAGGACAGATACGATCTGTTCGACGGCAGGGAAGCCATTTATGAGAAGCGTTATGATTCTGAGACCAAAGCTCTTAAGCAAAGGATACTCAAGGGCGAGTATGCTTACGTTCTGGAAAAGCTTCAGACCCGTTTCTACAGCCGTCGCGAGCATATCGAGGACCTCCACGATATCTATGTCGATGTGTGCCTGCTTTCCGGTTTCGAGGCATGGGAGAAAGGTGACAACGATTCTGCCCTCAAGTTCATGCTCCTGGCAGACGAATATCCGGAGAACCATGGATATGCACATCTGGAATACTATGCGCGTGATGCACAGGTCTACTACAACATAGGTCTCGCATACGAGAAGATGGGAGATGCGGTGAATGCTGAAAAATATTTCAGGATGGCTTCTGAAGTTGAGGTGAAGGATGCGGACTGCATATATGATTATGAGAAAGGCTTGGCAATGCTTAAGCTCGATCCTAAGGCACCGGTGAAGGCTATGTTTGAAGCTATCGTCAAAAATGGAGAGAATGCTCTGACTACATATGTCCAAAGATTCTGGGAGAGTTTTGACAGAGGACCATACGAACAGGATGTCAATTCGGCAGCGTACTATATGCAGGGTATAGGACATAAGGCCTTAGGACATGACTCCCGTGCTGAAAAGTGTTTCCGCAAGGCTCTGAAGGAGCGCAATGACAATCTTTGGGCATTATATTATATTTTATGACCAAACAGAAAAATAGCGAATGCCTGAAATTGACGGCATTCGCTTTTTTTCCTAAATTAGCAACCGATCAAAACCACATAAGGAATGAACATCGGACACTTCTTTTGCGGCCTCGGATTTGCCGCACTAGTCGCAACAGGCTGCTCTGCTGACAGACTTTCTGTCAAGGGCGAGTTCTTCGGTGTCACTTCAAAGGGTGACACGACCATGCTCTATACTATGACCAATTCATCCGGAGCATCCGTCACGGTTACAGACTACGGATGCAAGCTTGTCAGTGTCAATGTACCTGACAGCACAGGCTTCATTGATGATGTCATTGTAGGCTATGGCAACATCAATGACCTGGAAAAAGGCGGCGAACGCTTTGCCGGAGCCGTGGTGGGAAGGTTTGGCAACAGGATATATCCTGCTGAAGTGGAAATTGACGGAAAGAAGTACCAGCTCACTGTCAATGAACGTCTTGGAGGCGGTCAAGGCCATATCCATGGCGGTAACAAGGGTTTTGACCGGTTTGTCTGGAAGGGTGAGACCATCACTCAGACTCATACGGATACTTCGGGAGCCAGGGTCGGTGTGAGATTTACCCGTCTCAGTCCTGACGGGGAGGAAGGATATCCGGGAAATCTCAATGCTGAGGTCACATACTGGTGGGATGAAAATAATGTGCTGAAGATCGAATACAGGGCAACGACGGACAAGCCGACCATCGTCAATATGCTCAATCATGCCTATTTCAATCTCAAGGGCAGCAAGGGCGGCTATGTCATGGATCATTATCTTCAGGTGAATGCAGATACATATAGCCTCAACGATTCCCGTTTTGTACAGAAGGGAGAGCCTCAGCCGGTAGACAAGACTCCTTTTGACATGAGGACGCCTCATAGAGTCGATTATGCGATCGATACACCGAGCGAGCAGATTGTGACTATGCGGGGCTTCTCCGTGTGCTGGCAGCTCAGGGACTATGAACCCGGTGTCCTGCATCATGCGGCTACCATGTCGCAGCCGAAGAACGGCCGTGTGATGGAGGTGTGGACGACAGAACCGGGCCTTCTGACATATACAGGACGCGGATTCAATGACAGGATAGTGGGTAAGTACGGCCCTGTGGAGAAGTTCGGCGGAATGCTTATGGAGACCCTCCATTTCCCTAACTCCCCTCATATGCCGGAATGTCCTACGACAATCCTTCGTCCGGGCGGGACATACTATTCGACTACTGAATTCAGGTTTTCGACAATGAAATAATCAATGACACTAAATATGAACAGACCAATCGTAAAAATTATCTCTGCAGCCGTGCTTATTATGGTATCAGCAGTCTCTGCTATGGCGCAGATAGTTGTAAAGGCTGATGAGCCGGTGGGCAAGATCAAGCGGATGAACGCTGTCAATAACGGACCTATGAGCCCGGATCCTAATTCAAGCACTACCAATTTCCCTGCATACAAGGCTGCGGAGTTTCCATATGCACGTCTGCATGATGCTCCGATAAACTGGGGATGGGCGCATACGGTGGATATCACATGTGTGTTTCCGGATTTCGATGCCGATGTAAATGATCCTGAGTCATATGACTTTGAATTGACAGATGTGCTTCTGTCAGACATCCAGGCCGCCGGCACCAAGGTGTTCTATCGTCTTGGCCAGTCTATAGAGAAATGGAGCAAGAAATATGGAGTGATTCCTCCGAAGGACTACAGGAAGTGGGCTAAGATATGTGAGCATATCATCCGTCACTACACTGAAGGATGGGCTGACGGTTTCCACTATGACATAGAGTACTGGGAAATATGGAATGAGCCTGACCTTGGTTTCAAGGACGGACGCTGGAAGAAGAACATGTCTCCTACCTGGAACGGTTCAGATACTGACTTCTTCAAGTTCTATGAAATTGCGGCAGATCATCTGAACAAGTGCTTCCCTCATCTGAAGATCGGTGGACCGGCGCTTTGCGAGAATGATGCCTGGGCTGACAACTTCCTGAAATATATGTCGGAGCACAAGGTGGACATGGATTTCTTCTCATATCACCTGTATGCTTCAGGACCAGACAAGTTCATTGCAAAGAATGACCGTATCAAGGCTATGCTCGACAAGTACGGATATTCTGATGTCGAGATGATTCTGGATGAGTGGAACTATCTCTCCAACTGGACGACTGAGTGGAAGGAAACCATGGAAGTGGTGACTTCCCATAAGGGCGCCGCTTTCCTTGCATCCGTCATGTCTGCGTGCCAGGATGGTCCTGTGGATATGCTCATGTACTACGATGCCCGCCCGAGAGTGTCATACAACGGTCTTTTCGACTTCTATAAGGGAGCCCCTCTCCCGCAGTATTATGCTCTCTATGCATGGAAGAATCTTGTGAATCTCGGCACTCAGGTGAAGTCTGTGGTGACTGACTGTCCTGATGTATATGTCACATCTGCAGTGGGTGAGGACGGAAGATGCGGAGTGCTGATGTCCTTCTTCACAAACGACAAGAATGTGGTTGCCCACAGGAAGGTGGAGATCGAGGTAGCAGGCAAGGAGATAAAGGAGGCGATGAGCTATGTGACTGACGAGTTCCATGTCTATACTCAGGTCCCTGTCGAATTCAATGAAGGCAAGGCTTCGATGTGGATTGCTCCGGGCTCTGTAGTTTATATTGACATCCGGTAAGCTATGAGAGGCATATCCATATTCCTTTCTGCGGTTTTCCTCCTGTCGGCCTGTGTTCCCGAGAAGACAAAGGTCGATGAACTGATGTCACAGATGACCCTGGAGGAGAAGCTCGGACAGTTGAACTGCCTTGTGGCCCCCAGAGGAGCAGTGACAGGTGAACAGCAGAGTACCGGAGTGGCGGAGAAGGTCCGTTCCGGAGCTGTTGGAAGCCTGTTCGGACGCCATGATAGGGATGAACTCATGGCATGGCAGAAGATGGCGGTGGAGGAGTCCCGTCTGGGAATCCCGCTCCTGTTCGGCGCCGACATAATCCATGGATACCGCACGACTTTCCCGGTTCCGCTCGCCCTTGCCGCCACATGGAATCCCGAGTCGATGGAACGTGCAGCTCGCATAAGTACTGTGGAGGCTTCTTCGGACGGTCTGACATGGCTGTATAACCCTATGGTGGACATCTGCCGTGATGCCCGTTGGGGACGTTGTGTGGAAGGAGCCGGAGAGGATCCGTATCTGGCTTCTGTGTATGCTGAAACCATGGTGCGCGGAATCCAGGGAGACCTGAATGATGATGACGAGGTCCTGGCCTGTGTGAAGCATTTTGCCCTTTACGGCGCTTCCGAGGCAGGAAGGGACTATCGTGAGACAGATATGTCGCCTGCCAGGATGTACAATGAGTATTTCCCGCCGTACAAGGCGGCCGTGGATGCCGGAGTGGCAAGCGTGATGTCCTCTTTCAACGACGTGAACGGAATCCCTGCGACCGGAAACAGGTGGCTGATGACAGAAGTCCTGCGCAACCAGTGGGGCTTTGACGGCTTTGTCGTATCGGATTATAATGCAGTCGGAGAGATGGTCCGTCACGGAATCGGTGACAGGAAGACTGTCAGCGAGCTGGCTCTGGATGCCGGAGTAGACTCCGATATGATGACCGAAGGCTATGTGGACGAGCTTGCAGCCTCAGTCAAGGATGGCCGGCTCTCCATGAAGACTGTAGATCAGGCCTGCCGCAGGGTGCTGGAAGCTAAAGAGAAATTGGGCTTGCTTGCTGACCCATACAAGTTCCTCAGATGTGAGGAGAACAGGATATATACCGATGAACATCGGAAGGCTGCACGTGAGATTGCCGCGGAGTCCTTCGTCCTTCTGAAGAATGACGGCACACTTCCTCTTTCGAAAGGGAAGAAGGTGGCTCTGGTCGGCCCGCTGGCCGATGCGGGAGCACAATACACCGGATCATGGCAGGGAGCGGCATTTGATGACTGCAGGTCCCTTCTTGCAGCCATGAAGGAGGCGGGATGCGATTTCGTCTTTGCCAAGGGAAGCAATATGCTTGAGGACGCGGAACTGGAGCAGGCTGCCTGCCGCAACAGGAAATATGTCCGCGATCCCCGCACTGAGGCTCAGATGATCCGTGAGGCGGTAGTTGCGGCAGGACAGTCGGATGTAGTGCTTGCGGCAGTGGGAGAACCGGCATGGATGACAGGTGAGGCTTCAAGCCGTACTTCTCTTGATGTCCCTCAGCCTCAGAGACGACTTCTGGAAGCTCTTGTGAAGACCGGCAAGCCGGTTGTGCTTCTGCTTTTCTCCGGCCGTCCGATGACTCTGGGATGGGAGAATGATAATATGGCGGCAATTCTTGATGTGTGGTATGGAGGAAGCGAAGCAGCTGATGCGATTCTTGATGTCATATATGGAAAGGTGAACCCATCCGGCAAGCTGACGATGACCTTCCCTCGCAATGTGGGACAGATACCTATATATCATAACATGAAGAACGGTGGTCGTCCGGCAAGGATCGATTCCTATAAACGATTCAGCAGCAGCTATATGGACAGCCCTAACAGTCCTCTTTATCCGTTCGGCTATGGATTGAGTTATACTTCTCTTGAGTATTCGGATTTCGCTCTCAGTGCGGATACGATGACGGCCGACGGCTCCGTGACGGCTTCCGTGAAGGTGACCAACACAGGTTCCCGTGACGCAGATGAGACAGTCCAGCTTTATATTCACGATGTGTTTTCCTCAATGACCCGTCCGGTGAAGGAACTTAAGGCCTTCAGGAAGGTTCATGTGAAGGCGGGCGAAAGTGTGGATGTCGCATTTGAAATAACCCCGGATATGCTTTCCTGGTACTATGTGGACCCTTACGGCAGGACGGTGCCGCAGAAGACTCTCGAGCCGGGAGATTTTGAAATCCTGATCGGCCCCGACAGCGTAAATCTTCAGACTTTGATGTTAAATGTTTCAGAAAAATAATATGATGCGTAAGTCGATTCTTATGATTGCAGCCATGATGGTAGCCTTTGCTGCCGGCGCTGCCCCAAAAAACTATGAGCTTCTGTCTCCGGACGGTACTCTTGATGCGAAGATATCCCTGACGGAAGGGAAGATTGTGTATACGGTGACAAAGGATGGAAATACCGTCCTGGCTCCGTCAAGGATTGCCATGCAGCTTGCTGACGGTTCGGCCTATGATGGAAGTGTAAAGTTCAGAAAGGCGGAGAGGACATCTGTAAACGGAATGGTGGATGCTCCTTTCTACAAGAAGTCTCAGGTAAAGGAGAATTATAATCAGCTGACACTCAAGTTCAAGACCTTTGATCTTGTATTCCGCGCCTATGATGCTGGTGTAGCTTACCGTTTCGTATCCAAGTCAAAAGTGCCTTTCGAGGTTGCGGGAGAGACAGTGCAGTTTGCATTTCCGGAGGATTGGAATATGTATGTTCCGTATGTGAAGGATCCCAAACCTACTCTGGAAGAACAGTTCTACAACTCTTTCGAAAATCTCTATGTGCATGGTCCTCTGTCTTCATGGGACAAGGGACGTATAGCTTTTGTACCTGTCATGGTGGAGTCTCCTGAGGGATATAAGATCAATATCATGGAGTCGTCTCTGACTGATTATCCGGGAATGTATCTTTATAACGGAGATGCCGATTCTTCTCTTGAAGCCATGTTTGCTCCGTATCCTAAGGAAATCAGGCAGGGTGGACACAATAATCTTCAAGGTGAAGTCCAGTCCAGAGAACAGTACATCGCTAAATATGACGGAGCGGTTTCTTTCCCTTGGAGAATCGTCAATGTCAGTTCGCAGGACAAGGAGATGCTGGACAATGACCTTGTGTGGCTTCTTGGTGAACCTGCTGACCCTCAGGCAGACTGGTCCTGGGTGAAGCCCGGCAAGGTGGCCTGGGAGTGGTGGAACAACTGGCATGTCACCGGTGTGGACTTCAAGGCCGGTGTGAACAACGATACATATAAATATTATATAGATTTCGCCTCGAAGTATGGAATCGAGTATGTGATCCTCGACGAGGGCTGGGCAGTTAAGGGCAAGGCAGACCTTTTCAATGTGGTTCCGGAAATCGACATCAAGGAGCTCTGCGACTATGCTGCAAAGAGGAATGTCGGAATCGTGCTCTGGGCAGGATACTGGGCCTTTGACAAGGATATGGAGAAGATATGCTCGCATTATGCTGATATGGGAGTGAAGGGATGGAAGATTGACTTTATGGACAGGGATGACCAGATGATGGTTGATTTCTATACGAGAGCAGCGAAGATGGCGGCGAAATATCATCAGTTCGTGGACTTCCACGGAGCCTACAAGCCATGCGGACTCAACAGGACATATCCTAATGTGCTCAACTACGAGGGTGTGCATGGACTGGAGCAGATGAAGTGGTCGAAGGTGGGCACTGACCAGCTTACCTACGATGTGACCTTCCCATACATCAGAATGGCTGCCGGTCCTGTGGACTACACACAGGGAGCGATGAGGAACTACAACTACACCTGGTACAAGCCATGCTATGTGGATCCTGTGAGCCAGGGAACACGCTGCCATCAGCTTGGAATGTATGTGATCTTTGAATCGCCGTTCAATATGCTCTGTGATTCACCTCAGCATTATGAACAGGAAAAGGAATGTACCGAGTTCATCGCAAAGATTCCTACCGTATGGGATGAGACTGTTGCCCTTGACGGTAAGGTGGGAGAATATATCGTGATGGCGCGTCGTCACGGTGACAAGTGGTATGTCGGAGGAATTGCCGGTCAGAAAGCACATACCGTCACTGTAGATTTAGGATTCCTGGGAGAAGGAGACTGGAAGATGGAACTTTTCAGAGACGGTGTCAATGTGACACGCCATGCTGAGGATTATGTGCGGGTAGAGAATGTGGCAGGACAGTCGCTTACCGTTGAAATGGCTCCAGGTGGAGGATTTGCTGCAATACTGACAAGATAAATCATGAAGCTTACAATAATTGCTGCGTTGCTCATGGTGGCATCCGTACTCAATGCACAGACAAGAACAGAAACCCTGCTCAGCCCGGACGGAAACCTTGAGATGACCTTCTCTCTTTCTGAGGACGGTATCCCGAACTATGCCTTGTCATATTCTGACCGGGAAGTGATCAAGCCAAGCCCTCTCGGGTATACTCTCAGGGGAGATGCGTCGAAAAAGAATCCGGAGACCTATATGCATGTGTCTTATGATACTGTAGATATGGGAAGCGGCTTCGTGTTTGTCGATGCTGTGAAATCAGAGTCTGATGAAACTTGGGAACCTGTCTGGGGTGAGGAATCTCAGATCAGGAACCATTATAACGAACTGGCTGTGACCCTCTCGAAGAAGGATTTCAAGGGCAAGGCAGGCAAGGATGCTCAGATGGTCATAAGATTCCGGTTGTATGATGACGGCCTGGGCTTCCGATATGAATTCCCAGCTCAGGATAATCTGAAGTATTTCGTTATCATGGATGAACTTACGCAGTTCAGGATGACAGGAGACCACACTGCATGGTGGATAGCCGGCGACTATGATACTCAGGAATATAATTATGCCCAGACCCGTCTTTCCGAAATCAGGGCGACATTGCCGAAGATGATATTCAACAATGCATCCCAGCATGTCGTAGGGCCGACTGCCGTCCAGACCTCCCTTCAGATGAAGACTGATGACGGGCTTTATATTAATATTCATGAGGCTGCGCTGGTGAATTATCCTGCCATGACCTTGATTCTAAATGAAGATGACCTGAGCTTCAAGGCGGACCTCACTCCTGACGCAACCGGATACAGAGGACGCCTCTGTGCTCCTTGCACATCTCCGTGGAGGACTGTCATGGTGGTGGACGATGCGCGTGAGGTGCTTGCTTCAAGACTGATCCTCAACCTGAACGACCCATGTGCCCTTGAGGATGTGTCATGGATTCATCCGGTCAAGTTCATGGGTGTATGGTGGGAGATGATTACCGGAAAGCGCTCGTGGGCGTATGGCTCCCGTCTCGGTCATGGTGCAAATACGGAAAATGTAAAGAAATATATCGACTTCGCTTCCGAACATGGATTCGATGCCCTTCTGGTTGAGGGCTGGAACGAAGGATGGAGGGATTGGTTCGGTAATCAGAAGGATGAGGTCTTTGATTTTGTTACTCCTTTCCCGGACTTCGATATAGACGAACTCAATGAATATGCCCATTCCAAGGGAATAAAGCTTATGATGCATCATGAGACATCGAGTTCCGTAGTCAATTACGAAAGGCATATGGAGGCTGCCTTCGAACTCATGAACAGATATGGATATGATGCGGTCAAGACAGGATACGTAGGTGACATCATTCCATATGGCGAATACCATTACGGCCAGTTTATGGTCAATCACTACAACCGGGTGCTCAAGAAAGCGGCAGAACACAAGATAATGGTGAACGGTCATGAGGCTGTCCGCCCTACCGGCATCTGCAGGACTTATCCTAACCTTGTCGGAAACGAATCGGCTATGGGTATGGAGTTCAGAAGCCGTGTCCTTCCTCATCATGTCACAATCCTGCCGTTCACCAGGCTTCAGGGCGGTCCGATGGATTTCACACCTGGTATTTTTGAGATGGATATGAGCAGGATAAATCCGAATTCGACCCAGCAGATTCACTCTACCATCTGCAAGCAGCTGGCATTGTATGTCACTCAGGCTTCTCCGATCCAGATGGCTGGAGATGTGCCGGAAAGTTACCTCAAGCATATGGATGCCTTCCAGTTCATCAAGGATGTGGCCTTGGACTGGCAGAAGAGCGTCTATCTGGAGGCAGAGCCGGGCGATTATATTGTTACCGCCCGTCAGGCCAAGGATACGGGTGACTGGTTTGTGGGCGGAGTTACGGATGAAAATTCAAGGGAGATTACCGTAAGCTTCGACTTCCTGGAACCGGGACGTAAATATGTCGCGACCGTATATTCGGATGCGCCAGATGCAAACGGAGCTGATAATACTCCTGAAAGCGGATCTGACGCCTGCCACCGATATGAAATCAATCAGAAGAAGATTACATCCAGGACGAAGCTTAAGATAAGGATGGCTCCTTCCGGAGGCTTTGCAATATCAATCAGATGACACTATGAAGAAAATCTATATTCTGGTTCTGCTGATACTTGCAGGCCAGTTCGCACTGTATGCGCAGGAAACAGATTCTCTGGAAGTCGCCGACAAGAAGAGTGAGCGTAATATGATGCTCAATGCCGAGTCGGCCACTGTTCCTCGTGAGATAAACATCGGACTTCCCGAGGGTGGCAATGGTGCAATCGTATATGTGGATGGAGTAAAACATGCTCATGGACTTCCTCGAAGCCAGTTCCATTGGTCGGGAGGAAACTCCTATGAGCCTCAGGGATCCATAGGTCTGATGGAAGCCGTGATTACTTCCGGTGAGATCGGAGTCCTTCTGGATTCCAGGACAAGGCTCGGTGGAGACACATTAAGAGGTGCCTTTACGGTAGGTTCTTCTACCAATGGGCTTGTCCGTTTTGACGGAGCTGTGAGCGGACCTGTGAAAGGGACCGAAGGCTTGTATTTTGCCCTTGGAGCTTATATCAATAACGACCCGACCAACGTCAATGCTCCAAACCGCCAGTTCATAGACCAGAAGCAGATATACAACTTTGCGCTGTCCAGGAGATGGGATTGCACAACGCTTGATGCCATCTATCGTTTTTCCCTATGCAACGATAACATCGATGGTGGCTATAGCTTTGCCCCTTTCATATATAAAGGTGACGGTACGATCAGTACATTCAACGGCTTCAGGCTTGGACGAGACTGCTATTTCACTGCGGATGATGCAGTCCGGTATATGGATATACGCGATGGCGGCATGAAGACCGGCAGTCTCGGCAATATGGACCGCAGATATATTCATGACTTCACCTTCAAAGCAAGTCACATTCACAGTTCCGGATGGAAGTTTGGAGCTGATTTCCACCTGATGTACATGCAGCCGAGCCAGTATGTCAAGATTGCCTTGGCCGGAATTGACAATGTTACATCTGAACGGGGGTTCACAAATCCTGACGGATCGCCCTTCAGCGGCTACATGCAGAACCGTCTTGTTACCGTTGAAGACCAGGAGGAATTTGATGTCAATCTGATGTTTTCGGCTGTGAGACGTTTCAACAGGCATCACAAACTCCGCCTTGGGATGGAGGTCGTCTATTCAAAGCAGGATAATTATGCCTCCACCTTCTATTATGCACACACTGTCGAGGCAAATCCTTCGCGCATCCACAAGGGAGGTCAATCCACCTGGGGCATGAATACAAGCGGACTGTTCTATGATGCCTATCGCCTGTATGCTCCGATTTACGCTATTTACGATGCCAATCCTGACGACCGTCTCCTTTTGCGTACTGGTCTGCGCGTACGTCCCCTATATCAGAGCATATGGACTGCCGCGAGATTGGATAATGAGCCTGTGAATATCCGTGTGGACGGATTTAATCTGGCAGACAAGAATCTGTGTTCTCTCCATAATCTGAGCATCCCGGCAGTGGACTATGCTTTTACGGAGCATATCAACTACAGACTTGTAGACCGTCTTTTCCTCATGGCGGAAGGCTTCTACAGCATGACTACCAAGAGTGCTTCATATTATAAGAATGCGACTATCCCGAGCACAAGACCCATCGGAAATGCTCTCGCCCGAGGAGGATTTACCTATGATAACAGCTGGATGGACCTTACTGCCTTGGTTTCGTATATTACAAGCTGGAACAATGCCAAGGTCATGACAGTGACCAAACAGATAGAAGGCGTGAGCGAGACAATTCCATGGACCGCACAATATGGAATAGGAACTCTCGGATTTACCCTGGACGGTAATATGCATTATGGCGGATTCAACCTCCATCTTCTTGGAACTTGGCAGGATCCACGCTATAAGAATTATCGTAATGAATTCGTTTTCAGCGACGGTACTGCAGAAATCATTGACTATACGGGAAATCATGTCACCGGAATATCCCAGCTTATGCTGGAAATAGACCCTTCCTATAAATGGGATAACTTCAAGGTATGGGCAAGTGCCCGCTACTACAGCCGCCAATATGTGAGCCGTACCAATCTGGCATATTTTGCCGGACACTGGGAGACTTTCGCAGGAGTGGACTGGAAACTTCATGACCAGTTGAAGCTCTCCGTGAACTTTGTGAACGTTCTTTTTCAGAACGGTTCCAAGGGCAGTATCGATGTGGCTGATACCATCACTGACGCCTCCCTTCTCCAGGGCTACGTGATGTCCGGTTCCTATATCCGTCCCTTCACTGTAGATTTTCTCCTTACATACAGTTTCTAATTAGAACCAGACAGGTTTCTTCTATAATAATACGCTTGATGGGATTCGGCTACCTTGGACTTGGTGACAAGGTGAAAGCTGTAGAATGCTTCGAAACCGCCCTTAAACTGAAAAATGGCAATCTGTGGGCAAAGTTCATGCTTGATGTGCTGAAGTAACAGGTTGCGTCGCGGACGCATAACGTATTGAATATTAACGATATGATCGTCAATACGGTTGTTTTTACCCCACGCCGTGTTGGCGGTCATCTTGTTGTGTATCATGGTTTTATGTGATCATTTTTGGAAACAAGTGATAATACATATCCAATACAACAGGGATGACTTAAAGGCCATCCCTGTTTTTCTATATAGATGTGGCTGATATCAGGACAGGAGGTGCTGTCATATAAAAAAAAGAAATAATTATAAAAAAGAGAAAAAGTTTGTAAAAGAAAAATTAAAATCTGCATTCGGGGCTTGTTTATTTGTATCGGACTATTCAATTTTGCAGTGACGACTATTGTCTCTATATTTTGAAATACAAAATATTATTAGTTGATTATTTTGTTCTATAAAATTATTTCTATCTTTGAGGCAGATTAGGTATGAGGATTGTTTCACATAGGAGATTGAAGGAGTTCTATACATCACCGGGATGTGAGGATTCGCGAGTAGCTTTGGAACGATGGTTTCACATTGCATT
>JAZSEQ010000021.1:0-4093 GCA_045531765.1 Candidatus Cryptobacteroides sp. | reverse complement strand
CCTTAAAAGTCCATCTGTGTAATAAGCAGTCTGCTCATATCGCCACCAATCCGATCCATAGGACGTCGTATTGCGCACGATTTCACCATCCCATAGATTACTATCGTAGGGATATGACATGCTTTCAGGATGACCAGTCATGCCATCCCGTTGATTTTCAAGAAAATCCTTAAGCCATCCATGTGGAATGACCTTATCAATCAGATTATCCTCAAATGCACATTTAACCTGTGCGTCAACATTATAATAGACAAATGCGAAAAAAATCGCAGAAACAGCAAATACTTTCTTCATCAGAATTCAAAATTATATATACCCTGACCTATTATTTCAGACATTTCCGCCCCAGGAACCCATACAGTTGCGGTCGCGCCCACAGGTACTGTAACTCTCATCTGCCCGTTGAAATCCTCGTGAGATATTTCCACCTTGAGCATGCCGTAAGGGGTCATCTTTGAATAGGTCACCTGCTCAAGTTCCTTCAGCAACTGCGGTCTGATCACCACATGCTTATAACCCGGCTGCGATTCATCAATATTGACTCCAGCCAAAGTGTTGTAGAACCATGTCAGACCGCCGCCGAACATCGGGTGGTTGCGGGAATCCCTGCCATCCCACCGCTCCCATGTGGTCGTCGCGCCCTGTTCGATCCACCAGCCGAAGCCCGGGTAATCCTTCTGGTTGATTATCTCGTATGCCAGTTCATTCAGGCCGTTCCTGGCAAGCACCTCGAAAAGCCTTCTTGTCCCGAAGATACCGGTATTGAGATGTTTTCCGTATTTATCCGTAAGTTCTGCCCTGAACGATTCCACAACATCTGCGTGGCATTCCTCCGGCACACCCATGTGCAGGGCGAACACATTTGCTCCATAATCCCCATAGGACTTTGTCTGAGGATCGTAATATTTCCTATGGAAAGCGGCTTTCACATCCTCCGCGATGTCCCTGTATTTCTTCTGGTCCTCCGTCTTGCCGAGCACTCCTGCCGCCTTTGATGTAATATCCGCGCACCTCCAGAGGAAATATGTATGGACAAGATGATTGGCAGGAAGCCCATGCGGAGCCACCCACTCTCCCAGCCTGAGCCAGCGGTCATAACGGTGGTCTCCGTTCGCAGTCTCGTTCGTGCAGTCCATGATGCCCTCTTCAGTGATATACTTCATCATGAAGCGCATCTGTTCGGTCATGGCAAAATAGCCATCTTCAAGCAACTGCACATCGCCGAAGTGACGGTACATCTCCCACGGAATGATGTTCACTGCCGCACCCCAGCCTACTCCGCCGCCACATCCAGGCTGCCATGGAGCGGAATTAGGCACATGGCCGGTCTCCACATTCTGGGCATCGCGCATGTCACGCAGCCATTTGTGATAGAATGTGTAGCAGTCATAGTTGGACATGACTGTCTCGCAGCACACCTGACCGTCTCCAGTGTATGGAGATTTCTCGCGATGAGGACAGTCACTCATCACACCTCCGTGAAGATTATCTTCAAGACTTCTTCTCCATATTGTATTTATCTGATCAAGCAGAGGATTTGAAGTCGTGAACTCAGAATCTGTCCTGACATCAGTGTTCACCACCTCTGCAACCACATTTTCCTCACTGAGTTCCACTCCTGTAATTATGGCCTTTCTGAACACATACCAGGCAAACTTGGGGGCATAATCCCGGCACTCACCTTCCCCGAAAATATATTTCTGAGTACCGACTGGAGACTCGCAGACATATTTCACCTGCAGCACATCTCCGCTTGCCGCCTTTACTCCGTCAAAACGAAGCCAGCCCGACACTTCCTTGCCGAAATCCACTTCCCAGCCTTTTTCCGTCTTTTCAAAAGACACCGGTTCAAGAGTCTCCACCACTCTGTCAAGAGGTGCATAAGAGGCGCACAATTCACCTGTCGGAGCATCCCTCAGAACGGCATTTTTCCATGATGATTCGTCACATCCGACAGAGCACCAGTCAGTAATTTCCTGACGGGCGTCATAGGTTTCTCCGACATATTCGTCGTTATATACTATCGCAGATTCCTTGACCTTCCACGACTCATCAGAGATGATGATTTCCTCACTGCCATCCTCATAAGTCACTTTGACCTGGCAGAGCATACGTGGAGAACCGTATGATGCCGGCCAGCGGCGGGTATGGGTGTTGTACCAACCATTGCCTACAATCATCCCCAGAGCATTCCTGCCCTGACGGAGAGCCTCGGTTATGTCATACGTGAGATACATCACGCGGTAGCCACGGAAATTATCTTCGATGGCAATATTTACCTTCGGAAGATGAGGCCTTTTGCTGTAATTGGTGAAATTCGGCACCAGTACCTCATCACCGATTTTATCTCCGTTCACATAGAATTCAAAATATCCCAGACCCGTCACAAAAGCCACTGCAGAAGCGACTTTCTTGTTCAGATCGACCTCCTTACGGAAGTATGGTGCTGGAGTGGTGTTCTTTTCCTCCCACTCCTGCTGCCATGGGGCACCTATCCATCTGGCGCACCATTCTTCAGGATTCATCACACCCATTCTCCATCGGGCAGGCTCGCTCCAGTCTGAAGCCTTTCCGTTACCGTCCCAGACCTTCACCTGCCACCACACCTGCTGGCCGCTGGAGAGCGTCTTGCCGCCATAAGGTACAAAAACAGACTGGTCCGACTTCACCTTTCTGCTATCCCAAAGATCTGCTTTTGCGAGGTCCTCACGGGATGAGGCCACACGTATCCTGTAGGCCGACTGACAAGCCCCTTTTACAAAATCATCCACAGGAGAATTTATCCACGACAGACGCGGATAAGGGACATCTACGCAGTTCGGTAAAGCCATCTTCCCGCATGTGAGAGACACCGGCTTGATTTCACAAGGTGCGGCATAGACTTCAGAGACCGAAGCCACCGACAAGCCCATACAGACCAGAAGGGATAGAAGAATTCTTTTCATGATAAATGTCTTATTAAGGTTTTAATATATGAGTTTACACCTGTCATGTCGAGCGCAGTCGAGACATCTTTAAAAAGATTTCTCCACTCACTTCGTTCGGTCCAATCGGCTTGCCGCTTGAGCGTCTGCGAAAGAAATGACAGTTGGTGTAAACATGTATATCGTTCCCTATAAAAAACAGGGCGGCCTGTGACCGCCCTGCCTTTGGCAAATTTAAGAAGTTTTATTCTTTTACGCAACGTAGTGGTGTCGAATAACTTGTACACAGATGAGTACCGATGAGGATTTCAATATCACTCTCCTGAGTAAAATTGGCCGCATGCCTGATAAGATACTTCCGTCCCCAGAAACCACTTGAATAAATACTTAGATTTGATACAAAATAAGCGGTTTCAGCGGCATATCCACATCTGGCAAGTCTTTCAACATTGAATCCAGAGCCTCTTCCGCCTCCATTGGTCGGGAAATATGACCCGCATATAATCGATCCATATCCGCCTTTACCCTCATCCATGGCGTTCATATCGATAACAGCGGTTTCAGCGCCGGCAGTCTCCATTGCATCCCAAGCATCATCTTCCCAAACTTTCCAACCTGCAGGACATGGGTCATAAATAGTCTTGACATGGTCAGTAACATCCTCTAATGTTGCATCTCCCCACAATGTTTCCAGCGCTGTACCACCGATATGTCCAGTCCAGCTGTAACTATACGATGTCTTGGAGTTCTTCATATATTTATATGGCGCAGACTCGGTATAGGCAACTATATTGGCTGGAGTGCGGTCATCATCTGAAAGACAAGTTCCTACATCCTGACTAAGTGCATCAACAGTTCCGAACATTTGTCCAGGCATTGCAACATTTGCATTTGTTCCAACCTGCAGAGCCAAAACAGGGGTATAAGTCGGAGTATTGTGCAGTTTGTTTCCGTAATTAGGAACAGCATAGTTCTCATAGTCCGAAACATGCGGATACGGGTTCTTGTTACCCCACTGGTAATAGTTACCGATCGCAGAAGCTGCCACATATTTGCGCTCACCCGCAGTCTGGTATGAATCTATCTCAGCCTTTCCTACAACTGCACCGAGATTTCTGCCCATGATGGTAAAGTCTCCTGCTTTAAATGCATCAGCCTCGATATCATAG
>JAZSEQ010000050.1:0-14923 GCA_045531765.1 Candidatus Cryptobacteroides sp. | reverse complement strand
CAACGTCTCCTACACCATTACGGCCAGAAGACAATTCCGCCACCTGACAGGAACATAAACCAGTCAGGACTGCAAACATCAATATGATTCTGGACTTCATAGGTTTCATCACTTGTTCCTCGTTTCCTTCTGATGATATGACTTATACCATTTGGAAAACTGCTCAGAAGGGAGAATATCTCTAAGAGATTCTATCTTAGCCTCCTTTACTGCTCGAATTCTGGATTTCTTCTCTTCCTTAGGTATGGCAAGACTCCGTATTTTCATTATTTCAACAGCCTGCATATTCTCCAATTCCTGATATTTCAGAAACTGTTCTTTAGTAAATCCAAAATTATTCATGAACACACGCTCCAACTTACTATTTCGGAACGCCATCCATTCATTAAACTTATCATCCCCGATGAGGGATTTGACAGAGCAAGCATATTTTGATTCAAGATTCTGTCTGGCATTTTTTCGTTCTCGTTTATTTTCCGGAAGATTTTTCAGTGCCTTTTCGTAATCGGCCTTCAGAAGTCCTAATTTTACCGACATTCTTGGAGAGAGTTCCAGACCGGTAATTTCATTTGTACGCGCTGCTTTCAGAGCGTCAACAGGATACGCCTTCACCTGTTCCGGAGTAAGAATGCTAATAACTTTTGCATAATATATATCTGTCACAGACTCCCTTTGCTCAGCAAGTTCTTTTGGGGATAGCCTCAACTTATTCAAAGAATCTATCTGACGAGAACGGACAAACGAAAACTTTTGAATCTGAATAGCCTGAGCATCTGTGATTCCAAATTCACGAATCATCATTTCCCGCTGTTTTAACGATTCTTTTGAAGTATCTTGAGCAAAAGCAGAGACAATGATCAGCAGGCAGGATAAAATGCAAAACAATAATTGAACTGGTCTTAGTTTCATAGTTATCTCATTAGTTATTTCATATTTACAAAGATAATGACTTTATAATACAGGGCAAGCCATTTTCTTCTTCATAATTTGTCGTTTACAACATTAATAAGTATAATTGTAAATCAATGAAATCATCCTCATGCGTGTATTAAATCATAAGATACATACCGGCCTCTTTACAGTCCTATATATCTTATGGAGTCTGTTGGTGCTTGTATGTACCCCAAACGTGACATTGAACAGTCTTGTAATTTACAAATTTATTTTGCTTCTGGCAATCTATTTTGCTGCACGATGTCTCTCTTCTCCTAAGACCGTATTTACGATTTTAATGTTTCTGGGACTTGTTCAGGCAATGGTAGCTATTGCACAGCTCAGCGGCATTATTAAAAGCAACCATTCCATATTCCAGATAACTGGTCTTATGGGAAACCCGGGACAATTGGGAGGCTTCCAAGCTGTCTCGCTTGTCTCGTCTATAACGCTGCTGGTTCAGATGGATTTCAAGCCCGGTCGTAGGAGTCTCGTGGCTGTCGCATGTCTGGTGATTCTGTTTTCCTTGATTATTGCAGATTCCCGTGCCGGGTGGGTAGCCGCAGTCTTAGGAATAGCCGTATTATTCAGCAGACAGATCGTTGATTTTGCAAGGAGGCGCAAATGGATGGTTGCTGTGCTTCTGGCTATCACTGCCATATTCGCAATCGGTCTGTATTATTACCGCCCTTCATCTGCTGATGCACGGCTTCTGATATGGCGGATATCTGCATCCATGGCCGGTGACATTCCTTGGGTCGGATTCGGATACGGAGGATTTGTTCGTCATTATATGCTATATCAGGCCAGGTATTTTGAACATGCTTCGTCTCCTTTGGCGGCTGTTGCTGATAATGTCTCATACCCATATAATGAGTTTCTACATATTGCTGTTGAGCAAGGTCTTGTCGGTCTGGCTTTATTTATTGCAGTCATTGTCACCACAATCAGGGCCACGGAAGACCGCAGACTTACAGCCCCTCTTGTAGCTTTCCTGTTCTTTTCCTGTTTTTCGTATCCCCTAAGCAAACTCGAACTGGCATTCCTGCTGCCTTTGTTGTCCGGGTGTCTGCATGGACTGTCGGACTCACACAAGAGAATACGAATACCTATAGGATTAGTATCCTTCATACTTGTAATTTTTGCTTCAGGGATTATGATTGTGCAGAAATCTCATTTTAATGAAACATTGGCAGGTGTTTACAGGGAGAACGGATATTGCGAAAATCTCACACACATACATTCATATGCAAGGGACAATATTCATGATATTGAGACTAATTCCCGTTATGCATCAGTACTCAATGAATTTCCCGAATTGGTGACTTCGGAAAGCATCGAATCGTTGCTGCCTAATTGCGAGAATCTCTGTACAATCGCAGAATTCCATATCCGCAACAAGGATTATCAGTCAGCTGAAACTGCTCTGCAGACTGCTGCGCTGATGGTTCCGACCAGACTGAAGCCTCATTATCTCCTATGGAGGCTGTATCGCGAAACAGGAAATGAGGAAAGTGCGGAAGAGGTCGGGAAACACGTTCTATCCATGCATCTGAAAACAGAGAACACCTATACTCTTAGGGTTAAGCAGGAGATCAGAGAGTCAATGAAAAAAACGATAACAACACACAGCCATGAAACTTTGTATTAAACTATTAGCCATTATGGCGATTATGACATCATGTACGCCATGGCATAATCAATCAATACTGTTTAAGTTGTTCAATGGCTACCTTCTCAACCAGGATTCTTTGATAGTATCCATAAATCAGGCATGCGAAACATGGAACAAATGCGATTGGAAGGATGAATACAAACCGGAAATATTCATAAATCACATACTGCCTCCTCAAATAGCGGATGAACCGACTGAATTCTACTGGCGGAGCGATATACCTCAATGGATAGATATTGCTGAGACAGGAGGAAATGTCCTTGAACTTGCCAAAGAGATCAACAGCAAAATAGAAATTGATACAAGACATGAAGACTGGGGAAATGCCCAGATGGGTTATACTGCGACCATGTCCGGAAGATTCGGCAAATGCGATGACAGGGCAATTCTTACTGCTATGGCTATGCGTTCTATGGGGATACCGGCAACCTTTGATCTGATTCCCATGTGGGGAAGTGGAAACAACGGGCATTCATTCTGTGGAGTCATTTCCCCTGATGAGTCTGTGCTTGCGTTTCAAAATAAACGTGATAATGGAACTGACGTATGGTTTACCCATAAAGTACCTAAAGTATATAGACGTTTATTTTTTGAAAACAGGGAGTCTGCACCATATGCCATGAACAATTTGGAAGATATTCCTGAATTATTTAACGACTTCAGACTTGAAGACGTAACACAAAGATACCCTATCGGATATCAGGATGTACGGCTAAAGTCATGTGAAAAATCCCCAAATGCATTATGCTATCTGGCCGTATTCAATCCATCCGGGTGGTTCCCTATCGCGTACGGTAAGTCTGACGGACATGAGATGACGTTTCAGGATATTGGGAATGGCTATGGATCAGACGGAAACACTTCATTAAAAGGGGATGATATTGGAGAAGGCATCTTATACCTTCCTTGTTTTTACAACAATGGCATTATTCCTGCCTCTGCCCCAGTAATAGTCTCAAATAAAGGTTTAAGATTCTTAAAACCGCAGGAAGAAAAAGAAGATGTCGTTTTAAAACGAAAATACCCGAGACTTGCAAGAATATCAACATTCGCAGGATATATGACCGGAGGAATCATTGAAATAGCAAACAATGTTGATTTTTCAGATGCAGAAGTATTACATTATATATATGACAGACCTCTAAGCCGCCTGCAGAAAATATCTGTCTCTGATAAGAACTTTAGATATATCCGATTTCGCAAGCCATCCGGAATATTCAGCATTGCGGAACTACAAGTCTTTGATAAGGATGGAAAACAGATTAAAGGAAAAGGAATTATGGATGCTAGTCTTTCGTCTGCCGTTAATATATCAAACTTTTATGACAATAACACATTATCATTCTTCGAAATATCAAAGGGAATAAATCTTTGGGTCGGGATTGATTTAGGAAAGAAGCAGAAAGTTTCCGAAATTGCATTCTGCCCCAGAAATGATGATAATGACATCTCATCCGGTGACACATACGAATTGTTATATTGGAATGATCAATGGATAAGTTTAGGTAAACAGATAGCTTACGGACATGAACTAACATATACAAACGTACCCAAAGGAGCATTATTATGGTTACGCGATCTTACAAAAGGGAGAGAAGAACGCCCATTCACATACGAAAACGGAAAACAGATATGGTGGTAATGTATTTTAATTCACAACATTGAATTTCCTGCCATTTTCTTGACCTCAAGGAATGCATAATATATATTTGCATAACACAAAACCACACAAATGAAGACATCTGCAGAATTGTTTGCGGCACAGGCGCTTGCGTCGCAGCTGAAGAAGGAACTTACAGGCAACATCCTTCCTTACTGGATGGAAAGGATGTGCAATGAGGAAGGAGATTTTTACGGACGCATTGACGGAAATGATGCACTGGACTCATCGGCTCCGGTGGGGAACATCATGACGGCGCGTATCCTTTGGACCTTTGCGTCTGCATACAGGATTCTCGGCAAGCAGGAATATCTGGAGATGGCACTCAGGGCTAAGAATCTGCTTGTCAGCAAGTTCTATGATCCTGAACATGGCGGTACCTTCTGGTCGCTGAATCCTGACGGATCCCCACTTGACACAAAGAAGCAGATATACGCAATAGCTTTCACCATCTACGGCCTGGCAGAACTCAACCGGGCAACCGGCGACGGAGAATCCCTGGAATATGCGATAAAACTTTTCAATTGCATTGAAGACCATAGTTACGACGGAGAGCGCGGCGGATATTTCGAGGCTTTCACCCGAAGTTGGGATATCATAGAAGACATGCGCCTGAGCGACAAGGATGCCAACGAAAGCAAGACAATGAACACCCACCTCCATGTGCTGGAGGCGTACACCTGCCTTTATCGCGTGTGGAAAAATCCGCTTCTGGAGGAACGGCTTCGCGCTCTTATAGAGGTTTTTGAAAGACATATTCTCGGCGCTGACGGACATCTGAGACTTTTCTTTGATGACTCGTGGAACTGCGGATACGATATCGTTTCATACGGACATGACATCGAAGCATCATGGCTGCTGCATGAGGCGGCGCTGGTGCTGGGAGACTCGGAGGTACTTGCCCGCATCGAGGCTCTGGTTCCGCACATCGTCGCCGCGGCATCCGAGGGATTCTCGCCAGAGGGGGGAATGATATATGAAAAGGAAGGCGAACAGGTGGATGCAGACCGTCACTGGTGGGTGCAGGCGGAGAGCGTTGTGGGATACTTCAATCTATGGGATCATTTCGGAGAGCAGGAAGCGCTCGAAAACGCCCTGATGTGCTGGGAATTCATCAAGGCATCGCTCATAGACAGAGAGAACGGCGAATGGTTCTGGAGCCTGCGCGCAGACGGTTCAGTCAATCGCGAAGACGACAAGGCCGGCTTCTGGAAATGCCCTTACCACAACGGACGCATGTGCATGGAGATCATCGGGAGAACTGTCTGACACGAAACGGTTGGTATGCCTTAAAATCGGTCTGACATTTCAGTTCTTGTCTTTTGCCGAAGCTTTTTCACCATGTCCCTTTATTTATCGTCAGCTTTAACGCCTGGAAACTCTTTGGCTGAATCTATCGCTCTGGAGACTCAGAAATACCCTGACACTCCGCATCATGCGCACTTTCCATCAACCCTACTGAACCCGGGAGAGACATACACTCACGTCTGTGTCTACAAGTTTGCAACAAAATAAAAAGTTCATCCAATCCAAGCATAATAAATCCCCCTCAGAATGACTTCTAAGAGGGATTTATATTTTTCCATTCAATCCGGAGCGTCAGTCATCTTTTAGGAGATTTTTGTGACTGACGGTCCCTATTTTCGTCATTTTTTCATAGTTTTAGCCACCGTCAGTCATAAAAATGGGCAAAAACCTGACTGACGGTCTTGAAACCCAGAAGAAAACCCCGAAAGTTTTTGTCTGACTTTCGGGGTTCATAAGATGACTGCCTGAAGATATTTCAGGATGGTTTCTAACGCTCAGCCTTAGACTCGAGGAAGAGCTCGTCCATCTGCTCCTGGTCGATGTATGAAGGAGAGTCGATCATCACGTCGCGGCCCTGGTTGTTCTTAGGGAATGCGATGTAGTCACGGATGGTCTCCTGACCGCCGAAGAGCGAGCATACGCGGTCGAAACCGAATGCGAGGCCTCCGTGAGGCGGAGCGCCGAACTTGAAGGCGTTGATGATGAAACCGAATTTGTATTCTGCATCCTCCTTGCTGATGCCGAGTACCTCGAACATACGCTCCTGCATTGCAGCCTCGTGGATACGGATCGATCCACCACCAAGCTCGGTTCCATTGAGCACGAAGTCGTATGCGTTTGCACATACCTTCTCGAGGTCTTCCTTCTTATCGCTGTAGAAGAGTTCGAGATGTTCAGGCTTAGGCGCGGTGAACGGATGGTGCATTGCGTAGAAGCGCTGGGTCTCGTCATCCCATTCCACGAGAGGGAAATCAACCACCCAGAGAGGAGCGAAGTTGAACGGATCGCGGAGTCCGAGACGGTTACCCATCTCGATACGGAGTACTCCGAGCATGGTCTGTGTCTTTCTCTTAGCGCCGCAAAGCACGAGCATCATGTCACCCTTCTTTGCTCCGAGACGGTCTGCTACCGCCTGAAGCTGCTCAGGAGTATAGAACTTGTCGATAGAAGACTTGATGCTTCCGTCCTCGTTCAGCTTGATGTATACAAGTCCCTTTGCTCCAACCTGAGGTCTCTTCACCCACTCTGTGAGCTCATCAATCTGCTTGCGTGTATAGTTTGCAGTACCTTCCACATTGATTGCACCGATATAATCCACGCCGTCGAATACCGAGAAGCCATAGCCCTTCACGAGGTCGGTGATCTCATGGATCTTCATATCGAAACGGATGTCCGGCTTGTCACTTCCGTAGAAATCCATGGCATCATACCAGCTCATACGAGGGATACGCTCTGCAATTTCTACATTGAGGACATTCTTGAAAAGTGTCCTCATCATGCCCTCGAATGTATTCAGGACATCTTCCTGCTCCACGAAAGACATCTCGCAGTCGATCTGGGTGAACTCAGGCTGACGGTCAGCACGGAGGTCCTCGTCACGGAAGCAGCGCACGATCTGGAAATATCGGTCGTAACCTGCCACCATCAGGAGCTGCTTGAACGTCTGAGGAGACTGCGGAAGAGCATAGAACTGGCCCGGATTCATTCTTGAAGGTACCACAAAGTCACGTGCTCCTTCAGGAGTGGACTTGATCAGATATGGAGTCTCGATCTCGAGGAAGTTCTGAGCGTCGAGATAGTTGCGTACCTCGTGAGCTATCTGGTGACGGATCTTGAGAGCCCTCTGAAGAGGTCCTCTACGGAGGTCAAGGTAGCGGTACTTCGCACGAAGTTCTTCACCGCCGTCGCTTTCCTCCTCTATCGTGAACGGAGGAGTATTAGCCTTATTGAGCACCTTGATTTCGCTGAGGCTGATCTCGATGTCACCTGTAGGCATCTTCGGGTTCTTGCTCTGGCGCTCGATGACCTGACCGGTAACCTGGATCACCCACTCGCGGCCGAGGCTCGAAGCTGTCTCGACAAGTTCCGCTGCTGCATGTGCATCAACTACGAGCTGAGTGATGCCGTAACGGTCTCGAAGGTCCACGAATGTCATGCCGCCGAGCTTCCTCGACTTCTGCACCCATCCGGCCAGTGTAACTGTCTGGCCGACATTTTCTATGCGGAGTTCTCCGCAGGTGTGAGTTCTGTACATATATGTGTTGTTTTATATTTCCTCATTCCGTCGGTCGGAGCTGACAGATGGATGGAATCGGCATTTTCGCACCCCCGCGTAGGGGGAGGGGCCCAGCTTGCTGGGAGGGGGCCGATGGAATCCATAGTCTGCCCGACTGTCTGCTAATAGAATCTGACAAAAGTACGAAATAAATAATAATTGTAATACATTTGCAGCCCCAAAATGATTTTTGGATATGTGGTTAGTGCTCGCATTCATCTCGGCAACCTTTTTAGGTTTCTATGACGCTTCCAAGAAGGCTGCCCTCAGAAATAACGCCGTACTCCCCGTGCTGTTTCTCAACACGGTGTTCTCAACCCTGATATTCTCACCATTCCTTATTGATTATATCGGAGGTTTCGGATGGTTCAGCGGCACCCTTCTGGATACAGCGCCATTTCACTGTAACGCCGAAGTTCTTGATAATCAACAGATTATAACATCATCACTCCCCATTAATGACGAACGATCCATCGATAACACTCTGAACATCAATGGTTTATCCGCAACAGTCAAAGCTCACCTGATGGTGATATTCAAAGCCTGTATCGTCCTGACTTCATGGATATGCGGATATTTCGGTCTAAAGCACATCCCGCTGACAATCGTAGGGCCGATAAACGCAACCCGTCCTGTGATGGTGCTGGTGGGAGCGATGCTGTTTTTCGGAGAACGACTCAACCTCTATCAATGGGCCGGAGTACTCCTGACAATAGTATCCATCTTCCTGATGAGCCGTTCCAGCAGGAAGGAAAACATAGATTTCAAGCGTAACAAATGGATATGGTGTGTTGCCGCCGCTGCCGTCACCGGTGCCATAAGCGGGCTTTACGACAAGCATGTGATGAGCGTTCTGAATCCTATGTTCACCCAAAGCTGGTTCAATTTCTATCAGATGGTAATAATGACAGTCATATGCGCTGTCATATGGTATCCTACGCGAGCAAAGACCACCCCATTCAGATGGAACTGGGCTATCCCATTGATTTCAATATTCATATGCATCGGCGATTTTGCCTATCTCACATCATTGAATGACCCCTCGTCGATGATTTCCGTAGTGTCTCTGGTGCGCCGCAGCTCGGTGGTCATATCTTTTGCATGCGGAGTGCTGATATTCAAGGAACGTAACCTCCGCGCCAAGATAATCGATCTGGGGCTCATCCTCCTTGGAATGGCCTTTATCTGGATCGGGACAAACTGATAAATAACAACTTCTGATACAGACCTATTTGCAACCAAAAATATTATCTTTGCACATATTTAAAAAATATGACACCCATGAAAAGGCTGCTGACTGCATTTGTAATCGTTTTCACATCTCTTACCGCTTTGGCTCAGGATGAATATCAGCGCAAGGTATTCACCTCCACAGACGGCACTGAACTGAACTATCGCATGCTTGCTCCAGATGAAAACGCAAAAGGAAAGAAGTTTCCACTGGTGATATTCCTGCATGGAGCTGGGGAAAGAGGAAGCGATAATGAAAAGCAGCTGGTGCACGGAAGTCAGATGTTCCTCAACCCGGTGAACAGAGAAAAATATCCGGCATACGTGCTGTTCCCGCAATGTCCTGAAGACGGATTCTGGGCATATTCGACCAGGCCTGGTTCATTCCCGGAACTCAAGGCAGAACAGGAGATGCCGGCAATATTCAAGGCTGTAAAGGAACTTATAGACTCATATCTGAAGAAATCGGATATTGACCGCAAGCGCGTCTATATCATAGGCCTGTCAATGGGAGCCATGGGTACATTCGACATGGTCATACGTTTTCCTGAGATCTTTGCGGCAGCAATCCCGATCTGCGGTTATGTGGAACCCGAAAGACTGGCTGCCGTCAAGAATGTGGATTTCAGGATATTCCATGGGGATGCTGATCCGGTAGTGCCTGTAGAAGGCTCACGCAATGCATATAAGGCTTTGAAGAAAGCCGGTATAAATGTGGAACTTTATGAATTTCCGGGATGCGGCCACCTGAGCTGGAATCCGGCATTCAGCCGCCCGGACTTCATGGAATGGCTGTTCAAACAGAAGAAATAAGAATTTCAAATGGAAGTTAGAGCGAAAAAGGCCCTTGGCCAGCATTTTTTGACAGACTTGTCCATTGCGCAGAGGATTGCGGAGTCGCTTATCGTGCCTTGCCCCGGCACAGACATGAAGAATGACGCCGGTAATCCAATGCCCGCCCTCGAGATCGGTCCTGGAATGGGCGTCCTGACACAGTATGTCCTTCAAAGACCGGAAGTGGATCTGAGAATGGTGGAAATCGATACTGAATCCGTCGATTACCTCCTCGTTCACTTCCCGCAAGTGAACGGCAAACTCATCGAGGCCGACTTCCTGAAACTCAAGCTGGAGACATTCTTCCCGGAGAAATTCTGTGTGATAGGCAATTTTCCATACAACATCTCGTCTCAGATCTTCTTCAAGATCCTTGACTACAAGGAGCAGGTACCTCAGGTGGTCTGCATGATTCAGAAGGAGGTTGCTGAACGCATAGCCGAGAAGCCCGGCACCAAGACATACGGCATACTTTCGGTGCTCCTTCAGGCGTGGTATGACATCGAATACCTCTTCACTGTAGGCGAAGGAGCATTCAATCCGCCTCCAAAGGTGAAGTCGGCAGTCATCAGGCTTGTGCGCAACAACCGTAAGGAACTGGGCTGCGACGAAGCACTCTTCAAGACTGTCGTCAAGACCGGATTCAACCAGCGCCGCAAGACCCTGAGGAATTCATTGAAGCCGCTCATCCGCGCAAAGGCTGACCGTCTCGGATGGTCAGAGGAACAGCTTGCGGAGTTCACTGCAGACCCCGTATTCGAACTTCGTCCGGAGCGTTTGAGCGTGGAGGACTTCATTGCCCTTACCCTGAAACTGGCATGATAAATGCGTTTGGAAGACGCATGAAAAATATGCTTACAATCATGCTGGCAATCATGATGATTCCCATATGCCAGCATGCATCCGCCGACGGAAAGAAGGTGGCGGAAAGTCCGGCAGTAACGCTTCTGGAAAGCCGCAGGGACATGAAAGGAATCAAGGATATGAAGCTTGAAGGCTTCATGCTGAAAATGGCAAAGGGAGCCATGAAGAAGAGTCCGGTGGTTGCTATTTCGGACAATCTGGAAAGGATGTATATATTCGCGATTGAAGATGCTTCCGAGATGGATGAAATACATTTTAGGGCGGATGCCGAGAAGGTTTTAGCCGGCTACACGAAAGTTGCAGAAGTCGTGGAAGACCATGCAACGACTATACTTTATATAAACGGGCAGGTCGGAGGTACATTCAATGAAATGATAATGTACATCACCAGACCTGGCACCTCGATGATGATATTTCAAGGCGACTTCACGACAGACCATCTGGTGAAGATGAACGAAATATCGGAAAGACAGAGAAAGGAAAGAAAAACAACTAAACGATAAATTATATGAAAGTATTATTGGTAAACGGTAGTCCTCATAAGGAAGGATGCACATACACAGCATTGAAGGAAGTCGAGAAGGAACTTCTGGCTGAAGGCATAGAGACTGAGATCTTCTGGATAGGAACCAAGCCTATTTCCGGATGTCTCGGATGCGGGCAATGTCTCAAGAAGGGTCCTGACGGTGAGCCTGCAAGCCTGCGCTGCTTCATGAACGACACTGTCAATGAATTCCTCGACAAGGCAGCTGCAGCTGACGGCTTCGTATTCGGAAGTCCGGTACATTATGCTGCCATTTCAGGAGCTCTAACCTCCTTCATGGACCGTGCCTTCTACGGTAAAGGCAGGATATTCCGATACAAACCTGCAGCCGGCATAGTAAGCGCCCGCAGAGGAGGCACCACTGCTGCATTCGACCAGATCAACAAGTACTTCACCATCTCATCCATGCCGGTAGTGTCATCAAAATACTGGAACATGGTGCACGGAAGCACTCCGGACCAGGTACGTCAGGACGAAGAGGGTATGCAGACTATGCGGGAGCTCGGCCGCAACATGGCATGGCTGCTCAAGTGCATCCAGGCCGGTCGCTCCGCAGGGATCCCTGACCCAGTCAAGGAAATACCTGTAAAGACCAGCTTCATCAGATAGGGTAACTACTGTGATGTCTATTGTTCCGGCAGGAGCATTTCCACAGGAACCGACATCCGGGAGAAGGCAAAGAGTTTCCTACCAAGATCCTTCAAGGAAGCTCCGATATGGTACACATCATCATCCACGATCAGAAAACGGTCGTGGATATTTTGTGTCCGGACCACGCTAACCGGATCATACTGACTATTGTGCTTCTGGATATCCAGCTTCAACTGCTCGGAAAGCTTGCCAGTACGGATTTCAGCTGTCACACCGGACGCTCTTTTTGACAGCATGACCAGCACGCTCTCATCCACATAGTTATCTATCAGCACAAGACGTCTCTTAGCTGCCCTTATCAGGTCCGTCACAAACACATAAGCATCGAAGATCTGACCGTCGAAGAACACTCCTTCCACAGGCGGAAGTGAGGTACGGACAAAGAAGTCGATTTTCTTTTCGTGGGAGTCGAGTATCTGTCTCTGTTCTTTAAGCTGATTTTCAATAGCGATAAATCTATTATTTACAGCATATCCCTTTAAAAGATATTCTTTCAAAACACCATTAGCCCAGCGTCGGAACAAGATAGCATTCTTACTGTTTACGCGGTATCCGACAGAAAGAATCATATCCAGGTTATAAAACTGTGTCATGTATGTTTTACCATCAGACGCAGTTCGTTCCAAAATGGAACATACTGCGATTTCATCAAGCTCGTGCGTTGCAAATATATTACGTATATGTTTTGTAATAGCAGGGCGCTTCACCCCAAATAGCATCGCAATTTGCTCTTGTGTCAGCCACACGGTCTCACCTTCGACACGAACCTCCAGACGGGTGATCTCATCTGGCTGATACACCACAATCTCACCTTTTCCTCTATCTGTTTCCCTGTTCAACATTATTTATACTTTCTGGTTCAAAGTTCTAGTATATTCTAGCCCAAAGTTCACGAACAGGTATGTATAAGTCAATATCACTCATGAAGGTTTTTCTCTTTTTTATAACAACTTTTTCTGAATTTTATAAGTTTTGTCTTTTTTTATAAGATTCCTTCGCTTCGCTCGCGATGACGTGAAGGACACGTCCGGAAAAACGCAGGAAATCCCGGAGAGGAGCACATCACACAGAGAGGAGCTATCCGGGAAAACATAGAAAATCCCGGAGAGGAGCATCATCAAAGGGCTCCGCTCACTGCGAAGGTCCGCTGAATCATTAGCTAATCGTTCGCTATGCCGGCTTTCTGCTGCAGATTACGGCCAATAAGTTTGTCCGTAATTTACCTCATTTTACTGACAAACTGTCAAATTTCTATCACTTCTCCGTAATTCGCACCCTTTTACGGACAAAGTGCCATACAAGCAGATTTGCGCCAGTAATACAGAGGAGGGATACCAATGAGTAACTATGGAACGAGCACCAGGCGCAGGCCGCGGTTGCCGCCCCTGCAGTCCGGCGGGTCGTAGCTGCGGCGCGACACGCAGCAGTAACTCGTGTCGTTGAACCAGCTGCCCCCGCGCAAAATGCGGTAGGAGCCGACCGAAGGACCCTTAGGGTTGGTCTGGGTATTGCTGCTGTAAGAGCCGTACCAGTCCTGACACCATTCATATACATTGCCGGACATGTCGTATATTCCAAGCTCGTTAGGAGACTTCGTCTTCACAGCGTGAGTCTTGGAACTTGAGTTTGATGAGTACCAGGCTACATTGTCTATACTGTTGCTACCAGAGTATTTATATCCCTTAGACTCGTTGCCGCCTCGGGCTGCGAACTCCCATTCGGCTTCGGTTGGCAAGCGGAAAGTACGGCCGGTAAGGGAGTTTAGCTTGCGTATAAACTCCTGGCAGTCATTCCAGGAAACATACTCGACAGGATTGTATTTTCCGATGAATGAACTTGGGTTGTTTCCCATCACTGCCTGCCATAAAGCCTGAGTGACTTCCGTCTCGCCAATATAATAATCTGAAAGGGTAACCTGGTGAGCAGGTTTTTCAATATTATATGCATCGTTTCCCTGTTCCGAAGTAGCGCCCATAGTAAACGTGCCGCCTTCAACCATGATCATGTCGAATGAGACACCGTTCACGGTGATGGTTTTTGGCGCAGCGCCGAAACGGCACTCGACTGTCCTGTTTATGTCAGTCTGAGAGATGGTGATGTTTTTGGTCAGGTCCTTCTTGCCTGATGCCTTGCAGACAATGGTGTGACTTCCGAAAGCCACATCATAAGTCCCGTTGGCAGGTCCGAGAAGGACGCCGTCGAGATAGAGCTGAGCGCCGGAAACGTTGCTGGTGAAAGTCACAGGTGCTCCGCTCTGGAGAGTAGCATTGATCTCTGCTATCTGGCCTTCCGCCACGTTTACATTTCCCGTCCAGTCGGCGCAGCCGGGCTTAGTGAGCTTCAGGGTATGATTTCCTATGAGAGTCTCAGGCAGATACACAGGAGTCTGACCTATATTTTCTCCATCGAGCCAGACTTCGGCATTGCCTGGAGCGGACATTATGGAAAGTACTCCGTATATCGGCTGAGGGGACTTGAGGGAAATCTTTGTAACCGACATTCCGGGGCTCACGGTAATGGTCTCGCTGGTGGTCCGGTGATTAGGCTTGCGGCATTCCACTATATATGAGCCTGTGCCGAGGTCGCCGGTCCAGCTGCCCGTACCGCGCTGCTGCTCATTGATCCAGATCTCCGAATCCGCATCTGTCGTAAGCGTCACCGTCTCAAAATCAGCAGCAAGCACAGGCCGAAGCTCCGCGACTGCCCCGTCGGTCACAGTTACGGAAGATTCGTAATTCCGATACATCTGTTTGACTATCTTTACATTATGCACTCCGCTGGCTACCTTGTCGCTCTTAAGAGGAGCCTTGCCTACCATCTTGTCATCTATATATACGATAGCTCCATCTACAGAAGATCCGCTGATGTCAATCCAACCGAAAGCCGGCTTGAGAGACACGTTCACGACCTTCTTCTGATTTACGTCATCCACCGTAATGCGACCCTCTG
>JAZSEQ010000088.1:0-19192 GCA_045531765.1 Candidatus Cryptobacteroides sp. | reverse complement strand
TTGCGGATGGTACATCTATTCCTGTTTCAAGGAAATACAGGGAGATAGTTGTATCGTTGAGCGATAATTAAAGAAAGATGCCCTGCAATTCTCATCGCAGGACACCTCTAACCTAAAACTTAACCTATGAAAAAACTATTCATAGTTGTTTGTTGCAAAATCTGTACCGAACTTCCTCTTATACTATACTTGGTACATCATTTGCGGGCCAAAATGTATCGTTTAACCCTAAAATGAACTGACATGAAGAAGATTCTTTTATCTGCGGCATTCATGCTGCTGGTCCTACCTGCTGTTTTCAATTCAAATGACATATCCGCACAGACCGTCTCAGTAAAGGTTGGCACTGAGAAGGAAGAGAAGAAGAAAGATGAACCTAAGGAAAAGGTAGTGGAGAAGGTCGTTGAGAAGTCAGGTCAGACACTCGAACAGGAACTCAAGAAAGTTTTCGGGATGAAGTCAGAGACTTCGCTTGGAGGTTCGCGTATCGAGAATCTCGGCAAATACTTCCTCGATAAGCATACCGGTCAGGTATCGCTTGTCACTTATCATAGGGGAGATCCTGTCCGATGGAATGTTCTCAGGGAGAATGTTCCTGAAGATTGGGTCGATGATGAGGATTCTGTAAACTATCAGCTTGTCAGATATGGAGACCACGATGACAATATCCTGCTGCCAGGATTAAGCCGTAACGAATATTCGATTCCGGAACAGTCTGCAGCCGGAAGAATGCCCTTGTAAAGAACGCTCTGATGGCAGCCTGACAATAAAACAGAGGCGATGGTAAGCAGCAAGATTTTCTTCATTACTCAACCGGGATCACCGCTCCTGTGATGTATGATGCCCTATCGCTTGCAAGGAAGAGGGCCGCATTGGCTATGTCCTCCGCCTCTCTCCTTCATATATGCTGCGGCAGCCTTGCAGCATACGAACACCGCTCTGATGTTAAGGTCGATGATCCTGTCCAGGTCCTCGTCTGTATAGTTATTATATGCCGTATCCTATGCCAAAATCAGGCCTTGGAAAGAAACAGGCCCCACTATCCGAGAATCAGGATAAGCACCTGTGCCGTAATGATCCTCAGGAACATCGAGAGAGGATAGACCGTAGTATAGCCGAGTGCCGGAGCATCGTTCCCTGCGGTCTGGTTGGCATAAGCCAGTGCAGGAGGATCTGTATATGTTCCCGCTATCATGCCCATGAGCGTGAAGTAGTTCATCTTGTATCTGTATCTGGCTACAGGGCCTATGCACAGTATCGGAATGACCGTGATCAGGAAGCCGCAGAGAACGTAGAGAAGTCCGTCGCCTTCGACGACAGTGCTGATGAAGTTGCCTCCCGCCTTTATGCCTACACTGGCAAGGAACAGTGCTAGTCCTATCTCACGGAGCATCAGGTTCGCGCTGATCGTGGTGTATGTCACAAGCTTCATCCTGTAACCGAAACGTGATATCAGTATGGATATGATGAGAGGACCACCTGCAAGTCCCAGCTTGACAGGAGTGGGCATTCCTGGTATTACGATAGGAAGACTTCCGAAGAGGATTCCTATGAATATCCCCACGAAGATGGTGAGTATGTTAGGGTGATCCAGATGTTCGTGGGAGTTGCCGAGTCTTGCCGCAAGACGGTCGACGGCATCAGCAGGGCCTACCACCCGTATCCTGTCTCCCACCTGCAGTCTCTGGTCAGGTCTGGCGAGCAGTTCCACGCCCGTACGGTAGATCCTGGTGGCATTGACTCCGAATTTTCCGCTCAGGCTCAGCTGCGAGAGGGTCTTTCCGTTTACATCCTCTTCGGTGACCAGTATCCTCTTGGATACGAGAGGGGAGTGGCCTGCCTCGAATTCCTTGTCCGCTTCCACCTGACGGCCGATGAAGGTTATGATGGCATCAGCCTCATCGCTGGCGCATACGATCAGAAGATGGTCTCCCTGATGCAGCACTGTGTCCCTGTTAGGAAGGCTTTCTGTGCCGTCGTGAAGTATCCTTGAACAGACGAAGTCACGGTTCGCCATCTCACGGAGCCCCTTGAGCGTTGTTCCCTCGAGTGCCTGATTTCTCACCTCCACGTACATCCTGTGCGGCTTCTCATGCCTGTCGGATGTCTCTTCCCTGGTCAGGGCTTCCTTCTCTCCGGCCAGATTGATCTTGCACAGGTACTTGAGCAGAATGGTCGCGGCGATGATGCCTACAACCCCCAGTGGGTAAGCACAGGCATATCCGTTGGCGATCTGCGGACCCGAATAGCCGATCTGTCCGAGTGCCTCACTGGCTGCACCGAGACCAGGGGTGTTTGTGACAGCACCGCACAGGACTCCCACCATCATCGGAAGATCCTCCTTCTCGAACAGGCACAGCCACAGAACGACCATTACGGCGATGTTCAGCAGGATCGCACCCGCAGCCATGAGGTTCATGGACACTCCGCCCTTGCGGAAACTGGAGAAGAATGACGGACCGACCTGAAGTCCTATGCAGAACACGAACAGGATAAGGCCGAAGTCCTGGACAAAATTAATTATCTGGAGATTGCCGGTGAAGCCGAAATGTCCCATAAGGATGCCGACAAACAGTATGAACGTCACTCCAAGTGATACGCCAAAGATCCTGACTCTTCCAAGAAGCACTCCAAGCGATATGACCAGGGAGTACAGAAGCACGATGTGTGCTATGGAGTCAGGATTGAAAAGCAGATTCTCTAACCATTCCATAATCTTTATATATCAACACTACTACCAATTGCTGTTTTTTCAAATCTTTCCATTTCTCATGTGATTTAATAAAGTGAGGCAAATGTATGAAAAAATCATTTTCATTATCAATAGCCGTGACTGTCCGGAAATCGTTTATATACTCTGTATATAACATTCTTTCAAGAAAAAGTTCCTTCTGGCAACCGTTTTGAGATGAGCAAAAACATTGTATTTTTGTGCGCAACGTGAATGATTTTACCAGTCTCTGCTATGAAAAGACTTATAAGTTCCGGCATCGTTCTCATTGCATTGGCGATGCCAGTCGAAGCTCAGATCATCGAGGAAAGACAGCAGGCCGATACATCTTCCGTGGAGGCAAGGGCTGCGGTCGTGGATGCCGACCGAATGAACAAGGGCTTGCCCGAGACCCCTCTCAAATCCCTCAGCGGCCAGGTCGCCGGAGTGAATGTCTCCACTGACGGTTCCGAAAGGATGGCGATGCTCAACAGCGTGCGTGTCCGAGGCACCACCTCCATCACCGGCGGCAACGACCCTCTCGTGATCATCGACGGAATCTCTTCCGACCTTGCGACCCTCTCCACCATCTTCCCGGCAGACATCGCGTCCTTCACTGTCCTGAAGAACGCCTCGCAGACCGCACAGTACGGATCCAGGGGAGCATCCGGAGTGATCGTCGTGAACACCAAGAGGGGCAACGCCCAGAAGTTCAGCATCTCCTATGACGGCCATTTCGGAGTCGAGTCGATCTACAGGAATATGGACATGCTCGGCCCGGACGAGTACCTCAGGACTGCGCAGTCGATGAGCCTTCCTGTGAAGGACTTCGGATACAGGGACTACTCTCCGGACATAATCACACGTACCGGCATTGTCCATAATCATCATCTCGCCTTCAGCGGCGGCACCGAGTCGTCGAACTACCGTGCCTCCATCGGCTATGCCGACCGCGACAACGTCATCCGCGGCTATGGCGACGAGAACCTGGTGGCGAAGCTGAACATCTACCAGAAGGCCTTCGACGACCTCTTGACCGTCGATTTCGGAATATTCGGCTCTTCACACAAGATACGCGACCTGTTCGACTACCAGATGATGTTCTATTCCGCCGCTACCCAGAACCCGACCTGTCCTACGGGTGACGACGCGTACGAGAACTGGGTGAAGAACAACACCGCGTCCTACATCAACCATCCTGAGATCCTCCTTGACGAGAAGAACGACGAAAAGGGACTGAACTTCAACACCCATCTCAACCTGGGCTTCGACTTCACCAGGGACCTGCGTCTGGTGCTCTTCGGAGCATACAGCTACAGTTCGATCGAGAACGCCGAGTTCTGTCCGACCTGGGTATGGGCTCAGGGACAGGCCTTCCGCAAGGAGACCAAGACCGAGAACCTCCTTGGCAACGCCACTCTCAGTTACAGGCATTCCTGGGGAGCGCACAGCCTCAAGGCGAGCCTGCTCGGCGAATACCAGCGTGGCGCCCTGTCCTGGTTCCAGACCAGGGTGAGCGGCTTCACGAGCAACCACTTTCAGTATGAGAACATCGGCGCCGCGACCTCCAGGCCGTACGGAGAGACACAGAGTTTCTCCGAGGGTTCCGCTCTGGCATCTGTGATGAGCAGCGTGTCCTACTCGTACGATGACCGCTATTCGCTTACCTTCACGACCCGTGCGGACGGCAGCTCGATGGTCGGCGACATGCACACCTGGGGATTCTTCCCGTCGCTCTCCGCATCGTGGAACCTCAAGAACGAAGGCTTCCTGAAGGACAACCCTAAGGTGAGCCTTCTGAGCCTCAATGCCGGATACGGACGTTCCGGCAACCTCGGCGGCATCACCCCGTTCTCTACGATGGAACTGATGCTCCCTGCGGAGGTGGTTCCATACGAGGGGTCATCGACAATAACCCTGAACCGTCTTCGCAACACCAATCCTGATCTCGAGTGGGAGATGAGGAGCACCTTCAACGTCGGAGCCAGCCTCGGACTGTGGAAGAACAGGCTCGCCCTTACGGTGGAGTATTACTATTCCCTGACCACCGACATGCTTTACCAGTACGACGTTCCGGTGCCTCCGTTCAAATACGACAAGCTTCTGGCCAACATCGGCTCGATGTCCAACTCGGGAGTCGAGGCGGGCCTGCTCGTGACCCCGGTCGAGAAGGATGACATGGAACTGAACATAAGCGTGAACATGGCCTGGCAGCGCAACAGGCTCCTGTCGCTGAGCGGCGACTACAAAGGGATGCATATGTCGGCGGCTGACATCGTTCCGGTCGGAGCATTGAGGGGAGCCGGAATGAACGGCGGAAACAACAACATACTCTACCAGATCGTCGGCGAGCCTCTCGGAGTGTTCTACCTTCCTCACTGCACGGGTCTGCGTCTTGACGAGGCCGGCAACTACAAGTACGACATCGCCGACCTGGACGGTGACGGAAGCATCGACATGAGCGATGCAGGAGACAGGTACATAGCGGGCCAGGCCACTCCGAAGGTCACTCTCGGCTCGAACATCAACTTCCGCTGGAAGGATCTTGACCTGTCGGTGCAGGTGAACGGAGCGTTCGGACACAGGATATACAACGGAACGTCACTCGCGTATATGAACATGTCGAACTTCCCGGACTACAACGTCCTGAAGGAGGCTCCTGCAAGGAGGATCGTCGATCAGAACGTCACCGACTACTGGCTGGAGAGGGGAGACTACCTGAACATCGACTACCTGACCGTAGGATACAACGTCCCTGTCAGGTCAAGGTACATCACATCGCTGAGGGTGTCTGCCAGCATCGACAACCTCGCGACCATCACAGGCTACAGCGGACTCACCCCAATGATCAACAGCTATGTGTTCAACAGCACGATGGGTATAGACGACAAGAGGTCTTACCCTGTCTACAGGACTTATTCACTAGGACTCAGCATCCGATTCTAACTACCGAGACATGAAAAGGATTTTAGCAATATCGGCCATCGGCATCCTCACCCTTTCAGGCTGCCTCAAGGAGGACTCTCGCAGTTATCTCACCCAGGAGCAGGCCTTCACCAGCGCTCAGAACCTGTATGTCAACTCAGTTGCCTTCCTGTACGGCTACATCGGAGGTTCCGGCGACAGCCAGGGGCTTCAGGGTACCTGCCGCGGAGTATATGACTACAACACCATGACCACCGACGAGGCCATGATCCCCATCAGGGGAGGCGACTGGTATGACGGCGGCCTGTGGGAGAACATGTATCAGCACAGGTGGACCTCAAGCGATGCCTCCCTGTACGAGACCTGGAAGTACCTGTACAAGGTAGTGATGCTGTGCAACCAGTCCATTGCCGACCTTCAGGCATATTCGCATCTGGCATCTGAGGACGAGATACGTTCATGGACATCCGAGGTGCGTGCTGTGAGGGCCCTGTTCTATTTCTACATCATGGATATGTTCGGACGTGTCCCTCTGGTCACCGCTGCGGATGCACCGGTGTCTGAGGTAGTGCAGTCGGAAAGAAGCGAGGTGATGCGCTTTGTCTATGACGAGCTCACAGAGGCCCTTCCTCATCTTGCCCCGGAGCGGAGCAACCGTCAGGGCAAGTGGTACGGCCGCATCACCCGTCCTATTGCGTGGTTCCTGATGGCGAAGATTGCCCTCAATGCGGAGGTGTATGCCGACGATGACTGGACAGACGGCGTCCGTCCGGACGGCAGTCAGGTCATGTTCGAGGTGGACGGCATACAGATGAACGCCTGGGAAGCCTGCACTTCGTTATGCGACAAGCTGGAGTCTTTCGGCTATCTCCTTGAGCCTGTCTATTCAGACAACTTCCTGGTGCACAACGAGGGCTCCGTAGAGAACGTGTTCACCATCCCTCTCGACAAGAACCTTTACCGCAATCAGTTCTGGTACCTTTTCCGTTCGAGACATTACAGCCACGGTGGAGCCCTCGGAGGAGCCTCTGAGAACGGAACGTCGGCAACCATCCACACGATGGAGGTCTATGGCTACGGCACTCCAGGTCAGGACGCGCGCTTCATGCATAACTTCTACGCCGGAGAGGTCTTCATCGACGGCAGCCAGGTGATGCTCCATACGGGTGAGCCTCTGGTCTATATGCCTATGGAGCTGAAGGTGAATCTGACCGGTAGCCCATACGAGAAGACGGCCGGGGCAAGGATGGCCAAGTATGAGGTTGACCGCAAGTCATTCTCTGACGGCAGGCAGCCCGACAATGACATCGTCCTGTTCCGCTATGCCGACGCCCTTCTGATGAAGGCCGAGGCCCAGGTCAGGAACGGTGCTGACGGAAGCGATGCCATGAACAGCGTACGCCTGCGTGCAGGAATGCCGGAGAGACCGGCCACTCTGGAGAACATCCTTGACGAACGTCTGCTCGAACTGGTATGGGAAGGGTGGAGAAGGAACGACCTTGTCCGCTTCGGGCTGTATCACAAGTCGTACGACCTCAGGACGGCTCTGCCAGAGGAGGCATCCGGATACACGACCGTATTCCCGATCCCGTCAAGGGCGATCGACCTCAATCCTGCGCTGAAGCAGAATCCGGGATATCGGGATTGAATGATTATTGCTATCTTTGCAGGCGATTACGAGAGCGATGACATACGACCAGTTCCATGATATCTTCAACAGGTATTATGCCTCCCTGTGCGTTTTCGCAGACCGTTATGTCGATGACAAGGCTCTCTCGGCCGACATCACTCAGGATGTATTCTTCAAGCTCTGGGAGAGGAGGACGGAGTTCACAGACCAGCTCAAGATACGCTCCTTCCTCTACACGGCTGTCCATAACAGGGCGCTCAATGAACTCGCTCACCGCAGGACCGTCCGTGACCACGAGGACATGCTCAACAGGTTCACGGTCGACGAAATCTTTCACGAAAGGGTAATCGAGGAGGAGACCTATAGGATGATGCTGGAGGAGATCGACCGTCTGCCGAGACAGATGCGTGAGATCATGCTCCGCGCTCTGGAAGGGATGCAGAACAAGGAGATCGCATACAGGAAACTCCTGAGAACCTGGGGGAGCACCCAAAACCCCTCTGCAGGTATCTGTGGAGGGGTTTGTCTATATAAATGTTCCTAAAATTTGTGTGTGTAGTTCGTATATCCTTGATAATCAGTAGCTTATGCTAAATCACCTATGCCATATGGACCAGGCGTTTTTTGATAATACGTTGATTGATAGGTGTTTATGAATTACCTTCTCAATCTGTTCTATCAGTTCCTTGAGCTCATCTACTGTGATTTTCTCCTCTTTGACCAAAGTGGAAACTGCGCTGAGATAGGAGTTGTTGAAGTAACTGCTGATGACGCCCTTGAAAGTCCTTCCGGCATAGTCTTCACGCGAAACGACGGGGTAGTACTGACAGGAATTGCCGTACACCTTGTGGCTGACATATCCGTTTGCTTCAAGATTACGCACCATTGTAGAAATGGTGTTGAAATGTGGCTTCGGCTCGTCGTAATGCTCCAGAAGCTCGCGCACGAACATAGCCCACTTGTTCCAAAAGAGATTCATGATCTCTTCCTCTATTTTAGTAAGTTTCTTCATGTCGAGATATCTTTACGACACAGAGGTAACTGAATTTTCTTCTAATGCAACTATTTTATATAGTTTAATAACTAAATGATTTGGTTTGCTCGCTTGGCGATGATGTTTATATGGCTATAAAATATTAATTGCCAGCACTTTGAGATAGTGCTGGCAATGCCATCAGTGATGTGATTTGTTTATCTTCTTGCCGGGGCAATTCCGGACTCCATTTCAGATGCATTCATCGGTACAGCCTGACAAATTACCTGTATTCCCCCATCTGAAAGTTCTGCAGGCGGTTTCCCAAAGACTTCTGCTGACACTTCCTCACGAAGTTCCTTATAGGTGTGATGATAAGCTTCATTGCCTTGTGGGCACGCTATGCAGTCTCAAAGCCATACTATATTATCGCCCCTCCATCGACAGGAATCACAGCTCCGGTGATGTATGATGCCATATCACTTGCAAGGAAGAGTGCCGCATCAGCTATGTCCTCCGCCTCTCCCATCCTCGCGAGGGGGATTCTCTGCAGAAGGGGAGCCACCATGCTTTCCGGAAGCGCTGCCACCATGTCTGTTCTGGTGACTCCAGGTGCTACGGCATTGACCCTGATTCCATGCTTCCCGAGTTCCCTTGACAGTGAATGTGTCAGTCCGTTTACAGCGGATTTTGATGCAGGATACATACAGCCTAATCCCTGACCATAGAAACTGACTATGGAGCTCGTATTGATTATACATCCTCCGCCTGCTTCCTTCATGTGGGCGGCAGCTGCCTGGCAGCAGACGAACACTGCCTTGATGTTCAGGTCCATGATCCTGTCCAGATCCTCGTCAGTATAGTTTTCCAAAGGGATGCTCTGCGATATTCCTGCATTGTTGGCAAGGATGTCTATCCTGCCGTACTTCCTCATGACCTCCTCCATCGCTTCCTGAACCTGTTTCCGGTCTGTCAGGACTGGCGCCATCGCCATCGCGTCACAGTCTGGATATATTCCTCTGAGCTTGTTCAATGCGGCTTCTGCCGTTTCCTTCCTAGACCCCCATATAACTACCTTGGCCTGTGCCTCCACGAACTTATTCACCATTGCGAAGCCGATGCCACGCGTTCCTCCGGTGACTATTGCCACCTTGTCCTTCAATGTAATATTCATATTCTTGTTCTTATATTATTTCCGATATGTTTCACTGATAAAATCTTGCCTGGGAATCATGATGCGACATACCGGCATAAGGATGACCGATCATGCTCATGCATACATGTCCTTACCAGTTGATGCTGTTAAGAACAGTTGTCGAAACCAATTTGCCCTTCTTGTCATAAGTGCTGTTCTTTACAAGACCAATCCCATATGCATACCATGAAACTGTCTTTTCCACCTCTTTCTGCATGAGTGCTTTCGTGGTGGCGGTTTCTTCGAGGATGAAGCAATCGAACACTCCGGCCGGTGTGGCGATCTTTTCCTTACCGCTGATCTTTCTTTGGGTGCCTTTGACTGTCATGCTCAGTACAGAGAACTTGAAACGGAATTCATAGTCAGGCAGTTCTCCAGTCTTCGGATATCTTGGAATTCCCCTCATCTCTCCGGAAATCTGAATACGGCTTTTCATTTCTTCAATAGCCTTTGCCTTGTCTTCCGGGGAAGCCTCCCTGACTGCCTCTCCTGCAGCTGATTCCATCATGCTGGTCAATACGTCCACCTCAAAGAGGGCATTCATGTCCACCATGCATTCGCCATCCTTGAACTTGTAGAATATGAAGCTTTTCAGAGTATCTGCCGGTGCTGAAACTGTTACCCTTTCAACGATAAGCTTTACAGAGCCATTGACAGCATTCCCGGTCATTGTGCCTACGGAATAGAAAGTGGTGGCTGATTCCTTGCCGTCTGCATCCGATTCAAGATAAGACCATCGTGCTGTTTCCGGATCGGGAACAAAGAATACATTATCCTGAGCATTTGCGTCAGTTGCGATGAGGAGATTCAGGAACACTATCCCTGACAGGATGTATAACGATTTCTTCATGACTGGTTTGTGTTGATTGTTTAAGTTCATTCTTTTTATTTGATTTTATTTCAGGAAATCCACTATTGCAGTTGTGTACTGCTCTGGGAATCTGAAGAATCCTGATATATGTTCACAGTCGAAAGTCTTGACAATCTGCCTGCCTTTTCCGGAGCCGGGTATGTCGGACAGGGTAGAGTAGGTATCCTTCTCAGAAACTATGAAAAGGACTTCATGGCTATCCTGCCTGTACTGTCTGCTTTTGTATCCTGCGGGCAGAGTTGCAGCCTTTCCATTGGCCGCCAGTCTGTCATTCCATGCCTTCGGATCTGCGACATGTCCGTCGAAAACCACCTTTGAAACAGGAATCTTCGGGTCCAGCAGATATTCGTTCACGATTATCGTTCCCATTGAAATACCGAACAGGGCAGGGGATCTGCCGGTAGTATTATGAACATGCTCTGCAACGGCTGCAAGGTCCTTTACGAATTCTGTATGGAAGAGCTGATTCTGTATGATAGCGAAATCATCGCTTTGACCGAATCCTCTGTAGTCATACAGCCAGACGTCAAGTCCATATGCCTGGAGGTATAGCCCGAGATACAGCCAGTCGCCCATGTTGCCGGCATCTGACTGCGATATGATGACAGGCGTCCCTTTACCCTCTGACGGCAGATGCCATACATTGAGAGAAACACCGTCATCTGTCCTGACCTTGAGTTCCTCATGGATCAGTCCCAGTTTGTCGGGAGCATAGGAATACACTCTGCTGGGCCTGATGGCAGCCAAGGTAATGACGTCGAGTATCAGGATGGATATGAGGACAGTCCGTTTCATATATTATCTTAGAAGCCTATCCCCAAATGTAATCCAAGGCAATCGGTAGCCAGGGTAGGCCCAAGGAATATATGCAGATTCTTATAACACCTGACTCTGACGCCCGGCTGCCATCCGCCTACGAAGAGAATATCACCTTTATCTTCATATGTTTCGGGATTGGTCACTTTGTATATATAAGCGGCTCCTGCATAAAGATCACTGTAAAATGAAAAAATCTTACGTTCTCCTAAGTGCCAATAGCGTCTGAAAGTGACTCCAAGTCTCGCTGAATATATGTTTGCCGGAGTTGCATCATCCCAAACATCTTCAAGACCGGCGAACAGACCTAACGTCCTCTTTTCATCCACTCTGATTCCCGAGGTAAACATCAGACCCTCTGTAAAGAAGCCTGCGCGAATCCTTAAAGTGTGTTCGGTTTTCCAATTCTTTCTTCCTTCCGGAGAGAATGCATGTCTCCACTCGCCAGCCCATGTATCCGCATCTGTTGCCATTGTTTCCTGGGCATATGCTGTCCCACCTGCAATTAACATGACTGCAATGATTATAAGTGTTCGTTTCATAGTTAGAATGACTTGTATTTATAGCTGTATCAAATATGTCAATCATGACATGTAGATCCGGATCTGTCTGTTTGTTCCCATGCCTTTTCCACATGATGCCACCCTCAATCCAAATCTTCATGGCCTTGCCTGCCACGAGGGCATTTGCGGCACCGAAACGCAAAGGTACAACGATCAATCTCTTGAAGGCCGAAGAATTCATAATAGCTGAGGTTCGGTTGTGCAAGATACGAATAATTTTTTATTTACCTGTCATCCCATTCCGGATGTGCCGGGTCTTCTGCAATGAGTGCTTCTTCCAATGACAGTCCTAAGGCTTCTGCTATTCCCTTTCCATATGAAGGGTCGGCCCGGAAGCAGTTCCGGATATGGCGTTGCTTGATGAATATTGCTGAATCTGCCATTGCGCGTGCCGTGTTTCCGCATGTCGCCTTCTGGTCTTCTGGTGACATGAGACGCCAGAGCTTTCCAGGCTGGGTGTAATAGTCGTTGTCGTATTCACGTTCGTCATAACCGAATATATCTCCCATTGACGCGAAAGGAGGCTCCTTTGCTGATGGCTTCTGCCTCCATTCCCCATAACTGTTCGGCTCATATGATATCGAACCACCCATGTTTCCGTCGGTGCGCATCTGCCCGTCACGATGAAACGAATGGAACGGACATCGAGGCCGGTTCACGGGTATCTCATTATAATTCACGCCAAGACGATACCTCTGGGCATCACCATATGAAAAGAGACGACCCTGAAGCATCTTGTCAGGTGAGAAGCCTATTCCCTCTATGATGTTTGCCGGATTGAACGCAGCCTGCTCCACCTCTGCAAAGAAATTCTCGGGATTGCGGTTTAGCTCCAGTATCCCTACATCGTGTAGAGGGAAGTCGCCGTGATACCAGACCTTGGTGAGATCAAACGGATTGACCTGATAGTTTCTGGCCTGTTCTTCCGTCATAAGCTGCACCTGCATCAGCCATCTGGGGTAATCTCCCCTTTCAATAGCCTCAAACAGGTCTCTTTGATGTGATTCCCTGTCTTTTGCAATTACTGCCTCTGCTTCTGCATCTGTCATGTTCTTTATGCCCTGCAGAGTCCTGAGATGGAATTTCACCCATGTGCGGCGGTTGTCAGAGTCGTAGAAACTATATGTATGGCTTCCGAATCCATGCATGTGACGGAAGGATGCCGGAATACCCCTTGGTGACATTGTGATGGTTATCTGATGGAGGGCTTCAGGAAGGAGTGTCCAGAAATCCCAGTTGGAATTGGCAGAGCGCATGCCTGAGCGTGGATCACGCTTGATGGCATGATTCAGGTCCGGAAATTTCAGCGGGTCACGCAGAAAGAATACAGGAGTGTTGTTGCCGACAAGATCCCAGTTTCCCGTGTCAGTATAGAACTTCATGGCAAAGCCCCTGATGTCCCTTTCTGCATCAGCAGCTCCACGTTCGCCTGCAACAGTGGAGAATCGCACAAAACATGGGGTCTGCTTTCCTATTTCTGAAAAAATCGAAGCGCGGGTGTATCCGGAGATATCATTAGTGACTGTAAATGTTCCGTATGCTCCTGCACCTTTTGCGTGCATACGTCTTTCCGGTATGACTTCCCTGTCGAAATGGGCCATCTTTTCGAGAAGCCATGTGTCCTGCAATGTAACAGGACCTCTATGTCCTGCTGTCATGGTGTTCTGATTGTCCGCAATCGGGCGACCGTTCTCTGAGGTGAGCTGTTTCTTGTCGTTCGTTTTCATATGAGGAAAATTTAGATGAAACAGCCGATTCCTAAAATTATGCCAGAGAAAACTATCTGAATGTCAAGGTAAAGACTGTCCCCGATGAATCGCTTCTTGTCAGCAACAGCGTGCCGTTGTGGAGTCTCATGATCTGTCGCGAAAGGCTCAGACCTATGCCGGTTCCTTCCTCCTTGGTGGTGAAGAACGGAACGAAGATTTCCTCCTGACTTTCCTTGCTGATAGGGGAGCCGTCGTTGAGGACATTGATTATTATGTATTCGGCGAGATTGATTTCTGCCGTGATTTCCACTGTCTTGGCATCTGCCTGGATCGCATTCTTTACAAGGTTGATGAGAATCTGGGTGATCTGGCCTTCATCTGCATATAGTATTATATCTTCGCTCTTTTCCACATATGAACATCGCACTCCTGACATCAGGGCCTGTTCCCGTGTCAGATTTATGACTCTTTCTGCCAGTTCCTTGAAGTAGAAAGCCTTCTTTACGGGCGGAGCGACCCGTGTCAGATTTCTGTATGAATCTACAAACTTGATGAGTCCTCTCGATGATTGTGATATGGTGTCCAGACCGGTCCTGACCTCTTCATTGACTCCTTCAAATGTCAGAAGCGTCTCGCTTAGCGAAGCGATCGGCGTCACCGTGTTCATGATTTCATGAGTAAGCACTCTGATGAGTTTTGACCATGATTCCTGCTCGTTCTCGGCAATCTCGCTGCTGATGTCATTGAATGCCACGACCCGTACCTCCTTCTTGCCTATGGTTGCCGCAGAGGCTGTCAGGGAAATGGTCATCTTGCCGCTCTCATTATAGTAGCAGGCCCTTTCTTCCGCAGCATCTGTCACGGTAAGGAATGCGTTATATAGAGACTCGCTGACGGTGCGGAGCTGTCTTATATGTCCGAAAGTGGCGATTCCCAGAAGGGTCAGAGCCGTGCGGTTGCAATAGTTCACACGTCCGTCCTGCTCTATGACTGCGACTCCGGTCCTTACATGGTCGAGCATGAGTCCGAAATACTTCTCCTGCTCTATGATCTCGTGCCTTTCCTTGTCGAATATGTTACGCAGACGGTTGAGAGTGCGGTTGAACTTCCTTCCGGCCAGACGTCTCTCATCAAACCGGAAATTCAGTTCCTTGTCTTCCAGGGCATCAAGCATATATGACACCTTCCTGCGCATCTTCCTGGATGTGATGAAAGAAGTGATGGCAGACGATAGCACTATCGCTGCAAGGATGATCAATATGATGGTTGAATCGCTCATAATTCAGATCCCCGGTCAAGCCGGGGATGACGTCTGATCATTGCCGGCGTGACCGTGGATGACGTCTGATCATTGCCGGTCTGGGTTTACGTCATTGCCGGCGTGATCGGGGATGACATCTGATCATTGCCGGTCTCGGTTTACGTCATTGCCGGCGTGACCGGCAATCTCTATATATTATATTTTTTCAACTTAGCATACAACGTCGGCCTGCTGATGGACAGCGATCTGGCCACCATCGAAAGATTCCCTCCGAAGCGGCTCATGGCGGCACGGATTGCCTTTTCCTCCGCCTGATCCAAGGTGTCTTCTCCGCTCATGCCGCTTTCGGTCATTGCATCCTGAACAGGTGCCAGCTGGATGTCCTGAGCCTCCAGTGTCTCGCCCTCCGAAAGGATGACCGCCTTTTCAATGCAGTTCTGCAGTTCCCTGATGTTTCCGTTCCACCGGTATCCTTTAAGCATTGCGGCTGCCTTGGGAGCCAGCCCCTTGACCTCTCTTCTATATTTCCCGGCATATCTTTCTATGAACAGTTCAGCCAGAGGCACGATTTCGTCCGGCCTTTCCCGCAGAGCCGGCAGGTGAAGGAGCATGGTGTTTATCCTGTAATACAGGTCTTCCCTGAATTCTCCATCACGTACCATCTTTTCAAGATTCCTGTTTGTGGCACAGATCAGACGTATATCTACGGGGATTGCCTTCGTATCGCCGACTCTGGTGATTGTCCTGTTCTGGAGAGCCCTCAGCAGCTTTGCCTGGAGATGAAGGGGAATGTTCCCGACTTCATCAAGGAAGAGAGTGCCTCCGTCTGCCTGCTCGAATTTGCCTATATGGTCGCTGTGGGCATCAGTGAATGCTCCCTTCACGTGTCCGAAAAGTTCACTTTCGAATAGGGTTTCTGTCAGAGCTCCCAGATCTACACTGACCATCGGCCTGGAAGCTCTCTCTGAAAGTCGGTGAATCTCAGACGCGAGCACATCCTTTCCTGTTCCGTTTTCACCGGTTATAAGTACTGTTGCGTCAGTCGGAGCTATCTTATTGACGGTCCGTCTGATTGCAGACATGCTTTCTCCCTTTCCCCATACCATGCTTGCAGTATGACTCGTTGTCGTTTCGCCTTCCTTTGCGGTCTTTTTTGCTTTTTGTCTGTGGGCCGAATCCAAGGTGCTGACAAGTTTTTCGTTCTCCCAAGGCTTCACAATGAAGTCGAATGCACCGCGCTTCATCCCCTCGACAGCCAGCTGGATATCTGCATAGGCTGTAAACAGCACTACCTCTACATCGGGGCAGCGTTTCTTTATCTCGGAAAGCCAGAACAGGCCTTCATTTCCGGTGTTTATATCTGTGTGGAAGTTCATGTCCAGCAGCACGACATCCGGACGGAATTCCGCCATTCTGCTTATCAGTTCTTTCGGTGACGGAATCAACTCCACCTGTGAGAAATACATGGGGAGCAGCAGCTTCAACGCTGCCCTGATTCCGCTGTTGTCATCGACAACAAGTATTTTTGCCTTGCTTTTTGCCATAAATTGTTCGGGTACTCTGATTAGTATAATTGCCGAATTCAACGCAAAAGTATATATAATCTGTACACCTTCGGGTGGAATATGGCAAAAACTATCTTGAGGAAGAAATAATCGGTTACTCCGGCAGAATTATCTGTGCCCGCTGAAGAATAATCTTATGAAAAATCCAGCCTCCTTTGCCCTGATAATGAAATCAATCTTATCTTCCGCTACTTCTCTGACATAGTATCAAGTATTGTCGAATGCAAAATTAACAAATTTTAGAAAAACACGCATGCATTCAGCAAATTCAAAATTATTCCTTCCTCAATGCCTCGGCAGGATCGGCATTTGCGCTGCTCCAGTATTGGAAGCCTGCAACAGCAATTGTCAGCGTCATAATAATGACAAATGTCAAAATGAATATCCAGACTGACATGCCTGTGTGCTCCACAAAGTTCTCGAGCCATCTGCTGACTGCGTAATATGCTGCCGGAACTGCTATGGCATACGCGACGACACCAATCATCGCATATCTTTTCAGTCCGTCAAGCACAAGTCCTGCAGTTTCAGCTCCATATACCTTCTTCACAGCCAGATCGCGTCTTCTGTACTGCACGTCAAGAAGTACCTGTCCGAAGACTCCGATCAGCGAGAGAGCTGCTGCAAGCAGAGAAAAGATCGAGATGATCTTGCCCTGTCTGATCTCGGGCTCGTAAACCCTTTCCATCACCTCATCGTAGAACTCGACTTCAAAGAGGTACGACGGATCCATTTCATTAAGTATTGCAGAAATCTTCTCAGTCACATCGGTCTTGTCATATCCGTCATGCAGCCTGATGTACACATATCCGAGTGTCGCAAAGTCCTTAGGGACATAGATATAGCATATCGGGGCTGTATCGTTTCTTAATGAATTTATCCTGACGTCTCCTGTCTGTCCGATAATGCTCCCCATTCCTTCAGTTATCTCAATCTTTCCACCTAAGTCCTTCAGAGTCTTGTTCATTATAGCGCTTCCTACATCCGATACAAGGAAGTTTCTGCCGTCAATAACGGGTATTCCCATGACATCCAGGAAGTTATGTGAACAATAGATGGAGAAGCATCTGACCTGTTGTCCCTGCAGCTCAAGACTGAATGTCGAATAAGAGTCAGAAAAGCCCATTCCTTCCAATGCAAAAGCAACGTCTTCCACCTCAGGAAGAGAGCACAGCCTTTCCTGCATCCATTCTGACTTGAACTGATACTGTTCCGCTGATATCTGGACTACAGCTATCCTGTCCTTTTCGAATCCTGTATCATATCCGGTCATATATTCATTCTGCCTGAAGACGGTCAAGGCAAATATCATCAGGGCAAATGTAATTGCAAACTGAAGCGTGATCATTACCGTACGGAATCTCCTGCCTGCTATAGAAAAGGCAAAGTTGCCCTGGAGTGCAAATGCCGTCGGCATGGAGGTTACGTAAATGCTTGGATACAGTCCTGCAGCCAGACCGATTACAACCGAAACCGATCCGGTCGTCAGCATCACCGGGAATTGTGACGCGAAGTCGAATGTCATATCTGACACTCCTTGCGATACAAGCCATTGACTGACAGGAGAAACAATGCCAACAGCAACTGCGAATGCTGCAATGCTGAACAGGACTGCCTCAAGTATCAGTTCGCTGCGAAGTTTCGCTATTGAGCTGCCGAGGACTTTCCTTGTGTTCACAGCCTTTACGCGCATCGGAGCAAGGGAAGTGAAGAATGTGGCATAGTTGATCCCTCCTATGAGCATTACGAGTATTGCAATGCAGATGAGCATCCAGACCTATTCCCTGCTTCCGGTCTTCCAGATAGCGCTGCCGGCGTCCTCGAAGTAAATATCTTCGATTGGAGTCAGTTCTATATCGGTAAGCCAATCCGTGTCTTCGTAATTATAGTTGTCATTGAAATTCTGCTCCACAAGTTCCTTGCTGTCAGAAGAATCCAGAAGCACCCAGCAGGCGAAGTTTGCTCCACCGTAATTGCCTTCGTGCAGAGAACCCACATTCAGATATATGTGGTTTCCTATCTGAGAATTGGCAGGGAAGTCCCTGTAGACGGCTCCGACGCTGAATTCTTTTGTTCTACCAGCACCGAACTGGTATCCTTCATTGTGTGTAAGGATATGTCCGATTGCAGACTCATCCCCATATAGCTTTTTTGCAAGAGATTCAGGGATAGCAATCTGCGACAGGTCATTTAACGCTTCTGCGCTGCCTTCGGTAAACTCTGTCCCGAAAACTTCGAAGAAATCAGGGTATATGACATTTGTCTTCGACTTGAAGACGAATGCCGGCATGCCTTCTTCACGGATTGCGTTGAATACCGTCTCTCCAATGAAAGGGCAGTCGATCGTTCCGGCAATGATGTGCGGGGAAGAGCCGATGATATCGTCTGCGTATCCTCGTGGGATAATATTCTTGAATATGTCATCTTCAGCGGCACCGATCTTGTCGATTCTGTATATGCGTCCCGCTGTCGGATGTCCTTTGTCAAATCCCACCTGATGACTGATCTGAAGCATCAGCACCATGAATGCAGTCAGAGCCAGAGCCAGTCCGGCAAAGTTCATGACCATCGCTACGCTGTAGCGCCTGAGAATTGCTATGAAATTCTTCATTGTATATAATTATAGTTTTATCAATATCTGTTAAAGATCCTTCACTTCGCTCAGGATGACAATGTAAGGGTTCAGGATGACAGTTTCCCCGTCATGCCCGGCTTTTTTTCGTCATGCCCGGCCTTTCCCGTCATGCCGACTTTTTTCGTCATGCCCGGCCTGACCGGGCATCTATTCCGTCTTAAGTGCTTCAGCCGGATCGGCGGTTGCAGCCTTCCAGCTTCTGATGACCACCACTCCGATAGTTACTGCAAGCACAGCCACGAGCGCTAGGGCGAACACCCACCAGTACATAGGGCAGCGGTGTGCGAATGTAGCAAGGTATCTGTCCACGATGACCCATCCGATCGGAGCGGCAACGGC
>JAZSEQ010000022.1:0-3555 GCA_045531765.1 Candidatus Cryptobacteroides sp. | reverse complement strand
CATATCCAAATAAGTTTAATTTAATATCATTCCGGTTTCTGGGCCGAGTAGGTCACCTTTATTTTGGAGATTCCCACACCTGCAGTCCTCATCCTTATGTTATAGGATGCCCCCAATCCCGCTGGTACCGTCTTTTCACCCTTTACATAAGGAAGCTTGAAGACCGTCGGGCCGGCAGAAGATGATGAACTGGCATTAGGGCTGGCATCATAGACAAACCTTTCTCCGTCTGCAATCGTGAACATAGCGCTCTCGTCATGAGTTACCTCGATCGAGGTAACATATCTTCCTGGCACACCAGGCACGTTTATCATACCGTAAGTACCACCTGTAGCATCACCTGCCGTGTCAGCAAATGAGAGAGCGCCATCGGCAAATGAGTAATTTATCACATTTGTGTCAGTCTTCTTGGCACTGGATCTCTGAAGACCGAACCTCATATCAATGATTCCAGCCACGCCATCTTTCCTTGTATAATCATAGATGTAACGATAATATTCACCACCGGCCCTCTGTTCCTCATTGACAGCACAGTCTTCTTCAAATGGCCACCCCTCGCTGAAATCCAGGGTGACGGTCATTTCGTCAGGGAAGTTCACAGCAGCAGATTCGCCCATAGACTGACCGGTAATCAAATCAAATTCTCTGTCCACACCTGCTCCGAAACGCACGGTATTCACTTTGCCGGATTTCGGACGGATGACAACAATGTCGAAGCAATCCTCTGTGACAGTGCCCAGCTCCCTCGAAGGCTGGACGGCATGAGCCGGCCAGTTATTTCCCGGAGTATTGTTCACGAATTTATTGCATGTGAGAGAATATGCCAGAAACGGATTATACTTCCTTCCGGCAGACTTGTCCGTATTGAACGGCGCCGTAAACTCACAGTCAAAATGACTGTGTCCGTTGAAGAACATCTTGAAATTCGGGGCTGCCTTGATGGCTTCTGCTATCCTGTCATCATTATAATGATACCAGTAATCGTGCTGATGGGCCCTTATCGGCGAGACATGAGAGAATACATAGACATCAAAAGTGGTGTCAAGAGCCTCTCCAAACCATCCGCAGGTCGCTTCAGAGAAACCGAAAGTGCCGCCGTTGATCGAGTTGAGGAAGATACATCTCACTCCTAAACCGTAAAAATCCTTGTAGAAGTTTGTTCCGCACATGGATGTCTGGTCAAACATCACGTCGAAGGTATTCCTCATGTAGATACGGTGCAGCTGCTGATGAGAGAAGGCACCATGTTCCCAGTTTTCATCGTGGTTTCCAATGGCAGGATAATACGGAGCGTCTATGCGCATGAACTGGTCATAGAGATGATCCACAAGACTCTCCGTCTCAGCCTGAGTCCTGTCTCCCTCCACGATATCACCAAGGCATGCTATGAAATCGAAGCGGATATCCTTTGACAGGGCCACCATGTTATCAACGGTTATATCGATAAGGTCCGGACAATCTTTCGATGCCTTGTAATGGATGTCGGCAATCATAGGGAACACAAGGCAAGGCTCGTTCATAAGTTTATAAAGAGAAGCCTTTGTCTTCGCTATCTCATCCAGATAATAGCTCCTGACTCCACCTTGAGGCTCCTGAGGTCCCTGCTCTGCAGACAACGGAATATTGAAAGACTGGCCGTCGGAAAGGACAAGCACCAGAACATCACCATCAAGAGTCACACTTTCCACAAGGCACTCTCCCGGTGCCGCAGACACTTCACCTACAGTCTCCCAGACAGTTCCCCCATCGTATGAGACTTTAAGATTAACTCCCTCAATCTTCAGTTTGGGGAGAATCACTTCCGGCTGACCGTCAAGATACTCCTTGAGGTCGATGATGCTCTGTCTGTTGGCATCTATCTGCTTCTGAAGATGAGTGTCATCGTAGCAGGATACTGCCATCACAGCCACGATGGCTGCAAATAAAAATCTTTTCATTCTTTTCGTGTAATATAATGAGTACGCGACAAATATAGCCATCCCTGTTTTATTTTACAACCAAGAATTACTATTAATTATTACAAAATTGATATAGTTACTTTTTGGGAATCCTGAGCATGAATCCTTCAGATCCTGACTCAAGTACTCCATCCCGAACAAGTTTCGGCACAGCCTCCCAGACTTGAGGGTTCTTCCTGATCTGCCTTTCCATTTCCGCAAGGTCTGTATCCTCGCCAAGCGGAAGGGCATTAATCACTTTGGAAGCGGTTTCAAACGCATAAGGGGCGTATGCAAATCCTTTCCGATCATACAAAGGAAGTATCGCCACCTCCATCCTGTAAACAAAATCATGATAGGACGCAGGCGCCGAGCCGCACCATGCAATCTCAGCCATGGCAGCAAGTCTCGGAAGAAGCATCCTCTGAAGATGATCAAACTCAGAGATATACTCTGTCCACAGATTGACCTGAATGCCCTTCAGATGCTTCTGATGTTTTACATCGAGGTCCTGATATGGATAGAACGAATATGTCTTGCTCAACGGGAGAGGTCGCTTAAGGAATCCCATCGGCTCCCCGTCCATACTATATGACTGCGGCGAATCCAGATAGAAGTATTGTCTCGGCGTCATGATTACGTCATTCCCCTTTTTCGCAGCATTGATACCAGCTCTTACTCCCCGCCATGACATGATCGTAGCTGAATTTGAGACTCCTCCCTCAAGGATTTCATCCCAACCGATGATTTTCTTTCCTCTGGCCATCAGGTATTTTTCGACCTCATCTATCAGATAGCTCTGAAGCTCGGCTTCCGTTTTGTAGCCGTTACGTTTCATCAGTGCCTGACAATGGCTGCACTTCTGCCATCTGTCACGCGGAGCTTCATCTCCGCCGATGTGGATGTAACGGCTCGGGAAGAGTTCACAGACCTCATCAAATACATTCTTAAGGAACTCAAGGGTGGTCTCCTTGCCTGCACACATGACCTCATAACTCCTGGACCAGCCTGTCTGGACTTCATACCCCTGACCACGGCAACCCAGCCACGGATAGCTTGCCAAAGCGGCCTGTGCATGTCCGGGAAGTTCTATTTCCGGAATTATTTCCACCCCTCTTTCCTGCGCATACTTTACGATGTCCCTGATCTGCTCCTGCGAATAATAACCGCTATGCTCCTTTCCGTCATACTGCCTTTCGGCACGAGGAACGGTATGGTGGGAAATCTGAGATGTCGGGCGAGTTGAACCTATCCTGACAAGCTCAGGATACTTCTTTATCTCGATTCTCCATCCCTGATTGTCCGTCAGATGCCAATGAAAGACATTCAGCTTGTGCATGGACAACACGTCGATGAACGTCTTTATCTGCCCGACTGTCCAGAAATGACGCGAACAGTCCAGCATCGCTCCACGGTACGGGAATACCGGTTTATCCGCAATACGCAAAGTCGGCAGCCAGATATTCTTACCTTTCCGTCTCGCCTGAGCCAGAAGCTGCTCTACAGTATGCCTGCCCCAGACAGCAGCCTTTGAAGAACCGGCTTTCAGAACAATCTGACCGTCTTCAGTGATTTCAAGATGATACTCCTCGCTCTGAAGACAATCCGTGATTTCAAC
>JAZSEQ010000067.1:0-5345 GCA_045531765.1 Candidatus Cryptobacteroides sp. | reverse complement strand
GCGGCCGCGACGACGGCGAGCTGCCAAAACGCGACGTCCGTTAGGAGTCGACATGCGCTCGCGGAAGCCATGTTTGTTGCGACGCTTGCGCTGTGATGGTTGGAATGTTCTTTTCATATCTAGATATTTTTATATTTTCCTACAAAATTGGGAGTGCAAAGGTAGTGTTTTTGATTTTATTTGCAAAATTTTATTGAAAATTATTCTACCTTTCTATGTGGATTACGTATTTGGTCTCAAAAAACGGGTCATCCGACCATGAGGATATCGGCCAGAGGCTCACCGATCCCTTTCTCATTCTGTGGTGAGCCATTGCAGTGGAGATTTCCTCTGCCAGGTCTCCTCCTTTGAGATATAGTATTCCTTCGGCGTATTTCCCTTTCACCCATGGCATGAAGTTGTCCAGAGATGTGACTGCCCGGGACACGATGTAGTCAAAAACCTCAGGAAGAGTCTCTGCACGGGCATTTACGGTCCTGACATTCTTCAGGTCGAGACCTTTGGCTACTTCTGTAGCGACAGTTATCTTCTTTCCGATCGAATCGCAGAGCGTGAACCTGGCATTCGGGAAGATGACTGCAAGCGGAATCCCAGGGAATCCACCTCCGGTTCCAAGGTCCAGAATGTTCAGCGCAGGGGCGATGCTGTAGGCTCCCTCTCCGCGCAGATGCTCATATATATGCGGCATATTTCTCTTTATATATGCTGCGATGCCGAGGGAGTGAAGTACATGGTGCCTGTACAATTCGTCAATGTCTTTCCTTGAAACCACATTTATCTTTGCGTTCCATTCCCTGTAGAGGTCCTCCATCAGACGGAACTGCTCCATCTGGCTTTCCGTCACTTCCGGGAAGCTGTCCTTCATTATATTGTGAAACTCGTCGTATGTCATATTGTACTATAATAATTCGTCTGAGTAATCCATCATCTTGAGAAGCTGTGCCTTTGCACGTCTTATCTTGGTCTTGACGGTGTTGATAGGCATTTCCAAGGCATCTGCAATCTCCTTGTAGCCGAAATTGTCTATCAGATTCATCTTTGCCACGGTGTAATAGTCGTCCTTGAGCTTCTCTATGTTGTTGAGCCATTTGTCATATTCCTGCTGGTTGATGATATCCTCTTCAGGATTATGCATCGTGGCAGGAAGTTCCTTCAGCTCGGCAAAGTCCTCGTTGATGGATGTTGTGGGCATGTTGCTCTTTTCCCTGTCATGTCTGCTCAGATGGTCAAAGGCCGTGTTCCTCGCTATACGGTACAGCCATGTCGAGAACTTATATTCGGGATTATATGTGGCAATCTGGCTGAAGGCCTTCTGGAAACTCTCCAGGCAGATGTCCTCTATGTCCTCCTTTTGAGAGACATATCGTGATATGTGGCTTTTCACACCGGCATTATAACGGGTGTAAAGCACGATGTAAGCAGCCTGATTCTGTTCCAGTGCCAGGACTACGAGATCTGAATCCGTAAGATTAGTGAGCTTCGAGCCAGTTGTTTCCATGATTGCATTCTACTGTTAAAGGTATGGAAAGACTTATTACATTCTCCATTTCTTCTCTTACTATAGCCTCCAGGACAGATACCTCTTCCGCTACGGCGTCAAATACGAGTTCGTCATGAATCTGAAGAACCATCCTGCTCGTCAGGCCTTCTTTTACGAGACGCCTGTCCACATTGACCATGGCGAGCTTTATTATGTCGGCAGAAGTGCCCTGTATGGGAGCATTGATGGCATTTCTTTCAGCCAATGACCGTACTGTGGCATTTCTGGAATTGATGTCCGGCAGATATCTTCTCCTTCCGAAAAGGGTCTCCACATATCCTGTTTCCCTTGCCGCTGCAATAGTGTCGTTGATATAGGCGGAAATGGCAGGGAAATTGGTGAAGTAGTCGTCGATTATCTTCTTCGCTTCCGCCCTGCCGATGTGCAGCCTCTGCGCCAGTCCGAAGGCGGAGATACCGTACATGATGCCGAAATTGGCGGTCTTCGCTATTCGTCTCTGGTCGCCGGTGACCTCTTCGGGAGTGATGCCGAAGATCTTTGCCGCAGTGATTGCGTGCACGTCCTGCCCGTTTCTGAATGCCTCGATCAGGTGGGTGTCGCAGCTGAGATGTGCCATGATCCTCAATTCGATCTGAGAGTAGTCTGCGGACACGATCAGGCCGCCAGGCCTGCTTGGCACGAAGGCCTTGCGGATCTCCTTTCCACGCTCGGTGCGGATCGGGATGTTCTGCAGGTTGGGCTTTGATGAACTGAGCCTTCCTGTAGCAGTAAGAGCCTGATTGAATGTGGTGTGAACCTTCCCGGTAAGCGGTGATACGAAATTCGGGAAAGGCTCGATGTAGGTGGAGAGAAGCTTCTTCACCCCGCGGTATTCCAGGATCTCATTTATTATAGGATGCTTGTCGGCCAGCGTGCTGAGGGTGTCCTCGTCGGTAGGGTAGCTGTAGCGTACTCCGGACTTCGGCTTTATCTTCGGGTCAAGCCTGAGCTTTTCGAAAAGAAGTACGCCGATCTGTTTGGGAGAAAGTATGTTGAGGTCAGGCTCACCGGCCATTTCCCTGACACTTTCCTGAATTGCGTTCATCTCTGATGCGAGGTCGGAAGCATACCTCCTGAGTTGGACCAGGTCAATTTTAACGCCTTCGATTTCCATCCCGGACAGAACCTTCAGCAATGGCTCCTCCATACTGTCATATAGGTCGTTAAGTTCAAGCTCCTTCATCTGATTCCAGATCTTTTTTCCCAGCAGGTATGTAGCCGCCGCTTCGGGATAGCGGTCTGGTCTTGACTCATTTTCCGGTTCTTCGTCAAACAATGATAATGTCTGAGGCTCTTTTCCTGTCTGACTGCCCTCTTCAAGATTCAGGTCGAGGTATGTCTTTGCAAGTATCTCGATCTTATGACTCTTCTCAGGATTGATGAGATAGTGCATGAGCTCAATGTCCATGAGCTTGCCGCAGATGTCTGCTTCGTTATGCTTGAGGAGATTTTTCTGTGACTTCAAGTCGTAACCGTACTTAATGATGTCTCCAGAAGCAAGAATGTCCTTGAATGCTTCCACCCCTCCTTCAGCCACAATACATTCTTCTTCCTTGCCAGTGGCGGCTACAACCCTGTTGACCTCGGAGAACATTCCCGGTGCTTTCCCCTCGGTAATGATGGCGCAGCTTCCGTTTTCAGCAGCGTATCTGCTGAGCTCCCCGGGTGAGACTACCTTGTATACAAGCCGCTTCTCCTCTTTCGGAACGCTTGGCTGCACATTTCCAAGATACCTCCTCAATGAACCGAATTCGTACATCTCGAAGAGGTCGGCCGCCTGCGGAGAATAGCTGTCCTTCACCTCCATTTCCTCCTCAGTGACCTCCAGCGGAATGTCTGTCCTGATCGTCACCAGGTCGTGACTCAGGGCTATGTGTCCTCTGGCATTTTCAAAAGCTTCCCTCTGCCTTGGAGTCAGCTGATCGAGATTCCTGTATATTTCTTCGACTGTACCATATCTGGATATGAGCTTGCCGGCTCCTACTTCTCCTACTCCCTTCACGCCTGGCACGTTGTCGGAAGTGTCTCCACAGATTGTCAGTATCTCGATAACCTGTTCAGGTTTCCGGATTCCGTACTTTTCGCAGATCTTTGCCTGGTCGATGACCTCGTTCTCTCCTCCTGCTTTTCCCGGCTTATACTGGAGTATGTTCTCTGAAACAAGCTGGCCGTAGTCCTTGTCAGGGGTCACCATGTAGACTGTGAACCCTTCCTTTCCGGCCTTGACGGCCATTGACCCAATCACGTCATCCGCTTCGAACCCCTTGACCATCAGCACGGGTATGCCCATAGCCCGGCATAATCCGCATAGCGGCTCAAGAGCATCAATGACCAGCTGCGGGGTAGCCTCGCGCGTACCTTTGTATTCCGGATACATCTCATGCCTGAATGTGCCTCCAGGAGGGTCGAAGGCGACTGCAAGATGGGTGGGCTTCTCCCTGTCGATAAGCTCAAGTATGTATTTCGTGAATCCGAAGAGTATGGATGTGTCAGCTCCTTTCGAATTGATCATGGGATGACGCAGGAATGCGTAATACATCTTGAATATCAGCGAATGTCCGTCTATCAGAAATAGTCTCTTATTCATTATAGGTCAGATTTGAACCCCAAAGGTATAAAAAGTTTCAACATCTGCAATCACGTTCCCGTTTTTTCGCTGCTTTCCTCTGCGAAGGGGTGTGGGGTGGAAGGCTCTCCGCGAGAAGATCCTTCTGCCATCTGTCCTTACGTTGAACTGACCTTCCTTGTGACCCGTATCGGATGCCTGTCAAATTATTTCTCCATTCCAAAGAGCCTTGAAGAAGTCTGTAGCATAGTAAAGGTCGATGTTACCGTGCCTTCTTGTAATCTTGTCCCTAGACACCAGAATTAATCTGGCATTCGGGTGCTCTTGAGCAAAGTCTCTCAGGCCTTCTGTGTGTTTTCTCTGAACATCATCGGTCGATTTCATCTCGATGGCAATCCGGGCATCTCCTATTACGGCATCAACCTCCTCTCCTGTGTATGCGTGCCAGTATGACAACTGGTCCAGATCTCCCTTGTAGCCTAAGTATGCGATGATTTCCTGCATGACAAGATGCTCAAAGGCGTGTCCGTATTCTGGTGTCCCCGGTTCCAATTGATGCCGGTGCATCAGGTAGTTCGCTACTCCGACATCGAAGTAGTAGAACTTCGGTGCCTGTGTGAGTTTTCTTTTGATGACTTTTCTGTATGCCGGTATTTCATATCCGATGAGTGAATCATACAAGATTTTGAAGTATGCCTTTGCGGTGTTTGCAGAAATCCCGCAGTCGGTGGCAATGTTCTCGTAGTTCAAGATTTCTCCGTCAGAGATTGCCGCGACTTCCATGAACCTTTCAAAATTATCGGCATTTCGGACGGCCGCCTCTTCTTTAATCTCTTCTTTGAGATAGAGATCGATATATGCCTTTATACGATTCTTTGCATTCTTGACAGCATAGTGTCGAGGAATCGTGCCGTTTTGGATCGCCCTGTTCAAGTCATAGTCAGTAATTTCCGCACTGACAAGTGGGAAAAGCGTCTCAGGGATGGCACGTCCTCCGAGTTGATTCGCACCGCTGTTCCTTATCTTTCTGGCACTTGAGCCGCTGAGTATGAAGTATAGACCATAATCCACCATTAAAGAGTGTACTTCATCAAGCAGTTCCGGAACTTTCTGGATTTCATCTACAATCACTAGAGTTTCTGCAGGGTATTTTATGAGCATCTCCTTAAAAAGTGAAGGCGTCTGCTTGAATCGTTTCCTTAAGTCGGAGTTGAGAAGATCTACGTAGACCGCTTGTGG
>JAZSEQ010000062.1:0-56578 GCA_045531765.1 Candidatus Cryptobacteroides sp. | reverse complement strand
CTCGCTACGCATGCTTTGTGCCGGTGACAGCCATAAAAAAGCCTGTTTTTCTGGCCGGAGGCAGGTTTTCCTAAGTGACGGCCAGATATAGAGCCTTTTTTCTGGCCGATATTGAAAACAACCGGGATTTTACGTTGAGCCAAAAGCAAGCTTTTGACGCAGATGTGCCATACAAAAAATGCATCGCCCAAGGCGATGCATTTTGCTGATTTTAAAGTGATTCGGTTGGGATTCGAACCCAAGACCCACAGCTTAGAAGGCTGTTGCTCTATCCAACTGAGCTACCGAACCGATCCGTGTTTGCTTTTCGGGGGACCTGAGACCTGCCGCTCTGAAGGCTGTTGCCTTGATGGGGTGTCAAGATTCCGAAAGTGGCTGCAAAGGTAATAATTTTTTCTTGATATGCAAGGGTTTTTCTTTGAACAGGCTTGGAATGAGGGTCAGGCCTGATTCTTTTTCGTCATCATCTTTCCTGCTATCTCTATGCCGGTCACAAGACTGAATCCTATCAGGGCGAAGATTACGGCACTCCAGATTTGTGGGTCTGCCATCGGGGCATAGGTTGCCACTGCTGTTTCCAGTGCGGCTTCTGCGTTGGCGACCAGGTTCTCTGCGGTCTGGATGTCACCGCTTGCGGCGGCCATCTCCTCTGCCGTCTCTACAGCCTCGGCCAGGGCGGCTGCTTCAGGGAACTGCGAGCACACGATTGCTTCCTTGTTGCTCCAAGGCCACACTTTCACCAGCGAACCGATGATGAAGCCTGCCAGCACTATCAGGGTCTCCTTGTTCCAGCGGTCGAGAAGCCAGTGGAGGAATTTCGAGAATGAAATGATACCGACCACGGCTCCGACCATGAACACGCCCAGAATCAGTAAGTTGGCTCCCACATCTTCTCCTGTCGTAAGACCGGATATGCAGCCCATGATATATTGGTATTTCCCCAGAATCAGCAGAATGAAGCTTCCGGATATGCCGGGAAGTATCATGGCGCAGATGGCGGTCGCTCCGCTCAGGAATATGAACCACAGCGCATCAGGTGTCTTGGTAGGTGAAAGTGTGCAGACCACAACTCCCAGCACGCACCCGAGAATCAGAAAAAGTCCGTCGCGCCATCTCCAGCCTGAGATTCCACGAAGGATGAAGATTGACGATGCTACGATCAGACCGAAGAAGAAGGCCCAGGTCTGGATGGGGAAGTCGCTCAGCAGTGTCTGCATCAGACCTGCAAGAACCACGATACTGATGCCTATTCCAAGCGCTAAGGATAGAAGAAAGCCTCCGTTGATGTGTTTCCAGAATTCGCGGAGCTGTCCTTTCAGCACCATTCGTACGGCCTGTGAATCGATACGTGCTATCGAGCCTACGAATTCGTCATAAATGCCCATGATGAATGCGATCGTGCCCCCGGATACTCCTGGTATCACGTCGGCTGCTCCCATGCATGCGCCTTTTATTGCCGTTTTCAGATATCTGAGATTCCCCATTATCGTATTTTATTCAAAAACTCTTTGATGTTTGCAAAAATCTCACGTGCGTCCGAGCGCAGGTCAGCTGTAGGACTCCCGGAGAAGACCATGTCGAAGACGTGTCCGTCATATGCATACCTTCCGATCTTGAATTTTGCCTTCGCGCACTTGCTGAGGAAGTCGATCGGAAAGTCCCCGTTCTCTATCAATGATATGAAAAGATCGCTCCTGTCTTCAATCAGAGGGGCCACTTTTGCCATGTCAGGAGTTCCTATCCAATCCAGTTCACGCTTAAGAAGCGTAGTCTGGATGCTTGTCAGCAGAAGTTCCTCCTTACCGAGCTTTCTGAAGTCAAGGAAGAATATTCCTACTTTGATGCCTGTCTGTCTGCCCCATGCGAGTATGTCTTCCTTCAATAAGTCAAATCCGGGTTCTTCTACGTCCAGGATGATGTTTATGGAAGATATTTCTGACAGAGGTACAAATTCTGTAGGTATGTCGCTGGCATAGCGGCGTATCTTTCTTCTGCGGAAGATGTCTTTCAGGGAATCAAGCATGTCATCAGCTGTTTGCCGCGATGAGTTCGCGAATTTCCTTCTTTGCCGCTTTCCAACGCGGTATGTCTATCTTGGTGCCTATCACTTCCACCACCTTTGCCGCAATGATGGAACCTATCTCTCCACATACCTTCAGAGGCATGCCGAGTGAATGTGCGTAGAGGAAGCCTGCCGCATAGGTGTCACCAGCTCCTGTCGCATCTACCGGAGTTGCCGGCCATGCCTTGATGAAATGATATTCCTCGCCCTGCTTCACCATTGATCCGTCCTTTCCCACCTTTACGACTGCAATCTCGCAAAGTCCGGCAATCTCATCCAGGGCTTCTCGTGGATCTTTTCCCGTGAATGCCTTGGCCTCGGTTTCATTGGCAAAGATGATGTCCACATAATTCTCCACTATGTCGTGAAGGAAGGCGCGGTTGGACTCGACAACGTTGTACGATGCCATATCAATTGATATCTTGCAGCCGGCCTCTTTTGCAAGTTCCACAGCCTTGCGCATGAGGGACTGGTTCTGCACCAGATATCCTTCTATGTGGAAGTAGTCATAGCCTTCGAAATACTCCTTTTTCAGGTCACCGGGCACCAGCTCGAGGGCTGCTCCCAGATATACGGCGAATGTCCGTTCTGCATTAGGGGCGGTAATGAATACCATGGAACGTCCGGATGAGTGAAGGCCTTTGAGGAGTGTGGATCTGATTCCATACTGTGCCTGGTCGCTCTTGAACAGATGTCCCAGATCGTCGTCTCCCACCTTGCCGATGAATCCGGATTCCATGCCGAAGATAGCTGTTCCCGTGATTGTGTTTGCAGCGGAACCTCCAGCCACGAGCTGTACGCCCATAGGTTTGAGGGTCTGCCAAATCTTGTCTCCGGTCTCCATGTCCACATGCTGCATGCTTCCTTTCGGGAGATGGAATTCCTTGAGAAACCTGTCGTCAGGAAGGACGGCGAGAATGTCAGTGAGGGCATTCCCGATGCCTAATATCGAAGCCATATCATTTCTTTTTTAGAATGAACTTACAAAGTTATAAAACTTTTGGATAACTTTGCGCCTTTATGAATATGAAGGGAAAACTTAAGAATATAATCAAGTACGCGGTTTCAGCCGCTCTCGCAGTCGTGCTCCTTTGGTTTTCATTCCGTGATGTGGAATGGGGCACTTTCATGGATTCGCTGAAGGAGTGCCGCTGGGAGTTTGTCCTGCTCTCCATGGCGGCAGGGTCCTTTGCCTTCTGGCTGCGTGCGTTGCGCTGGCGTATGCTGCTGGTGCCCATGGATCCCGCGGTTTCACGCATTACGGCCTTCAACGGCATCAATATAGGCAACATCTCCAATTTCGTTCTTCCGCGTATCGGAGAGTTCGTCCGCTGCGGTGTAATCACTCGAAGAAGCCGTATTCCGTATGAGAAGGTGCTCGGGACCGTTGTGCTGGAGCGAAGCTGGGAACTTCTGGTCATGCTCGTGCTTCTGGCCCTTGTGATCATCGGAGGTGCTGACCGTTTCGGCGCATTCTTCATGGAAGAGATTCTGGATCCGGTTGCATCCCGCTTCAGTGTCAGTGTCTGGTGGATTGTCGCTGTGGTGGCAGCAGTCCTTGCTGTAATATGCTATGCGGTTTGGAAACTGCGTGAGAGGAATGCCTTCTGTGCCAGACTATACGGGCTGTTGAAGGGATTGCTGCAAGGGTTTGCCAGCTGTCTGAAGATGGAGAGGAAATGGCTGTTTTTTGCGTATACCGCTGCGGTCTGGGGCATGTACTGGATCATGGCTGCATGCACCGTGTGGGCAGCCCCTTTCCTGGAGGGTCTGGACCTCATTGATTCCCTGTTTCTATCACTTGCAGGAGGAATAGGCTTTGCTGTTCCGGTGCCTGGAGGCATCGGTGCGTTCCACTTTGTGATCAGTCTTGCCCTTTCTGCAATATATGGCGTCCCTATGGAAATGGGAGTGCTCTATGCCACTATTTCCCATACCTCTCAGGCCATCACACAGATACTGTTCGGATTGGGATCATATGCTCACGAGTCATTACGCAAATGACGCTGTCATGTGGCATCCGTTTTGAAATGGCATCATGACCTGCCCTGCAAATCAAGATGCCATGAATCTTCACATCAGACATTTCCATGACAGACACCGCTTCTCTGTCACTGTAGAGGGCCACGAGGCCTTCCTGACCTATATCATCGCCGGAAATTCACTTATCATTTCCCACACATTCGTACCCAAGCCGCTGAAAGGACGTGGCATAGCAGCCGAACTTGTACGTGCGGCATATGACTATGCCCACGAGATGGACATGATCTGCCAGGCGACATGTTCCTATGCCGCCTCGTGGCTGTCTGCCCAAAGACACCATTGAACGGATTACTTTAGGAACTCCACAGACTTTTCGATGAGGGGATGCATGTATCTGTCGTCCTCGATGAACGGCACCACCTTTCTGTATCCGGCGAAGATCTTTTCTATTGCCCATGACGAACGCAGAGGTCTGCGGAATTCAAGTGCCTGGGCTGCATTGAAGAGCTCGATTGCTAGGACTCTCTCGGTGTTCTCAACCACGCGAACGAGTTTCGTGGCTGCATTGGCTCCCATGCTGACATGGTCTTCCTGACCTTGCGATGAAGGAATGGAGTCTGCTGAAGCCGGCATGCAGAGGCCTTTGCTCTGGCTTACTATTGAAGCGGCAGTGTACTGAGGGATCATGAATCCGCTGTTGAGCCCCGGCTTCGCGACAAGGAAGTTTGGAAGTCCCCTCTGCCCGGAGATAAGCTTGTATATGCGCCTTTCAGAAATGTTCGAGAGTTCGGAAAGCGCGATGGTCAGCATGTCCATCGGAATGGCAATAGGCTGGCCGTGGAAGTTGCCGGCAGAGATGATCAGGTCCTCGTCAGGGAATACTGTCGGATTATCTGTCGCGCTGTTGATCTCGGTTTCTATGACGGATTTGACATATCTGATTGTATCCTTTGATGCACCATGCACCTGAGGCATGCATCTGAATGAATACGGATCCTGCACATGCACCTTCTTCTGCCTGATGATTTCGCTTCCTTCCAGCAGTTCGCGGATATGTGCGGCTGTCTCTATCTGTCCACGGTGTGCGCGCACTGCATGCACCTGAGGATAGAACGGCTCTATCCTTCCGTCATATGCCTCCAGAGACATTGCTCCGATCTTGTCCGCCCAGTCGGAGAGTCTTTCTGCCTGGATCAGTGACCATACGGCATGGGCGCTCATGAACTGTGTGCCGTTGAGAAGCGCCAGTCCTTCCTTGGACTGTAGACGTATGGGCTCCCATCCGAATTCCTCCCACACGTCAGCTGCCTCACGGACCTCGCCCTTATAGTATACTTCTCCTGACCCTATCAGCGGCAGACACATGTGGGCCAGCGGGGCAAGGTCGCCGGAAGCTCCGAGCGATCCCTGCTGGTATACAACCGGGAGGATGTCGTTGTTGAACATGTCAATAAGGCGCTGCACTGTGACCAGCTGCACGCCTGAATATCCGTATGAGAGGGACTGCACCTTGAGCAGAAGCATAATCTTTACGATTCCCGGGCGTACAGTCTCGCCGGTGCCGCATGCGTGCGACATGACCAGATTGTGCTGGAGCTGGGACAGGTCAGCGGCAGGTATGCTGATGTTGCATAGAGAGCCGAAGCCAGTGGTCACTCCGTACACCGGACGGCCGATGTCCTCCATCTTGCTGTCGAGGAACCTGCGACATTTTACGATAGCTGCCTCCGATTCCTTGCTGAGTTCTATCTTTTCTCCCTTGAGAATTATTTCATTGACCTTTTCTATGGTCAGATGCTTGTTGGAAATTGTATGTGTCATAACTGTGTTACAGATTTCTCGATTCGGCCTTCGGCCTCACTCGAAATGACAGTCGGGAAATCTTTATTTTAAAATGTTTCTGATAAGCTGTTCATCTGCGATGTTAGGAAGTGTCACCTTCAGACCCGGAGTACGCTCCATCTCGCGACGGATCGCGTTCATCGCCCCCTCGTTGCGTGCCCAGCTGCGACGCGCGATACCGTTGTTCACATCCCAAAGGAGCATTTCCCTGATGTGTCTGTCGGAATCTTCGCTGCCATCGATCACCATGCCGAATCCTCCGTTCATGACTTCGCCCCAGCCGACTCCGCCGCCGTTATGGATGGATACCCAAGTGGCGCCACGGAAGCCGTCTCCTATGACATTGTGCACTGCCATGTCGGCGCAGAACTGCGATCCGTCATAGATGTTCGAAGTCTCGCGGAACGGAGAGTCGGTGCCAGATACGTCGTGGTGGTCACGTCCCAGAACGATAGGGGCAGTGATCTCTCCGCTGCGGATGGCCTCGTTGAACGCGAGGGCGATCTTCGTGCGGCCTTCGCAGTCAGCATAGAGGATACGGGCCTGCGATCCCACCACAAGGTTGTTGCGTCCTGCCTCTTCGATCCATCTGATGTTGTCCATCATCTGGCCCTGGATCTCCTCCGGAGCCTGTGCCATGATCTCTCTAAGCACTTTTGCCGCAATGGCATCTGACTTCGCAAGGTCCTCGGGATTCTCCGACATGCAGACCCATCTGAACGGCCCGAATCCATAATCGAAGAAGAGCGGCCCCATGATGTCCTGGACGTATGATGGGTAGCGGAAACGTGCGTCCTCGCGGAGGACGTCGGCTCCGGCGCGCGATGCCTCAAGAAGGAACGCGTTGCCGTAGTCAAAGAAGTACATGCCCTTGTCTGCAAGCCTGTTCACTGCTGCGGCATGCCTGCGGAGCGACTCCTGCACGCACTCCTTGAACTTTTCAGGCTCTTCCGCCATCATCCTGTTGGACTCTTCATATGAATAGCCCACAGGGTAGTATCCGCCTGCCCACGGGTTGTGGAGCGATGTCTGGTCCGATCCGAGGTCCACATGGATGTCCTCGTCAGCGAGCCTCTCCCAGAGGTCTACTACATTGCCCTGATATGCTATTGAAACCACTTCCTTGTCGGCGACAGCCTTGCGGATGCGTGGTATGAGTCCGTCAAGGTCTGTATGTATCTCGTCCACCCAGCCCTGGCTGTATCTCTTGTGAGCAGCATGAGGATTGACCTCTGCGCATACGCTTACAACGCCCGAGATCACGCCGGCCTTAGGCTGAGCGCCCGACATGCCTCCGAGACCTGCTGTCACGAACAGCATGCCATTCATGTTCTCCTCTGTGCCGGCGAGGCCGCGTGCCTTGAGCTGCTTGCGGGCAGCGTTCATCACGGTAATAGTGGTGCCGTGTACGATGCCCTGAGGGCCGATATACATATATGATCCGGCTGTCATCTGGCCATACTGTGATACTCCGAGAGCATTGAACTTCTCCCAATGGTCCGGCTTCGAATAGTTCGGTATCACCATTCCGTTGGTCACGATTACGCGCGGAGCGTCCTTGTGACTCGGGAAGAGACCCAGAGGATGGCCCGAGTACATCACAAGGGTCTGCTCGTCTGTCATTGTCGCGAGATACTGCATCACGAGACGGTACTGAGCCCAGTTCTGGAACACGGCTCCGTTGCCACCGTATGTGATCAGCTCGTGAGGATGCTGAGCCACACGGTAGTCCAGGTTGTTCTGGATCATGGCCATGATTGCCGCTGCCTGCTTCGATTTTGCAGGATACTCGTCGATAGGACGTGCATACATCTCATAGTCCGGACGCAGACGATACATATAGATGCGTCCGTACTCCTTGAGCTCCTGAGCAAACTCCTCCGCCAGAACCGCATGGTTCCCGACAGGGAAATACCTGAGGGCGTTCTTTATGGCCAGCACCTTCTCCTCGGCGCTGAGGATATCCTTGCGCTTGGGTGCGTGGCTCACGGTAGTGTCATAAGGCTTCGGCTCCGGAAGAACAGCCGGAATGCCTGCCAATATATCTTCGTGGAATTTATTCTGTATCATTTAAGTTGTTGATTATCAGTGTTTTGTGTTTATACACCTGTGCCATATGTCCCAGGTTTATTGCGTTAAGTTGTTGGCTATCAGCTAGATAAGCAAAACTATAGTTTTGAGTTTACAATTTCCAGAACCTCAGCTTCGGCAGCTATTGCGGCAGCTGCAATCTCTGCGGCTTCGGAGCAGAGGCGTTCAGCTGCTTCTCGGTCGGCAAGTCCTGCGGCGTTGATGCGTACGTTGAGCTGAGCTCCGAGCACTGCGCTGCGGGCTGCAAGCGCTCCAACTCCTGCGTCAGATACCGATGCCGGATTGCCCTGATCAGCCATCGCATGTACAACAGGGAATACCTCCATTGCGGTCTTCATGGTCTTGAGAGGAACTTCTGTAGCATAGAGTGTCGCTGCCTCCATAGCCTCGGCGCGTGCCTTCTTCTCCTCGTCGGAGCCCTTAGGCATTCCGATGGCTGCCATGATCCTGTCGAATGCGGCAGTGTCCTCATCAACCAGGGCGAGAAGTCTGCGCATCACGTCCTGACCCTTGTCGGCCCAGTCAGAGAACTCCTTCCAGCGTGAATCCCAGCCTGCCTTGTGAGACGAAAGATTGGCTACCATTGTGCCTAGAGCTGCACCCAGCGCTCCCATATACGCTGAGATGGATCCGCCGCCAGGAGCAGGGGACTCCGATGCCGTCTCATATGCAAAGCCCTTGCAGGTCATGCGCACGAGTCTCTCTCGAGCTGCAGCCTCGGCCTCGTCCTCGATCAGATACTCGATGACCTTCTCGGCAGGGTTGAAAGGCTTGAGGTCATCAAGTCCCATGGACTTTACTGCAATCTTCATTATCTCCTCTTCTGCGATGCCGGTAGAGCGCTGCTGCTTCTCAAGGAAATAACGTCCTGCCTCAATCAGAGTGCGCTTAGGAACGAGACCTACGATCTCCGTTCCGGTCACACGGACTCCACGTGCCGCCGCCGCCCTGCACACCTCGTCGAAAGCGACGTGCAGAGGAGTCGTATTTATGTCCGTTATATTCATCGATACCTGTGCGATGCCATATTCGTCGATGTACCATCCGATGGCCTTGCATCCCTTGAGTGTACCAGGTATCATCATGGGCTTGCCGTTCTCGTCCTTGACGATCTTTCCTGTGATAGGATTGCCCTCTCTCTTAGGACGTCCTTTCTCACGTACGTCAAACGCAATTGCGTTCGCGCGGCGGGTTGAAGTCGTATTCAGATTATAATTGACTGCAATAAGGAAATCACGTGCCCCGACATTAGTGGCGCCGGCCTGTGCCGCACGCTCGGTATATGAGCCGGGACCGAAGTCCGGCTGACGGTCAGGGTCTCCCATCTTCTCAGGAAGAGCCTCATACTCGCCGGCGCGGCATACCGCAAGGTTCTTGCGCTCAGGTTTCCGGGCAGCAGCCTCGTAGCAGTAGCAAGGAATTTCCAATTCGTTGAAAATGCGCTCAGCCAGCTTTCTTGCCAGTTCAGCGCATTCTTGAAGTGTAATACCGGAAATAGGGATGAGAGGGAGTACGTCGGTAGCACCGGAACGTGGATGGGCACCATGATGGTGTCGCATGTCAATGAGTTCGCCGGCGCGCTTGACGCCCTGGAATGCGGCTTCAAGTACAGCCTCCGGAGTTCCGACAAAAGTGACCACCGTGCGGTTGGTGGCTTCACCTGGATCCACATCAAGAATCTTTACTCCACCGGATTTTTCAATGGATGCGACAATTGAATTGATGACCTCCATATTGCGTCCTTCGCTGAAATTAGGTACGCATTCGATAATTCTCTCCATATTGTATATGTTTTGACGAATTCTGATTAATCCCATAAAGGTAGATATTTTTTATTCATTTGGGTGCCTGTTCTTGAACAAATTTGAAAATATATTGTACAAGTCGGTTATAGTGCGCGTGAGTTAATATCTATCTTCGTGGTTGGAAAAACATTGAAACTGATGATCAGAAGATTTTTACTTTCGATTGCGGCTGTGGCTATATGCATGGCCGCATCTGCGCAGGAGCGCGACGAAAAGAAGGTGGTGTGGGTCGATATGGACGGAGTGACCGTTCCACTGCCTCCGAAAGAGCATCCGAGGGTGTTCATCAGGGCTGAAGAAATCCCTGCTCTGAAAGAGAAGATGGCACGTCCTGAAGGGAAGGCGATACTGAAGAAGCTTCGCAAGGCGGCTGTCCCAAGGACTCCGGAGGAGGAAGCGAAGGTGACCGACTGGGGGTTCCGCTATTATGCGCAGATGCGTGGAGTTACTTCCGAGGTCCAGCTTCAGGCCCTGGATTATCTGACCAAGGGTGACAGGAAGCAGGCGCGCAGAGCCATCACTTCGATGCTGGACACCCTGCGCCGCACCAATTTCGGTACCAAGAATGACCTTTCTCGCGCGAGCGGTTCTATGCTCATGGTCGGAGGTATGGTATATGACTGGTGTTATGACCAGATGAAGCCGAAGGAAAGGGAGGAATATATAAAGGAATTCGTCAGGATAGCCCACACTATGGAGTGTCATTATCCTCCGAAGAGAAACGAGCCGATTGCAGGCCATTGCTCGGAGTGGATGGTGCTCCGGGACATGCTTTCGTGCGGAATAGCGATATATGACGAATATCCTGACATGTACAATTATGTGGCGAAGATGATTTTTGAGGATTATGTGGCGGTGAGAAACTACACATATGCAGGTCATAACTATCACCAGGGCAGCAGCTATGTCAATGTCCGTTTCACGAACGACATGAATTCGACATGGATATTCGACAAGATGGGCGCAGGGCCGATATATGATCCGTCCCAGCAGTTCGTGCTCTATGACATGATCTACCGTCGTCGTCCGGACGGTCAGCTTATGGCGGCAGGGGACTGCAACCCGGCTCCGAGAAACCGTCCTCAGTCCATGTCACAGCCTGCCATGCTCGCATCCAGCTATTATAACGATCCTTATATAGCTTACGAATATGAGCGCAAGCCAAGTACAGAAGCCCACATGCTGATGCTCGAGCTTCTGTGGAGGGACTTTGACCTCAAGGGAAAGTCACCGGAGGACCTTCCTCTCACGCGTTTCAGCGGCACTCCTTACGGATGGATGATTGCCAGGACAGGCTGGGGGGAGAACGCCGTGGTGGCGGAGATGAAGGTGAACGAGCAGTTCTACGGTAACCATCAGCATCTTGACGGAGGCTCTTTCCAGATTTACTACAAAGGTCCTCTTGCCATAGATTCAGGCTCATATCAGGGAGCTTCGGGAGGCTACAACAGCCCTCACAACAAGAATTACTTCAAGCGTACGATAGCTCACAATTCCCTTCTCATATATGATCCTTCGGAGAAGTTCGCATGCTGGAATTATGGAGGAGCGGGCAAGACGGAGTTCGCTGCCAATGATGGTGGCCAGCGAATGCCTGGAGACCGTTGGGATACCTGCCGCAGTTTCAAGGACCTCCTCAGCGAAAGTTACACCGTCGGGAAGACTCTTGCCCATGGCTTCGGTCCTGATGCCGTGACTCCGGAATATTCATATCTCAAGGGAGACATCACCAAGGCCTACACGTCGAAGGTGGAGGATGTGCGTCGTTCCTTTGTGTTCCTTAATCTTGACAATGAGACCCATCCGGCGGCACTGATAGTGTTCGACCATATTGTCTCGGCAGACCCGTCATTCAGGAAGTACTGGCTTATCCACAGTATAGAGGAACCTCGCACAGGGGCGACTGACTTTACTGTTGCCCGTACCAAGGACGGAGACACAGGCAAGCTTCACTGCAATGTGCTGCTTCCTGAGAAGGATGACGTGAATGTGGAGAAGATCGGAGGTCCTGGAAAGGAGTTCTGGGTGTTCGGTGAGAATTATCCAAATGCTGCCACAACCCGTCCTGACCCATGTAACGAAAGGGGAGAATGGAGGGTCGAGGTTACTCCTAAGAATCCTGCAAAGGAGAATGTGTTCCTGAATGTGATGCAGATGACAGACAATTCTCAGGAAGAACTTCCTGTAGTCAGAATCGATGGTGAGGACGTAGTCGGAGCTTCCATCGCCGACAGGGTGGTGGTTTTCAGTCGCGACGGCAAGACCCTTGACGGCAAGGTCGTTTTTGAGATACCTTCGTCATGTCCTGCTTCTGTGAAAGTGCTCGTCACCGATCTTCTTCCAGGCACATGGCAGATAAGGAAGGATGGAAAGATCGTGATCCCGGCTCTTCCTGCCGGTTCGGAAGACGGGGCCCTTTATTTCGAGGCTGCCCCGGGTTCATATGAACTATACAGATAGGTACAGGCCTTTCCGGAAAGTTTCAGGGTGGCTCCAAGCCACCGCATGTTAAAAGACCAGGTGCGCTTCAGTGGAAGCCGGCACCTGATCTTTTGATTTTTATGAATACATGGACCGGCATGACGATCTTTCAGCCGGTCTTCTTCGATTGTTACACTAGCGGCTCGCCTGTCATTGCAGCAGGCTGCTCTATGCCCATCAGCTTGAGGATGGTCGGAGCCACGTCTGCGAGCTTTCCGTTCTTCACTTCCTTTACGGCGTCGCCTGCGTTCACTACGATGAACGGAACATCGTTGAGCGAGTGTGCTGTGTTTGGTGTGCCGTCCTCGTTCACTGCGTAGTCTGCGTTTCCGTGGTCAGCTGTGATGAGGATCACATAACCCTGAGCCTTGGCAGCCTCCACAACCTTCCCGACGCATGTGTCTACTGCGGTGACTGCCTTGCGGATCGCATCGTATACACCTGTGTGGCCGATCATGTCGCCGTTTGCGAAGTTGAGGATGATCAGGTCGTTCTTGCCTGTGTTGATTGCCTCGACGAGCTTCTCCGTAACCTCAGGGGCGCTCATCTCAGGCTGAAGGTCGTATGTGGCAACCTTCGGAGAGTTTACGAGGATGCGGTCCTCGTTCTCGAAGAGGGACTCTGCTCCGCCGTTGAAGAAGAATGTAACGTGAGCATACTTCTCGGTTTCCGCGATGCGGAGCTGGTTCTTTCCGGCCTTTGAAACCACCTCGCCGAGGGTCTCCTGCACGTTCTCCTTGTCGAAGAGGATGTGGACGCCTGTGAATGATGCATCATATGGAGTGAGGCAGCAGTAGTAGAGAGGAATGGTGTGCATTCCCTGCTCAGGCATGTCCTGCTGTGTGAGCACTGCCGTGAGCTCGCGTGCACGGTCGTTGCGGAAGTTGAAGAAGATCACAGCATCGCCTTCCTGGATCCTGGTGAGAGGCTGGCCCTCAGCGTCAGTGATGACTACAGGCTTGATGAACTCATCGGTCACACCCTCGTCATATGAAGCCTGGATCGCCTCAGTTGCTGAAGTCGCATATGTTCCCTTTGCATCGACGAGCATGTCATACGCTTCCTTCACTCGCTCCCATCTCTTGTCGCGGTCCATGGCGTAGAAACGTCCGCATACTGTAGCAACCTTTCCTGTAGACTGAGCCATAGCAGCCTCGAGGCCCTCTACGAAGCCCTTTCCGCTCTTAGGGTCAGTGTCACGGCCGTCCATGAAGCAGTGTACGAACACGTCCTCGAGACCATACTCCTTGGCCACATTGAGGAACTCATACACATGCTCCAGAGAGCTGTGCACGCCGCCCATGGATGCAAGGCCCATTAGGTGGAGCTGCTTGTTGTTTGCCTTCACATAGTCATAAGCCGCCTTGATCTCTGCGTTCTCGAGGAACTTGTGCTCGCGTGCGGCGATGTTGATCTTCACGAGGTCCTGATACACCACGCGGCCTGCGCCGAGGTTGAGGTGGCCTACCTCCGAGTTACCCATCTGGCCCTCAGGAAGACCTACGGCCTCGCCGCAAGCCTTGAGCGTGCTCATAGGGTACTGTCTGCGGAGAGCCTCGATGTACGGCGCTCCCTGCGCGTAGATGACATTAGACTCATCCTGTCTGCCCTCGCCCCATCCGTCGAGGATCATAAGTAGAACTTTTCTGTCCATAGATATCTGATATTATTGAATTTCACTTATCGGCCGGAGTTTTGCTCCGGGCATGCTGCAGCCTGCAAAGATACAATCTTTGCACCATTAATTCCTCATTTAGATGATATAATTTTAAACGGATTCTACAGCGGCAGCTGTATCAGGCGGCGTGATTCGTAGTGGGAGCTCCAGCGGAAACCGAGAGATTTAAGTAACAGGGCATGTTCCCTGAAGCCTTCTCCGATCCGGTCTGGGGAATGGGAATCTGACCCGAGACTGATGATCTCGCCTCCCATCTCGCGGTAGCGTTTGAGGACTTCACTGTCCAGGACCACCACTCTCCCCTTATGGTCCTGATAGCTCTTGGTGTTGATTTCCAACGCTTTGCCTTCATGAATGAGGTATTTGAAAATCTCATCCATCACGTCGCTGAAATCCCTGTATCTGAGACATGTGACAGGATATGGAGCATAGCGTACGACATAATCATAATGTCCCATGATGTCGAAGTCTTTCAGCCATGTCATTTCATGGAATATTGTCTCGAGGTAGTGGCCGTAAGCCTGTTTCCAGTCCTTGTCTTCATAATATCCGCCATAGAAGGGGTCGGTCCCGTCAAGATAATGGACTGATGCTATGACCTGGTCGAAACTGTTTTCTGAAAGCGTTTTCATGATATCCTCGTGGTGGTCGCAATGCATGCCTATCTCTATGCCTTTGAGAATCCTCAAGTCTGTTTTCCCGTTCTCCAGAATTTCCTGTACCCTGTTGATTTCCTCCTGCTGGAGCCTTACGTCGAAGACTTCGGACGTGAGGTTTTCATATGAAGCTTTCATCTCAGGCACAAAGAAATCGCAATGGTCGGTGAAGGCTACTCCTCCCAATCCTGCCGTCACGGCGGCCCTTGCTCCATCTTCGATGGAGGCCCTTTTGCCGTCAAAGGAAAACTGGCTGTGATTATGATTGTCGAATAAAACCATTCCGGTCTGAATGCTCTTGCAAAAAAACGGGTGCGAAAATAGTAATTTTTTCCTAATTTTGCAGTTTATGTGCATGGTGTATGCAATATATAGCTTTGAGCAGGGTAAATATACACAATGAGATATTATGATTACATTCGGTTATAAAAACAGATTCAACGGTCCGATCAGGGCCTTGGTGGCTTTGGCCATAGGTGTTGTGATGGTGGTAAGCCGCGCAGATGCCATGGTTCTCGCGGTGCGCATCATCGCTGCCTTCCTTCTGGCTTCAGGCCTTGTGTCTATGGCAGTGGCTTATAAGCAGAAACAGCAGGGAACGATGCCTCTGATGGGATTCAACGCAGTGGTGGATGTCGTGATCGCCCTGCTCATATTTGTATGGCCTGAATTCATTGCCGGGCTTATAATCTATCTCATAGGTTTTGTACTGATTGTCTTCGGCATCTTCCAGCTTGTTACATTGATCAGTGCCAACAGGGTGCTCGCTGTGGGTCCTTTAGCTTTTGTGCTGCCGTCCCTCGTGCTCGCGGGAGGTGTTATACTGATACTTAAACCTGGCTTCATCGGCTCTGCCATAGGTGTGGTTGCCGGAGTCGCCCTTATACTTTATGGCGTTTCAGAACTGCTTTCATCTTGGAAAATGAAGAAGGCTATGGATGAATATGAATTCCTGAACCGTTCTTCAGATGCATCCGGCTCGGATGTCATTGATGAACAGACTATCGATGAGCAGTAACATATGATCCCTCATGAGACTGTAGACAGGATTCTGGACACGGCTCAGATTGCCGATGTCGTGGGTGACTTCGTGACCTTGAAGAAGCGCGGAGCCAACTATACCGCGTGCTGCCCGTTCCATAACGAAAAGACTCCGTCGTTCTATGTGTCTCCTGCAAAGGGAATATACAAGTGTTTCGGGTGCGGCAAGTCAGGCACGGCAGTGGGATTCGTTATGGAACACGAGAGCCTTAGCTATGTGGAGGCGTTGAAGTATCTTGCGAAGAAGTATCATATTGAGGTCGTGGAAAAGGAGGAGTCGGCGGAAGAGATAGCTCAGAAACAAAGGAATGAGAGTCTGCTTCTGGTGTCTGAATACGCAGGAAAGTTCTTTCGCGAGAGTCTCCAGACCCCGGAAGGACAGTCCATAGGCTATCAGTATTTCAGAAGCCGTGGCCTGGAAGATGAGACAATACGGAAATATGGTCTCGGCTGGTCGCCGGTAAACCGGAGGGCATTGGCTGAGGCGGCAAGGGCTGCCGGATATAAGGAGGAGTTCCTGACCGAGACCGGACTGTGCATAAAATATGATGACGGCCGTCTGGCGGACAGATTCTTCGACAGGGTGATTTTCCCGATTCATTCCGTAAGCGGCCGTGTGATAGCGTTCGGAGGCCGTACCCTGAAGACGGACAAGACGGTTGCGAAGTATGTCAATTCGCCGTCCACTGAAATATATGACAAGAGCCGGTCTTTGTATGGAATATATTTCGCGAAGAACGAAATGGCCCGTCAGGACAAGTGTATCCTTGTCGAGGGCTATCTGGACGTGCTCTCCATGCATCAGCTCGGCATCACCAATGTGGTTGCTTCAAGCGGAACATCCCTCACGGTCGAACAGATCCGTCTCATCAGAAAGTTCACAAACAATGTGACTATCATATACGACGGCGATTCTGCAGGAATAAAGGCTGCTCTCAGGGGTATTGGTCTTGTGCTGAAGGAGGGCCTGAATGTCAAGATAGTGCTTCTGCCTGAGGGACAGGATCCGGATGACTTTGCGAAAAGGCACACTCTCGAAGAGGTACAGGATCATATTGCCCGGAATGAACAGGATTTCATAAGCTTCAAGACGGATCTTCTTTTGGGAGAGGCTGGTGGAGACCCGCTGAAGAAGGCTGCTCTGATAAACGATGTCGCTGATACGGTTGCTCTGATTCCGGATGCCATAGTGCGTGCGGTGTACGTCCGCAGCTGCGCAGCGAAGTTCGAGATAGAGGAAAGCATTCTTGCGGACAGGGTTTCCCGCTCGCGTACGGAGATGATAATTGCCGAGAAGGAGCAGAGGGAAAGGGAAATAGCCCGTCAGGAACGTATGTCGGTGACGGAATCCGCCCCGGATCAGCAGGATGATATGCCTGAAATGCAGCAGGAGTCCGGGTCGCATGCTACCTATCCATCCCCGGTCGCCCAGCCGGCGCAGGATGGCATTTTCATGAATGAACCGTATCTCCAGCCATGCGAGAAGGAACTGCTCGGATTCATTCTGGAGGAGGGACGCACGCCTCTGAATTTTGACCGTGATTCCAAATACTATATAGAGGGGGAGACCATAACTGTGGCGGAGTTCATCGACGGAATCTTTGCCGATGACGACACTGCATTCGCGAACGAGCCTTATAGAAGGGTCTATGACGAGTACTTCCGTATGTACGATGAAGGGCTGGAGCAGTATAAGATCCAGAGCAGACTCCTTAACAGCATGGATGAGACGGTCGCAGCTGTTGCAAAGGATCTTCTCATTGAGAAATATCAGCTCACCGTCAAGAATTACGAGCAGTCATTGACATCTGTTTCCACAAGGCTCATCCAGTTCATACCCAAGTCCCTGCTGGCATATCAGTGCCGCAAGCTGGACCTTATCCTGAAGGGACTGACGGCGGAACTCTCGCAGGAGACGGATCCTGAGCGTCAGAGCGATATTCTGGTAAAGATCAGCGGATATAGCCGCGCGCGTACCCGTCTGCATAACGAGCTGGGAAGAGTCTGATCTCAGAAGGAAGGTTCTATGGCCTTCAGAAAGAATTCCTTGCACATTCTGCGGCTTATGCTGTAGGATGTGCATGTCGTTTTATGGGATGTCCTGTCCACTGAAGTGAGGTCGCAGACATAGAGGCGGTCTATCAGAGAAAGGTACATTGTGGAGTATTTCAGGTCCAGATGACGTTGGAGCTCGCTTGTATATTCCATGGTCAGGATCACTTCATCTTCCGTGAGATTATCCTTGCAGAAGATGTAGAGACCGAAGCTGTCGAAGTCGCCGTAGAATCCGGAACCCACCTTGCCGACCTTGCTTTCTATGATGCGGCGCAGAGGCTGTGCAAGCCGCCAGTATTCATATTCCAGATGTCCGACATACCTTCCTTCCTGCAGACCGTAGCCGTATCCGCTTGAAAGTATGCGGTCCACATCCTCGCGGTCTTCTTCATTGACATGAAGTCCGGCCATTTCCTTCAGCATCTCCATTGCTGCATCCTTGCGTGGCTCCATTGCTCTTGTGACTTCTATCCCGAGGCTGCGGTCAGGCATCTGAAGGTCAGGTCTGTCCTCGTTGATCAGACCGGAATATGCTTCCCCGAGAATGGTCTCAAGGGTTATTCCCGCATATCTTTCAAAAAAGCATGTATCAAACTTTCTCATACATGCAAAGATATATACAAATGGAGGAAATACTATGTGGTTTTGCGGTAAAAATTTGTAAATTTGCAGGTTGGCGAGGATGGTTCCGGAGAAGGAACGGAGAGAAGGATCATATGAAAATGAAAACAAAGAATACTGAGATATGAGCAAGAAATTCAACAGAACGCTTGTGACCTGTGCGCTTCCTTACGCGAACGGTCCTGTGCATATCGGCCACCTGGCCGGGGTATATGTGCCTGCAGACATTTATGTGAGGTACCTGAGGATGAGGGGAGAGGATGTCCTCTATGTCTGCGGATCTGACGAACATGGAGTTCCTATTACCATCAAGGCGCAGAAGGAGGGATGTACGCCTCAGGATATCGTGGACAGGTACCATAAGATCATCAAGGATTCGTTTACAGGCCTTGGAATCAACTTCGACATATATTCGAGGACATCTTCGAAGACTCACCACAAGAACGCCTCTGACTTCTTCAGGAAACTCTACGAGGAGGGCAAGTTCATAGAGAAGGTGAGCGAGCAGTACTATGACGAGGAGACAAAGACCTTCCTCGCTGACCGCTACATCACCGGCACATGCCCGCGCTGCGGCGCAGAGGGCGCCTATGGCGACCAGTGCGAGAAGTGCGGTGCGACACTCAGCCCGGATGAGCTGATCAATCCGAAGTCAGCCCTCAGCGGCGGCGAGCTTGTCAAGAAGGAGACCAAGCATTGGTATCTGCCTCTGGACCAGTATGAAGGCTGGCTCTCTGAGTGGATCCTCGACGGACACAAGGAGTGGAGGAGCAATGTATATGGCCAGTGCAAGAGCTGGATCGACGGCGGTCTTCAGCCGCGCGCCGTGAGCCGCGACCTCAACTGGGGAGTCCCTGTGCCTGTAGAAGGCTCGGAGGGTAAGGTGCTCTATGTATGGTTCGATGCTCCTATAGGATATATATCGAATACTCAAGAGCTTCTTCCTCAGTCATGGGAGAAGTGGTGGAAGAGCGAGGACACCAAGCTCGTTCACTTCATCGGAAAGGACAACATCGTATTCCACTGCATCGTGTTCCCTTCAATGCTGAAGGCTGACGGCAGTTACATACTCCCGGACAATGTCCCTGCAAATGAGTTCCTCAACCTCGAGGGCGACAAGATTTCTACATCACGCGGATGGGCCGTATGGCTCCATGAATATCTCGAGCAGTTCCCTGGACAGGAGGACGTGCTACGCTATGTCCTCACAGCAAATGCTCCTGAGACAAAGGACAACGACTTCTCATGGAAGGACTTCCAGGCGCGCAACAACAGTGAACTTGTGGCTATCCTCGGAAACTTCGTGAACCGTGCTGTGGTTCTTACGCATAAGTATTTTGAGGGCAAGGTGCCTGCAGACCTCAAGCCGGAGGCTGTGGATGCAGAGACCCTGGCGCAGATCCAGCCACTCAAGGAGGAGATGCAGCGCTATCTGGACGGCTACAAGTTCCGCGAGGCCCTCAAGGAGGCCATGAACATTGCCCGTCTCGGAAACAAGTATCTCACTGACACCGAGCCTTGGAAAGTTGCCAAGACAGACATGGACAGGACAGCTTCTATCCTGAATGTTTCTCTCCAGATCTGCGCATCGCTTGCGGTGGCCTTCGAACCGTTCCTCCCATTCTCGGCAGAAAAGCTCCGCAGCATCCTCAACGTAGGCATCGTAGCGGGTACAGACCATCGCGAAGGCGAGGCATATGATGTCATTCCGAGCGAAGTCGGGGAATCTCCATACCTTAATCGTTACAAGGCAGGCGAGGGTGCAGCACTTCATACAACACATTGTGCAGACTCACGTCATTGCGAGGATAGTAGTGCCCCACGTCATGGTGAGGATAGTAGTAGTGCCCCACGTCATTGCGAGGAGCGTAGCGCCCCACGTCATTGCGAGGAGCGTAGCGACGTGGCAATCTCCCTCTCATGGGACGACCTCGGCAAGCCATCCCTCCTCCCTGCCGGCCATCAGCTCAACCCTGCAACCCTTCTCTTCGCCAAGATAGAGGATGAGGTTGTAGACGCTCAGATAGCACGTCTTGAGGCGATCCGCGCCGAAAGAGAAGCAGCAGCAAAGGCCGCGGAAGCAGCAGTGGTGACACCTCAGAAGGAGGAATGTACCTTTGATGATTTCGGAAAGATGGATATCAGGACTGCTACGGTCCTTGAGGCCGAGCGCGTTCCTAAGACAGACAAGCTTCTCAAGCTTACAATCGATACAGGCATCGACAAGAGAGTGATAGTGTCGGGCATCGCAGAACAGTATTCTCCTGAGGAGATGGTAGGCAAACAGATCTGTATTCTCGCCAACCTTGCACCGCGCAAGATACGTGGCACCGAGTCCAAGGGTATGATCCTGATGGCTCGCCAGAATGACGGCAAGATGCGCTTCATCACTCCGGATGAGACTTTATGTAACGGTGCTGAAATTGGTTAAGTGTTTGATTGATAGTTATTTAAGCTTTCATGGGTGCCCCAAAAGTCCCGGGTGTAAAAGCTTAAAGTGTTGATATATAGGTGGTTGCTGATTACATATAGGGCTGCTTAAACATCTGTAAAATCATAGTGAATGATAAAGACGGAGTATTATAAGGATCTGACGAAGATGAACACCTTCGGTATGAAGGTGAAGGCCCGCTGTTTCATTGAATATGATTCGGTGGCGGATCTTGTGGACATAGAGTTCGAGGAACTGGCTCGTCCTGTCCTTCATATCGGTGGTGGCAGCAACCTTCTCTTTACTGACGACTTCAAGGGTACTATCCTTCATTCGAAGATCGACTTCATTGAGACTCTGGACGAGGTTCATTTCGGCCAGGTGGAACGAGTGGAGGAACCTGTCCTGGTCTCCGTCGGCGCCGGGGTAGTCTTCGATGACTTCTGTGAGTGGGCATCAAAGGAAGGACTATGGGGAGTGGAGAATCTCTCTTACATACCTGGTGAAGTCGGTGCTTCAGCTGTTCAGAATATTGGAGCCTATGGCGTTGAGGTCATGGATGTGATCCATAAGGTATATTGTTATGATACCGTTGAAGAGGAGTTTGTGAGCTTCAGTGTGGAAGATTGCAGATATGGCTATCGCGATTCCATCTTCAAGAATCCTGAGGTCAAAGGCAGATATATCGTCACACATGTCGTGTTTGCGCTCAGCCGCGAGCGGAAGCCTAGGCTGGACTACGGACATCTTGCTGAAGCTGTCAAGGAGGCTCAGGCTGTGCGTGCCTTGGAATTGACACCGTCTCTCATCCGAAAGGTCATCATAAAGATCCGCAAGGATAAGCTCCCGGAACCGGACGTAGTGGGCAGCGCCGGCAGTTTCTTCAAGAATCCGGTCATCACTCATGAGCATTTCGAGCGTATCGAGGCTGCGGCCAAGGCCGAGCATGGGGCGGACTATAAGGTTCCGCATTATGTTATAGGAAATCCAGAATCGTCTTCACGTCATTGCGAGGATAGTAGTAGTGCCCCACGTCATTGCGAGGAGCGAAGCGACGTGGCAATCTGTTCTATCAAGGTGCCTGCAGCCTGGATGATTGAGCAATGTGGATGGAAAGGCCGTAGGAGCGGAGGCGCTGCAGTATGGGAAAAGCAGCCTCTGGTCATCGTCAATTACACCGGCGAGGCCTACCCTGAAGAGATCATAGGACTTGAGAAACGCATAATCGCCTCCGTCAAGGCGAAGTTCGATGTTGAACTTCATCCTGAGGTTGAACATATATAATTGTAAAAATAATATAACTATGAGTTCGTTCGTTGTCGAAGGAGGACATAAACTCAGCGGGTCCATAAGGCCGCAGGGTGCCAAGAACGAGGCACTCGAGGTGATCAGCGCCGTGCTTCTCACAACTGAGGAAGTGACCATATCCAATGTCCCTGAAATCCTGGATGTGCGCAACCTTATCATACTTCTTGAAAGCATGGGGGTCAAGGTGACCCGGCACGAAAAGGGAGTCTACACATTCAAGGCTGATGAAATCGACACGGAATATATAGCGAGTGCCGATTTCGTTGCGCGTTGTGCAAAGCTCAGGGGATCAGTCATGGTCGTGGGACCGCTCCTCGCGCGTTTCGGACGGGCATATTTCCCAAAACCGGGAGGCGACCAGATAGGCCGCAGAAGGGTGGATACCCATATCCTCGGTTTCATGAACCTTGGCGCGCACCAGGAGTATGATCCGGATAGAAAAGCATTTTATCTTCATGTTCCTGAGGGGACTTCCCTGAAAGGCAGGTACATGCTGCTTGATGAGGCTTCCGTCACAGGTACTGCGAATATACTTATGGCGGCGACTCTTGCCGAAGGTGTGACGACCATATATAATGCAGCCTGCGAGCCATATGTCCAGCAGCTTTGCCGCATGCTCAACAGGATGGGGGCCAGGATCGAAGGTGTGGGGTCGAATCTTCTGACAATCACCGGAGCCCCGCAGCTGAAAGGCACCGAGCACAGAATACTTCCAGATATGATCGAGATAGGCTCCTTCATAGCTCTCGCAGCGATGAATCAAAGCAGTATCACCATCAAGGATGTGGCATATGAAGAATTGGGGATGATACCGGAAGCTTTCCGTCGTCTGGGCATCAATCTGGAACGTAGGGGAGACGATATCTTTATTCCGGAGCAGGAAAGCTATGTGATAGATTCATTTCTGGACGGTTCCATCCTGAATATTGCCGATGCGCCATGGCCAGGCCTTTCTCCGGACCTTCTGAGCGTGATGCTTGTGACCGCGACGCAGTGCAAGGGAAGTGTGCTGATCCATCAGAAGATGTTCGAAAGCCGTCTGTTCTTTGTGGACAAGCTCATAGACATGGGTGCCCAGATAATTCTCTGTGACCCTCATAGGGCGGTTGTCGTGGGACACGACCACAAATATAAACTCAGGGCCGGAAGAATGGCATCTCCGGACATCAGAGCAGGAATTGCACTGCTTATAGCAGCAATGTCCGCCAATGGAACAAGCGTCATCAGCAACATCGACCAGATAGACCGCGGATACGAGGATATCGACACACGTCTCAATGCCCTTGGGGCCAAGATTACAAGGCAGTAGAATTATTTTTTACGGATAACGTTCAGACCGTCGCGAAGAGGAAGGATGACTGATTCCACGCGGCGGTCTTTTGTGACCATGTCGTTGAAACGGGCAATGCCCTGAGTCTGCTTGTCCTGGGGGAGAGGGTCCTGGCACACCTTGCCGTCCCACAATACATTATCCGCCAGAATCAGACCTCCGGACCGTACCATGTCGAACACGAGGTCGTAGTACTCGCAGTACTCCCTTTTATTTGCGTCGATATAAACGATGTCGTATAGCATGTCTTCATCGATGTCGCCGACTTTCAGCTCCATCCCTTGGCGTAGGCTCCTGAGGGTGTCCTTGCAGTCACCTGTATGGAGGGAAATCTTGTCTTCAAGACCGGCCCTTCCGAATCCCTCAAGGATGAGGTCTTCCAGCTCGTCATTGAGCTCGAGGGTGTCGAGATGTCCTCCTTCCGGAAGTCCGGAAGCCAGACATATTGCGGAATACCCGGTGAATGTGCCCAGTTCAAGGATCCTTCTGGCCCCTGTCATCTGCACGAACATCCTGAGAAGCTGGCCCTGAGCTGCGCCAGAGAGCATCCTGGCGTGGTTTGTCCTGATGTGAGTCTGCCTCACCACCCACTCCAGCGCCTCACTCGGCACCGAAGCATGATCCCCGATGTATTTGTAGATTTCTTCCATACTCATTTCAATGGCTTCCGCCTTCTTACAAGACAAATGTAATTTCTTCTTCTCAATCCTCCAACACTTTTTTCAATCATTATCCGTTATCTGTGTATTCGCTTACAGCTTATGCGACTTTTGCCCCAAACTCGCACATCAAATACTGCTATTTTGATGACAGCTTGTGCAACTTCTGGCCATTTCAGGCCCTAGCTGTACAGTGTTATCAGCGACTGCGGAAAGGCCGGGCCATGTGACCGAACGGAGCATAACTCCATGCACCCTGCGGAGCGAGCCACATGCTCCGGCATAAGCATGCTTACTGCACGGATTACGGATAATCATCAAAGTGAAATATAATATCTTAAATCTATACAATGATTGTGATAAATTCCTATATTTGCAGGGTCTGATGGCTCAGCCATTTGACATTACATATTCAGCGAAAGTGTTTTCGTGAATCCTTAAAAGAAAATGTGGTAGTTTTCAATGCAACGGGACGACGGATTAACACTTCGCACTCGCGTGTAGATATAGTTATGCCTTTTTCTGTGACGGCACGATCTTCAAAGGATCCTCTCTGGACCGCAGTCTCAGTTTCTCCAGGATTGATCAGACCTTCACCGGAGGCAAGAACATCGACGCTTGCAGTCAATCACAGGAATCATCCGTTCATGAATCCTGCTCTTATGAACAGGAACACTCCCTGACTTCTGATCTCTCAATGGTTGCAGCCGATCTCGCCATCGGACTCTTAGGGTCCGAACAGCCAAAGAAATCAGAAGAAACGCGGAATACATCTTAAATCACAAATAATTAAAACGATACAATCATGGCAACGTAAAATAACCCACTCACAGAATTCCAAGCCCTCGAAGGCATCTATGAACACCTTTCCACCATCGACGATCTTACGAAAGAAGTCGGTGCATATCCTCTCGACTCCGAAAAATTGAGGAACAGTTGAAAGCTCCGGTGGATATAAATGATACACCACTTCTACAATCAAAGCAGAATACCTATACGCGAGATACTTGTATCTCCCGTTCATTTATGGTGATAAATGAGATGTATCATCGCATAGAAGGACTTAGTAATGATTTCGAGGAACTCAAGAAACAGCAAAGTCAGCTTATCAAGCATATTGACAAGGTGCACAATGACCTGAAGAAATTTGAGGATTCAACCTATTCCAAACTACTGGAACTGGATGCGAACACATATAATTTCTTCCGTTTGACCTTTATAATGATAATCATATTTTGGGCGTTGATTGTGATCTCGGCCCTTTTATTCAAATGAAAACAGATAATATATTAATAGTTAAGATTAATTCTTCGGAATAATTCCTATATTTGTTCCGCTTGGCTAGCCCGATATGGGTTGGGTGGGCATAACATATTTATAAGACGTTTACTTGACGTTTTCTTCCTCGTTCAAAACTCGCAACTTTGAAAAACCATTCGGAAGATCCGGCAATGTAAGCGGTCTATGGGTGATGTCTATTGATGTCGCACATTTGTGTGATTGTATATATGCATCTCGACGTGGGCTAGCTGCATTGCTTATTCTGAATGGGGGCAATGCGAGGCCTGAACGAAGAATAAGCTGAGTACAGACTCCCACGTCTTTTTTATGCAATCGCCAATCAAGGGAGCTATTGGCATAGGCATCGCCTGAAACTAATGACCGACCAGGAAATAGTACAAGGTATTCTGGACAGAGATCTTGAAGTGACGAAACAATATCTGTACCGGGAATATTATCCATTGTTCAAGTCCGTGTGGAATAAATACTATACGGATTGTAATACCTGCGTGGAGTTCATCAATACCATTTATGTATATATCATGACTCCTGGCTCTCAGTGCGGAAAAAGTCCGTTGGAGTCATTCGGATTCCGTTGTCGTTTCGTCCTCTGGCTTAAAATCGTAGCAGAAAACTACTGCAAGCAACTCTTTCATAAACGATTGGAGATTGCTGACGGAACAGAGCCAACTGATAGAAATATCCGTGAAACATCCACTTTAGATATAAGTTCGATCAACCATAATGATATAGAGATCGTTCTGGCCCAGATGCCCAACATGAGATACCGCACTCTTATCCGATATCGTTACTTGGAAGAAAAGAGCAATGAAGAAACCGCACAGCTGATGGGGATGTCGATGGACAACTACTACAATAAACATAAACTGGCTAAAGAGCAGTTCGTCACAATGCTCAAAAAGGAGGGAATATGCTGAAACATTTACAACCGCTGCCGATATCGGAAGAAATGCTTGGGGCATATCTTGAGGGGAATCTGTCCTATGAAGAGGCAGATTATGTTGAGTCGGTCCTGCAACAGGATGATAATATGAGAGGATTAGTGGAGGAAGTAGGGGATTTGCCGGAGGATTGGATAGATTGTTCAGCGGATGCGGCATTTATGGAATTCGGACACGAAATAATGGATTTACGACTGCCGGAAGTAGACTCGTTCTCTGACATGGACTTTCCGGATTTATTCTCGGAAATGAATGCGGAAAACTTGAATCCAATCGAAAACTTAAATTTGGATTACAAGGATTCACTTTTTGATAATGAATTGGATAATGATTTAAATTTGTAATGATATGCCTATAGGAATAGCGACAGGTATTGGCGTAGGTGGTGCTATGCTGATAAATAAAGTGGTGGATGTTATAACACAAAAGAAAAATAGAAATCAATCAGAAATAAAGCAAGATGAGCGTGCTGCAAGGCTTGAAGAGTTCAATAAACGTCTTCAGGAAGAGAATCAGGCGTTTAATCTGAAAAGGGATGAAGAAAACCGCAGATATAATGACCGCAGAGATGCGGAGAATAGAGCTCATCAAGACAGACGTGATAGAGAAAATCGCTCGTTTCAGATGCAACTGGCTAACGAAAACAGGAAATTTCAGCTTGAAGTGGAAGCAAAACGACTTGCTTTTCAGGAACGAACTGAAATGCGTAGACTTCAACTGCAGGAACAGATGGAAAAGAAACGCTTGGTCCTGCAGGAATCTCTTGCTAAAATGAATATCAAAAATGCTCAAGAGATTGCAAAATTTCAGGCGGTTGCCATGCGTGAAACTCAAATTCTGGTGGCTCGTGAAAATGCACAGAATATGATGCAGGATCACTTGGTACAGAATGCGTTGAAGGATTTTCCTTTAAATGTTTCCCCTTTGGTGCTTTTGAAGAATCGCCCACACTCATTATCTTCATTATTGAGATTCACAGTAGGGGAAAGCTGCAATATGAATGATGTCGTGAGTGATGTTTTGGATTATGCCGATAATCCGGAAGCTCTGAATATATTTGTTGCTCCCGTATATGTGGATTCTAAAATCAGGAATCGAAAGGTGTTAAGTGATCAGATATGGGATACAACTTATCAACGATTAGAAAGTTTCTTTATAGAACATTACAATCGCAGAAGCAAACGGCCTGTGATTTTTTATCCTACTGCATGGAATGATAAGTGCCACCCTGGAATGCATGCCAGTGAAACGCTGCATTTCTTTTTAAGGGACATGCCATGTCTTGTGCTAGAACCACGCTTCGATGGACAAAACTTCCGTTTGATGATTTCGGCCTGGGGATTAGGATATGCTTCTACGGATCACATCCGTGCAGAACTGAAGTTCGACCTTAATATAGATGCAGTTTTGGCCCGGTCTGCTTATCAGCGTTCAAAAAAAGCATTATCGGTCATTGAGAGTATCGCTAATGCAGACGTACCGCCATCATTGAAGGCTTCATTTACAGCGATGGAATCTTCTCTCGAAAGGAATGTTTTGTTGTACGAGTCATTGAATTTAGAAGAGAAGATTCAAAATGATAAACTGGATGATATAGATTCATTCGGAATATATAATATTTTCAAGATAGAGCCTGTGCAGGACCTGGCCACATTAGCTTATATGCTGTCAGCTCAAATCGGAATGACTTTGGCAACGCTCACAGATATTCATCATTTACGTTCAACTGATATAAACCCGATTTTGCCTTCTTTGCTGAAAGAACATTTCCCGGAGCTTTATGCAAATGAAGAATTAAGAAAATTGTTGTTCAAGAGCTATGAAAACATATTTATATATCTGAGGAATGAAGATACACGCCTTTTGATTTCTGAAGAAGATAATAATCGCCTTAAGCGTGTGCGTGAGCAACAGATAGATTTGGTCAGAAGTGAATTGGCTCTGATTTCATCTTCTGATATTGAGAAAGAAACAGAAAAGAAGATACGGCAATATGCCGAACAGGAATATAAACTCACCCACGAAGATTTCGATGAGTTGTGGGATTTGTGCCTTGATCGGATAAGGATGAAGGATAAGCCTTTTTTTGATGGAATCCTTAGAACTAAAGGGTTGGATACAAGAAGATTAAGACAATTGGATAAAATACTTTGCATGTTGAAATCATGAAGACTCTATTTATAAATATAAACTCATCAGATAAAACAAATAAAGATAATGTAGAAGTTGTTAAATATGACTTCTTAAATGACTTTTATTATGCTTTGGGCGAGGCAATCGCTCAGGGTAGAGCCTCATCGGTCAATAAATCAGATTTGGTGTTGGATTATAAGAAGGATACATTGACGACAAGATTTACAGATATCCTGGAGGAGGCTGAGCTGTTTAAACGTAGATTGTGGGGAAAAGATTTGTCTGAAAAGTGTACGATATGCCTTCCTGACGAATACTTATCATGGCTGCGATATAACAGTAATGATGTATATCGTGCAATATATGAGACCGGATTTTCTACAGGTAACTGTGAGATTGTTCTAGATTTGCAGGATTTTTACGAATACAGTGAGTTGAAGCGCAGTATCTGGAAATATTTAAAATCACGTGACATAAAAGAAATTATCTTTAGTGATACCGGGATTACTGAGGAATCTTATATAGTTCATGAAATACATGAGAACTTTCCGGAAGTTGAATATATTCAATTCGATCTTTGGAAGGGAAGTCAAGAGAGATTAGAACAAGAGAAACTTGCGGCCGAAAAAGCTGCCAAGGAAGAGGAAGAACGAAAGAGACGCGAATTGGAAGAGGCAAAAAGAAAGGACGAGGAAGAACGGAAAAGACGAGAGGAGGAAATAAGGAAATTGAAAGAGAAAGAGACTGTTTTGAAAACAAAGGTTTTCCCAGAGGCTGTAACTGTAGAACTTAGTGGGCTTAAATTTAAAGTTGCAGATTATCCCGGTTCGTCAGGAATAAAAATCGTCAATAAGACTCAAATACCAGATGTAATTGTCAACATGAAATTTGGTCCGATTTTAAGGACAATATGGTCTCGTACTGAGTATAGATCGCTATTATTTGTTTTGAAGTCGATACCTTGGGATACTCGTTTCCGTTTTGATGAAGCTAATATGAGTAACCTGTTTATTCAGGCATTCGATTTGGCCTGTGAGAGACTTAGTCGAATGAAAAGATATGCCCATGAAAAGGCTTTGTTTAACGAAAGTATAAATCAAAAATTGTTTCCGATATATGGCAATTTTGTTTTAGGTAAGACATCCGTTTCAGATTTACTCTCTCCTACTGCTAAAGATTTCTTTAATCAATCTGACCGCGATAAGATTACAATGAGTTTTCACGAGATGATAATATCTCAGGAATATTGTGACGAGGCATTTACGGTCTTGGAAATACCTAATGGTGTGGATTATCCGGAAAAATGGAAACAAGAATTAGGCTTTAACACATGCTTGTCTCTTAAAGGCATAATAAAACTTTTGCATGATAGAGGGTTTATTCTGCATAAACTTGAGTCTCCATACCGAACATCTTTTCCGATGGTAGTCGCATATACTCCAGATACTAAATATCAGCTTATATTTACTTATCAGAGACATTTTCGCACTAAATGGGGGTGTGAGTTACTGCATTTCAAGATGATTTATCATAAAGAAAGCCAGAATATAGATGTGACTGACGTATATGAAAAATATTTAAAAGAGTGGTCCTATTATGACTTTTAATCGTTGATGTTATGCGAGATGAATACGAATTTAGGTTCTTGATGAAAATGTATGAAGAGTGCCAGTTGCAGAGGAGGCATCATGAGTCATATAGGGCTAAACTGACGGCAATATTGGGAAGTATATATGCTGCAATCCTGACGGCTATATCTACTGCAGACTTTAATATCTTGATCCTAAGTCTGGTTTTGCTTATGCTGTCTGCATTTGGACTGATTTCAACGATCTCATATACAGAAAGATATGTGTTTTATTGGCGAAGAAGTCAAATGTTGCGTGAAATAATTGATGAGAAATATGCAAATGTCCATATTGAAGAGATTTTTGATATGGCCAAGCTATATCGGAAATTTGGCGAGGAAGAGAAGTGGCCAAACCATATTCCTGAATTCCTGGGACATCATAAAATATGGATGTGGGCTCATGTCATTGTCTTATTGGTCAGTATCATTATTATAATCTGCTCGGGTTGTATTCGAGCAGCCTAATACTTTTAGCATATGAAAGTTAGGAACCGTATCAGGCAGATCCTGAAAATGTCTCATGAAGCTATTATGGCAGATAAAAGAAGCAGGATGCGCTTGTTTATAGCGTTCAGCGTTTTTTACCTGATGGAACTTGTTTTGTGTGCATTAGGAGTGGTTTCTATTAAATTAGGTCTATGTGTTTTAGAGCTTACGGCAATAGTAGGTTTAGGAATCTCAATATATATTGATAAGCATATCGATAACAAGATGTTATCATATAAGGATATGATAATTGATCTGAAGTTGAGGGACAAATTACTCTTTTCAAATTATATGAGAGAGTTTAAAGCACAAAAGGAATGCTGTTGCAAGGTCATGAAACATCACTGCTGGATTCATTTCTTCATATTGATATTTAGTCTCATTTTGAATTTTGCAATGAATGTCAGTCTTGATGTTTCCGTTCGGATCCCGGAGAGTCATGGGGTGGTTATAAATAATACTATTGTCATGCCTAATGATTCTACAATAGTGCTGTCGTCAGATAAATGATAGATTTCCATATTTGATTTAATCTATATATGTGAGTTTTAAGAATTGAGTTATGTTCTTGGAAGAATTTATGCAGGATTTGCTGCCTGATAGCTTGTTTGATGAAATAATGGGTGATTCCAGTTCGACCTTGACAGATGATATGATTCTGCAGTCGGTGTCGGATGCAAGCGATTTCTTTCATATAGATGAGCCTTTTGGTGTGGCAGAATCGGATACGATAGGAGTATATCCCCTGAATCCGCATACGCTGAATGATGATATTCTTGTGTTCAATTATGACCAGTTTATGGAAATGGGTATAAGTGCACAGGATGGAGTCGATATGGTGATGACACACGAAATGGCTCATAGAGCATTGCAGGGTATGGATACTGGTTTTGATTTCCATCAAGAGGAGCTCTGTTGTGATTTTTTTGCAGGCGTAAGGGCAGGACTTAATGGTATGGACGTAGGGCAGTTTGAGAATGCTCTTGCAAATACGCAGGCTTGTGATACCCATCCGGGAGGATCAGAAAGAGTTGAGGCTATCGAGGCTGGGATGGAATTCGCTCATAATTATATGGTTGAATATGGTGTAGCTCCGACATTCGATGAATGTATGGGACACTTTAATGCTGTAGAGGTTCATGAACTTAAAGGTTTTACCTCGAAAGAACAGATCACCTTACGTCAGGAGTTGTCTGCATCAGATATTGATTGGTATGCAAGTCATCCTTCTTTTGGCTGTACGAGACATTGATATTTTATTTTTAAGTGATAGATTTTTCGGAATCCATACTCTCTATCATAAAACAAAAATCTATTACGCTATGTTAATCACACTATGTCTGATCATATTGGGCTATATGATCGTGGGAAAGGATGTCAAGCCCTTGGTGGAGAGACTAAAGTCTGTGGATTGGAGGTCGAAGGCTGATAATGTCATCGACAAACTCAAGGAGTATGCTGTAAAGGCTGGCCGCGTGGCTATTAGACCATTGCTTCAGTTCTATTATGTAATGACTGATGCAGAGACTACAACTATGGAGAAGGCTTTGATCTATGGCGCAATCATTTATACAATTTCTCCAGTAAGTATTATACCATCTGCCGTATATCATATCTTCGGTATTTTGGACGAAGGTGCAGCGATAGCATTTGTTTACAAGAAGGTGAAGGACAAAATCACTCCTGCAATCAATCTGAAAGTGGACGAGACCATAGAGGAATGGTTCGGACCAGATTATACCGTTGCTCCGTCAAACCGATAAATGCAACATGTTATGAATCTCATACGAAATTTATTGCGAAGGAGGAAAAACAAGATGTCTTCGCCAAAGTTTGCAAGGCAGCAGAAGATATGTTATCCAGGATATTTTAAGGATAGCGAGTTCGCCTCCTTGGGAGGTGCGGTGCGTCAATTGAAGAAATCCGGAAGTCTGCAGTATTCTTTGCCGGAGATCATCAAGTATAATGTATGTTATCGTGATTATCTTAGGGAACATGGTATGGAGTTGCTGGTCAGCCGGATGGTGAGTGATGTCCCGGAACTTGCGGGGGAACATGATTCGCTTCAGAGGCTTTGGGAATGGTATGACAAGGAGGGCAGGAACCTGTCGGAATATGATATCCAGTGCTATAACATCAAGGACACGATCACCGTTCTTGGGCATGAGTTCCATGGACTTGAGGATGTCAAAGCTTATAGGAATGCGTATGGCAGTAACGGCTATTCCAGGATTTACTTTAGTGAATGCACTCCTGAAAAGATTATTCCGGAGCTCTATGTGTGTGAGTTCTATGAGCCTTATCCGACGTTTGATGCGTGTGACAGGGCCTACGAAAAGAGGACTTTCCAGAACTATCTGTTCACTTCAGAACCAGTAGATGAGGATAAATTGAAAAGGATAGCGGATATGGGGTACGGAAGTAATTACCGTATGGTACGAGAGGGGATTCCCGGAGAGATGCTGCCTCTCTTGTATTATGAAGGCGAAGGAAATTATATGTTGTTGGCTCAAAATAAATGAATTGTATGAAGTATAAGATTATTAGTTGTATAGGAATTGCCGCCTCGATATCGCTGGCACTATGGGAGAGTCTGGAGATCTTGTATAATTACGGATGTTCCGGACTGGCATTTTATCATTCGTACTATGCGTCTGACGAATTCCTGTGGACAAGGATTGAAAGTGAAGATTGGGTCGGATTTGCCTTGTGTGCTCTTTGGTACTTCTTCCTGATCATTCCATGGGTACAATATTTCCGCAGGGGTTTCCGTAAGAAGTCATTCGGAGTGACCTTGACCGGGAAGACGAATTTTTCATCAGTGTTCTTTACAGTGTTCAATGTCTCGATGATCATAGGCAGTGCCTTCCTGCTGTCTCACCCGAATGGATATGATCAAAGTAGCTATCCGCACGAGCTCGGGCTATATGGGCTCCTTTTTCTGATAGCCAGTTGGTCCTTTGTTTATGTACCATTGGCTATTGTTGTGACCATGAGAAATATCAGGCATAGCGGGTCAGATGATTCCCTATGTGTTGATGTGTCCACCAAAACTGCTTATTGGGTTGTTTCTGCAATTCCGTTCCTGATGGCTGCTGCCATACTGATCTGGTTCTGGGGACCCGAATTAGCCTGATGATTTCAGGGATATGAGATTTTATATATGATGTAGTAGTTATATGATTATTGTAAATATTATAAACGATGAAGTATAAGATTATGAGTAGTCTTGGAATAGCGGCGGCGATTCTTATGACTTTGATAGAAGGTGCATTGGTGATCTGTAATATGGGATGCAGCAGCATTATTCACGGGAATCATTATTATGAACGTATGCCGTTCAATTGGAATTCCATTCAGTCTCTTGATTGGTTCTTTGGAGCTGTTGCAATGTTATGGTATTTATTGCTGATAATTCCCTGGATTCAGTATTTCAATGGTATGCGTAAAAAGAATTGCTTCATCCCGACTCTTACCGGAGGAGAATCCATAGGATCAGTCGGATTTACCGTTTTTAATATAGCTATGATTATAGGCTCTGCTGTTTGGTTCATCCATACAGGTGAAGCAGATGAAATGGGATATTACGCGGATTTCGATAGTTGGTGGAGAGACTTGTTGATGATATTTATGTTTTGTTTATCATGGTTTTATGTTCCGTTCTCAATTATTGTTATGGTCAGGAAGAACAAATGGGATCGCGACATAGTCAGGCCGGAACACTGGTGGTACTGGGTTGTTGCTGCGATCCCGTTTTTGCTGTTGGCATTCTTCGTTTTCGATGCCTGGTTGTAAAATAAAATCAATCGTGCTGATAGATTCCTGTTCTGAAGGGCTCTATGTAAAAAGCAAGTTTTCAACCACCAATTTTAAGAAATAAGGATTCCGCAGTTTTCGGAAACGAGGTTCGGCAGTTTTGTCGGACTATTTTCTGATTTAAGCCGACTCTGATTGAGGAGGTGCCGAAGGCTTATATATAAATCAATTTCGACAGTCGGGTCGGATCGAATATCGTACATGCCATTTCGCGGATGTCTTCGGCTGTGATGCCTTCGACCAACTGGCGTGTCTCCTTGCTGGTGTTCAACTTTCCGTAAGCAAGCAGACCCTTGCCCATGGACAGGCACTGCGTCTCGCCGTTGTCCCCGCTGATTGCCATCTGGCCCAGGAGTTGTTTCTTCGCAGCCTTGAGCTTGCGTTCGGAAAGCACTTCCTCCTGCAGTCCGGCTATTTCCTTATATATCGCTTTGATGCACTTGTCCAGATTATGCTTGTCGCATCCGAGGGAAATGACAGCTATTCCTGTGTCGGCGTACTGGGTGTAGCTGCATTCGACTCCGTATACCCATCCGTTCTTTTCTCTCAGTACTGCATTCAGGATGGAGTTGTTCGACGGTCCGCCAAGGATATTGCAGAGCAGTACCGTAGCAAGCCTCTCCCTCTCCTGATATAGCGATGGTGCGAGGCCTCCGATCACGCAGTTGGCCTGGTGGTTCCTTTTGTTGAGAGTGAGGTCAAACTTCACTGCATCAGGAAGCTGGACCTCCCTGTCCTGTACCGCTTCATTCTCCTGACCGTGACCTGAGAAATATTTCTCGGAAAGTTTCAGGATGTGCCTTTCCATGAGTTTCTCGTCGATGTCGGCGACGATGGTGAAAGCCATTCTGGATGGGACGAACTTCTCCTTGACAAAAGATGCAAGTTCCTGATGGGATATTTTCCTTACGGAGGCTTTTGTTCCGAGAATGTTTCCGCTGAGAGGATGGCCCTTGAAGAGAAGTTCTTCGAATCTGTCATAGATATCTTCGGATGGGGTGTCCTTGTAGGATTGGATTTCATCTATGACGACGCCCTTCTCTATGTTGATTTCATTTTCCGGAAAGAGGGGGCAGGTGACAAGTTCGAACAACAGGTCTGTGGCCTTTTTAAGGTCTTCCTTGAGCACGGTGGCATGGAAGACGATCTCCTCCTTTGTGGTGAATGCATTGAGCTCGCCTCCCAGTCTGTCCAGATAATTGTTTATCACTGAGGCGCTTCTCCTGGTGGTTCCCTTGAACAGGGTGTGTTCGACGAAATGGGCTATGCCGGCATGGTAGCCCTCCTCATCACGTGTTCCGCATCTGATGCTCAGGGCGCAGTAGGCCACGGATGATCCGCTGCGCCTGGCTGCATATTGCAGTCCGCATTCCGACTTTCCGCTTATCATTTGACTTCCTTCGCTCGTTTGGCTGTGATGACCCTGATGTCTTTAGGCAGGAATCCTGGCCCCTGATTTTTTGTGAGCCGGTGTTTCTTGAAATAGTAGAGCCTGTGTGAGCCGGAGTCGATGAGCATCTTGTAGCAGTATGCTCCCGGACCGGGTTCCGACGGGTATACGACATAGCTGAGGAGAATCCCTTCTATTCCGTCTGAAATGAATGAGTCTGCATCATCTTCACTCACTACGATGATATCCTTGTCGAAACCTGACTTTATCTCATCTGTGATCTTGTCGCTGAGGTCATCTTTGGAAAAGACTATGCCCATCTTTTCTGTCTTGAAGATATCGATGTTGTAATATCCGAGTCCGCCGTACGCATTTATGTCCTTGTCCATCGCATCAAGAGTGAATTTCTGGATGATATTGAGGAAGGCACGAAGGAAGATATGCTCCCTTCCGCTTGGATTGTCTGCAGCAGCAAACGGCAGGGAAACTATTTCAAGCATCTTGTTGATGCCCTTTTCGGCATCCTTCCCTCCTTTTACAAGAGTGAAGAATTGAAGACCGGCTTCTTTCTCGTCCTTGAACTTGCCTTTGGTCGAGAGCAGGAAATAGAATCTGTCGTCGGTTTTGAGCGTTTCAAATTCTTCAAGCGTACAGAATTCATATGGGGAAATACTCCATACGGCAGTTATTTCATCCTTGAGGGAAGCATCGAAGAATGAGTTTCCTGTCAGGACAATCTTTGTCGTCTTCTGTGTGAAGTCGCTGATCTTTACACTCTTGGTGTTGATCTGAGCCTGTCCCCAAGCCGTAAGGCATAGCATGGCTGCAATAAAGGTTATGATGATTCTCTTCATGTCAGAGTATTAGTCTTTAAAGGTAAGTGCTGCAAAGTTACAAAATTAATACCTTCTTTTCAGACTAAAGTGAACGGCTGTGATGATTTTTTGTATCTTTGTAGATTACGAAAGATATAACTATGGCTCAGTATATAGTATCTGCAAGAAAATACAGGCCTGACTCATTCGGAACTCTGATCGGTCAGGACAATATCGCACAGACCCTAAAGAACTCCATTCTCAGGGGACAGCTTGCGCATGCATACCTCTTCTGCGGACCGCGCGGAGTAGGCAAGACCACCACGGCGCGCATTTTTGCGAAGATGATTAACTGTTCCAACCCGTCAGAGGAAATGGAGCCGTGCGGACAGTGCGAGTCGTGTCTGTCCTTTGCTGAAGGACGCTCCTATTGTATTCATGAACTTGATGCGGCTTCGAATAACGGTGTGGATGACATCAAGGCCCTGATGGACCAGGTGCGCATACCTCCACAGGTCGGCAGATACAGCGTGTACATCATCGATGAGGTCCACATGCTGTCGCAGGCTGCCTTCAATGCTTTCCTCAAGACGCTGGAGGAACCGCCTGCACATGCCATCTTCATACTTGCGACCACAGAGAAGCATAAGATACTTCCTACTATCCTGTCCCGTTGTCAGACATATGATTTCAACAGGATTACAGTCGATAACATAGTCAGGAATCTTCGTATGGTGGCGTCCAATGAGGGAGTGAGCATCGACGATGAATCTCTTCATGTGATTGCCCACAAGGCAGATGGAGCCATGCGTGATGCCCTGACGATATTTGACCAGACTGTCGCTTTCTGTGGAACGGATGTGAAGTATCAGGACGTGCTCCGCAATCTGAATGTGCTGGATTATGAATACAGCTTCTCTCTTGTGGACTCTTTCCTCAAAGGTGATTATGCCTCTACGCTTCTTGTCTTTGATGAGGTGCTGGTCAAAGGATTCAATGCTCTTCATTTTGTCGCTGCATTGTCATCTCACCTGAGGGATCTGATAGTGAGCAAAAGCGGAGGTCTTGAGGCCCTCCTCGAGCTTCCGGACTCCTTGAAGACGAAATATCGCGAGCAGGCCGGCCGCTGTACCCTTCAGTTCCTGTATGAGGCACTGGCTGTGACCACCCAGTGCGAATCCGGCTACAGGGCCAGCATAAATCCTCGCCTGCATATAGAATTCGCCCTCATGCGACTGAGTTTCCTTTGTGCCAAGCCGGCGGCTTCTGCTGCGGCTCCTGCCCCAGCATCGGTGGCGGTTCCTGCACCTGCTCCTGCCCCGGCACCAGTAGCTGCTCCAGCTCCGGCAGCCGTTTCTCCAACGCTTCAGGTTCAGAAGACCGGACAGACTCCAGCTGCCGTTCCTCCTCAGAAACCGGAGCAGCCGGAGGTGTCAGTCCAGCCGGAATCCGGACAGCCTGTTTCGGACCAGCAGCCTCGTGAACGTCGTGCGCGTGCTGCACGTGGAGCCTCATCCCTGTCGATGAAGGCCGTGATGGAAGACAGGCCTCAGGAAACAGGTCAGGTGGCTAAGGAAGCTCCCGCTCCGTCTGAGAAGTTTCTTCAGACTAAATGGCCTGAGCTCTCGAAGCAGTTCGCTGACAAGCCACGTCTTGCCAGTATGTTGTCCAGCACTACATTGACGATCTCCGGAGATGATGAGTTCAGGACGGTGGTGTTCCGTGTGGTGAACGAGGCCCAGAAGGACTGGGTGGAATCCAAACTTCTTCATGAACTTGAAGGCAGGTTCAGGGTGATTGTGGGTTCGATGAAAGTATATCTTCGTGTCGAGGTGGCCCCGGATGATGCACCGGAGCAGAGGAAAGTATATATGCCAGGTGATCAGGCAAAGGAACTGATGGCACAGAATGACGAGGTCAAGAATCTCGTGAAGGATTTAGGTTTGGATATAAAGTAAGGAACATATATGAAACTTCGTTGTGAAAATCTTGTAAAGAAATACGGCCCCAGGACTGTTGTGAAGGGGGTCTCAATGGAAGTGAATCAGGGTGAGATCGTGGGATTCCTCGGACCTAACGGAGCAGGAAAGACCACCAGTTTTTATATGATTACGGGGCTGATTGTTCCTAATGAGGGAAAGATTTTCCTGGATGACGAGGAAATCACAGGACTTCCTATGTTCAAGAGGGCCCAGAAAGGCGTGGGGTATCTGGCGCAGGAGGCTTCGGTATTCCGTCATATGACCGTGGAAGACAATATCATGTCGGTGATGGAGATGTCCAAGCAGTTCACCAAGGAGGAAAGAAAGCAGCGTCTTGAGGACCTTCTGGACGAGTTCAATCTCCATAAAGTACGCAAAAGCAAGGGAATCCAGCTGTCCGGAGGAGAACGACGCCGTTGTGAAATTGCCCGTGCCCTGGCCATAGATCCGAAGTTCATTCTTCTTGATGAGCCTTTTGCAGGTGTGGACCCTATCGCGGTGGAAGACATCCAATACATCATTGCAAAGCTGAAGTACAAGAATATAGGTGTGATTATCACAGACCACAATGTTGGAGAAACCCTGGCCATCATCGACCGCGCCTACCTGTTGTATGAAGGTTCCATCCTTCAGAGCGGAACTCCGGAGGCTCTGGCAGCCGATGACGAGGTCCGCACCAAGTATCTCGGCTCGACATTCGTCCTGAAACGTTCCGCTGCCTTCCTACGTGCAGAAAAAGGCGGTCCCCAGCGCATCAACACCCAGGCAGAACACGACGCGGCAGCAGCCAATGCAACAGAACAGATACCTGTTGAGGAGAACAGCACCGATGACGATATGTAGTAAAGTCTAAAGCCCTGAAAGTTTTGATATTAGCCCCGAAAGTTAGAAAAAACTTTCGGGGCTTTATTTTATGACGTTACTTTCTGCCAATTAAAATTTTGTCATGCACTCGTCGTCAATAAAATGATCTTATTATTGACGACGCAGGGCCTAAATCCGGATTTTTTGCCCTAAACAATACCTGTCGTCAATGAATCGGGCTTTTCTTTGACGACAGGTAAGTGCCACTTAGAACGAAATACCTATGCGGAATGATATACCGCCGGACCCTTCTTTGTTACTGAAAATGTTATAGAACGTGGTATGATAATGATCATAATAGTCACCATTAGTATACTTTCTATCACGATAAGGACAATCACTCGAGCTGCATGTTTCATCTTCGTCATAATAGGTAGCATTCTTTCTTTCGTAATTATAGCCCGAAGCAAACCGGAATTTTGACCACCAAAATCCAAGTGAACAATATGCATGGTAATCTTTATTTATCCTCCAGTCAACACCTGTAGAAAAGTCAAAGTACAGGCCGCAATCCTTAGAAGCCAGTCTTCCTCCAAACGAAACGGATGAGTATGGTGCCCACCTTGTCCTCATGTAATATGCACGGCAATGCAAATACAAAGGAATCGATACGCTATTAAAGCTTCCTCGAAACGTTTCTATTTCAACATCGCCTTCCCAGAAGTAATCAGAATCAGAGTAACGCGTATACTTCACAACATCCTTACCCATCGCTGCCTTTGCTCCTTTGGCGACCTTATGTGCAAACTCCAATCCAGTACCAATACCCGCGTATATCCAGTTGTTGAACCGCCATCCACCGATGTAATTTATACCCGTATGAGCATGCGCACTAAATTTCGGCGACAACTCAATAAACTGCTGGAAGCCGACCTTGGCATCATAAAGTTTTCGTTCCTTGTAGATTACTTCTTTTTTGATAACTGTGGAAGATACGGTCTTTACATTTTTATCTTTGTTGGTACGGATAACTACTTGTGCATCAGAAGTAAAAGACACAACAAGCAATGCGGTTATAAAAATCAGTCGTTTCATTTCTTGTGCTTTTTCTCTTCGACTTTAATCTGTTGCTCTGGCGTATCGAGCACATCGCTGCTGTTGTCAAGGACGACAGTCTGTCCCTTCTTAACCAAATCCACATCTTCACTTGTGGCATTCCTGAAGTTGGTATATCTTGCAGGGTAGCCGGTAATGGTTATTTCGAGCCTGCCATTCTCATTTGTGATGACCTCAACCATAGCGCCGATAATCACGTCTGCCTTATGAGCCCGCGCAGCACGTGAGAGGGCTATTCTCTTAAAGCCGGGAACGAGCTGGGTCAACTCTTCTGTGACTTCATAGTTCTTGAAAGCCTCGGTTTCTGTGTATGATATCGATCCACTGATAACCTCAAGATCAGCGATCATAGGGGAGGTCATTATACTCTGAGACGGCTCCATGTAGCGAGCGGATGATTCCATGTAGTCGACAGTTGTTTCAATTCTGTCAACCTTTTGAGCAGAGGCAATAGTCACTGAACCGATTGCGATTTCAATGACCAACAATAACTTTTTTAGCATAAAGAGATTAAGTTGTACCGCCAGACTCTCGGATTCGGCTGTGAATAAAAAAGACGTGGGAGTCTTACTGTGCTTATCCCACGTTCAGGCCTTCGCATTGCCCACCAACAAGGATAAGCAACGCAGACAGCCCACGCCAGATGAATACATGATACTCCATGCGACAAAGCATGGTGCAAGAATATACACCGGAAGCGGACGCTCTCGTTGCCGTTCCTGCTTGTTGGTACAAAGTTGCGAAGTTTGAACGTAGCAGATAAACGTCAAGTAACGTCTTTATATATTGCCAGCAGCACCCCCATAAGGTGCCACCAAACACTGCAAAGTTAGTAAATTTCACCTATCATAACCCTTCCTTGCCACATTTTTCTTTTTCTTTAAATTTTCTCTCTTTTTTAAAGCATCTTTTTCTTTTTCTTAATCAAGTTGACAGTGGTAGATTGTAATTTTATGGCAAAAAAAACATGAAGAAAACTTACCATTTGTGCTTGTCATCCAAGAATGAAATTTTGTTCAGATGCGGGGAGGATTTTGTCAGAGGAATCAACTGTCTTTGTCTTACAGATCACAGGTTTGGGGCACGCCTGTTGGCATATGTGTTTATGTCAAATCACGTACACATATGTATCAGGGCTGAGGATCCTGAAAAAGTGATCAGGGCGTTCTGGTATATGTATACTCGTTACTTCAATTCAAAATACGGCAGACGGGGACATCTAGGTGAACCGGATTTCTTCAAACTCGAAATCAAGGGGCTTTATCACCTGCTGGCTGTAATTGCATATATCTTGAGGAATCCTATGCACCATGGTGTTACCGGAACACCGTTCGGATATCCATATTCTTCCATTCGAGCCTTGTTTCGTAAGGATTTTGGTTGGGAGGACAGTCCTGAATGCCTTCCGGAGAAATTGGAATATCGTTATTTGCCAAGACATCAGTCCTTGCCCAAACACTTCAAGATGGACAAATCAGGCATGATACTGCCTGAGTGCGCCATAGATGTTGCCGATGTGGAACATCAGTTCTCCACAGCACGTTCATTTCTGTATTATATGAATAGGCTTTCTGGAGAAAAATGGGAAAAAGAGCAGTCGCATGACAGCAACGGGCAAAAGCCTATAACCTTGTCTGACATAGAAAACGAAAATACCTGCCAAGACATCAGGACGTTACTTGTCAATGAACATGGCCGTTCCAACTATAACGCAGTGACCGATATCCAGCTCTGCGAAGAAATTGATACCGACATTGTGCCGAGGTTGGGTAAGAGATCTGTATATGAACTTACGCAGCAGGAAAAGAAGCAGATCGCCATCTTCCTGATGAGGAAATATCACGTGCCGGCAGTTCAGATGCTTCGGTGCCTGGCCCTGCATGATGAATGACTTCTGGATATTCTCTTCGTCCAAATGACGTCAATGAAATGTCGATCTTGTTGACGTCGTGAGGCGAAAACACTATTTACGACCCCTAATCAGCGCTTCTCGTCAAGGAAACGGCTGTTTCATTGACGTCGTTCGTTTCAGCTTTCACTGCCGGGTTCACCCGCGGACACGCCTCCTCAATCCCTACCATCAGCCCGGTGCAATCCTTATAAACACAAAAGAAGCTGACCTTTTGGGTCAGCCTCTCTGATTGTCTTTTATTATGCGTATCAGGTTACTTCACGCGTTCGCCGTATGAACGGTCAGTTGTGTTCACGCGGATTCTTTCACCTATGTTGATGAAGAGAGGAGCCATGATGATTGCTCCGGTCTCGAGGGTAACCTCTTTCTGAGCATTTGTTGAAGCTGTATCACCCTTTACTGCAGGCTCTGTGTATGTAACCACAAGCTCTACATATGTAGGAAGCTCGCAAGTGAGGCAGCGCTCCTCGTCGGCAAGGAACATCATCTCAACATGCTGTCCTTCCTTCATGAGGTCTGCGTTGTCTACGAGGTCAGTGTCGAGGTGAATCTGCTCGTAAGTCTCTTCATGCATGAAGTTGAATCCGTCCTCATCCTTGTAAAGGAACTGGTAAGGCCTTCTCTCCACGTTGATGGTCTCGATCTTTGCACCAGCGGTGAATGTATTCTCGAGGATACGTCCGTTCTCGAGGTTTCTTAGTTTACTCTTTACGAAAGCAGGACCCTTTCCCGGCTTCACGTGCTGGAACCATACGATCTGGCATGGCTTGCCGTTGAAGTTGAGGTAAAGTCCGTTCTTGAAATCAGCTGTTGTTGCCATAAATATAAAGTTTATTAAAAATTACCTTTCCGATAAGCGGCTGCAAAATTATAAAAATGTATGCTTACTGCCAAATTTTTACTGATTATCAGTGTTTTCGCCTGCAGCGAATTTTTCCTCCCATGCAGGAACGTACTGGTTCAGGTCAAGTATGTGTTTTGCTACTTCTTCCAGCAGCCATTTTGGAGTGGAAGTGGCTCCGCATATACCTACACGGTCATCTGCTCTGAACCATTCGCGTTTGATCTCTGATGCTGAGTCTATGTGGTATGTCCTGATGTTCAGTGATTTGCATAGGTCGCACAATACTTTTCCATTGGAACTTGCCTTTCCGGATACAAAGATAATCACATCGTGCTCCAAAGCAAATCTTGACAGCCTCTCGTGCCGGGTCGCGACCTGAGAACATATAGTGTTGTGTATGACGAGCATGCCCCTGCCCCGGAACTTTTCCACAGAAAGTTCATTGGCTTTTGCCATCTCCTCTTCCAGTCTGCTGCATAGCATGGAATACTCCGCAGGACTTTTTGTCGTCTGGCTGAATACCTCTGTGGAGACATCAAGTCTGATAGTGCCATCCTCGATAGCCTCTTCCAACATGATCACATTCTCTACCACAACAGCATTCCCGTCTGTCTGTCCCATAAGTCCCAGCACCTCAGCGTGGCCTATCTTGCCGAATATGATGATCTGACCTTGACCTGTCCGGGCCTGTTTTTCATAAGCCCTACGTATGCTCTGCTGAAGCTGCAGTACCACAGGGCATGTGCAGTCTATGATCTCGAATCCCAGGTTCTCTGCTGTCATATATGTCGCAGGAGGTTCGCCGTGTGCACGTATAAGAAGAGCCTCTCCCTGAGCATCAACCATTTCATTCAGGTCTTCCTTGTCGATGGTGACCAGCCCTTTGTCCACAAGTCTGGTGAGTTCAGCATCGTTATGCACGATGGCTCCAAGCGAGTAAAGCCTTACGCTTTCGTCACTCTTGCGGTTGCCGAGAAACTGTTCTGCCTTGCTGATTGCTCTTATTACGCCTGCGCAAAATCCAGAGTTGCTGTCGATGTCTACTGTAAGCATAATAATATCTTTAGTCTCCGAAACGTTCGGAAATTATACCTTTAAGCCACTCCATCTGTGCATCCATATCCATGTCTGAGTTGTCAAGTACGATTGCATCGGGGGCTTGAGTCAATGGAGATGCTTCGCGATGGGAGTCTATGTAGTCGCGCTCCTGGAGATTTGCCAATACGTCCTGAAGGTTGGCTTCCATGCCTTTTGACCTCATTTCCTCTGCGCGCCTTTGGGCTCTGATAAGTGGGTCTGCAGTCATGAATATCTTCAGTTCCGCGTCCGGAAATACGGTTGTTCCTATGTCTCTTCCGTCCATCACCACTCTTTTCTTCCTCCCGAATTCACGAAGTTTGTCGTCTACATATTCGCGTACCTGAGGGACTGTCGCTATAGGACTTACCTTGCCGGCGACCTCAAGGGAGCGGATTTCGTTCTCTATACACCTGTCTCCGATGCAGGTTCCTTCCTTGCCGAAGTGCAGGTCGAGATTTTCTAGTCCTTTCTGGAGTTCTGGCACGTTGATTGTACCGTCGTCCGTGATAAGCCCGTTTTCTATGGCAAACAATGTGACCCCACGGTATAGTGCTCCGGAGTCGAGATACAGAAAAGAGAACTCTTTTGCTATGATTTTTGCAAAGGAGCTTTTTCCTGTGGATGAGTAACCGTCGATGGCTATGATGATATCAGGTAGGTGCATCAGTACACGTCTTACATAAAAACAGACAAAATTATAAAATATTGCTTAAACTCCCAAAAATGTCGATATTTGTAAAGATGTACTATGAAAGGGTAACGTCGGCGGTTTCATATGCATGCACTTCAATGAAAATAGTGATGGATAGAAACAAGGTTGAATAAGGAAACAGGGTGTTTGATTTGAACGAAGTGAGAGTAAGTCCCTTTCCCGAGGAAAGGGATTTAGGGTAAGGGTAACGTCGGCAGTTTCATATGCATGCACTTCGATGAAAATAGTGATGAACAGAAACAAGGTTGAATAAGGAAATAACGTTAGAAATATGAAACTCTTGATAATAGATGACGAGCGTTCCATAAGGAACTCTCTGAAGGAGATTCTCTCGGATGAGGGATATGATGTGGATGTAGCTGAAGATGGCGTACAGGGATGCGCGATGGTGGACAAGGAAAAGTACAGTGTCATATTCTGTGATATAAAGATGCCGGGCATGGACGGACTGGAGGTGCTCGACAAACTGGTGAATATGGGAGTGGATTCCGCAGTAGTGATGATATCAGGACATGGAGACATCGACACTGCCGTGGAATGCATCAAGAAAGGTGCATTCGATTATATCCAGAAGCCTCTTGACCTGAACCGTATCCTCATCACAATAAAGAATGCCACGGAGAAGGTGTCGCTCGTCAAGGAGACCAGAATCCTGAAGAAAAAGGTCTATGGGCAGCCTATGATAGGTGAATCCGAGCCCATGCTCTACATCAAGGATATGATAGAGAAAGTGGCACCGACAGATGCAAGGGTGCTGATTATAGGAGCGAACGGAACCGGTAAGGAACTGGTTGCCAGGAATCTCCATCAGAAGAGCCGCCGTTCCTCCATGCCTTATGTCGAGGTCAATTGTGCTGCCATACCTTCGGAACTGATTGAAAGCGAGCTGTTCGGCCACGAAAAAGGATCCTTTACTTCAGCTATCAGGCAGCATAAGGGAAAATTCGAACAGGCGGATGGCGGCACTCTTTTTCTGGATGAGATCGGAGACATGTCACTTGCAGCACAGGCAAAGGTTCTCAGGGTCCTGCAGGAAAGGAAACTGTCCAGGGTAGGAAGTGACAAGGATATCGTGGTGGACGTACGCGTGGTTGCCGCGACCAACAAGAATCTCAAGGACGAGATTGCGAAGGGAACATTCCGTGAGGACCTGTATCATCGTCTCAGCGTCATTGTGATAAATGTTCCGACTCTGGATGAAAGGAAAGATGATATTCCTCTTCTGGTGGAATATTTCATCGGACAGATATGTGCGGAGACAGGAATGGTTCCTCGTGAGATCGACCCTGATGCGCTTAAGCTTCTTGTCGATAAGAACTGGACCGGAAATATCCGCGAGCTACGTAATGTGGTGGAGCGGCTGCTGATCCTTTCTGGTGCCCGTATCACTGCTTCTGACGTGAAGGCATACGCACTTTAGGCTTCCAAGGTGTATTTAGGCAGGGTGACAGTGAAGGATGCTCCTCCGAGTCCGAAAGATTTCTGATAGGAGATTTCTCCTTCACATTTTTCTACGATGTTGCGGCATATGGCCAGACCAAGGCCTGTGCCGCCGCTTTTTGTCGTGAAGTTCGGTGTAAACAGACGGCTCAGGTTCTCCTCCTTGACACCGGATCCGTTGTCGTCGAAGACGATGTCGTAGTAGCCGTCTTTAGTGCTGTTTCTCAGACATATAAGCACTCTTCCTAGCGGAGCTTCCTCTCCGTTATCCTGAGCTTCCTTGCGCATGATCTCCACAGCCTGCACAGCATTGGTTATAAGATTGACGAACACTCTGATAAGCTGAGGCTTAGGAGCCTTTACGATTGCATTCTCCATTCCTATATACTGTATGCGTATATTCTCCCGGTTGTCAAATATAAGCAGCTGGTCCTTGAGGATCCTGTCCAGATCCATGATCACAGGGTCTTCGCTATAAAGCTTCGCAAATGTAGAAAACTCGTTGGCGGTGTCTGTAAGGATATCGATATGCTCCAGGACGACTGCCGACACCTGGTCGAATTTCTCTTCCCACTTAGGGTTCCCTTTCTGCTTGAGCCTTATCAGCCTCTGGATTTCCAGCTTGATAGGAGTCAGAGGCTTCTTGATCTCGTGGGCCACCTGGCGTGCCATCTGGCTCCATGCCTTGTCGCGTTCAGCCTGTGCAAGCTGCATGCTGGAGTCGGAAAGTTCCTTCACCATTCTGTTGTATGCATCCACGAGCGATGATATCTCATCGTCTCTTTTGTAGATGATATACTCCAGATTGTTGATGTCAGTGGCGTTCATCTTCTTTCCCATCTCGGCGAGAGGGGAGAACAGTGCATTGACTTCCCGCGTACTGAAGAGCAGCGTCATGATGAGCAGCAGGATAAACAGATTGATAAGGAGAGATGCATGGAAGAAAGCCTCCCTCTGGAAATCATATCCGCTGTCAGTGTATGGAACGCTGATTATTGCCAGCATTTCGTTTTTGTCGTTGAACAGTGGTGCATACAATGCCCAGTAACTGAAATCGGCTATCTTGGCCTTATTGATAAAGAATCTCTGGTTCAGGTGACGTATGTTGTGGAAGGCTTTCTGGTCTATCCTGTTTCCGATAACCATCTTTTCGAACACTTCAGGATTGGTGGAATGGAAGACTTCTCCTGCCGGAGTGTATAATGTTATGTCTGACTTTGTAGTACTGCTCACATTGTCTACCGCTGCCTTGAATCCGGTCGATATCAGGTCCATAGGGCTGTGGGCATATCTGGCCTGACCATCAAGCAATGCCTGGATGGTGGTAATCTTGGATGACATGAGATTATGCATGTTCTCCTCGTTTCTTTTATACACGAAGAAGACGCTGACGACTGTCAATGTGGCCAGAATCAAAGCGGATGACGAAAATAGTATTGTGTTTATCCTGGTCTTGAAGTAGTTGCTTCCATTTCTGGAATTCCTTGTCTTTCTGATGCTTACAAATGCATATGTAATTCCCAGAAGGAGCAGGAATATATATGAGAATGAAGTGAAGAAGACAAGGAAATGTCTTTGAGGGCGTGAGATGATTATAATTTCGTTATCGCTCACCTTGTGGTTGAAATGGGTGTACTCATTATAGTGTGTAACTCCGGAATGTGCCTTAGAAGGGGAAAATTCGGAACTGTCAAGGGTAGTCGGGTATGGATAGTTACCCTTGTATGACATCAGCTGACCGTCAAGATATTTTGCATATGAGTATATTGCCGGTATGTTGATTTCTCCCGGTTTTGAGAATTTTCCGAGAATGCTCTTGTAGCCCAGGTCATCCTTGTTTGAGTTGGGCTCAATCTCAAGAAGCATCCTGATGACTCCCTGCTGCTTGGAATAGAATATGAAGGAACCTGCATATTTGAAATTGCCGTTACGGTCCGTCACAAACAGGAATCTGGAATTGTCGGCAATCTGGATGCCGTTTTCTACAAGGGCGGTGAAATAATTGATAGCTTCGCTGTCCTTGTCATTGAATATCATGATGCTGATCCCGTGATTCTGTCTGATGCGTGACAGATAGCTTTCGGTGAGTCTGTTCAGAATCATGCCGCTGGTCTTTTCGTGACCTATCAGAGTCGATATGAACTGATCGGAGGCTATGGCCTCCTCTACTGACCTGAGTCTGATTTCCAATCCCAGGTCCCTGTCTACGGCAAGCCTGTTGGCCCATACCATGACCCTGTCCTCCTCCTTCTGGAATCCGAGTCTGCTTGAGGCTATGGAAAAATACAGAGCGCAGAGGAGGGAGAATGCCGTCAGGAACTTTAAGGAAAAGAAATCCATGCGTCTGCCTGTGAGCTCCCTCAGCGCAGGTGAGGCCATCTGCATCAGCAGCACTATGCAGAACAGAAGTATAAGATATGAAATGTACACGATGACCGTGTACAGCACATTGCTGTTCCACAGGTACAGCTCCATTGATATGCTGGAGTTGGAGATCAGGCTCTTCAAGGACAGATGTGTGTATAGTAGTATGCAGATTATGGAGATGCCGAGCATGCCGAGATAAATGGCAAGACGTCTCCTTCTGCATTTGCTTTTCACCTGGGCAGATTTCAGAAAGTCCTCCCTGACAAGGTAGGCACATGTGAAGAAAAGCGTGATGTAAGAGTTTGTCAGTATAAGTGCCCCGATCGAAAAGAAGAACTGGCCATCTGCATATATGTTGGGAGAGAAGAAATCTGTGACTCCGTTCATCTGCACTCCCCATATATAGGACATGAGGTACAGTATGGTCAGCGTACATATGACCACAAGATATACCTTTCTTGTCCTGTGCCCGGCGAGAAACAGGACGGTCGCGGCTGCAAACAGCACCAGGCTTATCCATCTGAGGAGGGAGTTGTCAAAAAAAGGAGCAGTGGAACCGGTGTCGCGCAGAATCTTGAAAAGAGGCTTTCCGTCGATGTTTACGGCGGATCCTCCGCTGTGGTTCAATGGCAGGACCGTGTATCTTGCGTTCAGTCTGAGCTTCGGATTTACGCCGTTGTCGGTCCTCCGGATGTCATCAATGAGTGTGTTCTTGATCTCTATGCCTGCAATTATCCTGTCGTTGTACAATCCGTTTACAGCCTTGATGAGATACCATTTGGGCCCGAGGCTCATATAAGACAATTCTTCCGTTACGTCAGCTAAAGGGGAAGTGAGCCTGTTCCTCGGATTAGTGAGCCTTTGAAAGACAAGCTTGTTGCTTATGTCGTCGTTCAGGACAGAGAATTGGTTGGACCATGCCTGCAGAGAATCATTCACATAACGGTAGATCACCATGTCTTCCGGCAGTTCATCGATATGTGGCGTGGTTTCAGGATGTGTGCTTGCTGTCCTGTCAATGTGCCTGTCAAGAATTTCCAGCCTTCTCTGTATCCTGTGTCCGATCCTTCTTGCGGCTCTTTCGCTGCTGCCTTCCGATCCGTTTCCTGCCATCGAGACGATGAAAAGGAACAATGCAAAGATGAAGATCCCCAACGGAACTTTCTTATTTAAAAGTTTACGTCTCATACTCATTCATGGTGATATGGCTCGCCTCTGATGATCGTAAATGCGCGGTAAAGCTGTTCTGCGAATATGACCCTGACCATCTGGTGCGAGAATGTCATTCTTGAAAGGGATATCTTTGAGCTGGCTCTGACATAGACCGGATCGGAAAATCCGTACGCGCCGCCGATCACGAATACGATATCTTTCCCTGCATAGGATATCTTGTCCTGAATTACCTTTGCCAGTTCTACGGATGAGTGCTGTTTTCCTCGCTCATCCATGAGTATCACATCGTCTGTCGGTCGTATGTTCTTGAGAATGAGTTCCCCTTCGCGTGTCTTGATCTGTTCCTTTGTGAGCGATGAGACTCCTTTAAGCTCCGGTATTTCCACGATAGCGAACGGAATGTAATGCTTGAGCCTGGACACATAGATGTCCAGCCCCTGTCTAACCCAGTCCTTGTCTGTCTTGCCTACTGTGAGTAAAGTTATCTTCATCGGTCAGCTGTTGTCATAATCCAGACAAATATAGATAAAAATATCTGCAAAAACTTTACCAGGCCGGGCAGTCTTTTAAATTTTGTGTGGCGCGGAATTTGCTGTATATTTGCCTTGGTTTTCCCGATTGTCAGATGAACAGGTTATTCGTAATATTGTTGGTGTCAGCTGTGGGCTTCATGCCGGTGGCCTCTGTCTGTGCACAGGACCGTGGGTATGATGTATTCAACCCTATCTCAAAGTATCTGGCAAGAGGTGATGCAGAAAGGCTTTCTGCATGGTTTTCAGACAATCTTGAGGTGACCATATTCGCAACCTCCAATGATTCCAGCCGTAATCAGGCAAGACAGATAATGAAGTCTTTCTTCAATTCCTACACTCCAAGGTCCTTTACCATCAACCACAAGGCCGGCCGCTCCACCATGAAATATGCTCTCGGAACACTTAATGCCGGTGGAGAGATGTTCACTGTGACCATCTTCGTGAATTTCAAGGATGCTGAATACAAGATCCAGCAGATAAAGATAGAAAGGATGGACTGATGTGCCTTATCGGACAGTCAGTTCGACAGGGCAATGGTCAGAACCTGATATTTCAGTGTGGATTTTTGCGTCTTCCAGCCTGTCACGCATGTTTTCCGTAGCTACGAAATAGTCTATACGCCACCCGATGTTCTTCTGACGTGCCTGGAAACGGTATGACCACCAGGAGTAGATATCTGTCATTTCGGGATAGAAGTATCGGAAGGTGTCTATGAATCCGGATTCGAGCAGATTCGTGAACTGAGACCTTTCCTCGTCCGTAAATCCCGGATTGGTCCTGTTGGACTTTGGATTCTTGAGGTCTATCTCCTTGTGTGCCACGTTGAGGTCACCGCATACGATTACACCCATATTTCCTCCTTTGCCGTTACTCCTCGCGGCCAGTCCTGAAAGATATGCTCTGAAATCATCCTCCCATTTCATCCTGTAATCCAGCCTTTTCAGACCTTCCTGAGCATTAGGCGTGTATACACATACGAGGAAGAAGTCTTCCATCTCCAAGGTTATGACGCGGCCTTCGTGGTCATGCTCGTCAATTCCGATTCCGTAAGTGACCGACTTGGGCTCATGTCTTGTGAATATGGCTGTGCCTGAATATCCCTTCTTGTCGGCATAATTCCAATATGACCTGTAGCCGGGGAATTCCAGATCTATCTGTCCTTCCTGTAGCTTGGTCTCCTGAATGCAGAAGAAGTCTGCGTCGAGTTCTACGAATATGTCTGCGAATCCCTTGCCGCACACGGCCCTGAGGCCGTTCACGTTCCATGAAATGAATCTGTACATATGTTCTTTGTTATTCCAAGGTCCATTCGGTGCCGTCCTTGGTGTCCTTGATCATGATTCCGAGAGCCTTGAGGTCGTCACGGATACGGTCGCTGACAGCCCAGTCCTTTGCCGCCTTTGCCGCCTTTCGCTGTTCGAGCACCATGTTCACAAGTCCGTCTATTGTCCTTGTCGCCTTTCCTCCCTCACTTTCCTCATCACGCAGTCCCAGAACACCGAAGACGATGTTGTCGAAAAGATCGACGAGAGTCTTGTAGTCAGAGGCGTCGAGATTCGTCTTCCTTTCCTTTGCGGTGTTGATTATACGCACGGCATCGAATATATGTGAAAGTGCAACAGGTGTGTTGAGGTCGTCGCAAAGAGCCTCATACACTCCTTCCGTCAAAGCCTTTACTTCTGGGTTTGATGCCTTGATCTGCTCCGGGGCAGTTGCTGAAACGAATTCTCCATATGCGGGTGCAGGAGCGGAAGCCACTCCGGCGGCAGATGCCAGGGCACGGAGGTCCTTTGCTGCCTGCATGATTCTCTTCAGGCCTTTCTCGGCTGCCTGAAGGGCCTCGTTACTGAAGTCAAGCGTTCCGCGGTAATGAGCCTGGAGTATGAAGAATCTGACGGTCATCGGCGTATATGCCTGAGCCAGTTTCTCGTGCTTTCCTGCAAACAGTTCAGGGAGAGTGATGAAGTTGCCGAGAGACTTGCCCATCTTCTTTCCTTCGATGGTGATCATGTTGTTGTGCATCCAGTACTTCACGCCGCTGCAGCCGCGCGAGGCCGTGTTCTGCGCAATCTCGCACTCATGATGAGGGAAGAGCAGGTCCATTCCGCCTCCGTGTATGTCGAATTCCTTTCCAAGATATTTTTCACTCATTGCGGAGCACTCCAGATGCCATCCTGGAAAACCGTCGCTCCAAGGAGACGGCCAGCGCATTATGTGTTCCGGTGAAGCCTTCTTCCATAATGCAAAGTCATATGAGGCGCGTTTGTCCTGCTGTCCGTCAAGGTCACGGGTGCCTTCCCTGACCTCGTCGAGAGTGCGTCCGGACAATATCCCGTACTTGTGGTCCTTGTCGTATTTCAGGACATCGAAATATATCGAACCGTTGCTTTCGTATGCATAGCCGGCCTCAAGGATCTTCTTCACCAGGTCTATCTGTTCGATTATGTGTCCGGATGCCCGGGGCTCGATCGAAGGAGGTGCCACATTTAGCATGCGCATGGCCTCATGATATGCAAGGGTGCATCTCTGCACCACTTCCATAGGCTCGAGCTGCTCGAGGCGTGCCTTCTTTGCAATCTTGTCCTCCCCTTCATCTGCATCATGCTCAAGATGTCCTACGTCTGTGATGTTGCGGACATAGCGGACCTTGTAGCCGAGGTGTTTCAGGAGCTTTACGAATACGTCATATGTAACTCCTGGCCTTGCGTGGCCGAGGTGGGCGTCTCCATAGACGGTAGGACCGCACACGTAAAGGCCTACGTGACCTTCGTTTATCGGCTTGAAGATTTCCTTTTTTCTCGAAAGCGAATTGGTTATATATAATTCTCTCATGATGATATGTTTTTCTGTAACTTGCAATCTGCAAATATAATGAAATTATATCTAAATTTGCGCCTTTGCAGATGGAACTTGCCTGTGACTCCAGGATTGACGGTGGTGTTCAAGTCCTTGAATTTAGGGCTGTATCGGCTCTTTTTCTTTGTCATTGCGGGATGGCTGATGTGTAAGTTGTTGAATATATAGCACTTAGGTGTTATGATGAATTATCTATAAGAAAAGATGAAATGTCTGGTTATATCGGCAGTAATGATGCTTTGGGTTCTGGGCGGAATGGCCGGAGCGCAGAACAGGACAGTGGTACTGCCTGACAATATATATCGTCCGGTCTATGGAAATGTCGTGGATACCCTCTCCGGTAAGCCTGTGAAGGGAGTGCAGGTGTATGGATTCGACTCCGTGGAGGATGCATTGAAGGGCAGGAAGGCATGGCAGGAGGGTCGCAACCCAAGATATGTGCGGGTGAAAGGGGATGTGGTGGAGACTGTGACCGACGAGACGGGAAGATATATGATACCTGCTTTGAGCAAAGGAGCACTGATGTTCTGTTTCCGTCCCGGGAGAGAAGTGGTGATAGAGGAGATTGCCGGAAGGATAAGTGTGAGTCTGGGCAAGAAGGAAAAGCCGGTGAAGAGACCCTCATACATTTATGAGCACGCGTCGGTAGCTGGGCCTTTGACCCCTTTGCGTGACAAGGACAGTCTGATGATGGATTTCAACTGCTATCTTCCGTATGTCAGCGACGTGCGGAGCGGCTGCAGGCTCATAGTGGAAAGAGTGGTTACGGATCTTGAGACAGGGGATACGGTTTCAAGTGCGGTCCCGGTTGTGCGTGACGGATCGGAATATCATCGTCGTGCGGCAAGACTTGCGAAGAGGCGGAGGATAAACGATCCGCTTTTTGCGACTGCATCCCGCCTTGAGCCTCTGTCGGATAACACCTTTGCAGTGAATGTCAAGGATACGATGTACGTGAAGCCGTGGAAATCACGCTGCTATCGCCTTTCCTATTTCGTCCGACTCGATAATTCCGAGACGGTACGCGACATTGACACCATGTATATACTGACAAACCGTGTCAGCAGACCGTTGAAGTTCCTGGAACACCTGCATGAGCCGTATCATTTTGAACAGGAGCCCTCTCGGGAACGTCCGCGTCCGGGAATGCGGAGGCTCGTTCTCAAGGGCAGGTTCGACGGCAGGATACCCAGGGTGTTGGGAGATTCTGCCTATGTGCTGAAAGGCATACATATAAAGGCCCGTGTGGCTCCCCTGGGGAAGTATGAGGATGATATTGCAAGGGCGGACAGCCTGATGCAGGACGCCATGAATGAGCACAAGGCTGCTTTTGCCGGAAAGATAGGGCCGGATGTGCGTCTCAGACGGACTTCAGAGGTGATGAGGATGAGTGAGATCCGGGACACTTCACGAATGGCTGAGATGGATAGGGTGGAGTACGAATATGTATTTATGACCGACAGGTATTTCTCTGTGAATGAATATCTTGATCTTCTTTCTGCTGCCAGTTCCGATGACGAGGTGAGGACCATATGCCGTAGGGCTCTCGAGGAATCGGAAATCCATGAGGGTAAGCCCTGGGATTATGCGGCCAACATGCTGGCTGTGCAGAATGTGAAGAGAAGGCTGCCGGATGAAGAGCTGCTGCTTCCGTTCATAGATACTTCGCTTGCAAAGTGCGGGCTGGAATATAACGATCCTCTTCTGCGCAGGATGACTGTGCGCAACAGGGGAGAGATTGTTGCTAACCAGGTCCTGATGCTTATGATTGAGAAGCGTTTTGCAGAAGCGGCTGCCCTTGCCCGGATACTGCCTGATGAATATGCTCCTGTCAGGGCTGTGGCGCGATGCAAGGCGGAAAACGGGGTTGGGGACAAGGAGACTATGAGGCAGGTGGCGGCATTCTCTCCACTGAATCGTGTGGTGATGGATGTTTACGGGCGGGAAGTGACGGACCGGACTCTTGCCGTGCTCGATTCCATGTCTGAAGATGATGCCAGGGTGTGGTATATGAAGGCCTGCTGCCTTTCGCTGATGTATGAAAACGATTGGTTGAAGATGAAGGCTGCTGAAATGCCTTCAGGGAAGGGACGGGTGTTTGACGAAGCGGTCAGGTGCCTGGAAAGATGTTTCGCTCTGAGTCCGGGCATGACTTCGGTCGCCGCTTTGGATGCGGACATCAATGAGGAGGCCCTTAAGGCGGTTCTCAAGGTTCTGGTGCTTTAATCGATTTCCTTACGTATGCACGCGTTGTGCGCGCGAAAAAAATCATTATCTTTGCAGGTCTTTCCGTAACGTTTGGGGATATTTTCATATTCATGCACGGCATCGGCCTGAGCACAGAGTCAATATAAGTAATACGGAAGTACAGAGTTAATAAACGACGAATGAAGTTTTAAAGTTTCAAAATATGAAAGTCGCAGTCATCATGGGTTCGACCAGCGATCTTGAGATCATGTCGCAGGCGATCAGTCTCCTCGAAGAATTCGGTGTCGAGGTTGTCAAAAGAGTAATCAGTGCCCACAGAACTCCAGACCTTATGTGCGAGTTCGCGAAATCAGCCAAGGCTGAGGGAATAGGGGTCATCATCGCAGGTGCAGGTGGGGCGGCCCACGTTGCAGGAGTGGTGGCCGGTATGACCACAGTCCCTGTAATCGGTATCCCTATCCAGACCAAGGCCCTCGGTGGTATGGATTCTCTTCTTTCCATCGTTCAGATGCCTCCGGGGGTTCCTGTAGCTACCATGGCCATCAACGGTGCGAAGAACGCAGCCCTGTATGCTATCCAGATTCTTGCGCTGGCTGACAATCAGCTGTCAGAAAAGCTAGAGGCCTTCAGAGCCGGGCAGACCCGGAAAGTTTTAGATGCAACGATATAATATCCATATGAGCAACTATCGCATTTTCGTAGAAAAGTACCCTGAATTTCAGGTGGAGGCACGCAGCCTTCTGAGCGAGCTGAACGAGAATCTTCAGCTCAGTCTCGGATCGCTGCGTCTGCTTAATGTGTACGACCTTTTCGGCTTCTCGGAGGAACTTCTCGAGAAGAGCCGCTACAGCGTATTCGGAGAGATCGTTACAGACAGCGTGACTGATGAGTGTGACCTCTCAGGAGCTAAATACATCGCCGTGGAGTACCTTCCAGGCCAGTTTGACCAGCGCGCGGCATCGGCTGTAGACTGCGTGCGCCTCATCGATCCTTCG
>JAZSEQ010000086.1:0-2536 GCA_045531765.1 Candidatus Cryptobacteroides sp. | reverse complement strand
GAGGCACTCTGCAAGGTCTGTAAAGTCTTCGTTCTTTATTTTGAAACCTTTCGGATAGTCGCTTCCATTCTGGGTTTCCAGAACCACTGACTCCAGACGCATTCCTTTTACGGCTGGAATGGTCATACGGCAGTTCTTGCTGCCCGGGTTGAAGTATCTGGCGCGTGCATACACATGAGGATTGGCATTCGCCCTGAAGAAGAATGGGAGGTTAACCTGATATTCCTCCGCTCCATTGGCAGAGATGCCCTTGTGAGTGTAGGTGTATGTGTCTCCGAGATACTTGTCGCCTTTCTTATACTGTCTGGCCTCGCTCTTGACAGGCTCATTGAACGGCCAGTGTTGAGTAAAATCCAGTTTCACTTCCATTTTTTGAGGACGGTTTCCTGATACGATGGTTTGAGCCGTCCCTGACGTTGCTGTCATTAAGAAGAGGACGAATGACACGGCTGATAATACAATCGATTTCATAATAGTGTTGTTTTTGTTAGTATATGGTTTATCTTGTTGTCCGATGGAATTATGCCACAGCAATGCAAAGGTAAAAACCAGTATCGATTTTCAAAATAAAAAATCTATTCAATATTACAAAATACACTCTCGCCATGACACCTTGTTCCTCTTCTGCATTGTCTCCGGCATGCCTGTGAGTTTGAGGAAATCATTGAGCTTGCGCAAAATGTTTTGTAATATAAAACAAGCATTTGCTCTTGCAAAATACAATCAGGTTTGTTATCTTTGCGTGTGTTTTGTCTGCTATGCAGACCGGCGTGTTAATAACCTGCAAACTAAGACACTGAGATATGAAAAGAATTTTATTCGCTGCACTTGTCGCTGTAATGGCGGTGTCCTGCTATGATGACACCCATCTTCAGAAGCAGATAGATGCCAACAGGCAGAGCATAATCGATCTTAAGGAATTTGTTGATGCCCAGCCTGAAGTGATTCTCCCCAAGCTTAAGATTGAGGGAGGTTATCTTAAAGTCTCATATGACGGCGGAACTATGTGGGAGAATGTAGGTGAAGTATCACAGGCACCGGAAGAGTGTCTTGTGGAAAGCGTGACTCTTGATGGTGACGTTCTGGTGCTTGTGCTTTCCGACGGCCAGTCTTTCAATATTCCGTTGTCTGCCGAGCAGGGACCTCAGGAGCCTCAAGGTGGAGTCAGGAGCTATTATCTGGATGAGATAGCAAAGACAAGGGCTTCAGTCAATGCGCTCATCACAGAGCCATGTCTGGTGTTCCCTATGATTACTGACATTCATTATAAGAGTTCAGCAGATTGTCCGGACCTGATTGACATCACTATGGAAAACATGGTTGCTCTCTCGAAGGATATCCGTTTTGATTTCTTCGCCTGCCTTGGTGACATTACAGACGGAAAAAAGTCTCAGGAAGAGACAGAACAGTGGGTGAAGCATCTGTATGACCAGTTTCTGCGTGTTGAGGCTCCGTTCTATCCAGCCATCGGCAACCATGACGACAACAGGTACAAGAGCACATACTCTCATTCGCAGCTGCACCGAATCTATATGAGGCATACTCTGGATGTGATGTTTGACCAGACCTCGATGTGCGGAACAAACTATTACAAGGACTTTTACGGCCTTGGCGTCAGATGTATATTCCTCAACGCCAACGACGGTGGTGATTACGGATTTTCCGATGCGACCTGCGATTGGTTCGAGCAGGCGGTGCAGACGGATTATGACATATATGTGTTCTCCCATATTTCACCTGTACAGGCACATCAGTACAATCAGACTGCCCATAAGAATGACGAGAGGATTCAGGCAGCCATCAAGGGCGCTCCGACCTTCAAGATGTTCTTCAACGGTCACAGCCACTTCGACTGTGAGTTCACGGCTCCGTTCAATGACACAACCAACCCGTTCCTTGCATATTCTCTTTGCTGCAACAAGTTCCAGAACGGCTCTCCTGACAACACATGGCCTTCTCAGGCAGTGCGTCCGGAAAGGGTATTGGGCACTGTTTCAGAGGATTGCTTTGATATAGTTGTCATCAGACCTAAGTCTGGTAAAGTTAATACAGTGCGTTTCGGAGCAGGTGTAGACAGAGAGTTCGATGTGAATACGGGTGAGTCGCTTGGTGAATCAGCTGTGACGATGCTTCCGGAGCAGATGGAAGTGACTCTTGATTTCAGCAGTACCTGGCCGTTTGCCGAGGAATGTGTTGCAACAGCAGATCAAAGTGGAAGTCGTGAGAAATACACCATTGATTACGGGTATAAGTACAATGGTACCGACAAGACAAGAAATCTGACTTTCACGTTGGGAAGTACGAACTGGACTTCCGACAGGGTTTACTCGTATGAAGACATTCCTGATCGTTCAGACAAGGGTCTGTATTTTCATGATACCCATGGCGGCATCATCCTGCCGGGCATACCGGGCATGTATCTGAGCAGTGTCTCTGTGATGCATTATGACAAGAATTCAAAAGGCGTGCGGTATGCGATACAGGAAGGTTGTGAGGGTAATGAAGGAAACAGAAAACTCTCAGGCTATTTCGCATC
>JAZSEQ010000064.1:0-15804 GCA_045531765.1 Candidatus Cryptobacteroides sp. | reverse complement strand
AAAAAGTCTATATGCCAGATGGAGTGACTATAGCCCGTTCGGCAATCTCATCGTTCTGTGGAGAGCCGGCGGCAGATGATAACCTTCCGGATGATGTAAGGATTGATCTTGATTTCTCCAAAGGGTGGCCTTTCAAGGAAGTTATAGTCCCGGTTGAGCAGCAGATAGCATCCGGATATGCGAATGACACTTATACGTACGTGTTGGAATCCACGGCAGACGGTGTTCAATATCAGCGCAATATGCCTTTTATGATGAAGGCGAACAACTGTGAATATACTCATAACGGTAAGCTTCTGCCGGGTACTGCCGCATACTTTTATCTTACCCTGCCGGCAATGCCGGGCCGTTATATCAGAGCACTGAAGGTGGATTCCTCTAACGGTGCCACGTATTCAAAGGAAGTCCGTCTTCGTAGAGTCCTGGATATGACGGACCTTGTCAAGGGCGTCAAGACATGGACTGATAATCCAGCTATTCTGTCCTTTCCGACGGCTGATGGCAAGCAGACTATGGTTGGAGAGAGTTACAGATTATACTTCGATTCGGCGAATACTCAGGTAAAGAATATATCTGTCATCTATTCCCGTGAGCTGCCGGAGGTGGGCGAATATGATCCGTTTGCGGAAGATGTTCCTACGGTCGAGCCTGAGATTGAATCTCTTGAAGTAACTGTTGACTTTGCTTCCGAATGGCCGTTTGAGGAGGCTTGTGTGGCTGTTGAAAACCAGAGTGCAGACCATGATAAATACACTTATGTCCATTCTTATGAACACGAAGGTGCTTCAAAAACCATAGATTTGACTTTCTCTTTGGGTTGCAGCGCAGTTTGGACCACTTCCAAAGTTTATTCCCATGATGACATTCCTGAAAGTTCCGGCAAGGGGCTTTATTTCCACGATACCCATGGTGCCATAATACTGCCGGGCGTTAGCGGTATGTATTTGAGCAGTGTCAGTGTGTCAGTGGCGCATTATAATGGAACTGAAAAAGGTGTGCGGTTTGCGATTCAGGAAGGCTGTGCAGGTATGGGTGATGGTAAAGACGGGAATAGGAAACTTAATACTACCAGATTTGTGTCCGGTCAGGAATGTGTATTCAATCTTCCTGTCACCGATGCCTCTCCTGCCCCTTTGGAATCCGTGGCTGGCAAACCTTATGTGATTCAGGTAAGAGATAAAGGTGGCTATATAGGCAAAGTCAAGGTAATCTATACCAAGACCCGACCAGAGTAAAACAATAAACAACCAAATAATTGCAATTATGAAAATGAAAAACTATCAGGGGGGGGCAGCCTATAGTGCTCCGGCCCTCACCCTTGTAGAGGTCTCTTCAGAAGGGATACTCTGCGCCTCTTTCGGTAACGAAGGATTTGACTCGAACGGACCTACCTATGGAGACGGTCAGGATAATAACGGATGGAATTAATCGAAAGAAGGCTATGAAAAAGATTTACAGATATTTCTTTGCAGCGATTGCGATAGCATCAGCTGCATCATGTGCGGAGCAGATGGAAGACAATTCTGCCCTCGGAACTCAGAACGCTCCGGCAGATTTTGCTCAAATGACAATCTCCGCTTCCCTTGGCGAAGTGACAAAGACCACATACAAGGATCAGAGTGTTCTTTGGGAAGGAACGGAGTCCATCACGGTATTTTCTAAGGGTAGTGAGGATACTCCGACAGAATTTGCTATGAATTGGTGCTCTGAGGACAATACAAAGGCTTCATTCACAGGACTTGCAGACCTTAATGCAGAGTCTTACTATGCCGTATATCCTCATTCTGCAACAAATGCCTGCACAGCTGAAGGTGTCCTTACAGTGGAAATCCCAGCACAGCAGACCGCTGTTGCCGATGGCTTTGCTTCTGGAGCAAATGTTTCAGTGGCGGCTTGGCAGAACGCAGAGATGTCTTCAGAAAATGATATTATCTTCAACAACGTCTGCTCTCTTCTTTCTTTCGGTTTCGAGACAGATGCCGATGCAATTCTTACAAAGAGTGTGACTGTCAAGATGAAGAACGAGACTGGCTACATCAACATTGCCGGTAACGTATCGGTGAGTTATAATCCTGAAGGCGACCTCGTTGTGTCTGAGGGAACGACAGACAGCATCGTTCTCACTGCACCGACAGGCGGATTCGTCAAAGGCGTAACCTACTATGTGCTTGTTGCGCCGGTCGGTCTGATTGCAGAAATGGAACTCACCTACACCCACACCGACGGCACCACTACCTGCACAAGGAAGAACAGCAACATCATCGCATCCCTCTCTCGCAGCACCCTCGTGCCTCTTGACATCATCCCTGTCGCATACGACAACCTCCCGCAGGAGGACTTCCAGTTGACAGTTGATTTTACAGCCGGTTGGCCGTTTTCTCCTACGTGTGTGGAGTATGACACCGTGAATACTCTTATAGGCACTGATACAGGGTCTGATAATTATATTTTCCAATATAATGGACTCAAACTACCTGTCAGATTATCTTGGGGTGGGTATTCAGGTGATACTGGATATCTACATGATAATGGTGCATTGACTTTTGTTTCACGCAAAAATAGTGGTTCAACTAAGGGAAACTATGACTATAGTAATTGTGGAGGCTATATTCAGATTCCGTCTGTTCCAGATAGATATCTTCGGAAAATTAACATAACCATTGGTGATTATACCGGTGCAACTGCTGACCTCTTTATCCTATGCAAGGGTACAGGCCTTAATGATGTTACGACAGTTCATAGAGATTCGTCAAATAAGCGTTTAGAGTTTTCTTTGCCATATGGTAATTATGGTAATACAATTTCGGAAAACTATTCCTTTAGATTGAGAAAAGGCAATGTTCCAATTCAAAAGATGGTAATGACTTATTCTAAAAACATCAGCGATTAGTCCTCTGTCATTATGAACTTTCGCTGAAGCGAATGCGAAAGTAATCGACGAAGTCGCTGAAGCGAATGCGAAAGAATCTATAACACAGCACACCTCGGGTCTGAGCCATTCAGCCCGGGGTGTGTCGCTTGTGAGAAGCGGAGTAAGTATAAAAAAGTTACAAAACATAAAAAAGAGAAAAATTTTTCATCAGAAAAAGAAAAAAACTGCATTAAGGTATTGTTGTCCTCTTGATTTTTTCCCATTTTTGTGGGACAGGTAGAGGGGAAGCATAAAAATTATTTGCCCGGAAAGGACCGTTGTCCTGACGGGTCATTGTTTAACCATTAATAATGTAATTTTTATGCAGATTGATTTCAAGTATGCCGACCTGCTGAATGACGAGGTGTTCAAGCTGGTCTTCGGACAGGAGTCCTCCAAGGATGTGATGATCGAGTTCCTGAATCAGGTGATTGCCGACAGGACAATCGTTGATGTGGATTTCATGGACAAGGAGATGCACTCTGAGAAGAGAGGGAGCAAGGGTTCTGTCTATGATCTGTTGTGCGAAACGGATGATGGAAGTAAGGTGATCGTAGAACTGCAGCGTCGCAAGCAGGACAGTTATGCCGAGAGGATGTTGTATTATTCCATGCACCAGATACTCCGGCAGGTGGAATCCGGGGAAAGTAGTTTTGATTTTTGCCCTGTTTATGTTATCAGTATCTTGAATTTCACTCTTGAGCAGAATGCCGGGATTCCTGATGTGCGGACGGTATATAGGTTGTATGAGGAGAGACATAACAGGCTGTTGACAGATAGAGTGACTTATATCTTTCTGGAACTTCCGAAGTTTACGAAGGACGAAGAACAGTTGGATGGGAATGTGCTTGACGGGATGTACTTTTGCCTGAGGAATATGACCCGTATTGTAGAGAAGCCTAAGGTGTTGTCACATAATGTGTTTGATAAGATTTTCTCTATTGCTGAGTTATATAACATGGATGAAGAAACACGTTTAAAAATATTGGATAGTATGACAACGGAACGAGATCTTAAAAACCAGTTAGCCTACGCACACAAGGAAGGTCGTGAAGAAGGCCGCCGGGCGACCGCCACCAAACTGAAGGCGTTGGGGGTTGATGTTGCAATCATAGCTCAAGCCACAGGATTATCTGTTGAAGAAATCGCTCTTTTGTGAACGCTTCTCTCAGTTATTCTTTCGCTGAAGCGAATGCGAAAGTAATCGACGAAGTCGCTGAAGCGAATGCGAAAGAATCTATAACACAGCACACCTCGGGTCTGAGCCATTCAGCCCGGGGTGTGTCGTGCTTTGTGTCTGAAAAGTAAATATATTTGTAGGTATAAAATATTATACCTATATTTGCATGGGATTTGAATATAAATGCTATGCCAACTATCTTTGAATTGTTTGGACTTAGATTTTTCTTCTTTGCAGGCGACCATGCTCCTATACATGTGCATGTAGTTAAAGGCCAGGATAACGCCAAGATAGAGATAGAACCGGAAATAAGGCTGATATATAATCATGGATTGACGGCTCAGGATATCAAAAGAGCCTTAACACTTGCAAAGATGTATAAATCTGAAATTTTGGAAACTTGGGAGAAATACCATTAATACTACAAAATATGGAAACAATGGAAAAGATACAGAATATTTGGTTTGAAGCAGGACGCATCTTCATGCGCTCCGACCTTGGTAATATATATAGCAGACCGTTAGAGGCTTTCCCGACTTTAAAGGAGGCTACGGACAAAGAAAGGAATTCTTACACCATAGAGATGTATGGCGAGGCTTTGAGATGGGAGGAATTGGACGAAGATATACATATTTCGTCTTTTTATGAGACTTTAGAGCCTGAATATAATAATGAAGTGGCGCGTCTTTTCGCGTTGTTTCCTCAATTGAATGTGTCTGAAGTCGCAAGGTCTTTAGGTATTCACAAAAGTCTTTTGTCACAGTATATTTACGGAGTAAAGACTCCAAGTGAGAAGCGTCTGCAAGAGATAAAATCTGCGCTTCATGCTATAGGTGTGCAACTTATTGCAGCAACGGCATAAAAGATCAGAAGTCTAAGGCTTCTGTTTTATCCCTTTATGATATTTATACACACCTCGGGACTGTCTCATTCAGTCTCGAGGTGTGTTGCATTTTCTTTGAAATTTGGCAAAAGTGCCTTGTTATATGCTCTGAAATTCGATGGACTCCCTCTAAGAATGTGTCTCTGTGGCGTGTAATTATGTTTTTGATACCAGTTTGATAATGTAGAACTAAGGTTTATCGTTGCAAAATACGTGTGTTTTATTTATGTTTGCAGAGAATGACTGAAATTTTTGCAAATAGTCTATATCACTATGAAACACATCAAACTGACAAACTCGCTTCTGATTATCACGCTCCTTGTGGCAGCCGGTTGCGTCAAGGACTCTTCTCAAAAGGTCTTGCAGCCGGAGAATCCGCAGTTGGAAAACGTGACTTTTCTCGCTGAACTCGGCTCTTCAGAATCTAAAACCGCACTTGCCGGCAACAGGGTATGCTGGGATGCTGCTGACAAGGTGTCTCTGTTCTCAGGCTCAAGCCTTGCAACCAAGACTGAACTCTCTATGGATTATCTGGCAGAAGCAGGACGTAGTGCTATATTCAGAGGTCTGGCAGAGGTGAATTCCGAAAAATATCTCGCCGTATATCCTGCGACAGAATCATGTGCATACGATGCTTTGTCTTCAACTCTGTCATTGAGTATTCCTGCTGGACAGACTGCCGTTGCAGGAAGTTTCGGCAGCGGAGCCAATGTTTCCGTGGCCTTGTCTTCTGACAAGAATCTGAATTTCAGAAACATCGGGTCCCTTGTCGGTATATCTCTCCTTAAGCAGGAGGCTGCAAAGACTGCTGCTATCGTACTTAAGGCAAAAGGAACTGACGGCCAGTATCGCAAGATAGCGGGAGAGGTTGCCGTGACAATAGACGGACAGACCGGAGCACCGGCTGTGACAGGAGGTACAAGCGAGTCCGTCACTCTTTCTGCACAGGAGGGTGGCTTTGCGGAAAACGTGATCTATTATTTTGTCATCCTTCCGGGCGAGTACGATCTGTTCGAGTTCACATGCGTGGATGAAGATGGAGCAACGATTACCTCCAAGACCTATGGGGAGAATGAGAATTATACTCTTGAGCGCAGCTGCATGATTGCTTTCGAGGCCAAGATGCCTGAACTTCCTGATGAGTTTGAGCTTACAATGGACTTTGCCTCAGGCTGGCCTTTTGTGGAGCCGCTTGTGGCTGCGGCCGATCAGGTCAAGGCAGGGGAGTACTATACATTTTCAAGTCCTTATCCGGGCACTCAGAATATGACCCTTGACCTTAAGGTCGGCATTCAGAAGGGACAGGATGTGTCCGGCAAGCAGGACCTTGATGGTGACGGAACGGAAGATACAACTGTCAAGACGACTCATACGTATTCTCATTCCGAGGGTGTCCTGTCTTTTGATGCTGTCTGTGATGTGGAAAATGCTGTGCCGAAAGCCGGTGGCGGACAAACCTGGGGACTTATGGGTATTCCTGGGGTCAGCGGCAGATATGTCAGCAAGGTTACGGTATATTATAACGGTGTCAAATATTTCAACTTCCTGGATGGAGCTTCCTTTTCCTATAATTCTACCGGCGCAAGCCAGCCTAAGGATCAGCAAGGCATAAATCCGGCAGTATTCAATCTTCCGTACGGCTCGACAGGCCAGGTGGCGGCAGTCGCCGGACGCTCTTACATTCTGCGTTTAAGAGGTGTGGGATGCAAGATTTCCAAGATAGTCATCAATTATTCAAAGAACAAACCTGAGTAAAAGACAGAAGCTATGAAGAAGAACAATATATTCAGATTCGGATGGATTGCGGCTGTGATGTCAGTCATGTTTCTGTCCTGCGTGGGAGAATATCCTGAAATCGATGAGTCTGTAAATGGAGAGGAACCGGAGCAGGAAGAACCGGGGAATGGTGGCGGACAGCCGGGAGCGGATGTTACACCTCCTGTGCAGTGGAATGGCGGTGACGTTGCAGTTACTTTGGATTTCACCGCTGGATGGCCTTTTGAGGAGGCTTGTGTGGCTGCGTCATCTCAGGCGGATGCCGGTGAATTCTATAAATTCTCTTATGTTGACTCTGACGATGCTTCATTATCTGTAGAACTTGAATTCGGCATCCAGAAAGGCCAGAAGTCATCATCATGCACCCATTCATATTCATATTCGGACAAGGCATTGTCTTTCGATAACAGTGCAGGAAGCGGCACGCCGTCGGCGGGTGGCGGAAGTACCTATGGCCTGATCAATATACCGGGCTTCGAAGGAAAGTATCTTTCGAAAATGGTTATACATCACAATGGTGCCGAATATTTCACCATCGCTGCAGGACAAAACTTTACTTATAGTGCAAGTCCTAACGCATCAACGGCACAGGATAGCCGGAATCCTCTTACAATCAATTTCCCTTTCAGTAATGTGGAAGCCTCTCTGGGCGCTCCTTACAACATAAGACTGAGAGTTGCCGGAGTGAAGATTTCCAAAATCGAGCTTTATTATACTGTTGCTCTGCCGCAGGTTCAGGGACCGGATTTGACGGGAATCCATCATTTCGCTCATAGAGGTGCGTGGAGCAAGGATAACAGCGAAGCATGGGTGATTCCGGAAAACAGCATTACAGGTATTCAACAGGCAGCCCTTATGGGGTACGAAGGTATCGAGCTTGACGTAAGATATACTTCTGATGGCAAGATGGTCGTCATGCACGATGGTTCCATCAACCGTACAATGAGAAATGCGGCAGATTATACGGAACTTTCGGCTACTGTCAATGTGGCATCCACCACTTTCGAAGATCTTCGCACCAAGTATGTTCTTGAGTCCACCATCCCATCTTTCAGAAGGCCGATACCAACGCTCGAAGAAATGCTTCTTGAATGCAGAAGATTGAACATCAGGCCTATGCTCCATAGCGCTATTGAGGAATCCTACAAACTGGCTCAGGATATAGTAGGCGATAACTGGGTATGTTTCAATGCTGATTATGACCTTATAAAGTCAGTGAGAGGGTATTCGAATTGTACCATATTGTGGTCAATTGACTCGGATGATGCGGCCAAGGGCGATGTCTTGGAAAAACTCGCGGCGATAGGTGGTGATTGTGGCATTTCATCTGTGGATGAACCATTGTATACTCCGGAGTTCATTAACTCGCTCAGGGATGCCGGATATCATGTACAGTCTTCGATTTTCTCTCCGGCCGCCAAGGAGCTTGAAGCCATAGAAAACGGCATAGATTATCTTCTTACAGACCGTATCAAACCGGAGGGAAGCGCTGATAAAGGTTCTGTCGTGGATGATGCGTTGAAGAATCCTGGCTCCGGTCACGAAGATTTCATTCCGATAAAGTCTGCTCTGGACCTGTCTGACGGCCTTCAGGTGCTGGCAATCGGCAACAGCTTCTCTGTGGATGCCATGGAGTATCTTTATGGTGTCCTTGCCGATGCCGGATATGAGAATGTTGCTCTTGGCAACATGTATATCGGTGGCTGTTCTCTGGAGAAGCATGTAACCAACTTCTCGGCGGACAAGGCAGATTATACCTATTATAAGAACACTACAGGTACATGGGTGGAGACAAAGACGACAGCGCCGAGCACTGCCCTTATGGATGAGAAATGGGACTATATAATGATGCAGCAGGTGAGCCAGAATTCAGGTTTGGCAGAGACATTCGACCCTTATCTTGCCAGTCTGGTATCCATGGTGCTGGCGAAATGCCCTAATGCGCGTCTGATGTGGCACATGACATGGGCATATCAGGGAGACAGTACCCACAGTGGTTTTGCAAACTATGGCAAGGATCAGATGACCATGTACAATGCCATCGTGAATGCTGTCAAGGCCAGAATCCTTACCGATAAGGCCTTTGAGAAGGTCATCCCTAACGGAACAGCAGTACAGAACATGCGTACCAGTTTCTATGGTGACAATCTAACCCGTGACGGCTATCACATGTCGAAGGATGTGGGCAGATTCCTGACAGCCCTTACATTTGCCAAGGCATTGACAGGATGCTCATTGGATGACATTACATATAAGCCATCTGACTATACCTATACGGATGAACTGATTTCTGCAATGAAGGATGCAGCTACGAAAGCATGTGAAAAGCCGTATGAGGTCACAGCGTCCGCCTATCCTTCAAAATAAAAGACTTATATGAAACGTTGGTTATTGATTTTTTCTTTGTTCCTGTCACTGCCTGTCTTCGCTCAAACGACAGGCAGCGATGGGTTGGATGCTCTTTATGAGGAGTTCAAGTGTCCCCCTGCCAAGGCAAGGCCCATGGTGTGGTACCATCTGATGAACGGAAACATCACCAAGGAGGGCATGCGCAAGGACATAATGTGGATGGACAGCGTGGGAATCGCCGGCTTCCATATTTTCGATGTGAAGCGTGACACCACCGTCGTGATGAAGGACAGGCTTCTGTACATGACTCCCGAGTGGAATGACGCCTTCAATTATGCCCTGAATCTGGCGGATTCGCTTGGAATGGAAGTGGGGATACCGTCTTCTCCGGGCTGGTCAGTCACAGGAGGCCCTTGGGTGGAGCCTGAAGATGCAATGAAGAAGATTGTCTGGAGGGAACTTCCTGTAAAGGGAGGAACGAAATTCAACGGACCTCTGCCGTCGCCTTTCACGGTGCCCGGACAGTATCAGAACATGAAGATCCACACCGGAGGAGACAAGAAGGATTACCGTTGGTATGAGGACCTGGCCGTAATTGCTGTAAAGATGCCGGATAACTACAAGTCGATGCAGGATATGGGGGCGGAACTCATAGCAAACTTCGGAGGGCTTACTTTGGAAAGTATGACTGACGGTGATGTGGGAACAGTCTTTACCGTGCCGACAGGGGGTGCGGAAAGATGGGCCGGTTATAAATTTTCCGAGCCACAGACCATCAGAAGTCTCACCCTTTTCCGCTCTCATAAGAGAATCCGTTTCGGTTCTCTTCCTCAGCGTTGTCTGGACTCGCTTCAGATAAGCGACGACGGAAAGAACTGGCGTACGGTGATGGGTATCCCTATGGGAAACCTTCAATGCCAGACGATTTCATTCGAGCCGGTGACTGCTCAGTATTTCAGAGTGAAATTCTATCATGCAAAGAAGACGCGCATTTCGGAGATGGTTCTATATCCTTACCTCAGGGTCAACCATGCAGAGGAAAAGGCTGCTTATGCTGCGCCTCATGACCTTAAAGACAATCCTACGCTTCAGGCTGGTCCTGCCGATGTGTGTCCGGAAATCATAGATATCACTTCAAGATATAAGAAGGGAATATTGAACTGGAAGGTCCCTAAGGGCAATTGGATGATTTATCGTTTCGGTGCTTCTCTTACCGGAAAACGCAACCACCCGGCTCCGCCTGAAGCCACCGGTCTGGAAATCGACAAGCTTGATGTCGATGTACTCAGAAGGTATATGGCAGATTATATAGCCATCTATCAGAAAGCTACAGGCAACAGAATCGGCGACAAGGGACTTCAGTATATGATGGTGGACAGCTATGAGGCAGAACTCAGCAACTGGACCCCGAAGATCAGGGAGGAGTTCCGTAAAAGGATGGGCTATGACATGTACATGTGGCTTCCTGCTGTGACCGGACTTATCATCGGAAGCACGGACCAGACCGAGAAGTTCCTCTGGGATCTGAGGACTGTACTCGGAGAACTTTTCACAGAGGCAGTGTCGAGCATTCCTGAAATAATTTCGGAATATGGTTTTAAGGGGGCCTATATGGAGGGACATGAGAACTGCCGGGGTTTCGTTGCTGACGGTATTGCCATGAAGAAGGGAGCCACTTTCCCTATGGCAGCAGGGTGGATGCAGGGCGGAAACTGGGACAGAGTCCGCGAGGCAAGGGCAGACATTCGCGAGTCGGCGGCGGTTGCCAATATTTATGGCAGGGAACTGGTTTGCTCCGAGTCGTTTGCCATCAATGGAAATAATAAAGGCTCAGGATACGGATATTGTCCGGCCAATATTGTGGGACAGGCCAATGAGATGCTTGCTGCCGGAGTGAACAGGGTCATCATACATGAGAGTGCCCACCAGCCTTTGGATGACAAGAGGCCCGGGCTGGGTCTCGGTCCGTACGGGCAGTGGTTCAACCGTCACGAGACCTGGGGTTACAAGGCCGGACCTTGGCTGGACTATCTGGCCAGAAACTGTGCCTTGCTTCAGAAGGGCCGTACAGTCAATGAAATACTCTATTTCTACGGAGAGGACTGCTGTGTGACCGGAATGTTCCAATACACTGACCCAGATGTGCCTCATGGTTATGGATTTGATTATGTCAATTCCGATATTCTCATCAACGAACTGCAACTCAAGGGGAATACTCTTGTGGCTCCGGCTACAGGTATGACGTATAGGTTGCTTGTGCTGCACAAGGATTTTACGGAGGTGATGTCCCTGAAGGTGTTGCGCAGGATAGCCGAGATAGCGCGCAGCGGTGTGCACGTGTGTGGCAGTCTCCCGCAGCGTCCGGCGTCGTTGATGGACTCTCAACAGGAGTTTGACGCTCTGCTTAATGAACTCCGGGCATTGGATAATGTCCATGAGGATGTCCATGCTGAGAAGGTGGTCTCCAGAGCCGGGATTGTGAAGGATTTCGATGGCCCTCAGTTCCATTACATACACAGAACCTGTCCTGCGGCTGAAATTTACTTTGTGATAAATCCTTCCGAGGAGAAGGTGGCGACAGAAGTGTCATTCAACTGCTATGGACGTAAGCCTGAAATCTGGTATCCCAAGACAGGTGAAAGAGCGAGTGTCACATACAGAATGGAGAACGGACGCACGGTAATAGATTTTGAAATAGAAGGTCACGAAGGTCTTATGGTGGTGTTCGGAGAACCTACAGACGTGAAGACGCAAACTGTTGCAAGAGCGTCTTATCAGGAATTCGCCACCATAGCGCAGCCATGGAATGTCGCTTTCCAGGAAAATATGGGTGTTGACCACGACATTACCCTTGAACAGTTGAGGTCTTTGACCTTGTCGATGGACCCTCAGGTCAGATATTTTTCAGGTACAGCTACATATACGACGTCTGTGACTTTGGAAAAAGTTCCGCATAAGGTTGTGATGGACCTTGGAAAAGTTGGCGATATGGCGAGCGTGCGCATTAACGGCAAGGATGCGGGATTTGCGTGGAAGTCACCGTTCATATATGATGTATCCGGCCTGCTCAGGGAAGGAGAAAATACCATCGAAGTTGAAGTCACAAACCGTTGGGCAAATCGTGTGATCGGAGAAATACCTAAGCCGAAGAAAGAACGTCTCACATTTACTGTGATGGACTTCTATAAGCCTAATGCACCATTGTTTCCGTCCGGACTTATGGGACCTGTGAAACTATTTGAAGTAAGATAAGAACTGATGAATGTAAAGTCGATTCTTCTGTCAGTCTGCCTTTTTACCTTGGCAGTACCACATATGCGGGCTGATGTGTTCAAGACGGATACATCGGCTCTTAGAGCTATTGCATCCTCACCTGCAGAGCTGCTCCGTGGTGAATGTTCCGGAGTAAGAGTGTCGGCGCTTGACGGCAGTCCGAACGGTCATTTTAATGTCAATATAAGGGGGTTGAATACACTCAGAGGGGATTCGCAGCCTTTGTGGATTGTTGACGGTGCAGTCATAGGCTCCAGCGTCAATCAGAACCTGAATGCCTTTTATCTGGCGGGAGGTAAAACCATCAACGGGGATGAACTTCCGGACTATTCGGGAAGGAGTTATGCTTCTCCGATCGGAAATTTCGGCTGGCTTAATCCATATGAGATTGCATCTGTGGAAGTCGTGAAAGACATGTCTGCTGCTGCAAGATACGGCATGTATGGGGCTAATGGAGTCATCATCATCCACACGAGGAAACCGTCTTCAGGAAAACGGAACATCTGGCTCAACTCTAATGTGGGGGCCGGTATTCCCTCGCAAAAATGTGAAGCGTTCAAGACAGGCATCCTTACGTCCCATGATCTTGGGGCAAACGGAGTTTTCGGCACGAATTCGTACTACAATATATCCGGTTTCGTCAGGTACGACAATGCGGCGGTTGCTATGACCAATTCGATAGCCGGAGGATTGACTCTGGCCCTTGAAACAGTCGCTAACGAGAGGTTGCAGTTCGGTATGGATTCACGGCTGGCCTATGGACAGAATCTTTCTACGTCGGGGACCAATTTTGTCGGAATGCCCTCGACCATGATGCTTGCCAGATATCCGGAATATTTCAAGAACGACAAGTTGTCAAGTTGGCTTAAATCCTATGAGGAAGAGGCTATCGACTACCGTACTGTCAACTCGCTGTGGTTGGGCGTAAATCTGCATAAGACCTTGAAACTTAGGCTTGTCGGAGGCATAGACTATCAGAATCAGACGCGTCTTATCTGGTATGGAACCGGCACTTCTTTCGGAAAGGAGTTCAAGGGAGCCACCGGCGTACTGAACAATACGCTTCTTACAGCGAACTTTAGTGCTGAGCTGAAGTTCGACCGTAGTTTTGCTGTAAGGCATCACTTGAGGGCTGAGGCTCTGTTTGACCTGAATGCCAATTCTAACAGGACCAACGCCATGTGCGGAACTAACTTCGATCTTCCTCATCTTCGGGGCAAGGGCCTGTCGTCTTCGAGCAGTCTTCATGTCATACGCAAGTTTAACCGCAAGTACAGTCATATGGGAGGCTATGCTTACCTATCGTATGATTATGACGGATACGCCGGATTAAGCGGGATCATGCGTCTTGACTATACCGGTCGTTTCGACTCCGATCCTCTTTGGTTCCCTTCGGGCGAAGCTTTTGTTGATTTAAAGAGGGTATTCCTGAAGGATTCGGATGCGGTGTCAGCCTTGAGGCTCAGCGGGGGATACGGAGCAGCCGGGCGTGAGACGGTGCTTCCATACGAATATATGTCAGCTTACATTGATGACGTCCCTGAGGTTGAAAAGGGTTCGGAACCATATTTTGACGGCATCAACCGTCTTATGAGTCAGGAATATAATGTGGGACTAGAAGCCTCTTTTCTTCGCGGTCGATACCGCGTGGCTTTGAAATATTATGATAAGGTCACAGAGGATGTCTTCAGGATATACAATTTCGGAAAGGTGCTTTCCGATATGTGGGTTGAAACAGAAAACAGCCAGATTTATCGCGAGTGGGAGTCTTCTGTTGCAAACCGTGGCTTTGAGGCGGATGCCAGTCTGAACTTCATCGCTACTAAGAATATAGTCTGGACTGCCAGATTGAATATGGCATACAATATCAACAGTGTTGTATCTCTGGATTCGGACGATGTCCGCAAAGCCGGCATCGATGGCGGAATATATGCGGCAGAGTTCAAGCAGGGCTTTTCTGTGGGGCAGATACTTGAAAAAAACACTCTGCCAAAGGTGAGCGGCGGATTCGGCACGACCCTGTCTCTTTATGGTGTGACACTTGACGCGGATTTCTCGGGAGCAGCCGGATTTCATGTTATAAATGCAGTGAAAATGCTGGAGAGGGGACTTGGTAAGATTACTCAGGGAGATGTCGAGCGTGGGGATTATCTTCGACTTGATTGTCTGACACTCTCTTATGACATACCTTTGAAGGTGAGGTGGATAAAAGGCTTCAAGGTGAACCTGTCGGGACATAATCTGTTTACACTCACAGGTTATAGCGGCTGGAATCCGGATGTCAACAGTTTTGGTGTGACGGTTCGCTCACATGGAGTGGATTACGGCGCCTTCCCTCAGTTGAGGCATATAGTATTGGGTGTGGGTTTCAGATTTTAGCAGCAGATGGTCATGATATCAGGATTTTTCATTTCGTTCAGGCGGACGGTTTGTCTGACAGCAGCCATGCTCTTGTTGTCGTGGGCGGCTTTTGCGCAGGGTACCATAACTATAAAGGGAACGGTAAAGGATGAGGCCGGGCAGCCGCTTGTTGGAGCTGCCGTCATGGTGGACGGCAGTACTGTCGGAGTTGTGACCGATATTGAAGGAAATTATTCGATTACATTCACTCCGAACTCGAAAATAACGCCGGCTCTTGTGTTCTCGAGCATATCATATGAGTCGCAGACGGTTCCTGTGGCCGGAAAGCGGGTGATCAACGTGGTTTTGAAGGAAGATAGCGAGCAACTTGATGAAGTCGTAGTGGTGGGATATGGCGCAATGCGTAAAAGTGACATCACGGGGGCGCTGACCTCAGTGAAGATAGATGAGACGCACGCATCTCAGATCTCATCCATAGACCAGCTCCTTCAGGGAAAGGCTGCCGGCGTGCAGGTGGTTTCGAATAGTGGAGCACCGGACGGGGGAGTAAGCGTGGTCATCAGAGGAGCAAGCTCTTTCAATTCATCTTCTCAGCCTCTTTATGTGGTGGATGGAGTCATCATGGACACGTCGGGTTCCTTCTCGATGGGTACCCACGGAGGAAACGAATCCGGTGTGGTGGAGGACAATAACGGACTTATGGGCATAAATCCTCAGGATATCGCTTCCATGGAGATTCTGAAGGACGCTTCTGCAACAGCCATCTACGGCTCTCAGGGAGCGAATGGAGTGGTACTTATCACCACCAAATCGGCAGCATCGACAAAACCTTCCGTGACATTTACAGCAGGTCTGAGCGTATGTACAGTCACGAAGAAGTACGACCTTATGGATGCCGATGATTATAAGAACTTTCTCGATATGAAGGGAGTCTCGAAAACAGATACTCAATATACCGTCTTTACAGATCAGGTGGAAGAGGGTACTTACGCCCCGGTGGACTGGCAGGACTACACATTGCGCACGGGAGTGTCTCAGCGCTATCATCTTACGGTAGCGGGAAAACCGAAG
>JAZSEQ010000001.1:0-6617 GCA_045531765.1 Candidatus Cryptobacteroides sp. | reverse complement strand
CTGCTGAATCATCCTGACCAGATAAATCCGGGCGGATCGTCAATCGGCGGTATGGATAAAGTGGAATGGTAACCTTAATCGGCTGATATTATGAAACATTTATATAAAATACTGTTTTTTGCTCTTGTTCTTACGGGTTGTGCCAAAGACGAAGTCATTCCGGAAGATAATCCGGGAGATGCTGTAGCCTTCGCTTCCGGAATAGAACAGGATACCAAAGTGTCATATACTCCTGAGTCGGATGCCGTGCGGATGAGTTGGACCAAGGGAGATGCCATCGGTATCTATTCTGCATGTGCAGACATGCCGGATGCCATAAACACAATGTATGTGGCTGACCTTTCTGAAGAAGTTTCATCTTTTACATTCGCCTCTCCGATCAATAGGATAAAGTGGAAAAGTGACACGGAAAGCCACGATTTTTACGCCTATTATCCGTACGGAGAGAGGGTTGGAGATGATTTCACCTCTGTAAGAGTGAGCGTGCCGGCGGTTCAGATCCAGCCGGGCGCTGACAATGTGACTCATATTTCACAGGCACATTTCATGTGGGCCTCGAAGGTGGATGTCGTAAGAAGCGACGATCCGGTCACCTTTACATTCAACCACGCTTTTTCTGTCATTGACCTGGAACTTTTTACGGATCAGAAGATTGTGGTGGAAAAAGTCATATTCCGCATCAAGGATAAGAACGATGCTGTGCTGGCGTTTACAGACGGCTCATTTGACCTTGCAGACGGAACGCTGGACCTTGCTGGTGCACAGACAACTTCATCGGTGACTGTAGAGTGTGGCTTTACATCCAGCCCGGGCTCAAGCAAGCATGTCTATGCCTTGATAAATCCCGGACATGCAGGTGAAGTGATGCAGATAAGCCTTGTAGTGAAGGGTGAGGAGAAACTCATATGCGAAAAGGCGGTTCCTGAAGATGGATTTGTAGCCGGTCAATATATCGAGACTGTCGCATCCTATTCTCCGGAAGCAGACGAAACCGTCGAAATAACCGATCTGAGCGCCGTAGAAACAGCGAACTGCTATGTCATCACCAAACCAGGAACGGCATACAAGTTCAAGGCTACTGTCAAGGGAAACGGTCATGTCCCTTCCGAACTCTCCTCGGTTGTCACTTCTGCCGATCTTGCGCCATCTTCTGTTCTGGTGCTCTGGTATAACACGCGTCAGAGCAGTACGGATTGGCTGGATGCTTGCCCGATAGACATATCTTCTCTTTCTCTTGCAGACGGATATATCCATTTTGATACACCGAATGAGTTTGTGAACGGTAACCTTGTGATTGCGGCGTTTGCGGAGGATGGAGTGGACTACAATAATATAACTGTAGATGCAGACGGTACTATAAACAATGCTACGCTTCTTTGGAGCTGGAACATCTGGGCGGTTGAGGACCTGGACCTTGACGCTGAGGCAATCAAGGTGACTTACACAGCGGAAGATCAGACTCAGACTGAATTTATTGTCATGGACCGCAATCTAGGAGCTTTGGTAAACGGCAAGGACCTGACCTCATCGGATCCAAATGGCTTCGGAGCTGCAGCTGCATTGGGAAACACTTATCAGTGGGGAAGAAAAGATCCGATTCCTCATATTGCAGACTATGGTAACTATTGGCCTCTTCGCTATTCTACCAAACTGTTGATGACCCCGACATATACTCCGATCAAGGCTCTTCAGAGAACTGCAGATCAGGCTACGGGTTCACCGGAAAAACAGCTATGGGTCATGAACTATGACAAGATGGGAGGTGGCGGAGCACCTGCAATAGATGCTTGTCTGCATCAGTTCGACAAGGCGTCTGTGACGTTCGCCGATGCAATTAATGCTGCAGCAAAATATCCATACAAGAATTTCAAGGGTGCGAACAGTCAGACTTATGACAAGCACTGGTTTCCTAATAACCCTCAGGCAGATCCTTGGAAGTATCTCTGGGGTGACAAGGATCCGGATGATGGAGCAGCAATCAGCAAGACTCTTTTTGATCCGTGCCCGGCAGGTTGGACCCTCTGGCAGGAAGAAACCGTCAAGGCATTTGTTCAGCAAGGGGCAGAGACGGCATCAGTTGCACCTAATAAGCATGGCTTGATGGTGGCAGGATCATATTTCGGATATAATGGTGGTGGTAGACAGCAGGATATGGCATTCGCCTACAGTACTCCGTTCGTTCCATGTGGTTACGCTTGTCCTATAGGTCTGACATCCGGTACTGCATCTGACAGGTACAACAACAAGATACTCCGCAATTTCGAGTGGCTTTCTCCGAAGGAGGCAAAATACGATGCCGACCAGGTGATCACCATCAACAATGATTCCCATGATGCCGGCGTTGCCATGGGTTATAGCGTACGTTGCATAAAAACCAAATAATCAATAATAATGACTAAAGTATTTAAAATTCTGTTTCTTGCTGCCGCAGTGCTGGGACTGTCGGCATGCTGTCAGCAGGATCTCTCAGAAGCGGAGAAGGCTGCCAGGGGTGTCCTTAAGAGGACGTTGGGTTATGATCCGTGCAATGTAATCATAGAGGTTACGGGACCCGAGAATGATTCTACAGAGTATTATTCTACAGAGGTAAGATGCGGAAAGCTCACAGTCAAGGCTAGCTCAACCATTGCTGCCTGCCGCGGCTTCTATGACTATGTGAAGGCTAACCATTATGGTATGGTCACATGGACAGTCAACAATATCGACCTTCCTTTCTGGCTTCCGAAACAGGAGCTTCGCAAGGTGACGACTCCTTTTGTGCATCGTCAGTATATGAATGTCTGCACAATGGGTTACACGGCTCCTTACTGGAAATTCGAGACTTGGGAAAAGGAACTCGACTGGATGGCTCTGCACGGAATCGACATGCCGCTTGCCCCGATAGGAAGTGAAGCGATTTTTGCAAGAGTCTGGAAAAAGCTCGGACTCACTGAGGAGGAAATCGGCGATTTCGTTGTCGGACCGGCCCATTTCCCTTGGTTCCGTATGGGAAATATGACCAAGCTCGGCGGACACCTCTCACAGGCATACTACGACCAGACCATCGACCTTGCACATCAGCTGATCGACCGTATGAATGAGCTTGGAATGTCACCTATATACAATGCCTTTGCAGGATTTGTTCCGGACGGAATCAAGAGGGTCTTCCCAGATACCGAGCTCATTCATGCCGGATGGGATGACGGAGAATATTATGTATCGAACTTCATAAGCCCGGAGACAGACCTCTTCCAGACTATCGCGACCGAGTATATCAAAGAGTGGGAAGCTGAGTTCGGCAAGGGTGAGTTCTATCTTGCTGACAGTTTCAACGAGATGAAGGTGCCGTTTGCCGAAAAGGGTACTCAGGAACGTTTCGACCAGATAGCATCTTATGGAAAACATCTCTACAATTCAATCTCCTCTGCCAACCCTGATGCCACATGGGTACTTCAAGGCTGGATGTTCGGTTACCAGAGACACATCTGGGATCCTGAGAGCATCAAGGCTCTTTTCTCTCAGGTTCCTGACGACAAGATGCTTCTGCTTGACCTTAGTGTCGATTTCAATTATGATATCTGGGAAAGCGAGTACACATGGAACTATGCTGAAGGAATCTACGGAAAGAAATGGATATACAGTACAACTCCTAATTTCGGAGGCAGGACATGCCCTGTGGGTAACATCGAGTTCTATCTGAACGGCCATCTCAATGCGCTCAATTCTCCTAACAAGGGAAACCTCATCGGTCTGGGATCGGCTCCGGAAGGTGTGGAGAACAATGAGGTCATTTATGAAGCTATTTATGATGCGCCATGGAACTTTGAAGAAAGGGATGTGATGCAGTGGCTGGAGGACTATTCTCTTGCAAGATATGGAGAGTATCCTGAGGCGCTCAAGACATATTGGGAAAAGATGCTGGCAAGTTCTTACGGCATGTGCTCTTCCAGGGCAGAGTATCGTATCCAGCAGCAGCCTATCTATCTCCTCGGCGGGCGATATGATGTGACTCCGGCTCACTTTGAAGGTCTTGAGGCATTTATTTCCGCTGCGGATCAGCTTTCCGGCAATAAGGATTATATGACCGATCTGGCCCTCAATGCAGGTTTCTATGCTTTCGGCAAGGCGGAACTTCTGGCTTCTGAGATCCATCGTGCATATCTCTGTGGGGACAAGGAGCGTGCTGCAGAGCTTGAGGTGCGTTTCGAGGACCTTATGCTCAGAGCCGACAGATTCTTCGAGTCCAACCCTGTGACACGTCTCGAAAGATGGATTGACTTTGCAAGAGCGTGGGGCGTGGATGAAGTGGAGTCCGACAAATACGAGATGGATGCCCGCAGACTTGTTACGGTATGGGGTCCTGGACATTGCCATGACGGTCTGAATGACTACTCATGCCGCATGTGGTCAGGACTGATACGCGACTACTATCTACCTCGCTGGAAGCATTTCTTCGAGGCCAAGAAACAGGGAGTTCCTTTTGACTTTGACCAGTGGGAGTACAAGTTCTGTGAGGAGCAGACCGGTGTTTCTGAAGTCGAGCCTTACGAGGACCTTGTCGCTGCTGCCCGGCAGCTGGTGGCTGACGCCGGTGACATCGCGACATCTCAGGATGAACTTCCGGGATGGACTCCGTTTGAGATGACTGACGACAAGACCAGGGTTATCCATATGATCCGTCCGGAGGATTACAAGACTCTCAAGGCACTCCGTTTTACATGGCGCGGTGGAGAGGACGATGTGCTCCTGAAGAAGATTCAGATCAATGCGGCCGGTTGGGTGCGTATCAAGAAGGATAATCTGGACCTGGTCATCGGAAAGAATAATCCTGTAGTTGAGATTCCTCTGGATATCAAGGGTGATGAGGCCTGGAAGTTCACCTATCTGCATATATTCCTTGAGCAGACAAAGAAGGGCACTGATTCGAATGTGACCATTGAATATGTAAGGAAATAACAAACAATTCTATACAGCTATGATTTACAAAACTATCAAATCCACATCTTTCGGATACATGACTCCGGAGGTCAGTGTGGTCGAGGTTCAGCCTGAGGGCCTCCTCGCTGCGTCGCTCGATACGGGTGCGCCGACTATTGAAGATATGCCTGAATGGTCAGGTTGGGAAGAGTAATGATGGAGGAACTGATTATGAAAAAGTTATTTGTGATAGCATGTGCTTTTGCAGCTGTAATCGGCTGCCAGAAAGCAGAAATGGAACAGTCGCAGGAAACTCAAGGCGTGAAGGTCCCTTTGAAGGTGACAGCCTCTATTGCTCAGACCAAGACTACAATGACCAATGAGGATGGTGTACTTAAGAGTGCCTGGAAAGATGGTGACAAAATTTATCTGCAGAAATTTCAGCATAAGACTTATGCGCAGAATGCCAATCTTGAATATACAGCTACGGTTTCAGGCAACAGTGTAGTATTTGATACGGAGAGTGAAGGCGTTGTAGTTCCTGAAGCCAATCCGTCATATTATACTATTCTTGCTGAGTATCCGGTTGCATTGAAATCTTATGGTAATGGTCGCGAGTTCTCGATGTCTGACAGCCAGATTCAGGCCGCTGCCGGTGATCTTGCGCACATTGCCAGCTCTAACTTGATGTATGCGTGGGGTACACCGGATTGGGAATCGGTTCCTGTAACTGTGAACTTTGATTTCCAGCACGCGTTATCAGTGCTCCAGCTTAACCTTAAAGGTGCTGAACCTGGTGTCATCCTCAGCAAGATTGAGGTGGAGATGTTGGATGAGACCGGTACGGACTGGCTTGTGATCACTTCCGGAAAGTTGAATGCTAATGGTGGAGGTATCATAACCCAGATTGCAGGAAAAAACAAGATGACTCTGCAAATCGCTTCGCCTGCGGAACTTCCGACAGACGGATATGCTCAGTTCTATATGACCATTTCTCCAGGCCATGCAGGTCAGACTTTCAAGGTTACTGCCATTACCGATATGGGTGAGACATTGGAAATCGGTTCGATGAAGGTTCCGGATGATGGTGCAATACCTCAGGGAGCAAAGGCAGTCAAGTCTTTCACTGTCACACCACCGGTTAAAGAGGAAATTGATTATGCTTCAGCAATTGATCTCAGCGCCAATGGTACAGCTAACACTTATCTTGTCACAGCGGCTAATACACTTTATAAGTTTAAAGCAGATGTGAAGGGTAATGGCTTTGTGCCGTCTACTCTTACTGCAGAGGGTGTCGGTACGACCACTGTAATCGCCCCTAAGACAGCTCTGCAACTTTGGTACAATTGTGTCCAGACATCAAAGGCTTGGGTAGATCAGAACCCGATTGAGATATCGACGATAATTCTGAAGGATGGATATATATATTTCAAGACTCCTGAAACTTTCGTTAACGGTAATGCTGTGATTGCTGCATTTGCAGAGTCAGGTCTGACTTATACAAATATCACAGTAGATGAGAACAGGCTTCTTTCTAATGCTACTATACTTTGGTCTTGGAACATCTGGGCATCAGAAGACTATGATATCGAGGCTGATGCATTTAAAGCAGGAGACTTTACCATCATGGGCAGAAATCTCGGTGCAGTTGTAGGAAAGGCTGAGATAGATTCATACCAGACTGCGGGTGAGCGCAAATATGTGGCAGCTTCTGCGATCGG
>JAZSEQ010000004.1:0-4274 GCA_045531765.1 Candidatus Cryptobacteroides sp. | reverse complement strand
GGAATCGTGTCTCCGAAAGGTCTTGCGGCCAGTTCAATCTGGTACATCAGACCGATGGTCCGACCTTGGGTTACAGCAAGGAATCCGGTGTCGGCCTGTTGGAAATAGACGGCTTCATCTTCAAGGACCTCAACAGGAACGGTCGTCTTGACAGATATGAGGACTGGAGAAAAGAGTCTGGAGAGAGAGCGGAAGATCTGGCAGATAGGATGACAATAGATCAGATTGCCGGTCTGATGCTATATAGCTCACATGTTGCTGTAAATGATGCTGTCCCGACAGAAAAGTTGTTGTCTATGGTTAAAGACGACAATATCAGACACATCCTTGTGACAAAGGTGAAGAACGCTCGTACGGCAGCGCAATGGCACAATAACCTTCAGGCGATAGTGGAGTCATTGCCATTGGCTGTTCCGACTAACAATAGCTCGGACCCGCGTAATTATACGGCTGCTGATGGCGAATTCAATGCTGGCTCCGGAGGTGATATTTCCCATTGGCCAAGGGAAATAGGACTGGCGGCGACTTTTGATATGGATATTATCAGAAGGCATGGCGAAATCGCATCGGCCGAGTATCGTGCACTCGGCATAACAACAACTCTTTCTCCTCAGGTCGATCTTTCTACAGACCCTCGTTGGAGGCGTTTTTACGGCAGCTTTTCAGAGGATTCGGAGCTTTGTCGTGACATCGTGAAGACTTATACGGATGCCTTTCAGACAACTGAAGGGTCGAAGACCGGATGGGGCATGAAGAGTGTCAATTGTATGGCAAAGCATTGGCCTGGCGGAGGTACCGGTGAGGGGGGAAGAGATGCGCATTATTGTTTCGGACAATATGCTGTGTATCCTGGAAATAACTTTGATGAACACCTTAAACCTTTTCTTGAAGGTGCTTTCAATCTTGACGGAAAGACAGGAATGTGTTCTGCAGTAATGCCGTATTATACGATTTCCTTTGGTCAGGATCCATCTGGTAAGAATGTAGCAAATGCCTACAGCACTTACATTATAAGGGATCTGCTTCGTGGCAAGTACGGATATGACGGTGTGGTCTGCACGGACTGGGGAGTTACAGGAAATAACGACCAAGTGTATAAGATGAACGGAAAACCTTGGGGAGTTGCAGAGTACAGCGTGGCAGAGAGACATTTTCTTGCGCTTTATGCCGGCTGCGATCAGTTTGGAGGCAATAATGCGAAAGAACCGGTGATTGAGGCTTATAAGATATGGTGTGACCGATATGGTAAGGAAAGCGCAGACAGAAGGTTCAGAGAGTCTGCCGTGAGGCTTCTGAATAATTTCTTCCGTGTGGGAGTCTTTGAAAATCCATATGTCATTCCGGAGGAGACAGAAAAGGTTGTCGGTTGTAAGGAATTCGTTGAGGAAGGATATGACGCGCAGCTAAAGTCTGTTGTCATGATAAAGAATCATGATTCGGTGCTTCCGATTGCGAAAGGAAGCAAGGTGTTTATGCCTGAACGTCTTTATCCGGCTTCGATTCCATTTTTTGGAAGATTCTACAAAATGAGTCAGGACAGATGGAAATATCCGATTGCGCTGGACCTTCTGGAAAAATACTATACTGTGACCAATGATCCCAGAGAGGCTGACTTTGCATTGGTGCAGATCATGTCGCCAGAGGGGAATTTCGGGTATCTGGAACGTGATGCAGCAACAGGAGGCAACGGATATGTGCCTATCAGCCTGCAGTATAGCCGGTATACGGCAGAACATGCTCGAAAGCAAAGTATCGCCGGAGGTGATCCTAAGGAGAATTTTACCAATAGAAGCTACCACGGCAAGACTGAAAGAAGTTACAACGCTTCTGACCTCAAGCTTGTCAATGACACAAAGAGGATAATGGGTGATAAGCCGGTAGTCGTGTTGGTCAGGGCAGACCGTCCGTTTGTGCCGGAGTTTGAGCCTTCTTCCGATGCTGTCCTTATTGGACTGGGAGTCAGCAATCAAGCATATCTGGACATTGTATGTGGTCAGGCGGAGCCATATGGGTTGCTCCCGCTTCAGCTTCCTAAGGACATGAAGACTGTGGAAGAGCAGTTTGAGGATGTTCCGCGGGATATGGAATGCTACAAGGATAGTGACGGCAATGTATATGACTTTGCATTCGGGCTGAACTGGTCTGGAGTCATAAGCGATTGGCGTGTGGAGAAATATAAATAATGTAAAAAACAACGATTATGAAATCTTTGGTATTGCCTCTTCTGGCTCTTCTTTTTGTTTCGGTGGATGCTTCTGCAGTTGAGAAGTCATCTTCCGCTGATGAGCTTCCGGAAAAACTGGAACTCAGACTTGATTTTACGATGGCCTGGCCATTTAATGAATCTCCCTTGCGTGCAGATCTGCAGGCGAAGATAGGGGATCGTTATGTGGGTGATCCGTATACTTTTACAGATTATGAGACTTTGACAGAACACAGTTTCTTTATCAGAGGTAATGCAAAAGCCTATGGGTATGCCCGTGCAAACTTCTTCGATCCGGGTAGTAAGAATGCACGTATAACTCTGCCGGCAATTATGGGAATGCGTTTGAAGTCAGTCACAATGGAAGTCAAGAATGGCCCGGAATATCCTAAGGGCTTCAAGATTGTGAGAAAGGATTACTCAGACTTGGCACAATGCCGGAATTTAGGCTCTGCGGGAATCCCGGCTGTACTGGAGTTTCCTACAGTATATGGTGAGGATACTGAAGTGGGAAGACAGTATTATATGACCTTTACCTCACCAAGCACTCAGATTACATGTATAACCTTAGTTTATGTCAGATAAATTTATTGTAATATGGGTAATACAAGGTGGATATTTTTGTTGTCTATAGTAGTTTTGTGCATATCATGTGCAAAGCAGGATAATACCTGTGGCCAGTCAAGCGGACCTGACTTGATGTTGACTGACTTTATTGCCGGATTCCAGCCTATGACCAGGACAGCCTACATGGATGGCAGAATATATTGGGAGTCCACTGACAGCATTGATCTGTTTTCCGGGCAGAATCTACAGGTAAAGACAGAACTTTCGGTTGTTTCTTTGTCGGAAGATGCTTCAACAGCCGTGTTTCAGGGGTTTGTCTCAGAATCTTCGCCGGAGTGTCTGGCAGTTTATCCAAGCAGTCAGATGAATACATATTCTGCTCTTGATGGCGTTCTTACGTTGGATTTTCCCAGCGAACAGAGACCATCTGCTTACGGATGTATGTCTGGAGCAAATGTGTCTGTCGCATGGGGAAAATCAGCAGATCTTACATTTAGTAATGTAGGTGCCTTAGTGGGGGTCCGTTTGCCTGAGTCAGGAGCGGATATTGTCAGGATTTCATTAAAGGCAAAGACTGAAGACGGACATAATTTTGGTCTGAGTGGTGTTTCGCGGGCGAATATAAACATATCTTCAGAGGAAGTGACTGTTGCTGAAGGTACATCCGCAGCTGTTGACATATTGCCCCCGGGAAAATCTTTTTCAACAGGGGTGACATATTATGCATCAGTAATCCCGGGAAATTATTCTTCCCTTGAATTTTCGTGTGTTGACGGTGACGGGAACATTTATGAATGGACTGAAAATGAGGTGACGGGCCTCTCAAGTGGTTGTGCCCGTGATTTCGGTATTCCGGATTCCGTGTTCGATAAACTTCCGGAGGAAGTGACTATTGATTTGAATTTTTATCAGAACTGGCCTTTTGTTGAACCTGTTTTAGATTCTGAAAATCAAAAGCAAGAGCAAAAGCAATCTGAAAGCGGAGATATTTATATTGTTTATACCGGAGATGTTTACACACTGCCTTATGAGTATTCTTACGAAGGAAAGAGCATGACAGCAGAATTGAAATTTTTGTTGAGAGGTAATTTGGCGGCCTATAATCACACTCCGGCAGGTGCGGCTAGCTCTTTTTCCCCTGGAAGTGCAAATGCCCGTATGGCTATTCCAGGTGTTGCTGACAGGTATCTGAAGTCAGTGACTATGTCAGTACGGAATGGAGAGCAGTATAAGAAAGGATTTAGACTTTCTACTGTAACCTATACAGATATTGCTGAATGCGAAAGTCCGGCATATGCTGGAAGTCCGGCTGTTCTTAGTTTCCCGGTTGCAGGTCAGAATTCCATAAAGGGCATGCCGTATTTTATGTATTTTACTAATGGAAGCACTTCTGTTACATCCATCAGACTGGTCTACACTAAGTCGCAACCAGTAGCAGAGAAATAATGGGAGGATCAGATATGAATGTCATGTTCAGAACTTTGTTGCCGCTGTTAGTGGTGGC
>JAZSEQ010000076.1:0-27737 GCA_045531765.1 Candidatus Cryptobacteroides sp. | reverse complement strand
CAGCAGATTTAATCACAGTGCAGGGCACCGGAGCTGGCAAATACGCCCGCCAGCCAGCTCCTCAAAGCAAGCTGCGCGAGTTACACCCAAAGGGCTCGCTCCGCATGCTTTGTGCCGCTCTGTCCACGAAAACACGGCATTTCGTGGATAAACAGTAACAAAAATCGACTTCGGTCCATGAAATCGTGCGTTCTGGTGGACAGGATATAAAACAACCGAAATTTTACGTTGAGCCAAGGAAATGATAGAACAGATTGAGAAAGGTAATTCATAAACACCTATCAATCAACGTATTATCAAAAGTCGCCTGGTCCATATGGCATAGGCGATTTAGCATAAGTAACTGATTATCAAGGATATGCGAACTATACACAAATGGCTGAATTCCTCATATATCAAGGCAAGGCAGCAACAGCATTGGCGGTATTCTACATGTTTTACCGTCTGCTGCTCAGCAAGGAGACGTTCCATCGTTTCAACCGCATCGTGCTCCTGGGCACGACGACCCTTTCATTCGTAGTCCCTGACGATAGCGAAGTCAAAGAATACCAAGGAAGTACTTATACGACAGGTCATAACGAGAATGCCCGACGACATCAACATCCGAGAGCGTGTAGATGGTTTTCAGAAGAAGGTACTTGAACATGCGGACAGGATCTTCCGCAACGCGACCATTGTCAAGACAATACTTGTCCTTCAGTTCATTGTAAACGAAATTGAAGTCAATCAGGTCGTTGATTTGACGGAGAAGATGATTCTTAGGGATGAGCATATCATATAATACGGAATGCTCACTGAACCGTATTTTGCCTTGACTTGGTAACCCTTTGATTTACAAAGGTTAAGTTACAAAAAATCGGGGAAACATCCAAATTAGTGAACATTTCCCCGATAATTTTTCAGACCTCTATGAGGACTTTTTCAGTGTCCTCTCTCAGGGAAAGGAATTTTTCCCGCATTATGGCTGCACGCAGTGGTGGCCAGAATGGTAATTAGTGTTAAAATCAGTGTTCTCATTATATCTTGTGCACACGAAGGCAATTGATTACCCAATTGCCTTCGTAATTTATTTTTATTAATAATATTCCCTATGTATGAACTTGTCAGAATTTCAGGCGGCTCACTATAGGATAATGGTCAGATATGTATGGAACAGAATCATATGACTTGTCAAGGACCTTGTACTCAGGACAATACGAGAATCCGGAGTGATAGATATAGTCTATGATGATTGCCCGGGATCCCCATCCGTTGAAAGTCGCTTTGTCGCGGGAGTCCAGCGCAGAAGTCCTGGCGCTGCGCATGCGCGAGTCAAGCTCATCCAGCACAGGGTTCTCCGGCTCCACATTGAAGTCTCCGGTAAGTACCATAGGTAAGCCTGCAGGATTCATTTCTGCAATCTTTTTCACTATCATGTCCAGACCTCTTCTCTGCGACTCAGCTCCCTGATGGTCAAGATGCGTATTTACATAGAAAAACTCTTTTCCGCTGTCCTTGAGCCTCATCTTCGACCATGTTGCGCAGCGCGGATATGCAGCATCCCATCCTTTTGAAGGCACATCCGGAGTCTCGGAAAGCCAGTAGGTACCCCAGTCAAGAAGTTCCACACGTTCCGTGTTGTAGAATATAGCCATACGTTCGCCTTTAGCCACTCCGTCGTCGCGACCAACACCGACATTCGCATACTCCGGCAGATTCTCCTGAAGATAATCCACCTGGAAATCCAAAGCTTCCTGAAGGCCGAAAATATCCGGCATCTGCTCCTTAAGCATAGCTATGCTGGCAGAACGCCTGTATTCCCATGAATTGCTTCCGTCCTTGCCTTTGCCGACCCTTATATTATAGGATATGACTTTAAGTTCTTCTCCACCTGCCGGATTACTGGAGCCCTGAACCTTTACTGTCTTCTTCAGCGAACAGTCAGAGGCATCCTCAGCAGCGACGAAGAGGTATTTACCCGCATCTACAACCCATCTGTCAGTATTCTCATCATATGAAGCAAGGCTGCTTTCCGGAATGAAGACAGAAACCGTGCAGGTCTGACCCGGAGCTATTTCCGGGGTCTTGGCAAAGCCCTTGAGTTCTCTTTCAGGCTTATCAAGTTCCCCCTTAGGAGCCTTTACATAAATCTGAACGACATCCTTTCCTGCCACATGACCCTCGTTCGCAACCGTCACGGACACATTCCAACCGCCATCGACAGCCTCGACGTCCATACTCTTGTAATCGAATGCGGTATAGCTCAGACCGAAACCGAACGGATAGGCAACAGCCTTAGGTGCAAACGTATTGAAATATCTGTAGCCGACATAGATGCCCTCCTCATACTCGGTGTAGTCGATATTCTTCACAGTATGCAACGGAAGCTTCTTCGACTTGATCTGGCGATAGTAAGAGTAGTTAAACGGCTTATCTGCATACAGCAGCGGGAAGTTTTCAACAGTCGGCTCCAAAGCATACTCTGTCGAGATTGTCGCAGGGAGGTGGCCGCTTGGGTTTACATCACCTCTGAGAACTGAGGCAACGGTATTTCCACCTTCCTGGCCAGGCTGCCAGCAGAGAACTATGGCATCTACCTTATCCTGCCATGAGACCATCTCGATAAGGCCTCCGATATTGAGAATGACAGTCACCTTCTTGCCCTCAGCATGGAATGCCTCAGACACCTCATCAATGAGCAGCTGCTCACGGTCAGACAGCAGATAGCTATGATAATAATCGCGGTCCTTGCCCTCGCCGAACACTCGGCCGATAGTGATGACTGCAGCATCTGCATTTTCTGCGGCCTTCCTTATCTGCTCCTCCGGCACCACTTCGATAGCTCTCTCTCTGTCAATGAACCATTTGTTATCTCCATTGATTCTTTGGCATCTGAGTGCCTCGTCCTGCATGTACTCCTTGTAGAATGAGTCAAGAGCCGGTTCCAAACGGTATCCGTAATTCGAAAGGCCTTCCATGAGGTCTACGACATACGGTCTATTGACATTACCCGATCCTGTACCTCCAGCTATGAAGTCATAGGAAGTTACTCCGAACAGAGCTATCTCATTTTCAGTGCTGACCGGCAAAGTGCCATCATCATTCTTAAGAAGAACCACTCCCTCGTCTGCAATCTTCTTGCAGACCTCGGCATGCGCCTTGAGATCAGGTACCTCCGATGGCTTATATCCTTTGAACCTTGGCGTCCGGACCACAAGTTCAAGGATTCTGGTCACCGTACGGTCCACATACTGCATGCTCAGGCTGCCATCATTTATCGCATTGAGCAGATTCATATAGCGTTCATCGCTACCAGGCTGGATCATCTCATTGCCGGCCCTCACAATAGCGGGGTCATCATATCCACCGCCCCAGTCAGTCATCACGGCACCTTCAAATCCCCACTGGTCACGAAGAATCTCAGTCAGAAGCCTATGGCTCTCTGCCGCATGTTCTCCATTGATGAAGTTATATGATGTCATGATTGTCCACGGCTGAGACTCGCGGACTGCAATCTCGAAATTGCGCAGGTAGATTTCCCTGAGCGCGCGCTCAGACACAATAGCATCATTGGCCAGTCTGTTGTACTCCTGATTATTGACAGCAAAGTGTTTGAGGGAGGTACCGACACCATTTTCTTCGATACCGTTGATCATGGCAGCAGCCATCTTTCCCGAAAGAAGAGGATCCTCCGAATAGTACTCGAAGTTGCGGCCGCAGAGAGGGTTTCTGTGGATATTGGCACCAGGGGCGAGCAGGATATCAACGCCATACTCCAGCACTTCGTTACCCATGTTACGGCCTGCCTCTTCCACAAGGTCAAGATTCCATGTAGAAGAGAGCATTGTGGCTATCGGAAAGCCGGTGCAGTAGAATGTACGCGGATCCCCCTCGCGAGTCGGAGAGATTCTAAGACCCGCAGGGCCGTCTGCGAGTACCACCATCGGGATTCCAAGACGAGGAATCGCATTGATGACACTGGCTGCTCCCGGCACGCCGGTATTTGTAAAGCCTATACCGTTGAAGTTAGCTGCGCGGCCTCCGATAATGAGAGTGCACTTCTCTTCCGGAGTCATCGCAGCCACCACTTCCGGTATATTATCCTCATGCAACTGCGGCACTCCATCCGAAACCGGATTGGAGGCCGCAAGTATTGCTGTAACTAATAATGTCTTTATCATATCTGCTATTTAATCAACTGAGGATAGTCACCCGAGAGATCCCAGATCGTCTCATCCCAACCCAGACGCTTGGCTACATCTGAAACTGTCTCACCTGCGCCAGCGGCTTTGCCGTGGTAAGGCTGGTAATTGCTGCCCCAATAGCTGTCTTCATTATATCCGGTCCAGACAAAAGGATTCTCACTATCAAAGTTTTCACAATCAAACAGTGGTGGGACTTCATTACTCTTATCAGTATATTTAACATCAAACACCATGTCTGAGCGCCTGTAATTATCAGTCATGGTATCTTTGTTCTTCATATATCCGACCACAGCTCCAGAGGAATACCAACCGGTCTGGCTTGTTGCTGATTCGATCTTTGTATTCCATGCGATACATCTTTCCACTTTACTTTTTCCGTTCTGATGTAATGCACCGACTATACCGCCAGCATTTCTACTTACATTCAATGACATCGTAGAATAACAATTGGTCATAACAGCGGTCGGGCTTGCTGTCGACGAGCCATACATTTCACCGATGATCCCGCCGTTTTTCTGATGCTTAAGCGCAGTAAGACTACCCGAGGTCCAGCAGTCAGATATTTCACACAAAGAGGCCACATTGGCATTATTGTGATAACCGACAAGTCCTCCTGCCCTTTGAGTCTGGTTCGTAACCACTACATCAGCAGAGCATCTGCGTATAGTACCATTTCCAAGAACTCCAACAAGTCCACCGACACCTGCAGCATTTCCTTTTACATTACCCTGCACATGAACATTCTCGACATCTCCGCGTATAGCCTTGGTTCCGCAATATCCACATGCAATACCACATGGAGATGTGCCACTGTTCGCCGTACCATCTACATCAGCATTTGAAAAAGTAAGGTCAGCAAGTCGTCCATTCAGAATACTGATGAATCCTCTATAACCTGATGCGTATGACGTAGGTTTGAAGTTGGAGATTGTTCTGTTGTTTCCATTAAAATCAATTGGCGTTCCATTCTCTATCTTGATCCAGGATGTCACAGAAGCCATATCGATATCATTGACCATTGCGAAGTACTTCTTCTCAGCAGCAAGCTTTCCAGCCATTCCGGTAAGATCATCGACTGTTCTGATGATATAAGGATTTGCCTGCGAGCCGTCTCCTGCCGGAACTGCCCAGTTCTTGTCGTTGAGGGTGATGACGTTTCTCATTCCGGTCTTAAGAGTGAATGCTCCTGGAGTGAACTTCTTGGACCATGTTCCAAGATTTGAAACGACTGTAAGGGTAAGTTCTCCACTTACCGAAGTTTCCTGCATCGAGGTCATGACGTATGCCTCGACAACATTGTCTGCAGCCATATCAGCATCAGAAAGAGCAAGAGTCATGCTGGCAGTCTTTGCACCATCAGCAGCATTTGTTGTATAGAACACTTCTTCGGGAGCAGTCAGCGTCACAGTCTTGAGGTATCCGGCATCCTCAGGCATCTTGAAACGGATTAGCATACAGCCGTTTTCAGCAAATGTACCACCGTTCTCTTCAGCCCACTGCGAAGTAAACTTCACGTCCTGGTATGATGAAACCCCTTTAAGGACAGCATCATAAAGAAGGTGATCTTTTGAAGCTACAGTAGTCTGGGTCTGATCTGTATAAGTCCTCGAGGCATAGTTATCAGAACGTGAAAGAATAACATCAAACGACGTACCTTCAACAGGATTTCCCTTGAATGTAGCAATCTTTCCGTCAAATGTGTCAATTGTGTATTTTTCAGTTGTTTCACCTACGATTGTAAGATAGTCATCCTCATCCCATGTAAGATCCAATCCTTCTGATGATTCTGAGAATGCTACCTTTGACTCAATGTCTTCCGGGAAAGAAGCGGTGATGGTTACAAGACCGTCGGCATCAGTATTTGGAGTAACCTCATCAAGTTCCTGAGCACACGATCCAAGGAACATTACTCCGAAGGCTGCAAACGCAGCATAAATAAGATTTCTTTTCATAATGTGTCAGTATTTTAAAAGTCCTCACCAAATATTGTGTTATCTTCAAATACGCCCCATTCGCCATCGGAGCCACTTGCAGCCAAAACTGCTCCTTCCAGCAGCAGTTCGATCTGTATGCATTCCGGAGATTGATACTCCTCGAAGTGTTTATTACTTTTCATGATTATTAGTTATGTTTTGTTTAGTTCTGTGCTTTGAAAGTCAGGTCACAATAGATTGCATAATGGTCAGATGCCTTGTTGACATCCGCTGCTGAATTGGATGGAACTGCATGTGAAGCCCCAACTTCATATGCAGCACCGTTGTTGAGAACGAAGATGTAGTCAATGCATGTATTCTTGCTTGGGAAAGTCGGTTCCTTGGCAGATACCATCGTCCAGTTCTTCTTGAACTCAGTGATTGTCGCTTCTGCAGGAATACAGTTCATATCACCCAGAAGGATCACAGGCTTGGTCGTCTTGTCCGCACCATAGTTGGCAAGAGCCCAATCCGTGATGATCTTGACTCCATCCTTGCGCGCCTGTGACGACTGGTGGTCAAGATGAGTCACGCAGAATACGAAATCCTCATATTCTACACATCCCATAGAACGGCGTTCCCCTGCATCGGCAGTCTTCGGAATCATTGTTGCAGGCCATTCCTTGACGATCTTATAATCAGGAGATGACACAACAGCATTTCCGTATGTAGTATTTGCAGCATATGCAAAATATGAATTCCAACCTGTTCCCAGCTGCGCTGCCAGTTTTTCCGGCTGGTTGGCTCCCGAATCAACGCTGTTCGCGCCTTTGAATATCTCGTTCAGACCAACGACATCAGCAGAAAGATTGCTTATGATGGCTGCAACTTCGGGATATGAATAATGTCCGAGATCGTCATAATGCTTCTTGAAACCACCTATATTATAGCTCATGAAACGAACTGTCATCATTTCTCCGGTCGGCTGTGCCGGCTTGTCACCAGGCTTATCGTCACCACCCTGGTCACCATTACCTTCGTCTCCCTTATTCTCATTCTTTTCAGTATCCTGAAGATGAGGAGGAGTGTCGTGCTGAGGAAGATCAACCTTGCCACAGGCCAATGCCGCGGCAAGGAAGAATGACATAAATATGATTTTTATCATGGAATGCATTATTTAAGAACAGGTAAATCCTCTGAGAGATCCCATACAGACTCGTCCCAGCCCAAAGCTTTGGCAAGAGCCGACACTGTAACGCCCTCACCAGCTGCTTTTCCATGATATGGATATGCATGGTCGTATGCGTATGGACATGTCGCGTCAGCCTTTGTACCAGTAAAGAGTGAAAGTTCAGGAGACGTATTGTCCTGGTCCAGAAGAGTCACCTCGATTCCGAGTTCTGCAATAGGGCAGCTGAAGTCTAGATCCGGCTTGCGGAAGCAGTCGATGAAATACTGGTAGATGTTGCAGTAGCCTACAATTGCTCCGGAAGAGTAATTGCCCTTTGCTGTCTCCTGTGCTTCAAGCTTGTCATTCCAAGCAATACAGTTCATAACGATATCCTTTGGAATTTCAAGTTCAGTAGTAGCATAACTACCTCCATAAGAGCAGCCGGAAGCAATTCCTCCAACATTACGAAGTGCTGTAACTGTCATTGTCGAATAGCAGTTCCTGATGAGCGACGCTGCAACAGAATACGCGTTCTTACCGTTTTCGAACTGAGTCTGACCTATAATACCACCAATGTTCTGAGTACCGAAGATCGAACCTGCCGACCAAGAATCCTCGATACGGAGGAAGGCTCCGTCATGAGTACAGTTGTGATATCCGACCAGACCACCGGCTCTACGTCCGTTTGTATTGTCAATAGCGACATCAGCTGAAGATCTCTTTACAATGGTATTGACAGCCACACCTACGAGTCCGCCGACTCCTGCAGCCTTTGCCTTGATTGTTCCGCTTACATGAACATCATAGATGATAGCCTCGCACATTCCCTGCTTGTTTCCGCCGTAACCAGCAATCACAGCACATGGCTGAGAACCACCGTCAGCTGTACCATCGATGACAGCATCCTCAAATGTCACGTCATACATACGTCCGTTCATGATACCGTAGAAAGAACGATAAGATCCTGATGTACATGTAAAGTTACGGATTGTGTGGCCCTGACCGTTGAATTCAAGACCCTTGCTGTAACCCTCACCTGTATTGATAGGAGTCCAAGACTTACCTGCCATATCGATATCGGCATCAAGGACAACATACTTAGTCTGGCCGTTGACGAGGATTTCAGGAATCTTCATCATGTCGTCAGCAGTCTTGATGACAAGGTCCGGAGTCTTTGAAGCATCTGCAGGAAGGCATGCGTCATCACGAAGACCGGTCAGATCCACCTGAACACTTCCACCAAGAGATGCGCGCACCTGGATATAACACTCAGGTGTCTCTGTCAGATGATAGTCTCCGCCTTTAACCTCAGCGATAGTGACCGGAAGAAGATAATTCTTACCGACTTCAAGGTTATTTGCTGTCACTGTCAGCTGTGCAGTAGTTGAATTCACACCATATCTGCTGATTGTAACATCCTTTGTAGCAAACGAATAGCAGTCACCCGGAAGTACTATGCAATCTGTTCCGTTTACTTCATTATATGCATCAATAAGAGATGCATCTGCCTTGAGGGTGAAAGTAAGATTAGACTCCGAGCCAACTGTCTCCACAGCCTTTACGTTAAGTCTCACATCCTTCGAGCGCTGGTCTGCAAGCTCAATAACCTCTGTCTCATCTGCAGTAAGGTAATAAGTTGCAATAACAGGCTCAACCTGTTCCTCCTGAGGTTTCTCGCATGATGCAATGAAAACCATCGGCAGTGCCGCTGCCATTGCAGTAAAAAATCTTTTAATCATAATCGTTATGGTTTTATTAGTATTAATAATCAAGTCCATCAACCCATCCTGGATTCTGTGTAAGGTTTGGATTCAAGCTTCTTTCCACTGAAGGTATCGGATAGAGATAATCACGGGTCTCGTCCCATTTTCCCATTCCCGTATGCATGTGGATATATCCATACGTTTCCTCACTCAATATCACATCCTTTCCTGCCTTATAGAACACAGTAGCCTTCACTTTGTTCGGCTTGTTTTCCTGATACACACACAGGTCGTTGCTTCCGTCACCGTCGAAATCATATACAACGTAGCCGTCTACCGGCTTGTCGATATAAATTCCATATAACGGCTGCTCGAAGATCTTACCCTCCTTCCAGCGGATGATGTCATAGTACCTGTGACCTTCCTGGGCAAGCTCTATCATTCTCTCGCGACGAATTTCAAGGATTACGCCCTCATTTCCTCCAGACTTAACATTCTGGTAACCACCCCATTTCTTGTTCTTGAGGAACGGATCCGGGTTCGCATTTGCATCAGTAAGGTTCAGATGTGGCATTCCTACTCTGTCACGAAGCTTATTGACAGAAATATCAAGATCGTTCTGAGTCAAAGTACCCGATGGAAGCTCGGCCTTTGCCTCAGCATAATTGAGGTATACCTCAGCCGCACGGAAAATGATCAGATCTATATCTGACTTGTTATACCCGTTGTGCTCCACAGTAGTAACATACTTAGTCGGATTGTAACCTGTCGTAGAAAATGTAAGATTCTGGCCCACTGAAACGGTCTCGCCCACGAACTTGAATCCAGGAGTAATGATTGACTGAGCAAGACGAGGGTCTCTGTCCTTCACCTCATCCATGAATGTCATCTTTTCCCATCCGGGAATATCTGTAAAACGGCTTCCGTCCTTCATGAGATAGCTTGCCACAACCTTCTTGTTCATACCGTAGCGACCCATGGTTGCACTGTTGAAGGAATTGCCCGAACTATGCGTAAGTCCTAATTCTGCATTATAATCACGTGCGAGAATGACCTCGGTACTCTTCGCATTTATAGATGTGAAGAGACTTCTGTAATTCTTTTCAGGATCCCCTGCCTCTGCTGCTATCGTATAACCGCTTTCTGTTATAAACTCATAAGAAGCTGCAGCCGCAAGCTCAAGATAATACTCGGCATCGTTATCATACTGAGTGATAGAATGATACTTGCGGAATGTTCCCTCAAAGAGACAGAAACGTGACTTCAACGCAAGAGCTGTCCACTTTGTTATCTTATATACATTCTTCTGTGAAGGAAGATTTTCAATAGCGATATCGATATCTCCTATCATCTTCTTCATGATAAACTCCCTGGTGTCACGCGGTTTATAGAGTTCCGGATCATTAGATCCAAGTTCTCTGTCATACCATGGCACATCGCCATATTTCTGAATCATTCCGAAATAGAAATATGCCCTGAAGAAACGTGCAAGTGCATCATAATATGTCACTGCCTCTTCATCTTTACAATACTGCAGGTTGCCAAGAAGGGTGTTGATGTTTCGCAAAGTTCCCCAGCTCCATGTAGTAGGAACAGTTCGTCCGCCACGCATCTCATCGGACATCTCGGTAGCAGCATACATATCCCATGTTTCTGCATAGAGTCCGGTTGCAGGAAAGGCAGTGTAGAAATTATTACTGAAAGCCTCCAGTCCGCTTGGCGAGGAGAAGAACTCCTCCGGAGACAAAGATGACAACGGATCCTGGTCCAATGGATCAACGGAGCAGGATACACTGAAGAAAGCAGCCGCTGCCATAAATATGCTTATTATCTTTTTCATAAAGGTCATGTAAATTAGAAAGTAAGGTCAATTCCAAACATAAATGTCTTCTGCCATGGATATACAGCGAGATTACCCGCAGTCATAGCCTGTTCAGGGTCAACATACCTGGTATTCTTCTTCAGAGGTGAAGCATACGCAAGGTTCTCTCCTGAGAAATACACTCTCAACTGTGAAATTGAAGCCTTCTTCATCCATTTTTCAGGAAGGGTATATCCTACTGTCAGATTCTTAAGACGGCAATAGCCGATATTCTGAAGATACCTGTCATTAACCGCACCGAGGGTTCGGTTCGTCTTCATGGCGATATATCCGCGAGGACGTGGGAAATATGAGTCAGGATTTTCCTCTGACCATACCTTATCTACGAAGTCAGCAGGAATGAATGATGCATAAGGTCTTGAATATGGTCCCCAGAACGGAAGAGCCTCAGGATTCGGATACCAGTCGATATGGCCTACCCCCTGCAGGAACATAGAGAAGTCTATTCCCAGATAATTGAAGCCGAGGTTGATACCATACTGGAAACGAGGCTGGCTGTTTCCGAGGAGTTTGCGGTCTCCAGGATTATCTACCGTATTGGTTCCTGTCGAGATCTTGCCGTCACCGTTCAGGTCTACATATTTTAGGTCACCGGCTCTAAGTCCGTATTCGTCACCCGCTGACGAGTAAATTATGTCGCTGATTGACGATTGGTCTACCTTGTAGTTCCTTGCCTCTTCGTCAGATCTAAAGAAGCCGTCAGTAACATAACCCCAGATCTCGCCGTATGTCTGACCTACATAATAGTCACTGAGAAGCCTGTTCGGGTTGTCGTATTTGGTGATCTTAGTTACATAATCACTGAAGACGAACGATGCATTGTAGGCAAAAGGCTTTCCTGCAAGCATGAACTGATCCTTCCACGACAACGCAAGCTCATATCCCTTTGTACGCATGTCAGCAGCGTTCATTTTTGGAGATGAGGTTCCATACACGCCTGGGAGTGCCTTACCCTTGGTAAGCATGCCCTTTGTGTCACGGATATATGCATCAGCCGTGAACGAAAGCCTGTTCTCGAACATTGAAAGGTCTACACCGACGTTATACTGGTCAATGACCTCCCATGTCAGGTTGGAAGCTACCGGCGGGTCGATAGTCGCGTAGTTTGGTTTTGAACCTCCGAAAATATAGTTCAGTTGTCCCATATTGATCTCTCTGATATAGGCATAGTCATCTACCTGATGGTTACCGAGACGGCCGAATGATCCGCGCAACTTAAGATTCTCCACATATCTTTTAGCTGATTCGAAGAATGACTCTTCTGATATTCTCCATCCGAGTGCAGCAGAAGGCACCATCACCCATCTCGTACCTTTTGCAAAGCGCGATGAGCCATCATATCTGGCATTGAGTTCGAGAAGATAGCGTTCCTTATAATTATAGTTGAAACGACCGAATCCGCTCATGGAAGCGTATCTTGACTGACCTCCTGTAACATTTGTAACCTTCTCTCCATCAGCATTTGTTCCGACAAGGTCAAGGTCATTGAGCGTCTCAGACATGAGATTTTCACCAATTGCAGCAATATCCTTTATATGACGCCTTTCGAAAGAATAACCCGCCGTAATATTGAAATTATGACCGCTCTCAAGGTTAAGGTTGTATGTAGCGTAAGCCTCAGTCTTGATGAAGTTAGTCATAGAGATGCTTTCAGAAAGTTTGTCGAGGAAGTAGTCTGTATTCAGCGTTTCGACAACACCCGGAGTCTTTGAATAATCGCCATTGATCTGACGGTTCATTGAGTTGGACACGGTGTTGTTATAGGTAAAGTTAGCCTTTACCTGGAATCCCTTGAATGGCTTAAGTGTCAACTCTGTCATTGTAGATAGATAGTTGACCTTATCAATGTTCTTATGTCCGCCGTTAGTAAGCATGACCATAAGGCCGTCCATGATGGTCTCGCTTCTATACTGGGTATTTCCTATTGCAGTTCCGTCAGGGTTAGTGACAGGGTATGAGGCAAGTGCATGCAACTGCGAGATACGTATTGAGTTATTTACACCGGAACGACCGGGATAATTATAGCTGCTGTTGTAGAAGCTGGTGTTGTTTGATATGTTAAGCCAGTCCGTCACATCGAAAGATACCTTCGATCTGATGTTATATTTTGAGAACCTGTCCGGATCTATGCGGAAAGTACCGGTCTCCATGTTGTATGAACCGGAAATCATGTATTTGACCTTATCAGTACCGCCACTGAATGAGATACTATGCGATGTTGTCGGCTTAAGGTCATTGAATATATGATGATACCAGTCAGTATTGGCGTAATAGTTATATACGTCAAGACCGTTCTTATTGCTTACAACAACCCATGGTCTCATTGGATTTTCAACGACGTCATTCCTACGGGCCCAGAGTTCCATCATGTCCTCATCCGAGTATGGAGCATAAGGCACTCCGGCATACGCGCTGTAGAACTTGTTGTTCAGATATACTGAATAATATCCTCTGGTTTCATAGTCAGTTGAGGTGGTAGGAGTGGTGAATCCAAAGCGTCCGCTATAACGGACCACTGCTTTGCCATCCTTATCTGCGCCGGACTTGGTTGTGATAAGAATTACTCCAAACGAGCCCTTGGCTCCGTAAATCGCAGCAGAGGATGCATCCTTGATTACCGAAATTGACTCAATGTCTGCAGGATTTATCCTTTCCAGGTCTCCTTCAGCACCATCTATCAAAACAAGCGGGGAGCCTCCGTTGATGGAGTTCAAACCACGGATGTTGATAGTTGCAGACTGGCCGGGACGTCCGGAACGGCTGGTAATGTTTAGACCCGGGACAGAACCTTGAAGCATCTTTGATGCAGAAAGAGCAGACCTGTCCTGAAGGTTCTCGGACTTGATTACCGAGACTGCTCCAGTCAGGTTTACTTTCTTGGTAGTGCCATAACCTACCACAACCACCTCGTCCAGAAGCTGCGTGTCTTCTTCCATCACGATATCGATACCTGTGGACTTGGGACCAAGAATAACCTCGCGGTCCTTATAACCGAGAATCGATACCTTGAGCGTTTTGCCTTCATTGGCCTTTATCGTGAATTCACCGTCGAGCCCGGAAACTTCTACGGTGTTTTCACCATCAACCATAAGTACAGCTCCCGCGATTGGGGCGATCATATCTCTTACAACTCCGGTGTATGTATGGAGGTTCTCTTCCTGTACAATAGCGATAATATTACCTTGTACCTTGATTGTCATGCCAGTCCCGTTCAGAATGTCGTCCAGGACTGATTTTACGCTGGTTAAGCCATCTGTGACTTTTACGAGGCGGCTGACGTCGAGACTTTTCTCGTTATACGCAACCGTCATGTTGGTCTGTCTTTCAATCTGCCCCAACACCTCTGCTATGGATACAGGGCCATCAGATTGAAGTCTGATTTTCTGCTCCTGAGCATACGCAAAGAGTGAACAAAACAGAATGATCATTAATAATAATGGTCTTTTCATAAAATAGTTAGTTGTTGATTATAAGCTAAGTGCCTTATTTAATGTAGACTGCATGATTCGCAATCTCATACTTCATTTCAGGAATTATGAGACGCAATGCAGAAAGCATTTCGTCAATTGACTCGCCATGAATGAATTTGGCGGTAATAAGCTCTGAATCGTATTTTTCGGTGGTCAGATACACCCTCATGCCATAGTATCTTTCTATGGTTTTGACTATTGAATGAATGCTGGATGATCTGAAACACAACTTACCGTCTTTCCATCCGAATGCCTCGGATACGTCTGATTGTTCAATGCTTATTTTATGTGTTTCTCTCGAGTAAGTCAATGTCTGGTTAGGGCTTAGAAGCCAGGCATCCTTCCCCTCAGCACTGATACTCACACTTCCTTCCTTAAGGGTGGCCGTTGCATATTCGGCATCAGGGTATGAGTTTACATTGAAAACTGTTCCCAGAACTTTTACATAAAAGTCAGGAGTCTTTACTATGAAGGGGTGGGATTCGTCTTTAGTAACATTGAAAATCGCTTCGCCTGAAAGATAGACCTCCCGGTTGTTGGCGCTGAATTGCTCCGGGTATATGAGAAGGCTTCCGGAATTGAGAATTACGGTTGTGGAGTCTGCAAGCATTATCATCTGCTTCTCGCCATTCGCGACATAGCACTCGGTCATGCCCTGATTCATGACCTCGACAGATGACTCATCTGACGGCCCGACTGACATGATTGACCATAACATGGCTATGCTTGCCACAGAAGCGGCACCGGCCCAGATCCAAGGGAGATATTTTCTTATGAATGTGGATTGCGGTCGGGCAATCCGCTTCATGATAGACTTGTAGGATTTGTTTACGTCCTCAGGAGAGATATAATATTCCTTTTCCCATTGCTCCTGAAGAACAACATCCTTCAGTTCCGAATCAAACGGAGAGTCCAACCACTTGGCAAATAGACGCTGTGTCTTGCTGTCTGCGTGTTGTGAAAAGTATTTCCGGATTATTTCTTCTATGCGTGTCATATAGTATATGATTAATCATACTATAGACACAAAAGTCGGGATGAACTCCCGACTTTAATTCAATAAAAATATTATAAATGCAAGCATCACTTCGCGTAACTCTTTTAGTGCCAAACTGATGTTGTTTTCAATCGTGTGTTTCGACAGGCCTAATGAGCTGGCTATCTGATCATTGGAGAGTCCCTGATACCTGCTCATCATGAAAATCTTCCTTCTTTGTTCCGGCATCTGGTCCACGACCAGCTTTATCAGAAGTTCCTTTTCCTTGCGATAATATTCGTTTTCAACATCATTTTCATCCAGTATCTGAACTTCATTTACCTCTAAGGAAGCATGCTTGTTTCTTAAATAATTAATGGCTGCATTCCTGGTCATGCGGTACAGGTATGTGTTGAATGACTTTATTGTCGGTAGGGTAGGACCGAGAGACCATAGCTTGACGAATATATCCTGGGCAATATCTTCTGCTGCCTTATCATCTTTCAGAAACTTGACCAGAAAGACCTTTACCTTGGGATAGAACATCTCAAACAAAGTCTTGAAGGCTTCGTTGTCTCCTTGTGCGATGTTTTCTAAAAGGTTTCTGGAGTCAGCTGTCATGATTGTCTGTGTCATATTTTTATGCTTTTGTATTGTCTTTGCAAAGATTTGCAAAGACAGCGTTTTTCAGTACCTTTCATGATAAATAACATTTTCTTATCATTCCAGCGGTGCGGTCTTTTCCTGCAGCCAGGAGGCAAGGTCCGAAGGGAGCAGAGGCGCCAGAGTCCTGTATACACGGGCGTTGTATTCATTCAGCCACCCGAGGGCTTCAGGACCAAGAAGCTCAGGGACAACTGCGGAAGTGTCTATGTGGCAGCAGGTAAGGGTCTCGAACTCAAGCCACTCCCCGAAGTCGGAAGTGCCTGCCTCACGGCAGAGGAGCATATTCTCATGGCGGATGCCGTGCATGCCTTCGCGATAGAGCCCCGGTTCATTCGAAGTGACCATTCCCGGCAGAAGAGGCTGAGGATTATACTGATAGCGGATGCTCTGCGGGCCTTCGTGCACACAGAGATAATAACCTGTTCCATGACCTGTTCCATGGCCGAAATTGCGATGATGACGCCACAGGGGCATGCGTGCAAGTGCATCAAGCTGATGACCTGTGGTGCCCTTTGGAAAGACAGCCATGGAAAGGTCTATCATACCCTTGAGCACAAGAGTGTAGTCTTTGCGTTCGAGTTCCGTACATGGCCCCATAGGGACGGTGCGCGTGATATCTGTGGTGCCGGTCAGATACTGCCCACCGGAATCCACCAGATAAAGACCGCAAGGACGGATTACCGCAGAACCTTCCGGAGGAGTGGAATAATGTGGCAGAGCTCCTGACGGACCATAGGCAGATATGTTTTCAAAACTGTTTCCGCGATAGCCCGGAATCTCGGCACGGAAGGCGGAAAGACGTTCCGAGGCCTCCCACTCCGTGACCTCGCGTCCCGATGCGACTTCACATTCAAGCCAACAAAGAAACTTTTCCATAGCCACCCCGTCATCAATATAGGTCTGACGCAGGTTCTCTATCTCGGAAGGAGCCTTTACCGACTTCTCAAGAATTACCGGAGAAGTGCCGTATGTCACGCATTCCTCCGGATAGGAATCCTTTATATATGATGCCACATGATAGTTAAGGGTGGACGGGTCTGCGAACAGACTCACTTGAGAAGTCTCCCCACTGAAGTCCGACAACGCAAAGAACACTGCCTCATAATCTTCAATATCCACTCCGTCAGCCACCAGTTCATTGAAGCTGTCTTCCGTGTCCGGATCCATGCCTGCCATGGACTTACGGACAAACCACTTCACATAATCATGACTAACAAGCAGATATGATATTACCAGCGGGTTATATTCTATATCTCCGCCACGCACATTCAACATCCATGCAATCTCATCCAGCGACGAGAGCAGCACCCTGTCCATTCCATGAAGAAGCATCCATTTGCGGATCCATGAAATCTTTTCCGCACGTGGAATTCCTCCGAAACACTCCACATCAAGAGTCGTCACGGGAGTCACCGGCACTGCTGGCCTGTCTTCCCACAATGCATCCAGCATATCGGGAACGTCAGACAGGCGTCCCCCCTCTCCGACTGCTTTGATAAGTTCCTCAGCCGCACTGACGCTCTGACAGAGCCCGTCCACAGCCACGACCTTAGCACCTTGGGACGCCAGCCAGTCCGGAATGCTCACCGAATCCGGAAGACGTGTCTTGTGAAGTTCGACTCCTGTACCTTCCAGCTGCTCCAGAGCCTGGATAAAATAGCGGGAATCAGTCCATAGACCTGCATGGTCATGAGTCACCACGAGGTCGCCGGCCTCGCCCGTAAATCCTGAGAGCCATTTCACCTGCTGCCATCTTGGAGCCGGATATTCGCTCGCATGAGGATCTGAGCCTCCTATTACCACTGCATCCCATCCATTGTCACGCATCATCTGCCTGAGATCGTCTATCCTGTCTGAATAAATGTTTCCCATCTTCCTGAATAATTATTCAATTATATGTGTATTGTGCAATATTACTGATTTTCACAGAGAAATCAAACTGTCAGATGATGTCGGCAATGATGCCGTCGGAAATGAAGAACCTTGATTCCGGGATGCGGATGAATGGCACAGCCCCGGTCTCACCGGAAGAAACCTCGACAAGGTTACCTGCCGCCAGAGCCCTTTGCAGGGCTTCTGCATCACAATGCGAATGCAGGAAGGAGGACTCCACACCTCGCGAGGTACGTAGCCCCAGCATAATATGCTCGATGGACATCTGTTCCGGCGTAAGGGACTCGTAGCCGGTCATCTGAACAAAATCACCGGACTCTGCAGCAAGGATATAGCCATGCACATCCTCCGTACTCCATTTCCGTATCGGAGAGTCCTGTACCATATAGCTATGGGCCCCCGGTCCCAATCCCACGTACGGAACATGCCTCCAATATGCGGAATTGTGGACAGCCTCATGACCTGGTTGTGCGAAATTGGAGATTTCATAATGGTTGTAGCCTGCTTCCCTCAAGACGGCGCAAAGCATGGTGTACTGTCTCTCACACAATTCGTCAGAGGCCTCGGACCACTCCCCTCGTCCGACAAGACCCGCCAATGCACTTTCCGGCTCAACCGAGAGCTGATAAGAAGAAATATGCTGAGGCGGAACACCACGTGAAGATATATTCAAAGCCTTGTCCAAGGTGTCTTGCCATAGGGCGTCAGAAAGCTGGGGGAGGCCGAAGATCAGGTCTATGCTTATGTTTTTCACTCCGGCTTCCTCCAGGATATTGTAGGCCTGGCGGGCAGCCGCCGAATCATGTCTACGATTCATGAAGCGCAGTACTGCATCATCAAAAGACTGCACTCCCATGCTCACACGGTTCACCCCCATATCCAGAAGTCCCTCCACATATGCATATCCTTTCTCGACAATGTCTTCCGGATTGACCTCTACCGTAAACTCGTCAAAGGTCCCGGAAGGCAGGCTCTCCACCATATGTCTTAAAGCAGAAAGAGGCAGCACCGACGGGGTGCCACCTCCTATATATAATGTGTTTACATCCGCGTTCATCTCAGATGAGCGCCAGACAGCTTCGGCAGCGACAGCCTCAGCATATTTCCCAAACAGTTCCTCCTGCTTTCCTGCATCCTCCGCCCTGCGGCACTTCGAGGCAAGCTCAGAATAGAAACCGCAATAGGTGCAGAAACTCCTGCAGAAGGGTATGTGGATGTAAATCACGGGATTATCTAAGCATCAGCTCAGCCTCTCCGAGCTTTGTCTGCGAAGTATAGGCCTCGACGGTATATATACCTTTGACAAAAGACGCAATCTCATTGAGATAGATGCCGAGCTCGACCTCCTTGCCCTGATAATCCACCTCACGCGAAGCTGAACATATCATCGGCTCTCCATCCACCTCGAAAGTCCTCTGGGTGCTGTTGGTCAGAAGCACTCCATCAGGACCTTTCACTCTGATATATACCCTTATAGGCCCCTTAGGCGCCAAGTCGTTCTCCACCAGACTGAGGGTGGCTATCATCCTCTTGACCCTGCTGCTGCGGTCTGTCTTCTTGTCGGAAGAGTTGAATGCCTCAAGCTTCAGTCCGCGCGCCTTTATAACCGATCCGACAGCCACCTGGCCGGTCAGGTCCTTGATCTCCTTGCTGAGCTTCTCGGAATGCTTGCGGCTCTCGGCAGCCTCGCGACGTGCTGCTGCTGCCTCGGCTGTAAGCTTCTTGTTCAATGTATTCAGAGAGTCTATCTGTACGATGTAGTTTCTCATGATGCTTCTGAGGGTACCGAGTTCCTTCTCATACTGACGGATCTTGCTGCGGTTGGTTGCCTCAGTCTTCTTGATACGCTGTATCAGCTGGGAAACTTCCTCACGGGAAGAGTCAAGCTGTGAATTGATGGTATCATAGTCCGACGAAAGTGAAGCATAGTCGTTCTGGAGAGCGACCATCTGAGCCGTCAGTTCCTCCTTTTCTATGGTAAGCTCATTGACAAGCTGGTTCTTTTCATACCAGATGTAGGCAAGCGCTCCTGCCAGAAGCACTGCCACCGCGGCAAGCGCGTACATGATTTTTTTCAGATCCATATTTTACGATTTGGATAGTTTTATGTCTTACAGGTCTGCAAAGATAGCAAAATCTGTGATTTTATGTATATTTGCCGGAGTATAGGCATATTTACACACTACAACAATGACGCCATGAAATATTTCATAAGATCCGTAAAATACTTCATCTACTTTTCCATCCTCTGTACGCTGATAGTATATGCGCTTGTATTGACCGGAATGGCAAGCGGGGACATCAACGAAATCTTTGAAGGAGGTTACGACGCCATCTGGAAGATAGCAGTGTTCTTTGCGCTGGTCGCCGCCGTGTATCCAAAGTTCGGTTTCGTAAGCCGGAACATTGAGACCGGAAAGGACTGGAATGAAGTGAAGGACACAGCAATAGAATATCTCCGGGCTGCACGCTACGTTCCTGAACATGAGGATGGCGACAGCATGACCTTCAGATTTTCAAGCATGAGCGGAAGGCTTCTGAAGATGTTCGAAGACAGGATAACCATCACCAGGACCGACTCCGGCATAACCATGGATGGTCTCCGAAAGGATGTGTTCAGAATGGCTTCAGGACTGGAATACCGTCTCAACTCCAACGAAGAATGACAGACTACTTACCGGCATTGAGCATCTTTGCGGCCTCGGAAAGGGCCTCATAGAAGTCTTCGCCGAAATATCTCTCAATCGGTTCGCGCAAAAACTCATACACGCGGACCTTTTCTTTTCTGCCTTTGGCAAAGGCATCCTGACAGATGTGCCAACGATGAAGATTCAAAGCTCTTGTGCCGTTGCTCAGGGGAGTTATCCTGATAGGATACAGCCAGCATGAGATCGGTTTGCGGAAATCACCCTTTCCCTGAAACCAGCATCTCTCCATAGAACAGAAACAGTTGCCTTCCTCATCAAAAAGCGTGTAGGCACACTCTTCGCTGCCCGGCACCAGAGGGGTAACCATATCTCCATCCATGTCTATTTCATAAAAGCCCTTGGCAGCTACTGCCGCACGCCCCTGCTCCGACATTATCGGAGAAAAAATATGATAGTTCTTCTCGATTGCCTCTGCCTCGCACTCCTCCATCGGAGCTCCGCTATCTCCTATCACACAGCAGCAGCCCTTGCATTTTTCATAATCACACGCAAAATATTCCGTCAATATCTCCTCTGACACGAGACAGTCATCAATCTGTATAATGGTTCCGTGATACATCGCAATCTATTTTGTTATTATATATTCCACCCTGCTGCCCTTGCTTAAAGATGCCAGGATCTCAGTCACATCCTCCCTTGTTATCGAATCTATAGCCGACGCACTGTTTGTCAGAAGGTCTTTTCCGTCCAGATATCTCCTTGAAATCATGGCCAGCCAGAACTCAGGATCCGACTTCCTCATTTCCACCTGCTGCTTCAGATATGTCTTGAAAACAGAAAGGTCGGCATCAGAAATCTTCATGGACCCCATGTCATCCAGCACAGAACGGACCACAGCCAAAGCTTCAAGAGGGGCCTCTCTCACAGTTCCCGAAGCAAATCCTTCAATGGAAGCCTCATTCAGGGACAGCATCACATTTAAACGTTCCTGAGGATAGATGCTGCACTCGTGTACGATACGAGGATACATTCCCATTCCTTCGACAGCACGGGCGAGATGCTTCTTCAGGACCATGGAAGCTATCTCAGCCAGATAAAAGTTGTGGGCGGTGAGGGATACAGGAGCGGACATCACCACATCCATGCTGTTCACATCACCTTCCATCGTGTAAGTGGACACTCCGGAAATAGGCTGATAACGTACCACGGTGCGCGGGAATGCACGGTCCGTGACCTTGAAACTGCCGGCATACTGGAGAAGCACCCTCTTCAGCAAAGCCTCATCCACATCTCCTGCAAGGATAAGATATCCGTCATTCATCTTTTCAGCCTGTGCCGCAATGAAGGCATCAGCTCTTGCCGCAAATGACGGCGCCAGCATACCCTTGGTCTTGTATGGGGAATATATGTAATCCGGACACATTATGCTGTCTATGGCAGCAATCCTCTCCTTCATGCTCCCCTTCTGGAAGTCCGGTCTCAAGGTCTCGTCGAACACATAATTCAAATAGGCTTCCTCATCTATCTCACGGTCGTTCATGACAGCCAGGATGGTCTGGAACAGGAGTTCAAGCCCGTCATCAGGAACCATACCGGAAAGTGTGGTACCCGACAAAGTCACCTTTGCATCCAACGTCATGCCCTTTTCCCTGATGAAGTCCCTGAAATCCCTGTTCCTTACACCTGCTATCCTGCAGCACTCGAGAAAATCCGACATATACGCACCTTCACCCGGTTCCAGGCCTTCGATGTTGGAATAGCCCCCATTCAATGACAGGGAATAATATACCTTGTCCTTCACAGGAAGCTGCTTTATTATGACCTTGAAGCCGTTGGAAGTGGTCCAGATACTTCCACCTGACATATATTCCGTCTTGACGCTCTTCATCTTTATCTTCGGCCCGACAGAAGGAAGCTTCAGACTGTCCGCAACTGCTTCTTCGCCTGCATCTGCACGAGGATTGTTCCAGACGGATTTGAAAAGGCTCAGTATCTCATCGCTTGTGTAAGGGTTGTCCTTCATTCTGCATTCCATGATGAGATTCCTGTCGCAGTCCAATGAAGCCATGGCAATGGAATTAAACAATTTCAGCCTCATCTCATCTGACATGGCACGCGAAGAATGGAAATCCATGACCGCCTTATGCGGAGCCAGGGATGCATTATAGATGAATGCCGACACACATCTGTCCACATATTCGGAATTATCGTGCAGGTCCCAGGACCCGCCACGTCCGTATTGTTCAAGGAAAATCTTTTCAGCACGCCTCACATCCTCGGCGGAAGTCATCCCGGCATCGATTCCCGACATCACATGAGCCATGGCAAGGATGGCTTCCGCAAGATTGTCAGGCAAGAGAGTCACGGAAACGGAAAAGGACTCGTCGGAAACGGAAGCCAATGCGTCACAATATTCATACGACACATCAGCCACAGGAATATTCCTTTTTCCAAGATAGGTCCTTATCTTATCCGTTGCTATGATTCCAAGTTCAGAGATGAAACTCTCGAATGTAACGGGCTGCACAGTGTTCATGAACTCCCTCGGCGTACGCGGAAGACGCCACGTCACCTTGAGGGAGGCCAGGTTATGAACCGGATCATCATACACCCTGCATATAGGCTCGGAAGACTCATTCCAGACATATCCGCGACGGGGCTGCGAAGGAAGTGAAGGCGTCATATAGGACATCAGCTCCAGTCTTCTCACGACTTCCTTTGCATCCACATCACCGGCAATGACCAGAGCCTGGTCGGAAGGGGCATACCATTTCCTCATGAAGGTGTCACGGCTCACACTCACGCGGTCCACTATATCAAGAAGCATCAGAAGCGCCGAGTCAAGCACCTCCGGCTTCGAAATCACCAGGTCTTCAAAGTGAAATATGGTCGCGTCATCGTTCACTTTCACAAAGCCGTCCTTGCCGGCAGTCACTCCATGACAAGCGGCAAAAGTCTGAGGCGAACCACCTGACAGACGAGGCAGTCCGGCCAGGCTTTCACGTGCGACTGCCGGCGCTCTGTCTTCACTTACTCCCGGCACCGTTGCCTTTCCTGTACGCTGCACCAGAGCGAAATCCGCCATCCCTTTCGCAGATCTGTTCGGAACCACAAAATATTCCGTACCGTTCTTGAGAGCGCCCCGGACTATAGCCTTGTCCGCGGGCAGCTTATGTAGGTTCTGGGCGGGAAGGGAAGCAATGGAAAGCATTGCCGCCAGTACCGCTGCAGATGTCCGTATGTAATTCATCTTCATCATTTTTACTGTATAAATAAAACGATTATCGCAGTATAGAATGCAAAATTAAAACATTTTTTCTATTTTTGCAGTTTGGGTATTGAGAATGATAATTTTAAACCTTTAATGATAATTATGAAGAAGATTTTTGTATTGCTTGCTGCGGTTGCGATGACCGCTGGAATGATGTCTGCACAGGACATCAATCAGGCTACAGAGGCCTACAACAACGGAGCCATGGAGCTCCAGATGGGAAACGGCGAGGCTGCCCTTACAAATTTCCAGAATGCACTCACAATGGCTGAGGGCCTTGGCGAGGAGGCTGCAGAACTTACCGAGAACTGCAAGACAGGCATCATCGCTGCAAACATGGCGATAGCAAAAGCACTCTACAACTCCAAGGATTTCGCAGGTGCAATCGAGGCTTTCAACCAGACAAAGGCTGTGGCTGAATCCTATGGCAACACAGAAATGGCTGGAGAGGCTGCAGAACTTGCAAAGAACAGCCAGATGAACATCTACAACACTGCAGGTGCTGCTGCCAAGAGAGCAAAGAACTATCCGACAGCAATCGAGAACTACGCAAAGGTGCTTGAAATGGACCCTGCAAACGGTGCTGCCGCATTCCAGCTCGGCGACTGCTACTACAGAAGCAAGAATTTCAATGAGGCTGAGAAGTATTTCCTCGTTGCCAAGGAAAACGGACAGGAGAAGAACGCTGTTCCAAGACTTGCGAACATAGCTCTTATGAAGGCCAAGGCTGCAATCAAGGGCAAGAAGTATCAGGAGGCATATGACCTTGCAAATGTATCCCTCGGATATGAGGCTGCTTCAAACGCTTATGAGACAGCAGGTGACGCAGCGAAGGGTCTCAAGAAGTCAGATGAGGCAATCTCTCTCTATGAGAAGGCTCTCGAGGGTGCAAAGCCAAAGGCCGCAAACCAGATCAAGTACAAGATCGCCACTACAGCTCAGGAAATGGGTGACAAGGCTAAGGCAATCGAGTATTACACTGCAATCGCAGGAGACCCGAACTTCGCTGAATTCGCGAACTACCAGATCAAGGAGCTCAGCAAATAATGAGAATGCTTGAACTGCTTGCTCCGGCAAGAGACATCACTATCGGCATCGCGGCAATCGACTGCGGTGCCGATGCTGTGTATATAGCGGGGCCGCAGTTCGGGGCACGTCAGGCAGCAGGAAACTCCGTGGAAGATATACGGAAGCTGTGCGACTATGCCCATAAGTTCGGAGTGCGCATATTCGTGACTCTGAATACAATACTATATGATTCCGAACTGGAGGACGCCTACGGGTTCATGCTTCAGGTCCAGGATGCCGGGGCAGATGCAATAATAGTCCAGGACATGGCAGTGGTGGAGATGGCCCGTAACGGTTTCGGAGGCCGTTTCGAGCCTCTGACGATTCCGCTTCACGCCTCCACCCAGTGTGCAATCCGCACGCCTGAGCAGGCACGTTTCCTTGAAAGCCTCGGATTCTCAAGACTTATCCTCGAGAGGGAGCTTTCGCTGGAACAGATCCGTGCGATCAGGGCTGCCGTGAGCTGCGAACTGGAATTCTTTGTCCACGGGGCATTATGCGTATGCTACAGCGGGCAGTGCTACCTGTCTGAAATGATTGCCGGAAGAAGCGCCAACAGAGGAGCCTGCATCCAGGCCTGCAGGTCGCTTTACGACCTTGTGGACGCTTCGGGCAAGGCGCTGGTGCGCAACAAGGCTCTGCTTTCCCTCAAGGATTACAACCTGAAGTCCCGGCTGGAAGACCTCGCAGAGGCCGGAATCACATCCTTCAAGATAGAAGGCAGGCTCAAGAACGAGTCCTATGTAAGGAATGTGGTGAGGGATTATTCTTTGGCACTGGACAGCTTGAGTGAAAGATGTCCGGATAAATACGGAAGAGGCTCATTCGGAAAGGTGTCAGGAGGATTCCAGCCAGACCTTGACAAGACATTCAACCGCGGATACACCCAGCTTTTCATCGACGGAAAGCGAGGCAGATGGGCCGCCATGGATGCGGCCAAATCCATGGGAGAATTCATCGGGACCGTAGCCTCTGTCAGCCGTTCTTGCGCGGAAGTGAAATTGAATAAAGGCGTCATCCTCAACAATGGAGACGGCTTCTCATTCGTCGCCCGAAACGGAAAGGTGGAAGGCTTCCGCGGAGATGTGTGCACGGGCGGAAGCATCAGGTGCAGGATTCCGGCATCACTTTCAGCCGGGGTACAGCTTTACAGGAACATCAACGCAGCCTTCGAAAAGGAAATCGAAAGGCAGGCATGCGTCAGGGAAATAGGCGTCAAGGTCTTCCTCCGTTTCAAGTCTGAGGAAGATGGATGGACCCTTGAAGCCGTTGCCCGTACGGAAGACGGAAGGCAGACCTCGATTACACTTGACGCAGGAAACCAGACAGCAGACAACCAGGAAAGGATGCGCGCAATGTTGGGAGCACAGATCGGAAAGAGTTCCGGTCACTACAGGTTCACACTTGAGGCTGTGGAGGCAGCTGACACTCTTCCTTTCATGAGTGCATCAGCCCTCAACAGCATCAGACGCACACTGGCTGACCGACTCGACGCAGAAGCTTGCATTGCAAAGCCTCTCCTCAATGTTTCTTTGGACAATCCGGCAACGGAGTCCTTTCCGGAAAAGACTGCCACCTACAGACAGAACATATCCAACAGGATTTCAGAAAAAGTCCATGCAGCTGCCGGCGCAGAAATATCCGGCAGAGCCTACGAGCTCGAACACCCCTCCGGAGCCGAACTCATGCGCACCAGATACTGCATCCGTCACGAACTCGGCATGTGCCCCGTCCATCAGGGTGCAAAAGAAAGCGCCCCCCTGTTCCTGCTGAACAACGGAAAGCGCCTCGCCCTTCATTTCGACTGCCGCCGGTGCGAGATGACCGTGAGTCTATAAAGAACGGTACTCATCGGGGAGAGCATTGATCGCCCCTGATTGCGTGCACACCCACGCAGAAACCCTGACCGCAGCTTCGTGGGACTTTACCACACTCATTCCTCTCAGGAAACAAGTAACGAAAACTGCTGTAAACGAATCCCCTGCGCCTACAGTATCAGCAACCTCAACTCTTGGAGTAGATATATGGGACACCAGTCCGTTCCTGTCATAGACCTCGCTGAAAGATGCTCCACAAGTATAAATAACCATTCTTAAAGAAAATATATCAGCCAATGCCATTATGCACCTTTCCGAAGAATCTTCCTGGATTCCCATCAAGGAACAGACTATCGGCAATTCGTCTTCATTAAGCTTAAGGATATCCGCATGGCGTAGAGAGCACTCTATTGTTTCCTTATCATAGAAGTGCTGCCTGATATTTATATCAAAAACCTTCAGACACGAAGACGGAGACGCCTCTATCATGGAAAGGATGCTTTTTCTGGAGACAGGGGAACGTTGCGCAAGAGAACCCCAGCATATGACAGAAGCATCACTGACCAATTGCATTTCCCTGTCTGAGCAAAGGATATCATCCCAAGCTACATTTTCTACAATTTCATATTGAGGGACACCTTTATCATCAAGGCTCACAAGCACCCTGCTGGTAGGAAGGTCTTTTTTCTGGACGAAAGCGGGATTTACACCGGTTTGAGCTACCATTTCAAGAGTATCGCCCCCAAGATCGTCATCCCCGACAGCACTTACTGCATATGCATCCGCTCCCATCTGCAGCGCGAAATAAGCAAAATTCAAAGGAGCTCCCCCAAGTTTGCGCCCATCAGGAAGACAATCCCAGACTATCTCCCCAATACCGATTATTTTCAATCTATCCATATCTGAAATCATGTCATTATTTACAAAGATAGCATTCTATTTCTTTCAATGACGGTGCTCCACCGGTGCTGGTAGCATTAAATAAATTGAATCGGGCAGAGGTGTTGGCAAACTCCAGCATCCTATCCAGAGGGTAGTCCTCATGGATTGCATACAGACACCCTGCACAGAATGC
>JAZSEQ010000082.1:0-5012 GCA_045531765.1 Candidatus Cryptobacteroides sp. | reverse complement strand
GACTTTATGATACATGGTCTTAAATATGTTTATCCCCCGCTTCCTGGTGCCATAGTGAGAGGAATGCCTACCGCATTCTCTGCAGAACCTATCAGAAGCAAAATCTCACAGGGACAAGACTCGTATGTGTGGCCATCAAAGGACGGCAATCACAGAGGTCAAGCTATTGAGCCCCTCTATCGCACTGTTCCTGAAGCATGTTCAAAAGATAACGCATTATATGAGCTGCTTGTCATTGCAGACACGCTCCGAATGGGACGAGTCAGAGAACTTGAAATCGCTATAGAAGAACTTAAAATCAGATTCAGTCACTATTCACAACTATAATACAACGAAACATCCCATGCATACATATTCATTTCCAGACGCCAAGAACATTGTTGTCTGCGGAGATATTCACGGTCACTTCAACGAAGTGATATTCAAGATGTGTGTCCAATATCAGATGACAGACACCTTGCTTATCATTGCCGGTGACTGTGGATTTGGATTTGAAAAGCCTGGCTACTATGACATCATCTTCAATCGCAACTCTTCACAACTAAACAAAGCAAACAACTGGGTCGTGATGGTGCGTGGCAATCATGATGATCCTGCGTATTTCAATGAGGAAAGGATAGCACATGAACGATTCCGCACGATTCCTGATTATAGCGTAATTCAAGCATGCGGTCACAACATCCTTTGCATAGGCGGAGCCATCAGCATAGACCGGTACAATCGACAGAAGTACGACAACCGAAATAGAATTTCACAGGTTGCATCCTATTGGCCAGCTGAAATCCCTGTATACAACGAGTCATCGCTAAACGAAATCGGCAACGAGTTCAAGATAGATACGGTCATCACCCACACTGCCCCCTCCTTCTGCGAACTCATCGCCAAGGATGGCATATCAGAGTGGGCAGAATGGGATGACAACCTCTTTGCTGATATTGATGAAGAACGCAAGACAATAGACCAGATCTTCAATCACCTGAAGTCAGACGGACATCCAATCACACATTGGTACTACGGTCACTTCCACAGAAGCTGGACGTCAGAGATAGAGGGAGTTCTATTCTCTATGCTCGATATTATGGAATTCAAGGAGGTTCGATAAGCCATGGAAGACAAATATAAAATCCCATATATCAACGCCTGCATTAGGGCATTTGCAAAGAGATTCGATCTTTCTGCCAAAGCAGCTCATGAATATCTGGATCAATATAAGGGTCTGGACTTCCTGGTTGAGTTCTACGAGATTGAACATCTTCAGTCAATTGACGATGCTGTTGACGATTTGATAGTTTGCTGCCAAAACAATGGAGGTTACTTGAAACAATAGTCAATCCTGACAAAAACTAGGGAGAAACAATGGAAATCACCACACTGTTAGAATATTCAGAACGATCCCAGCTTAGGGCATGGCTGCAGGAGAATCACTCCAAGGAGAAGGAGTGCTGGGTTGTCATGAGCAGGAGCAAGACTCCGCCGCCGGGCATACTACCTTACATAGATGTCGTGGAAGAGGCTATTTGTTTCGGGTGGATTGACAGCACACTGAAAAAGCTTCCTGATGGGAGACTTGCTCAGAGACTGTCTCCAAGAAGAAAGAACAGCCATTGGACCAAACTGAACATGGACAGATGCATCGATCTCGAAGATCGTGGTCTCATGACACCGGCAGGAAGGCGTGCTTTTGAGAACGCCTACGGATGGGGTTACCAGGTCTTTCAGCCCACTCCAGAGCAGAGAAAACAAATGATTGAAGAAGCCCGGGAGCGAAAACCGGCATTATATGAATAAATGTCCCAAGAAAAATAAGTTTTTTTCGTGGACAAACTGGGTAGAAAAGCCTGATCAGGAATTGGGGAAGTCATGATTATTTGGAATTCTCCATAATTATTCCTAATTTTGAATTATTCCAAAACAAGTATAACTATGATAATGGAAATGCAATTGATAATTGATGAAGACGGCGGGAAATCTTGGAGATGGTGTGACAGAACTCGACGGAGGGATCATTTAATGGAAAGGTGAAATCGAATAATTATAATCAACTATGACAAGAATATTTGTAATGGAGAGCTGCCCTGATTGCATACAGGCTAAGCAGCTATATGGGGCAAACCCGGAGTATAAGATCATAGACATCGGAAAGCAGGCAAGTGACCTGAAGGAGTTTCTCGCACTCAGAGACAATCATCCGGCCTTTGCAAAGGTGAGAGAGAGAGGCACAATCGGAATCCCCTGCTTCGTAAAGGATGACGGCGATGTCGTCATATCGTTGAAGCACTACCTTGCTTCATCAGATATTACGGCATCAGAACCTGAATATTCATCCGGTGCAGCCTGTAATCTTGACGGAACCGGATGTTAGCTGTCCACTGTAAAACGCACGTAAAAAGCAGGACTGCATATGAAACAGATATACTTCGCCGGCGGATGTTTCTGGGGGACAGAGCATTATATGGGAACATTTGAAGGCGTGCTCGAGACTGAGACCGGATATGCCAACGGGGATCTCGCAGAACCTACATATCAGCAGGTATACACAGACAAGACAGGACACGTGGAGTGTGTGAGGGTTTCATATGACGACCGTATCATATCACTTGCGACGCTTTGCCGCCTCTTCTTCAGGTCAATCAATCCCCTTTCCATAAACCGTCAGGGTAATGACTGCGGCACAAGGTACAAGACAGGAATATATTGGACCGACGAGGCGGACCGAGCAGACATCGAGAAGGTTTATGGAGAAGTGCAGCAGGCCCTTGGAGAGCCATTGGCAGTAGAAAAAGAGCCGTTGAAGTCATTCTACCCTGCTGAAGAATATCATCAGGACTACCTCGTAAAAAATCCCGAAGGATATTGCCATCTTTCATTGTCTACCCTCAGACTGGCAAAGGAATATGCTGAGATCATACGCAGCCTTATAGCAGCATCGGACGAAGAGAAGAAGATCGTCCTGCCACGTTTCTTCAAGACCGGCAAGGGCGAATATGGCGAAGGCGACAAGTTCCTCGGAGTCACAGTCCCGGAGACCCGTAAGGTGGCCAAGGCCCACAAAGAAGCCTCATACGAGCTCATCGAGGCCCTTCTTGAAAGCGAATGGCACGAATGCAGGCTCTGCGCCCTACTCATCCTCATCGAGAAATATAAAAAGGATCCTGAAGCAGCCGTTAAATTCTACCTGACACACATGAAAGGCATCAACAACTGGGACCTGGTGGATCTTTCCGCCCCATACATATTGGGAGACCATCTGGTCAAGCATCAAGATCATAGCGTGCTATACACTCTTGCACAATCTCCGGTCATGTGGGAGCAACGCATCGCAGTCGTATCCACACTGATGCTCATACGTCATGGCCAATTCGCAGACACCATCGAACTTGCGGAGATTTTCCTCGGAACAAAACACGACCTGATGCAGAAAGCCGTAGGCTGGATGCTCCGCGAGGTAAGCAAACGGGACAAGGAACTCCTCGTGTCTTTCCTGAGCACTCACAAAGACACAATGCCACGCACTACCCTCCGATACTCCATAGAGAAGTTCACCGCAGGGGAAAGACAGGAGTTGATGCAGAAAAATCACATGACAGACAAAGCGAGAAAATGAACAAGAAAGAAAAATACAGGACAGCATTCAGGATGATACAGTCGGTTGTCGAAGGGGAAAGCGATATGGTTGCCAATATGGCGAACGTGGCGGCTTTGCTGCATGAGGAGTTCGGCTTCTGGTGGACAGGTTTCTATCGAGTGGAGCAGGAATCAAAACAGCTGGTTCTGGGACCTTTCCAAGGTCCTGTCGCTTGCACCAGGATCGGCTTCGGCAAAGGAGTCTGCGGAACCGCTTGGGAAAGGGCAGAAACCGTCATCGTGCCGGACGTCCATCAGTTCCCCGGCCACATAGCTTGCAGCAGCACTTCAAACAGCGAGATAGTAGTTCCTGTATTTCAGGGAGAGAAGGTTATCGCAGTACTGGATATTGACAGCACGGAATTCAATACTTTCGACCAGACAGACAAAGAATGGCTTGAGAAAATTGTCTCATTAATACGTTAGGAATATGTTCAGAATCGGTATCATAGGAGCAGGCGGGATTGCAAGGAAAATGTGCAGCGCCATCGCCCCGTTCACAGATATGGAGATCCACGCAATAGCTTCACGCACAATGGAGAAGGCTGAAGCATTTGCAGCAGAGCATAACATAAGCAAAGCTTACGGAAGCTATGAGGAGATGGTCTGCGACCCGGCTGTAGACCTGGTATATATCGCAACCCCGCATTCTCATCACTACGACCACGCAATGCTGGCTCTGAAGCACGGAAAGCCTGTCCTTGTGGAAAAGGCTTTCACGGCCAACGCCCGGCAGGCGGAAAAGCTCATCGAGACAGCAAGGAGTAAAGGAGTGTTCATCACAGAAGCGATCTGGACCAGGTATATGCCGTTGTCCCATAAGATCAAGGAGATCATGGAGAGCGGCATCATTGGAGAGCCGAGGATCCTCACCGCCACCTTATGCTATATGATGGAAAACAAGGAAAGAATCGTCCGCGGGGACTTGTGCGGAGGAGCGCTTCTGGACCTTGGTGTATACACTCTGAACTTCGCCAGGATGTATTTCGGAACTGACATTGTCAAGACCGTGACGAACTGCCAGCTGGGGCCATCAGGAATGGACATGCACGAAAGCATATCACTCTCATTCGCAGACGGAAAGATGGCAAATCTCCAGTCAGGAGCGCTTTGCCTGAATGACAGGCAAGGCATTATCAGCGGCACGGAAGGCTATATCAGAGTAGACAACATCAACTGTCCGGAGGTCGTCGAAGTATACAGGAACTATGAGCTTGTACAGAGATACACCAAGGACGATGCGATAATCAACGGATATGAATATCAGGTGATCGAATGCCGAAGGTGCATAGAAGAAAAGCTTTTGGAATCCCCGATGATGCCGCACGAGGAAACCATAAGCATCATGAAACAGATGGATGATCTCAGGAAGGAATGGGGCGTGAGGT
>JAZSEQ010000015.1:0-43661 GCA_045531765.1 Candidatus Cryptobacteroides sp. | reverse complement strand
ATCCTTGGGATAATGCTGGATTGACACGATGTCAAAATTATCAACGATGACACTCGGAAATATTGTCTCTAATAATGTCTTTGTTACCATACCGCAAAGGTAACAAGACTAAATTTACCAACCTACTTTTTCAGTTGATCCAACAAAACAGGACGACATGTAAAAGGGTTAAGAAAGGTAAATAAGCCTGTATACATCCTGTTCAGACTCACAAGAATCTGTGCTTAGACACATATTTGTGATCCACGAAACCTTTGTGAGACAACTTTAAGCCGGGAAGTGACACGGTGGTCGAAATACAGGAATTCTGCATATGTACGACGATCAAGGAATTTTATTATTTTTGTGAAAGAAAGTCACACAATGATGAAAAGCACCCTACTTACCGTTCTTGCCGCCTGCATGGCACTATGCGGCCCTGTCGTAGCTTCCGCCAGTGAAACTCCTGATTACACTCCTTCGGATTCGAACCTTGAGGCGAGGGAGGAATTCCAGAATATGCGCTTCGGCGTCTTTATCCATTGGGGAATATACAGCATGTATGCCCAGGGAGAGTGGTATCTTAACAGCGGTCCCGACGGAAGGGAATATGCAAAGGCTGCAGGGGGATTCTATCCAGGCTCGTTCAATGCCAAGGAATGGGTCAGAGCCATCAAGGCTGGAGGAGCCAAATACATATGCTTCACCACAAGACATCATGACGGGTTTTCCATGTTCGACTCGGCTTATACCGATTATGACATAATGGATGCCTCTCCTTTCAAGAGGGACATTGTGGCCGAACTTGCAGACGCATGCCATGAAGAAGGAATTGCCCTTCATCTGTATTATTCGCTGGTAGACTGGTACAGGGACGATTATCCGGTCGGAGAGAGCGGTCCGAAACACGGACGCAATCCCGAAAAAGCCGACTACAACGCATATATGGAATTCATGAAGAACCAGCTGAGCGAGCTTCTGACAAAATATAAAGGTGTCAAGGCCATATGGTTTGACGGCATCTGGGACCATGACAAGGACAACACTCCATTTGAATGGAAAATCGAGGAAATATATTCACACATCCACAGCATAAACCCGACATGTCTCATAGGTAACAACCACCATCGCGATCCTTTCGACGGAGAAGACTTTCAGATGTTCGAGCGTGATCTTCCAGGAGAGAATAAGGCAGGATGGTCGGAAAATCAGAAAATAAGCAATCTTCCCCTGGAAATGTGCCAGACCATGAACTGGTCATGGGGTTATAAGGTGGAGGACCAAAGCTATAAATCCGCCACAGAACTGATTCAGCTTATCGTAAGAGCTGCCGCAAAGGGCTCGAATCTGTTGCTGAACATAGGTCCTCAGCCGGACGGCAATCTGCCTCAGAGAGCGGTGGAAAGGCTGGATGAGATTGGAAAGTGGATGGAAAAGTATGGAGATACGGTATATGGAACAGATGCTACGGACATCCCGGAACAAAGCTGGGGTGTCACCACAAGAAAGGACAACACCTTGTATCTCCACGTGATCACACCAGAAGAAGGGTGCACTTCCATCGGACTTCCGCTGCAGAAGAATAAAATCAGGTCAGTGAATGCAATGGATACCGGAGAGTGCTTGAAATATAAAGTAAAAGACGGCAAGCTCCATATCGAATTGCCGTCCGCAGATCACTCACCGGATTATATAGTAAAGGTGGAGCTGAAAAGATAGCTCCACCTTTATTTTAGATAGAAGTTTCGAATTCCTTGAGGAATCTGAGGTCATTCTCGAAATAGTTTCTCAGGTCACGCACCTGCCACTTAAGCATTGCGATACGCTCAACTCCCATTCCGAAGGCGAAACCGCTATATTTTTTGCTGTCTATACCTGAAGCTTCGAGGACATTCGGATCTACCATTCCGCAACCCATGATCTCAAGCCAGCCGGTTCCCTTACATACGTTACATCCCTTTCCTCCGCATATGTTGCAGCTTACATCGATTTCTGCTGACGGTTCTGTGAACGGGAAGTATGAAGGACGCATACGTATCTGGGTCTGGGCACCGAACATCTCGCGGGCAAACAGAAGTATTGCCTGCTTCATGTCAGCAAAAGTGACGTTTTCATCAATATAGAGACCTTCAACCTGATGGAAGATGCAATGTGCACGGGCTGATATGGCCTCATTACGGAAGACCCTTCCCGGACATACGATACGTATCGGCAGAGGCATCTTCTCCATTGCCCTAACCTGAACTGAAGATGTGTGGGTACGGAGAAGAACCGGATTGTCGCTGTCACTGATAAAGAAGGTATCCTGCATTTCACGGGCAGGGTGCTCAGGCGGGAAGTTCAAAGCCTCGAACACATGCCAGTCATCCTCGATTTCCGGACCTTCTGCCACATCATAGCCGAACTTGCGGAATATGCTGACAATCTCTTCACGTGCGATTGACACCGGGTGGCGTGATCCGAGAGACACAGGGTCTCCCGGCATGGTGTAGTCGAATGATGCTGCACCGGAGACAGGCGATTCAGCCGCCGCTTCCTTAAGAGCCTCGATCTTGGCAGCAGCAGCATTTTTAAGGACATTCAGTTTCTGTCCGAACTCCCTCTTCAGCTCCGGAGCTACTGTCCTGAATTCCTCGAACAGCTTCGTAACCTCACCCTTCTTTCCGAGCAGACGCACACGCGCCTCTTCAATTTCCTGCTCACTCTTGCAAGACAGGCCTTCTATTTCGGCCATAAGGGCCTCTATTCTTTCCTTCATATATTTGATCTTTTATTCTTTCGCATTAAGTCGGCCACATATCAGGGCGATTTTGTGGCCAGGACCGTAAAAAACAAGCATCCGGCCATAAATAAAGGCAATTTTGTGGCCGATTTGGAAAAATCAACGCTATTCGGCGGGGACTTCTTCCGGATAACCGATAGCCACAGCGCAATATGGACGAAGTCCATCCCTGATGCCGAGAAGTTCACGCACATAATCCTCAGCCTTCTGTCCGGCAGGCTCATCCTTCAGACACGGTCGTCCGTTGATGTGAATCCAGCAGCTTGCAAGATCCATTGCTGTCACAGCCAGTTGTATAAATGTAGCTGAAATGGCACAGTTGTCCACCCAAAGGTCTGTCTTGCTGTCGTCACCCATGACCAGAATAGCCGCCTGGGCACTCTTAAGAGGAGAGGCCCCATAATCACGCATCTGGGACAATGCATCAAGAGTGTCACGGTCATCGATTATCATGAATGCCGAGCTCCTGCTGTTTCTGGAGGACGGGGCTGTCTGTGCCACCCTGACTATTGCATCAAGCAGTTCCCTGCCGACCGGTCTGTCAGCATATCTTCTGACAGAGCGTCTCTTGTCTATTACTTCTAAAAAATCCATGTCTTTCTTATTTTGCTTCTGCCTTGGCCTTACGCTTTGCCCTTGCCTTCCGGGCCTTGGATGCGCCTTGCTTCAGGTAAGCCTTCCACTGGGACTCAGTAAAAAATTTCTCGTAAGTTGCATCGATCTGATCCATCCACTTGTCCTGGACCATCTGATACATGGATACGTTTTCCACCTTTGATGACTTAAGCTGCTCATATTCAGCCATCATGGCAGTGAAATCGTGCTTCAGAGTGGAATCCACATAAAAAACCTGCCAGTCTTCAAGGTCAAGCACCCTCTGGAGCCTGTCAGCTTCCATTTCCGCCTGTTCGTAAATATCCGGCTGCTTCTGTTCTTGAGCCATGGCATCGTTGCATACCGCGTTCCCGATGACGGAGCAAAACACTATCAGGAATATTTTCAATTTCATATCTTCCGAAAATTTTATAGTTTTGCCAAGATTTGGCGAAAAAACGCGACACAAAAGTAATTAATTATAATAAAAGTACAAAATGAGAAGACTTTCAACAGCCCTCCTTATCGCCCTTACGGCCATTCTGAGCTTCAATATGACAGAAAGTCACGCCTGCACCAATGTGCTTGTGACCAAAGGAGCCAGCGCCGACGGATCCAACATGATTTCCTATGCAGCAGATTCACACCAGCTATTCGGCGAACTCTATTTCGCTCCTGGAAAAGTCTGGACAAAGGCAGATCTCAGAAAAATCAACGAGTGGGACTCAGGAAAATTCCTCGGATATATCCCGCAGGTGGCAAGGACATACAAGAGGGTCGGCAACATGAATGAGCATCAGCTCATTATAGCAGAGACGACATACGGCGGCCGCCCGGAACTGTTCGATTCCACAGGTATCATGGACTACGGATCACTCATATATGTGGCCCTTGAAAGAGCAAGGACTGCAAGGGAGGCAATCGATGTGATCGTAGACCTTGCAGACAGATACGGATACTACTCAAGCGGAGAATCATTCTCAATTGCGGACAAGGATGAAGTCTGGGTAATGGACCTGATAGGCAAGGGACACAAAACGGTGAACGGAGAGAATGTACGTAAGGGTATCGTGTGGGTGGCAAGAAGAGTTCCTGACGGATATATCTGCGCTCATGCCAACCAGGCCCGTATCAGCACCTTCCCTCTTGATGACCCTGAGAACTGCATCTATGCACCGGACGTGATTTCATTCGCACGCGAGATGGGATATTTCGACGGAGAAGACAAGGACTTCAGTTTCTGTGACGCATATGCACCGCTCGATTTCGGTGCCATGAGGGGTTGTGAAGCAAGAGCATGGGCTGCATTCAACATTCTCTGCGACGGAGTATTCACATTCGAAGATGAGAACGGAAATGTCGTGAGCAAGGATGCCTATGACTATGTGAACTATGCTCTCGGATGGGACAAGACCAAGAGATTCCCTCTGTTCGTAAAACCTTCACGCAAGATCAGCGTCAAGGACGTGGCGGACGTGATGAGGGATCATTATGAGGGAACGCCTATGGATATGACCACAGACATAGGTGCAGGAGGAAACGCCCTCCCTTACCGTTGGAGACCTATGGGATTCGAACATGACGGCAATAAATATACCAACGAAAGGGCCATCGCCACTCAGCAGACCGGATTCTGGTTTGTCGGACAGTCACGAGGATGGGTCCCTGATGCCATAGGAGGAGTGAACTGGTTCGGATGTGACGACGCCGCAACTTCGTATCTCACACCTATCTACACCTGCATCAATGAGGTGCCTGAATCTTTCCGTGAAGGCAACGGAAACATGATCACCTACTCCCCTACATCAGCATTCTGGATGACGAACAGAGTGGCCAACGCCTGCTACAAGGCATACAACATCATGGCTCCTACAGTGCGCGCGGAGATCGACGCATGGGAGAACAGCATGATCGAGGCTGTAAGGAAGGCAGACGAGGAAGCCTTTGCGATCTATAAGGAAGAAGAAGCCAAACCAAGAAAGATGATAGCCAGAAATGACGAAATGCGCAAGGTATATGACCCTTATACGAAAGTACATGAATACCTCACGGCATTTTCATTGGAAAATGCACAGAAGATCTTCGACAAATGGGTCTCCCTGGAGCAGCTTCTTCTTGTGAAGTTCATCGACGGCAATGTCAAGGCCCAGAATCCGGACGGATCGTTCGTGACAAATGAGTACACGGACTGCATCCCGGACAGGATCTCACAGCCTGGCTATACCGACAAATGGAAGGAGACTGTGGCCCGTGACCATGGACATGTGATTATCGAAAAGTAGCAGTAAAATAATAATACAAAAGAGGAAGTTGATTCCGATGACCCCCGCCTGCTAGCAGGCACCCCCTAGCCGTGGGTGGCATGTCATCTCCATCAATCTTCCTCTTTTTGTTGTATTATTATTTTATTGTAATCTGACCGTCAATGACATCGACATGAATGACCGAATCCTTGCGGACATGGCCGTCGAGGATGGATTTGGCGAGCAGATTTATGAGTTCCTTCTGCATCAGGCGCTTGATTGGGCGTGCTCCGTATTGCGGTTCATAACCTTTTGTGCTCATATAGTCCTTGAATCCGTCGGTAAATTCAACAGTGACTCCGTTCTCGGCGAGTTTTGACTGAAGGTCGCGGATCTGCATGTCAAGTATAGCCCGTATATCAGTCTGAGAGAGAGGTTCGAACATGATTAGTTCGTCTATTCTGTTGAGAAATTCCGGACGGACGGTGCGTTTCAGGACTTCTATAACCTCGTTACGGCAGTCAGAGAGCATATTGCGGCGTTCATCTCCTTCAAGAGGGAGATGTTCCATAAAGGTCTGTATAATATCGGCTCCGACGTTTGAAGTCATTATAAGGATAGTGTTCTTGAAATCCACCGTACGTCCCTTGTTGTCTGTCAGGCGTCCGTCGTCAAGGACCTGAAGCAGGGTGTTGAACACATCCGGATGTGCTTTCTCGATTTCATCCAGAAGCACCACGGAGTAAGGCTTGCGCCTTACCGCCTCAGTCAGCTGACCTCCCTCGTCATATCCCACATAGCCCGGAGGCGCACCAACCAGACGGCTTACGGAATGACGTTCCTGATACTCGCTCATGTCTATTCTCGTCATCATGTTCTCGTCATTGAACAGGAATTCAGCCAAAGCCTTGGCAAGCTCTGTCTTACCGACTCCTGTCGTACCCATGAACAGGAAGGATCCGATAGGCCGTTTTTCGTTCTGAAGACCGGCACGGGAACGTCTTACCGAGTCAGCAACAGCCTCTATCGCCGCATTCTGCCCCACTACCCTCTTATGCAGTTCGTCTTCCATACGCAGAAGCTTGGTCCTCTCGCTCTCCAGCATTCTCTTCACCGGAATACCTGTCCACTTTGCGACAACTTCAGCAATATCTTCAGGTGTCACCGCTTCGGTGATGATAGGATCCTTTATGGATGCCTGACGTTGAGTAAGCTCCTCTATCCTCTTCTGTGCTTCTGCCATCTTTCCATAACGAATCTCCGCCACCTTTCCATAATCACCGGTACGCTCAGCATTATGGGCCTCCAGCTTATAGTCTTCCATCTTCTGACGTTGTGCCTGAAGTTCTGAAAGAACATCCTTCTCTTCATCCCAGCGCTCACGCAAATCGTCACGCTGTGCAATAAGCTCCTTGAGTTCTGACTTTATCTTGTCTGTCTTCAGTGAGGTTCCCTCTCTTTTTACAGCTTCCCTCTCGATTTCGAGCTGCCTTATACGGCTTTCAAGCTCTGCAATCGGTTCCGGAACGGAATTCATTTCGAGACGCAGCTTTGACGCCGCTTCATCCACAAGGTCTATGGCCTTGTCCGGAAGGAAACGGCTGGTAATATACCTGTGTGACAATTCCACCGCAGCAATCAGAGCATCATCTTCGATGCGTACCTTATGGTGGTTCTCATAGCGTTCCTTGAGACCTCTCATGATGGAAATGGAAGCCGCAGGAGACGGTTCTTCAACCATAACCATCTGGAAACGCCTCTCAAGAGCCTTGTCTGCCTCGAAATATTTCTGATATTCATCCAGAGTGGTGGATCCTATCGTGCGCAGCTCTCCTCGCGCAAGGGCCGGTTTCAGGATATTGGAAGCGTCCATGGCGCCTGAAGTACGTCCTGCTCCGACAAGTGTATGGATTTCATCAATGAACAATATCACCTCACCATCGCTCTCCACTACTTCCTTCACCACTCCCTTCAATCTCTCCTCGAATTCACCCTGATATTTGGCTCCCGCAATCAGCGCACCGAGATCCAACGAATATATCTTCCTGTTCTTGAGGTTTTCCGGAACATCTCCATCCACTATCTTCTGAGCTATGCCTTCTGAAATGGCGGTCTTTCCGACTCCAGGCTCTCCGACCAGGATCGGATTGTTCTTCGTTCTTCTGCTGAGAATCTGCAAGACTCTCCTTATCTCTTCATCCCTGCCGATGACAGGATCAAGTTTGCCCTGAGCTGCCCTCTCATTCAGATTGACAGCAAATCTGCTTAAATTCTCAAATCTGTTTTCTGCCATAATCTTTTCCTCCTTTTAAATTTGTCCGACGGCATCAAGCAAAGCAATAATAGCCGTCAGCTCTATTGAACTGACGGCTAATAGTCAAATTATATTCCAAATCCTTTTTCTGACAATTTGTCAGTCCGGGATAGTCTGATTACTCAGCTACGTTCTCAGCAGGAGTTGCAGGAGCCTCAGCTGAAGGAACAGCTGCAGGGAACTCTGGAGCAGGAGCCTCGATCTCGATCTTCTCGGTGAGATCTACAGAATCGGAACCTGACTTCATTGTGAATGTAGTCACGATGGACACTACGAAGATGAAGCCTACAAGACCCCAGGTGATCTTCTCAAGGATGTCCGCTGTCTGACGAACACCGAAAGTCTGATTACCCGCCACAAAGTTGCTTGCAAGTCCGCCTCCCTTTCCGTTCTGGAGAAGAACGATGAGAGTGATGAGAACGCTGGCAATCAGCACAAGCACTGTCAAAACTGTGAATAGTACGTTCATGATATGTTTAATTCGTTAATTTTTTCAATAAGGGATGCAAAGTAAGCACTTTTTTCCGGATATGCCAAAATTAGTTTAGAATAAATGTTCTTTGCGTGTCCATAATAGCCCTGTTCAGCGTAAATCTGCGCAAGAGTTTCGGTATAAAGGTCGAACTCCACATCTTCTCCTGCTTCCGACTTCTCCTGCTTGGCTTTTGCCGCATACTTGGAGAATACATTGTCGTCAGAACGTCTCACCTGGTCATAGTCTTCCTGAGAGAAATAATCTCCTACTCCTGCATAGACCTTCCTTTTCTCAGGCTGCGAAGATTCCTCTTCCTTCGTTTCGGAAATATAGGACTTGATGAGGTCGCCTACATCCGCATCTGTCCAATCCGTGGTCCTGCCTGCCCTCAACATTCCGGAAAGGATGCCGCGCGAACCTATGTACAATGCGGAATCAGCATATTGAGCAACTCCCCAGGCGTCCCCTCCCATACGGTTCATCCTCTGGCAGAGTTCCTTTCTTGCTGCCCCGAACCAGGGATAGAGATTGACGACTCCCACAAGTTCATCCAGGTTAAGTTTCTTCAGGTCTATATAATTCTCCATATTCTACCAGTTAGCCACAGTGGCATTGAATATATCTTCACAAAGTTGTTCGACAATCTCTTCACACAATCCGGCCTCGACCGCATCAAGAGTCTGCATTGCATCAAAATCCGCATATGCCGAGAAAGACTTGTTGTCGAAATTGTCTTCCGGATATTTCCTGTTCACAAAGCTTATCTTCACACTTACCGTCAGACGGTTCTGGGCGGCCTGTTCGTTGGCAGTGATGGCTGTGGCCTTCACATCATATCCGCTCACCTCTCCTATGATTTCAAGGTCTCCGTCCATATCCACCTGCTCCAACCTTGTGAGTCTGATAAACTTTTCCTGAAGAGCCTCAGTAATCTGATTGCTCAGGGACGGATTCACCTTCAGAGCCTTATATTCAAAATAATTGATGGTAATCGTATTGACGTCAGGCTGAATCGATGTGCCTGTAAATGAGTATATTCCGCACGAATGTACGATAAGGGCAGCTGCTGCAAGCGCCACCGCCATGCCTATGCCGGCCCATATGGATCTTTTTACGTTCATAATCACCCTTTCTGCTTTATCTTCCGGTACAATGTTCTTTCCGAAATTCCAAGTTCGGCTGCAGCAGCCTTCCTGTTGCCGCCATGTTTTTTCAATACTCTCCCGATCAGTTCCTGATTGGCAGTCTTTATCGACATATCCTCATCTGCAGTCTGTCCGAAGTCCTGGTCTTCCGGATCATCATACTGATCTCCTTCTGGAATCATCGTATTCTCAGGAGCTGCTATGGCAGGATTTGAAGACGCTGTCAGTCCTGCCTTGGCCACGACATCCTTGAGGTAATCCACATCCTGCTTGAGCTGGAGGAGAGTCCTGATGATAGCCTCCCTTTCTGCAGGATTTTCGGACTCTGCATGCGATGAGACCTTAGCCGGAAGCATCACCGGTTCTTCCTTCGGAATGTATGCAGCAAGCGTATCGATGCCGATTATGCATTTGTCGGACATCCCCGACATTCTTACAGACTCCATTACAGACACTGCCTCTGCCACGTTCTTAAGCTGACGTATGTTGCCCGGCCACCTATATTTGCGCAACATTATGGAAGCATCTTCAGTCAATGTAACCTTGCATATTCCATATTTGGAAGAAAAATCCGACGCAAATTTACGGAAAAGCAGGTTTATGTCACCAGGGCGTTCCCTGAGTGAGGGCATGGATATGGAGACTGCATTCAGTCTGTAATACAGGTCCTCACGAAACTTTCCCTTGGACACGGCGTGAGCCAGATTCACATTTGTTGCGGCAATAACTCTGACGTCTGTCATCAGCACTTTTGAAGAACCTACCCTTATGAATTCTCCGGACTGAAGAACTCTAAGGAGCTTTGCCTGAGATGCCATGGGCAGTTCCGCAATCTCATCAAGAAAGATAGTACCCCCGTCAGCCTCCTCAAAATATCCGCGTCTCATTTCATTGGCTCCTGTAAATGATCCCTTCTCGTGTCCGAACAGTTCGGAATCTATGGTGCCTTCCGGAATGGCTCCGCAGTTGATTGCAAAATACTTTCCTTTTCTTCGACGGCTGTTCGCATGGATGATCTTCGGGATATTCTCCTTACCTACTCCGCTCTCACCCGAAACAAGCACGGTGATATCGGTAGGGGCGACAGCAACAGCCACCTCCAGCGCCCTGTTCAACGCCGGATCGTTGCCTATTATATCGAATTTATTCTTTAATGTCTGCAGTTCCAAATTTGTCATAACGGGACAAAGTTACTAAAACAAGAGAAATTATGTACCCGTCAAATTAAAAAATCTAAAAATATGACTATATTTGCGCGTTTTTAAAGTAAGAGTACAACAAATATCAACAAACTATAAAACAAAGGATTATCAAAATGAAGAAAAACATCAAACTCATGGCTGCCGCACTTCTCGGATTTGCAGCTGTAGCATGCAGCTCTCCGGAGAAAATGGCAGAAATGTCTGAAAACGTGACCGTAAAATGTGAACCGGCTGTGCTGGAAGTGGTCGGTGGAGAAATTGAGGCTACCGTTTCAGTTACTTATCCTGATGGATACTTTCATCCTAAGGCCATCCTTGAAGTTACTCCTGTAATCGTTTATGAAGGTGGCGAAGCAAAGATGGAGCCATTCTTCTTCCAGGGAGAAAAGGTACAGGACAACTACGAAACAATCCCAGCTACAGGAGCCACAGTGACAAAGAAGGTAAACTTCGCTTATGCTCCAGGTATGGAGAAGTCTCATCTGGAACTCCGTGGAGTTGTAAAGCATAAGAGCAAGGCTACAGAGGTCCCTTCAAAGAAAGTGGCTGACGGAGCAAACACCACTTACATGCTCGTATGCACAAAAGGCAAACTCGACTACAAGGCTGACAACTACAAGGAAGTAATCAATCATACTGCAGAAGGTCAGATCCTTTATCAGATCAACAGTTCAAATGTAAGAAACAGCGAACTTAAGTCTTCTTCAATAAAGGAATTCCAGGCAGCTCTCGAGCAGATCAAGGCTAACGAGCGCATGAACATCGTAAGCACCGACGTTGTAGCTTATGCATCTCCTGACGGAAAGGAGAAGGATAACGCAGAGCTTTCAGACGACCGTTCAAAGAGCGCTGAGAAGGCTTTCAGCAAGGTTACAAAGAAGAATCCTGTTGATGCACCGGTAAACGTGAAGAGCGTAGGTGAGGACTGGGAAGGATTCCAGGAGCTCGTAGCTTCATCTGACCTTGAAGACAAAGATCTCATTATCCGAGTTCTTTCAATGTACAGCGACCCTGCAGTACGCGAGCAGGAGATCAAGAACATGTCTGCTGTCTACACAACTCTCGCAAAGGAGGTTCTTCCTGAACTTCGCCGCGCAAGATTCATTGCAAACGTAGAGTTCACCAACTACTCAAACGACGAACTCCTCAAGCTTATCGATGAGAATATCGACGTTCTTGACGAGACAGCGCTTCTCCGCGCAGCTACCCTCGTGAAGGAGAACGACCAGAAGGCTGCCCTCTACAAGAAGGCTGTCGAGAAATACAGCAGCGTGAACGGAAAGTACAACCTCGGTGTTACATACATCATCATGGACAAGCTTGCTGACGCCAAGAACACACTTGCAGGATGCGAGCAGGATGCTGACTGGGCTAATGCAATGGGTGTGATCGCACTCCGTGAGAGCAACCTCAACGCAGCTGCCGAGTACTTTGCCATGGCAAACAACGAGACTGCAAAGCAGAACGCAGCTGTCATCGACATCCTCGATGGCGAATACAAGGCGGCAGTTCAGAAGCTTTCAGGTGTAAAGAGCTACAACGCAGCTCTCGCCCAACTCCTCAACGGCAACAACGCTCCTGCTGCAGCTCTTGAATGCGAATGTCCTAAGGCAGCATACCTCCGCGCAGTTGCAGCTGCACGTCAGGGCAATGCTTCAGCCGTGAAGACAAACCTCGAGGCAGCAAAGAAGGACGCAAAACTTGCTGAAAGAGCAGCCAAGGACGTTGAGTTCGCCCTCTATCGCTAAACTTCAGCATTACATATAAGAAAAGAGGATGACCAGTCTTTATGACATGTCATCCTCTTCTTTGTACTTCAAGTATGTGACTGGGGGTGAGTCACCTTCATTTCCTTATCACTAAGGACATCACTTTCTGATGAATGCCTTTTCAAGGTCCTGAGAGATATTGATGATGAAGTCTCCCATCTTCTCGAATTCGTTCACCATATCCATATAGTAGACGCTGGTCTGATAATTCTTCCTGCCGCTTTCTATCTCCTCGATTTCAGCATCTCTGAGATAGTTCCTGAGATTATTTATGCGGTCCTCTGCGTTGTAGGCATTGGATATTTCTGTAAGAGTGCCCTTGTGAGCGGCATTCAGATTGTCGATCATGGCACCATATGCGTTACCGACAGCATCCGCCATATCTTCAAGCTTTCTGACAGTATTCTGATCAAAGACCTTCTTATGGATGTTTCTCCTGGCGAGGATACGGCTGATGGATTCACCTGAATCTCCGAGGGACTCCAGTTCTCCGATTATCTTATACATCGCCTTCATCCTCTTTGAGGTCTCTTCACTTATGTCACCGGAAGACACTGCATTCATGAATGAAGCTATCTCATACTCTATGCGGTCTGATATCTCCTCGTATTTCACCAGTTTTGCCCTGAGTTCTTCAAACCTGTCCGGATCAGCGGCGCTTATCGCCTGCTTTGCATATCCGAGTCCGTTATTGGATATCTGCGCAAAATGGATGATTTCATCAAAGGCCTGCTCGACAGCCAGTTCCGGCGTTGCCAAAGGACCGGCATTGATATACTTGAGCCTGTAAGCCTCCTCGCTCTTGTTTTCCGACTCTTTGATGATACCGCACACCATCTTTTCTATGAATGGTATGAACCATATCAGTATCAATGTATTGATTGTATTGAAAAGGGTATGAAGCATCGAGAGTCCATATAGGGCGGCCGTCTGGGATTCCGTCTGTATAGGCATACCGTTCCCGTCGTGCATCACATCTACCGTAAATCCAGGAGCTGCCGGATCAGGAACGCCGAAGATTCCCGAAGTTATCCATCCTATAAGCTTAAGGAAGAACGGGAAGGATATAAGGGCCCATATAACACCGAAGACGTTGAAGACAGTGTGCGCAAGGGCAGACCTCTTCGCAGAAGTGTTGCCCACGGCAGCTGCAATGTTAGCTGTAATAGTGGTTCCGATATTCTCTCCAAGTACCATCGCACAGGCCATATCAAATCTTATCCAGCCCATATTCAGCATAATGAGGGTAAGGGCCATAGTAGCGCTTGAAGACTGCAGGACAAGTGTAAGTATCGTTCCGAATACCAGGAAAATGAGCACGGAGCCGAAGCCGAAGCCCTGCCATCCCTGGATGAAGGACAGCACTTCCGGAGTCTGCTGAAGATCAGGAACCGAGTTCTTCATTAGGGAAAGACCGAGGAAAAGAAGAGAGAAACCTACAATCAGTTCCGAAATATTCCTTCTATGGTCTTTCTTCGAAATTGACAGAATGAATCCGAGAGCCATCAAAGGAACGGCCAGAATGGATATATCAGCCTTGAATCCCAGCCATGATACAAGCCATGCAGTCACCGTAGTACCGATGTTGGCACCCATTATGACACTTATTGCCTGGGCTAATGTCAGAAGACCTGCATTGACAAAGCTCACGACCATGACGGTTGTGGCACTTGAAGACTGGATCACCGATGTTATTCCCAGGCCCGTCAGCACTCCTTTGAAAGGGTTTGAAGTCATTGCTGACAAGAAACTGCGAAGCCTGTCGCCTGCAGCTTTCTGAAGTCCGGAACTCATCAGGTTCATTCCGTAAAGGAACATACCTAATGCACCCAGAAGAGTAAAAATCTGTAGTATTCCCATAGTATTATGAAATTTGATCAGCAATCAGATACCACGTGTAGGCCATGAATCCCAGAAACATCAATGCTCCTGAGAACCTTCCCAGTCTGCCCTTGATTCCCAGCACCATCGGCACCACTGCAGCGACCATCATGACCAGATAATCCACTGCTGTGATTCCTGATGAATTGAGAGGCATCACCTGTGAACTCAGACCAAGAATCCATGTGATATTGAATATATTGGATCCTATGACGTTTCCCAACGCAAGCTGAGTGTTCTTCTTGAGGGCTGCCGCAACGGAAGCGGCCAGTTCCGGAAGAGAAGTTCCGCAAGCGATAAGCGTAAGGGAAATAAAGGCATCATTAACTCCGAATGACCTGGCTATCACCACTGCATTATCAACAAAGAGGTCACAGCTCGTGATAAGAAGGGCAAGTCCTCCCACAACTTTTACTATTGCCAGCCAAAGCGGAACTTTTTCCTCTTCCACCTGCAAATGGTCAGACACATTTCCATTGGTTTTTCTGTCTCTATAGAACGAATACCACATGAACAGTCCGAAACACAACAGAAGTATCAAGCCATCCATACGGCTTATTACCAGCGGGTTTCCATTGAAGAAATTGAACACCAGAACAGTAAGCAGAATGGACACACCTATGCATACAGGTAGTTCAAACTTCATGTTGCTCCGGCTCACGGCAACAGGAAAGAAAAGCGCCGTTACTCCCAGAATTCCTAAAATATTGAAAATGTTGGATCCGACTACATTTCCTATCGCCACATCCGCATTCCCGCTCAATGCTCCCATGAAACTTACAACAAGTTCAGGCATGGAGGTTCCCACTCCCACTATGGCTGCTCCGATAACGAAATCGGATACCTTGTATTTTCTGGCTATGGAAACGGCTCCTGCGACAAGATAATCAGCTCCGAAGACGATTCCCGCCAATGACAATATAAGAATCAGGTATTCCATAATCATTTAATAAGATCCTTTACAGAGTCCAGTCCATGTTCATACATCCTTGAGCATGGCTCATATTTATACGGTATATATTCAAACAGCTGGAGGTAGGCTGTTCCGAGCTTCCGGGAATAATATACATCCAGCTTCACGGCATTTCCCTTATTCGCCTGTGTAAGATCGATTGATGAAGGATCGGAGGCAAGGGCCGAGGAAATGACGGAATTCATGTTCTGCTGGAAATAATGCTCCTTCTTCATATATCTGTCTCCTGTAGCAGTATCCACATATCCGGTCTTGAGCACAAGGGCCAGTATGAGGCCGGTAAAGATGATAAAGAAACCGGTAATGTTTACAGCCGCACCGGTAGGCAGAAGTATAAGGACCGAACCGAGGATGATCAGTGAGATGAATATTGCAATATCCTTGATAGAGCGTACTCTGATGAATTCTTTTTCCATTTTTATTATCATTTAGTTATCTATTGGTATAATAGGCTTGAACAGCCGGACTTATGACGTCGCGTAACCATGCATACGTCGAAATAGCGTGCGGGATATTCCAGCACGTAACTACATGGCCTTCCGGCCTTTATGACACCATGCTAAATGATAAGTTTTCCCTGGCTGAGGAGAACATGCATAGGCTCAGTCAAGGAAGAATGGTTGATCAGTGCTTTCTTCTGAATGTAATAACGGATACCGGAATTTATTATCTTCCCGGCTTTGGCAAATTCCAAACCGGTTCTTTGTACCCCTCCGGTCCTTCGGGCCCCGCTCTGCACGCGTAGAGGTCCGGCGAAAGAGACCTGGCGTGGAAGACATAGTTCGGAGTCAGCAGCTGAGATTCCGTGACTGCACACAGCTATTTCCATGGGAACATCCCCCTTTGACTCCAAAGATGCGGCACATGAAACACTTTCTGCACCATCCAGGAAAACAAAGGTCACTATAAAAAGAAACAGAACCTTCAGTGACTTCATAATAACCGACTGCAAATATAAACAAATTTCAGGCAATGTGGACATAAATGGCTGGTGACTCGGACATTTTTGGTTGGGATAAGCTCGATTTCAGGTTGATCCGTCAGTCGGGTTTATCAGCTTAGGCGAGTTTTGAGCGATAAAGCCACAAGGTCAGACCTTACCTTGCCGCTCACAAAAAGGGCGGCAGAGATTAGAAGTATTACAAGAGTAATTAACATATATAAGGATTGAGGGCACAAATCCATTAATAATTTAGGCAATGTTAAAGGAATTATATACCTTAGCAGACCTTGTTCTGGTGCCCATATTAAAACACACCTGGAGGTAATACTTTAAAATTTGTTATAAAATTTACTCAATCTACATAAAATGAAAAAGTTTATAACCTTAATGATGTGTCTGGCCAGCATTTCAGCCAGTGCGCAGTATCATTACACGGATGCAAATAATCCGGAAATGCTTCATCATGTAGCTAGCAAAGCACCATGTAGAAAGGTCTTCACATTACCGGTAGTGAACGGATATAATATCTATCTCGCTGACCTTCATACACATTCTGTATATTCAGATGGTTCGGTGCTGCCTAAATTCCGCATAGCTGAAGCCTGGCAGGACGGCCTGGATATTATCGCTATCACAGAGCACATTGAGTATCGTCCCGCTGAAAAGGCATTCTATGAATATTTGAAGAAGTATACTGCAATAGAGTACAACAAGGAAAAAGGAATCAACATACCTATGGTTGATTTAAATACAGCTGTGAATGTGGCTGCCACTGAAGGGGAAAACTACGATATACTTGTAATTCCAGGCTCGGAAATCACCCGCAACGGCACTACGGTCGGACATTTCAACGCTTTGTTTACAACTGACAATAACCTTATATACGACGAGGATCCCGTACAGGCTATCAGGAATGCAAAAGCGCAAGGAGCCCTTGTTATGCACAACCACCCCGGTTGGAGGAAGACAAGTCTGGATTTTACAGATACAGAAAAGATTGCATACGAAGAGGGGCTCATCGATGGCGTCGAGGTGATGAACGGTTCTGAGTTTTATCCTGCAATCATAGACAGAGTCCAGGAAAGAGGGCTTTTTATAGCCGCTAACTCTGACATTCATGGCGCTACTGCCGTAGATTATAGATTGGCAGGAAGCGACCGCCCGATGACACTTATCCTAGCACGTGACAAGTCGATGAAATCAATACGCAAGGCCTTGGAGTCTAAAAGGACTATTGCGATGGGATATGGTGAATTATGTGGTGAGGAAGACCTTCTGACCGAACTTTTCAAGGCTTCCGTTACGCTTGACGAATTGAATGTAACAGAGAAGAATAAAGTCCTGCAACTGACCAACCACACATCGCTCCCATATCTGATTCATCTCGATGGTCGGAATCCGATACATATCGACCCACACTCAGCAGTCCGCATTACTGTAGAAAAGGAGACGAAGCAACTGAAAATGAGCATAATCAATATGTGGTGCAGCGCAGACAGACATCCGGTCGTTGAACTCGAATTCTAATCCCTGAATCTGACTTCATATTGAATGAAGAAGCCGACCAATGGGTCGGTTTCTTTCGTTCTATAGGGAGGCATAGAGTTGTCGGAAGGCTCCGCCAGAGTTTCGCTTATCCAGAATTGCCGTTTGACGAGATTATAGGAAATCTCTAAATCACGTTTCACTTCCTCTCACCGGGATTTCGTCGCTACGCTCCGACATCCCCAGCCGCCTGCGGCGGGGCGGTGCAGAACAAGCAGAAAAAGCGCCATCGAGTAAACTCGTAGCGCTTTTTCTGCTTGTTCTGCGGTGAGAGGGGGATTCTTCGCTAAGGCTCAGCGACTTCGTCGATAACGAACCCAGGGTTCTCACCCCCATATACCACAGAAAGGAAGTCTTGCGACTTCCTTTCTGCGGTGAGAGGGGGATTCGAACCCCCGGTACAGTAATCCCGTACGTCAGTTTAGCAAACTGGTGGTTTCAGCCACTCACCCATCTCACCTGAAACTGCCCATCTTTTTGGATAGGACTGCAAAGATATAAATATTTTTGCTGATTATCCAAAAAACTTTTGAATTATGTTATCATTTCTCCATTGGGGTCAACTATGATCGAGGCTGAATAATAAAAGATATTGATTATGATGTTCCAGGCAGACAGTACGGAATATTAAAACAAAACACCGTAACACACAACTTACTATAAATCAATCAATTATCTACTCATGGGTAGCTCCATGGGAACACCCATAAATAGATAATCGACTGATTACTAAGTATATAAGAAAGAGGTGAGAACGCTAAATCCTGAGCCTACTGCTTGGCGATGTTCTCACGCATTTCGGTATCTGCCTGCATGTTCTTCATACGGTAGTAGTCCATGATGCCGAGGTTTCCGGTACGGAAAGCCTCTGCCATTGCGAGAGGAACTTCTGCTTCTGCCTCAATCACACGGGCACGTGCTTCCTGAGCTTTGGCTTTCATTTCCTGCTCAAGTGCTACTGCCATTGCACGACGCTCCTCTGCACGGGCCTGGGCGATATTCTTGTCAGCCTCTGCCTGGTCCATCTGAAGGACTGCACCGATATTCTTTCCTATGTCGATGTCTGCGATGTCGATAGAGAGGATTTCAAAGGCGGTACCGGCGTCAAGACCCTTGTTCAGCACCACTTTGGAAATGCTGTCAGGATTCTCCAGAACAAGCTTATGGCTTTCAGCCGAACCGATCGATGACACGATACCCTCTCCTACCCTGGCAAGAACGGTCTCCTCTCCGGCTCCTCCCACGAGCTGCTTGATGTTTGCCCTTACGGTCACACGTGCCTTGGCAATAAGCTGGATACCATCCTTTGCCACTGCCGTTACAGGAGGGGTATTGATGACTTTAGGGTTCACCGACATCTGCACAGCCTCAAACACGTCACGTCCCGCCAGATCAATTGCAGCAGCCATCTTGAAGTCCAGCGATATATTTGCCTTATCGGCTGAGATCAAGGCATTCACCACCTTCGGAACATCTCCCTTTGCAAGATAATGCGCTTCCAGTTCATTTGCATAAAGCTTCAGACCAGCCTTAGTACCTGTGACCATAGCCATTACGATAGTATTCGGAGAAACTCCCCTCCAACGCATCAGTACCAGCTGGATCAGATTGATGTGCACACCGGAAATGAGTGCCTGGAACCAGAGCGTCACAGGGAAAAACCAGAGAAAGATCACAAGGCCTACAACAGCGACTGCAATCCATACAATTAACATTGCATCCATAATCATGAATATTTTAAGTTATTATCATTTTACGTTCATAGGCGTAACTGTCGCTTTTCCATAGCCCATTCCCTCTACAAAGACAGAAAATGTCTCCGCCTTCGACTTATCCGAAAACGGTCCGACCGAATATACGACAGCTCCATCCTTCTCCTGACGCGCAACATCTTTTCCGCCCGCCTGCTGGATCACCGCTTCCATGGCCACATTATCAAAAGCATCGACATCAGGAGCAATGGTCACGTTGTAGAAGGACGGTTCCGCCTTCTTCCGGCTTTTCTCCTTCTCTCTTACTTTTGCAACCTTCGTCTCCTTTCCATCGATATACCCCACCACAAAGGCACTCTTGAAACCAGCCTTCTTGACCATATTCAGTTTTGACAGCACATCGGCATATGCCCTGAACAGTCCTACCCTGTATGTATACCTTCCGCTCTCTGAACGTGACTCAAAAACAGGACTCAATCCTTTCAGGTCACGAAGAGAAGCCTTCCTGACGGTACTGAAGATCTGTATCTGATAAACAATCCCGGTCGGAATGGTGTTATCTTCAGCAAACTGTCCCACTTCCAGCACCTTCAGAGAATAATCGAACTTAGGCTCCGGGGCTTCCATATTCAGCACAAGAGGCTCTCCCATATTCATCCTTGAAAAGGCATATCCTACGGTCTGTCCCACTATCTCCCTGTCCGCCTCGGCAAGCAGCTTGTCCGGATCGATGACCACTCCGCTGAACAGGAATTCCATCTCAATCTTCTGAAGTTCCGCTACAGCCTCCTCAAGCTGGGACGAGAGCTGAGGAATACGGGATTCCCTTTTGATTATATCCTGAGCCAGTCTTTCACGCTCCTTTGCATTCGATTCCTCTGCATAGCGTGTCCTGGCCTTGTCAAGAGACTCGTCATATGCATTGATGGAATCCTTAAGTGCCCTCACGGCAGCCATCTGGTCCATATACCTGCGGGTTTCGCTGCTTTCAGCTATATCTGCATGTATATCGGATTTTTCTGCAGGCTGATGGGGTTGAAGAGCAGCTATTTTCTTCAGCTGGCCGGGATCATCCACACCTTGTCTGACAGGCATATTGTCGAATTCCAGCACATACACCCACACGCTGTCGGAAGAACATTCCCTGTTTGAAGCAAAAATACTGTATTTTCCGTCAGGAGAATCGACGTACAGAAAGTCATCCGCCGGTGAAGAATAAGGGAAACCCATATTTACCGGAGCTGACCAATCATTTGACGTTTCATCCCATTCGGAATAATAAAGATCGTAACCACCTACCCCATAAAGTCCTGCAGAGGAAAAATACAAAGTCCTGCCGTTGGAAGACAAAACCGGATATACCTCATCAGCAGGCGACGTTACGTTCTCGTTTATCAGAGATGGAATACTCCATATGGTATCCCTCAGCTCCGTCTTATAGATATTTCTGATGCCATTGCCGTCCTGTGCTGAGAAATATATGACTTCGTCTCCTGAAGGTGCGTACAAAGCCCTTGAATATGGTGAGGACATGGAGTCAAGCTGATTAGGTACCTGGCGCCAGCTATAATCAGGGAGGGGATAATAAAGAAAAAAATCTTCCAATGAGAACCTGTGCCTTGCCAGCACCACCGGACTATATGAGAACTCACTCATATTCAAGCCGTTCTCTGAAAGCAGATACTTTTCGTGAATCTCCATCAGGAGCATAGTGTCAGCAGTCATGGATTCAGCCTGACGGTAAGCTTCCCTGGATTCTTCAAAACGGTATTCCCATCTCAAGGAATCACCGACAGCAACAAGACTGTCGGCAACCGACTTCTGACCATACGAATCGCTCAAGCCCAGAAAAAAGGCAGACACTAAGGATATGCTATAGAAAAAGACGGACCTTTTCATCATTCATTCACACTCATTTTCAGCCTACAAAAATAAGAAATATTTATAGAAACTTCATTTGTAAGAAAAAAATCGTAAATTTGTGCCCTATTTTGCGTTGGCAGAAACAAATATCATTAAAACAATAAATTATTATGCAAAGTAAAGGTGCAATCAGATTTGTAGCGATTCTTCTGTTGCTCGCATCCATCTGGCAGCTTTCGTTCACTCTTGTGACCAACATACAGGAGAACAAGGCTGAGAAATATGCAGAGGCAAAGGCGGAAGCTGCAATGCAGACAGCAGCCTTCGGCAAAGTGGCTGAGGCTGACAAGGCTTTCTACCTTGATTCGATCCGCAAGGAGGAGAACAGGTGGTACCTTGATTCAATTTCATCCGAGAAGATTTACTTCGGATACACTTACAAGGATGTGAAGACCAAAGCGATCAACCTTGGTCTTGACCTCAAGGGAGGTATGAACGTAATGCTTCAGGTTCAGCTCAAGGACCTTGTAAAGGCTCTTGCCGGCGGTAATGAGGCCCCTGAATTCACAAACGCACTCGCTCTTGCACAGGAGCGCAGCGTCAATTCCCGTCAGGACTTCATCACCCTGTTTGCAGAGGCATGGAAGGAGACTTCCAACGGCATGCCGCTCGCACAGGTGTTCGGAACATATGAGATGAGGGACAAGATAGGTCCTGAATCAACCGACGAGCAGGTTATCGAGGTTATCAGAACAGAGTCAGAAAGTGCTATTTCAAACTCTTTCAACGTTCTCAGAAACCGTATCGACCGTTTCGGCGTGACTCAGCCTAACATCCAGAAGCTCGGTAACAGCGGACGTATCCTCGTGGAACTTCCGGGAGTAAAGGAGCCTGAGCGTGTAAGAAAGCTCCTCCAGGGAACAGCTTCCCTTGAATTCTGGGCTACATATGACAACTCTGAGATCGAAGGATACCTGAACGAGGCAAACACCACTCTTGCACAGCTTCTCGCTACTGAGGAGGAAACTGTGGTTGAAGCAGCTCCTGCTGCCGAGGATGAACTCCTCGCAGAGGAACTCCAGCAGAATCAGAACGACGCGGCAGCCGAGGCTGAATTCAAGAAGCAGAATCCTCTCTTCTCAGTTCTCCAGCCTTCTGGAGCAAGAGGAAACGCATGCATCGGATATGCCAACTATGCTGACACAGCAAAGATCAACAAGTTCTTTGCAATGCCTCAGATCAAGGCCCTCTTCCCACCTGAATTCAAGCCTATGTGGACTGTGAAGGCTTCTCAGTTCATCCCAGGTGACAACATCTTCGAACTCGTTGCAATCAAGTCCACTTCACGTGACGGCAAGGCTCCTCTCGATGGAGGCGTTGTTACAGACGCGCGCGTGCAGTACGGCAACACCGGCGGAAACCCTGAAGTTTCAATGTCGATGAATGCTGAAGGTGCCAACACTTGGGCACGCATGACCAAGGACAACATCGGAAAGCAGATTGCTATCGTACTCGACGGCATGGTATATTCATATCCTACCGTACAGAGCGAGATTGCTGGCGGAAGCTCACAGATTACAGGAAACTTCACTCTTGAGGAGGCTGAAGACCTTGCAAACGTGCTTAAGTCAGGTAAGCTCCCTGCGCCGGCTACAATCATCCAGGAGCAGGTGGTGGGACCTTCACTCGGAGCAGAGTCCATCAATGCAGGTCTCATTTCATTCGTGATTGCATTCCTCCTCGTGCTTCTTTACATGGTGCTCTTCTATCAGGGCGCAGGTCTCGTAGCTGACGTGGCTCTTCTGTGCAACGTTGTTCTTCTTTTCGGAACTCTCGTTTCATTCGGAGCTGTCCTTACACTTCCTGGTATCGCCGGTCTCGTACTGACACTCGGTATGGCAGTGGATGCGAACGTCATCATCTATGAGCGCATCAAGGAGGAACTTCGTGCCGGAAAGGGTCTGAGCAAGGCCATCGCAGACGGTTACAGGAATGCATATTCCGCAATCATCGACGGCCAGTTCACTACATTCCTCACAGGTGTCGTTCTCTTCTTGTTCGGTTCAGGTCCTGTACAGGGATTTGCCACTACCCTCATCATAGGTATCATCACTTCTGTCCTTACATCAGTATTCATCACACGAATCATGTTCGATGACAGGGTTGTGAAGGGTAAGAACATCACATTCGACAACAATATCACAAGAAACTTCCTCCAGAACACAAATATCAACTTCCTCGGCAAGAAGAAGATCGCTTACATTGTTTCCGGTGCGCTGATTCTTATCTCTGTGGTTTCCATCTTCACAAAGGGCTTCACATATGGTGTAGACTTCACTGGTGGACGTACTTACGTCGTAAGATTCGACCAGCCTGTAACTGCTGAGGCAGTACGTGCTGCAGCCGTAGCTGAATTCGACGGAGCTGTGGAGGTAAAGCAGTTCGGTGGAGAGAGCCAGATGAAGATAACTACCCAGTATCTTGTTGAGAACGAATCTACTGATGCAGATGCAGAAGTTGAAAGCAAACTCTACAATGCTCTGAAGAATTTCTTCACTACAGAGCTCTCATTCGAAGAGTTCACTTCTACTCTTGACAATCCTAACGGTATCATCAGTTCCGACAAGGTGGGTCCTACCATTGCAAACGACATCACCAGAAACGCAATCATCGCTGTCGTGATAGCACTCTTCGTGATATTCGCATACATTGCAGTACGATTCAAGGGATGGACATGGGGACTCGGTGGAGTTGCAGGTCTTGCACATACATCAATCATCGTGATCGGATTCTTCTCACTCTTCTCTGGAATCCTGCCTTTCAGCCTTGATATCGACCAGACATTCATCGCTGCAATCCTTACCATCATCGGTTACGCAATCAACGATACAGTGGTTATCTTCGACCGTATCCGTGAATACAAGACCCTGCATCCTAAGGCTGATTTCAAGCAGAATGTGAACGAGGCGCTTAACAGTACGCTTTCACGTACCATGAATACTTCACTCACTACCCTCATAACCATGCTTGCAATCGCAATCTTCGGACGAGAGGTGATCAGAGGTCTCGCTGTTGCGCTCATCCTCGGTATCGTGATCGGTACTTATGCTTCAATCTTCATCGCTACGCCAATCATGTACGATGTGACAAAGAAAGCCGAAAAGAAAGCAAACAAATAATTGTAAAGGGCGGCATCAAAGCCGCTCTTTCATAATAATAAAACTCTATGAAAAGATTTTTTATACTTTCAGTCATTGCCGCTATCTTCGGACTGACTTCCTGTACGGGAGAAGGAGACGGCATCGTAGGTACATGGGAAGCTACAAAGATGTCAATGAACATCGAGGGATTGCCTATGGAAGTTCCTTTGAAGGAAGCCGGTCTCGAAATGGAGCTCACCTTCAGATCGAACGGTACAGGTACATGGGACCAGATAGCGGACGGTGAAGAAATCGGATTCGATTTCAATTACACCCTCAACGGTACAAGACTTACCCTCAGTGCCGAGGGAGAATCATTTTCTTTCCCTATCACTCTCTCAGGAGACAACATGTCCTTGCAATTCACTGAGGATATGATTGATACAGAATATCCTGCAACTCTTCACTTCGTAAGGAAATAAATATCCTGTTGATAACTTTTCCCGCTGGCAGTCAAGTAATTGACGTCAGCGGGAATTTTATTTTTGACAGGGTGCATAAGATTAATTATATTTGTTACCCTTAAATCAGATAACTATGTCATTCGTCCATCTTCATGTCCATACACAGTATTCGATTCTTGACGGTCAGGCCTCTATTTCAAGCCTTTTCGAGCGTGCAAAAGAGCTTGGTATGCCTGCGCTTGCCATAACAGATCATGGAAACATGTATGGTGTGAAGGAATTCCTGAAGGTGGCGAAGAAGTTCCCTGAGGTCAAGCCTATCATCGGTTGTGAAGTATATGTGACAAGACACTATGACCATAAGCTGAAGGACACCAACCACAGAGGATATTATCACCTTATCCTGCTGGCCAAAGATTATACCGGATACAGGAACCTTATGAAAATATGCTCTACCGGTCATATCGAAGGCCTATATTACGGCAAGCCGAGAGTGAGTCATGAAATCATAGAACAGAATGCGGAAGGACTCGTATGCTGCTCCGCATGTATAGCCGGTGAAATTCCAAGGGCAATAATAGCTGGAGATATGGAGGGGGCAGAAAAGGCGATAATGTGGCACAAGAATGTTTTCGGAGAAGATTTCTATCTTGAGGTTCAGCAGCATAAGACGGAAATTCCCGGAATGTCCCAGGAAGTATACGAAAGGCAGCTTATTGCAAACGAGGGCATTTTCCAGCTTGCTGAAAAGACAGGGACCAAGGTCATCGCCACAAACGACGTGCACTTCACCCGTAAGGAGGACGGTCCGGCACATGACCGCCTGATATGCCTTACCACCAACGCATATCTTACGGATACTGACCGCTTGAGATATACCCAGCAGGAGTACCTCAAGAGTGAGGACGAGATGCTGGACATGTTCTACAAGCACCCTGAGGCCATATCCAACACTCTCGAAGTAGCGGACAAGATCACAAGTTTCAAGATAGACAAGGACCCTATCCTGCCGAAGTTTGAACTCCCGGAGGAATTCCTTGCGGATATAGACATCCATCTCGAAAAATATAAGGAAATTATTGACGAGGGACGCTGCGACAAGAACGGAAACGAACGAGGTGAAGAATTCTGCCATTCAGTTGCATATCTATGTCATCTGACATACCAGGGAGCACACTGGAGATACGGTGACACATTATCCGATGTCCAGGCGGAACGCATTGACTTCGAACTAAAGACCATCTGCAAGATGGGATTTCCTGACTACTTTCTCATCGTGCAGGATTTTATCGCCGCGGCACGGAGAGAAGGCATATCTGTGGGACCCGGTCGTGGATCAGCAGCAGGGTCAGCTGTAGCTTACTGCCTGAAAATCACCAACATAGATCCTATAAAATACGACCTCCTTTTCGAGAGATTCCTCAACCCGGACCGTATCAATATGCCCGATGTAGATATAGACTTCGACGATGACGGACGTTACCGTGTATTCCAGTATATTGAGGAAAAATACGGAAAGGACCATATATCACACGTGATTACTTATGGTACAATGGCTGCAAAATCTGCCATCAAGGACGTGGCACGTGTGAGCAATATGCCTATTCCGGAGTCCAACAGACTTACCAAAATGGTTCCCGACAAGCCTTTTGAAGCCACCGTGGTGGAAGACGGCAAGAAAGTCACCAAGGAATTCAAGCCCAAGCTGTCGAACTGTCTTAAATACGGAGAACTGAGCGAAGAGCTTAAGAACGGCACTCCGGAAGTCAAGGAAGTGCTTACATATGCCGGAAAGCTGGAAGGATGCATCAGGCAGACAGGAGTGCACGCCTGTGCAATGATCATAGGACGAGGGAACCTTACTGAATATATCCCTATCTGTATAGCCAACGACAAACTCACTGGCGAAGAAGTCTGGGTATCTCAGTATGACGGACACTATATAGAGGAAGTAGGTATGCTCAAGATGGACTTCCTCGGACTTCGCACTCTGTCCATCATAAAGGAATGCCAGGCGAACATCAAGAAACGACATGGTATCGAATTCGACATCGAAAAGATACCTATCGATGACCCCGAGACATATGCCCTTTACAGCCGCGGAGACACCACCAGCGTATTCCAGTTTGAATCCCCCGGCATGAAGGAGTGGCTGATAAAGCTCCAGCCTACACGCTTTGAAGACCTAATTGCGATGAATGCCCTCTACCGTCCGGGGCCTATGGACTACATTCCTGATTTTGTTGAAAGGAAACAGGGACGCCAGCCGATAGTATATGACCTTCCGGAAATGGAGGAAACGCTCCAGGATACCTATGGAATCACGGTCTATCAGGAGCAGGTAATGCTTCTTTCAAGAAAGCTTGCAGACTTTACCAGAGGTCAGGCTGACACTCTGCGTAAAGCAATGGGTAAAAAACTGAAAGATGTACTGGACTCACTAAAGGGACTCTTCATTGAGGGAGGAACAAAGAACGGACACCCTCAGGATGTGCTGGAGAAGATATGGGCGGACTGGGAGAAGTTCGCGGCCTACGCCTTCAACAAATCCCACGCCACCTGCTATGCATGGGTGAGCTATCAGACAGGATGGCTGAAGGCTCATTATCCTGCAGAATTCCAGGCAGCTAACCTGACCAAGAATCTCTCCAATATGGACGAGATCAAGAAGATCATGGATGACTGCAAGAAGAGCGGAATAAAGGTACTTAATCCTGATATCAACGAGTCCGACTCCAAGTTCACCGTAAACAAGCAGGGTGAGATCCGTTTCGGTCTGGGAGGAATCAAGGGATTCGGAGACAATATCGTACGAGCCATCCTTGCTGACAGGGAGGAAAACGGAACATACGCAGATATTTATGATTTCGTGGAAAGAATGTCAGGTACGGTGAACAGAAAGGCTTTCGAGTCGCTGCTGCACTCAGGTGCGTTCGACAGTTTCGGCATCAACCGCAAGCAGTTCATGCTGCCGGGAAAGAACGGAGACCCATTCATAGATACACTTCTTAAATATGGTGAACTTTATAGGAAGGACACCATGGAAAGCGCCGTATCACTATTCGGAGAAGCGGAGGAACTCAAGCCGGAAAGACCGGAAATTCCTGCCATGACAGGTGAAGAAGATATACTGGAAAAACTTAAATACGAAAAGGAACTCGTAGGAATGTATCTTTCTTCTCATCCTCTGGACAGATATCAGTTCGAACTGGAGAACTTCACGACATGTCAGGTCAGTGAACTGAATGCTCTGGTTGCCGATTGTGACGTGAAAAAGAACAGGATGAAGTGCTGCCGCATAGCCGGATTCATCACTTCCAGGCAGGAACTCACCAATAAATCAGGAAAACCATGGTCTAAGACTGTCATAGAAGATTATGGAGGAAGTTATGAACTTGCCCTTTTCGGAAAGGACCATGAGAATTTCATGTCACACCTGCAGGTGAACAACGCCGTGATGATAGAAGGTGAAATAGATGAGAAATTCTATATAAAACCCGAGGAGAGGGAACAGGGTAAGACTTCTCCGTATGCATTCAAAATCAAGAAAGTCGCACTTCTGGGAAATGTGACGGAATCTCTCCTGAAGGGATTTGCAATCAACATATCCACCACCATGCTTTCTCCTGAATTCAGGGAAAAGCTTGTAAGACTCCTGAAGGCCAACAAGGGAAACATACCTTTATCAATGTTCCTGACAGCACCGGACAAGGGGTGGAAGATAGAATTCCTATCACGCAAGTTCAGAGTTGCAGTCACATCAGACTTCATAGCCGATCTCCAGAAGATGGGAATCCAGTATGATACTGTCAAAAAATAAGAAGGAGATAAAACAAAATATACTACTTTTGCATAAACTGATTTAAATCATGGCGGAGGAAACTTTTTCAGATCTCGGAAGGATCGAGGCAATAGCAAGACTTTATGAGGGGACAGGATACAAGCCCTTCAAAAGCTGCTGGTATGAAACTTCCGGAAAGGCTTGTGTGACATCTCAATCGAGGGTATTCATAGAGGGAATAGATTTCGACCTTATATATTTCCCGCTTAAGCATCTTGGCTATAAATGCGTTACAGCTGTGACAGGGGAACTATATGCAGAGTTCGCCCATCCTCGCACAATGGATATACGTATAGGTGTGTCTTCAAAACTCGATTATTCACAGATAAAGGAAATTTGGGATGGTGTAGTGAGTGCAGCCAGAGAACATGGTTACAGAGATGTCTCCCTGGACCTTGTGCCGTCACCGAACGGACTGACGGTGGGCGTATCCTCGACAGGAGAAACTTCACTTCTTATGGCCAAGCGCAGACCGGCAGCCAAAAGTATGGACCTTATCTGCATATCTGATAATCTGGGAGCAGCATTCATGGGTTTCCAGGTGCTGGAAAGAGAGAAGAGAGAGTTCGAGAAGAGCGGAGATGCAAAAGCTCAGCCTGATCTTGAATCATACAAGAATCTTATCGGCGCATATCTCAAGCCTCAAATAAACCCTCTTACAGTTTCACAATTGGAAAATGCCGATATAATGCCATCATTCGGCTATCTTGTGACAAGAGGCCTTGCAGACGCCGTAAAACGCCTTTCAAGGGACAGCGGCCTGGGAGCCAAGATATACGTGGACAAACTTCCTTTCGCAGGAAAGACTTTCGAACTGAGCAAGGAAATGAACATAGATCCTATTTCAGCGGCGCTCAACGGCGGAGAGGATTATCGTCTCCTGTTTACAATACCTATAGGAAAGCACGACAAATTCCGCCATGATTTCCAGACATTCGATATAATAGGACACCTTGCAAAACCTGAGGTCGGAGCTGTGGTGGTGACTCCGGAAGGCGTTGAGCTGCCGATAAAGGCACAGGGATGGAAAAACGAATAATCATTAAAACCTACAATAATATGAAAAGAATCTTCGCAATTCTCCTCACAGCAGGAACAGCATGTATCTTCAGCCAGACATCCTCTGCACAGTCTCTCAAGGACCTTTTCAGCAAGGACAACATCAAGGATGTAGTGGAAAATGTAACTGGACTCGACCTTTCAAAGGATGAAGCTGTAATCACAGGTACATGGAAATTCAACGGCACTGCAGTAGAACTCGAAAGCAATGATATACTCAAGAAGGCAGCGGCAAAACTGGCGGTTGAAACAATTGAAAAGAAGCTTAACGAGACGATAGCCAAGATAGGTATAGAGCCAGGGCTTTTCTCCATGACATTCGAAGCAGACAAGACATTCAGCATAGGTCTGAAGAAAAAGGAACTTAAAGGTACCTACGAATTGTCTGCAGACAAGAAGAGTCTCGTCCTTACATTCGGAAGGTTTACAAAACTCGGTACAATGACAGTTATAACAGACCTTGGAAGCAAGGAACTCTCCCTTCTCTTCAAAGCTGACAATCTCATTGATCTCCTCGGAAAAATCACTTCTAAAGGAAACAGCGATGAAATGAAGGCTCTGTCTACAATAGTCGGAGCATATGACGGAATCAATCTCGGACTTGAAATGATAAGATAGAACTGAACCGACATTTTCAGGACGCCTTTCATTTATATGGAAGGCGTTTTTATTTTTTATATAGAATATTTTACAGAATTCATATAATTTTTATTGTTTATCATAAAATATTTATATATTTGCAATGTTAATTCCTAATAATAATAGCTATGACTGAATGGTGGACCTCACTTGACATGTTTATGAAGGTAATGTGGTGCATAGCCTTAGGCTCGTCACTTATCTTCATAATAGAAAGCATCTTGACTTTCATTGGAGCAGATGTAGACTTTGATACGGATACGGATTTTGATATGCCGGACCACTCTTTCGATGCAGATCCTTCCATGAATCTGTATACTTTCCGCAACCTTGTGAATTTCCTTCTTGGAGTCAGCTGGACCACGATACTCCTGGATGACCATGTTTCATCACGCATACTCCTCATGGTTATTGCAGTGTGTGCCGGTCTTCTTCTTGTCACTGCAGTCATGTATCTTTTCAAATGGCTGAGCAGGATGCAGCAGAGCGGAAACATTGATGTATTCAAATCAGCAGCAGGCTGCTATGGAAAAGTATATCTGACTATTCCTTCTGAACGCAAAGGAGCAGGAAAGGTGCAGATAACAATCAATGATTCAGTGCGCGAATATGATGCGGTCACTGATTCGGAAGAGGACCTCAAGACAGGATCATCCATAAGGGTAGTGGAGGTTCTCGATGCATCGACACTTGTAGTTGAACAGATCAATTCACTTATAATCTAATACCATTATGCAACCTATTTATCTTATCCTCATCGGTGTGCTCGTAGTCATAGTGACACTGGCCGCCATTCTGAAACGCTACAAACGTTGCCCTTCAGACAAGATTCTGGTAATCTACGGTAAGACAGGAAAGAACAGACACGGGGGTGCGTCGTCTGCAAAATGTATCCACGGAGGTGCATCATTCATCTGGCCGGTATTCCAGAGCTATGAATTTCTTGACCTCAAGCCTATTTCAATCGAGTGTAACCTTACAAACGCACTCAGCAAACAGAATATCCGCGTGGATGTTCCCTGCAGGTTTACAGTCGGTATATCCACAGAACCGGAAAACATGACAAATGCTGCAGAGAGACTTCTTGGACTTACCATTGAGAATATCCAGAACATAGCCACCGATATACTTTTCGGTCAGCTCCGCCTTGTCATAGCTACTATGGACATTGAGGAAATCAACTCAGACCGCGATAAGTTCCTCGCTAATGTAAGCATGAACGTGGAAGCGGAACTCAAGAAGATAGGTCTCAAGCTCATCAATGTGAACGTGACGGACATCAGGGACGAATCCGGTTATATCGAAGCCCTCGGTAAGGAAGCAGCCGCAAAGGCCATCAATGACGCAAAGAAGAGCGTTGCAGAGCAGAACCGTTTCGGTGAGATCGGTAAGGCTGAAGCAGACCGAGACAAGGATATACGTATCGCAGAAACCCTCAGGGATACACGTATCAGCACCGCAGATGCAAATGCAAAGGCTGTAGAAGGTGAAAACAATTCAAAGATAGCCATCGCTGCATCCGATGCGATCCGTCGCGAAAAAGAGGCGGAAGCGGCAAGGATAGCAATAGCTGCGGAAAAGGTGCAGGCAGCAAAAGCTCTTGAGGAGGCATATAAATCAGAACGTGAGGCGGAACTTGCACGTGCTGAAAGAGAAAAGGCCACACAGCAGGCAAACGTTGTCGTTCCGGCTCAGATAGAGAAGGAGAAGGCAATTATCGAAGCTGAGGCTGAAGCTGAGAAGATCCGTAGAATGGCCAAGGGAGAGGCTGATGCCATATATGCAAAGATGGATGCACAGGCACGAGGTATGCTCGAAATACTCTCAAAGCAGGCTGAAGGTTTCAATCAGCTCGTAAATGCTGCCTCAGGCGATCCTCAGAAGGCTGTCCTCATGCTCATAGCAGACAAACTTCCTGACCTTGTCAAGACTCAGGTTGAGGCTGTCAAGGGCATAAAGATCGACAAGGTGACCGTATGGGACGGAAACGGACAGGGAACTGACGGAAAGACCGCCACATCAAACTTCATTTCAGGAATGATGAAATCCGTACCTCCTCTCGAGGAACTCTTCAATATGGCAGGAATGAGCCTTCCAAGCTATCTCAAAGGACAGGAAAAAGCCGAGGAACAGATAACTGAAGAGTAATGCCGATAATAATTAACGTCGATATGATGCTTGCCAGAAGGAAAATGTCTTCAGGCGAACTTGCCCAGAAGGTAGGAATCTCGGCAACCAACCTCTCCATCCTCAAGACAGGGAAGGCAAAAGCCATAAGGTTTTCCACTCTGACAGCATTGTGCAAGGCATTGGACTGCCAACCGGGAGATCTCCTTGAATATCAGCCGGATTAAAAGCTACTTAACTTGTATGCGACGCCAGATTTCCACGTGAATTTCTGGCGTCAATTGCAAAAGCTTATGTCAGGTCTCAACTGATGGCTACCTCGCCTTTTAAGTGTTTTTGTTAATAATCTAATATTCAACAATTCTGCTTACTATCAATAGGTTTAAAAATACACTACCACTAGTTCGGAATCCGAATCTCTCACCCCAAATATCCAGACGACCCCGATATATAGGTAACTAAAAGAAAGAGTCTCACCGAATATGTATCGGCAAGACTCTGAAGATTTGTTTATAATTAATGTTATACAGACAATAGTGTGTATACATCGAGGATTATTTCAGTTTCTTGAGGATATTGCTCAGATTGACTTCCTTTCCTATGATACTGTGGAGATCCTCAATCCTGACTCTCTGCTGCTGCATTGTGTCACGGTGACGGATGGTAACGCAGCGGTCGTTGAGTGAATCGTGGTCGATGGTAACGCAGAACGGAGTTCCGATCGCGTCCTGACGACGATATCTCTTGCCGATAGAGTCCTTCTCGTCATACTGGCAGTTGAAGTCATACTTGAGTTCGTCCATGATCTCTCTTGCGAGCTCTGGAAGACCGTCCTTCTTGATAAGCGGAAGCACTGCGACCTTGACAGGAGCCAGAGGTGCAGGAATGCTGAGGACTACGCGGCTCTCGCCGTTCTCAAGCTGCTCCTCCTTGTACGAGTGCGAAAGCACTGCGAGCACCATACGATCAACTCCGATGGAAGTCTCCACAACATATGGAACATAGTTCTCTCCAAGCTCAGGATCGAAGTACTGGATCTTCTTTCCGGAGAACTTCTGGTGATTTCCGAGGTCAAAATCTGTACGTGAGTGGATTCCCTCAAGCTCCTTGAATCCGAACGGGAAGCGGAACTCGATGTCAGTAGCTGCATTTGCATAGTGAGCAAGCTTGTCATGGTCGTGGAAACGATAGTTCTCGTCACCCATACCGAGAGCCTTGTGCCATGCCATACGGTTTTCCTTCCACTTTACGAACCAGTCGAGCTCGGTGCCAGGCTTGATGAAGAACTGCATCTCCATCTGCTCGAACTCCCTCATACGGAAGATGAACTGACGTGCAACAATCTCGTTTCTGAATGCCTTACCGATCTGAGCTATACCGAAAGGAATCTTCATACGGCCGGTCTTCTGCACATTCAGATAGTTCACGAATATACCCTGCGCAGTCTCAGGACGGAGATAGATCACGTTGGCTCCTTCCGTCACGCTACCCATCTGGGTGCTGAACATAAGGTTGAACTGACGTACTTCAGTCCAGTTCTTTGTTCCTGAAATAGGACATGCGATCTCGCAGTCGATGATGATCTGACGGAGCTCGTTGAGGTCATTTGCATTAAGGGCGTCAGCCATTCTCTGGCGTACCTCGTCAATCTTCTTCTGATTGCGGAGGACGTTAGGGTTCGTAGCCTTGAACTGAGCCTCGTCGAATGCCTCGCCGAACTTTCTTCTGCCCTTCTCCACGTCCTTTTCGATCTTCTCCTCGAGTTTACCGATATAGTCCTCGATAAGAACGTCAGCACGGTATCTCTTCTTAGAATCCTTGTTGTCGATGAGAGGGTCGTTGAAGGCACCTACGTGTCCCGATGCCTCCCAAGTGCGTGGATGCATGAAGATGGCCGCGTCGATACCGACAATATTTTCGTGAAGCCTTGTCATGGCCTCCCACCAGTATCTCTTGATGTTGTTCTTAAGCTCAGAACCGAGCTGACCATAGTCATAAACGGCTCCAAGACCATCGTAGATCTCGCTTGAAGGGAAAATGAATCCATACTCCTTGCAGTGAGCTACGAGAATTTTAAAAAGTTCTTCCTGTGTCATAATAGTACTATTGTTTTTAAATCATCATCATTACAGATCCCCGATCAGGTCGGGGATGACGTCATCATCTCCTTAGCTAACGTCATCGCTGGCCTGGGGAACGTCATCGCCGGTCTGGGAAACGTCATCGCCGGCTTGACCGGCGATCTCCCGGAACGGAATCATCACAAAATCCCTCTCATACATAAGTTTATGAGGTACCGTAAGTTCCGGACAATCAATCTTATCGTCTCCTAACAGCAGTATATCTATATCTATAGGTCTTGAAGAATATATCCTCTCCCCCTTTTCATCATAGTCCGGTCCCCCCTTCCTTCCCAGCCTCCTCTCTATATCCTTACAAGTTTCGAGTATCATCAGTCCCTCAGCCTCAGGATTATATCCCTCCGGAAGATAAAGTTCATACATAACAACTGCATTTATGAACTTTTCGTCCGATTCAAATCCCCACGGATCCGTCTCATAAAACGAAGAAATGGTTCTATAAGGAGTTTTCAACTCAACATTAAGCAAAGATACCGCATCTTCAAGATTGCGTCTCCTATCCCCCTGATTTGACCCTAGAGACAGATAAAGTTCCACCTTGACATGGTTATCAGGACACGTCTGCATCGGCATCATATCCTCTGCTCTTCAATCATCCAGACCAAGTTCCACCAAAGCCTCCTCCGACATTCTGCTCTTATCCCACACAGGCTCCCACACCAGTTCGATATTTACACCAACAACTCCAGGAACATCTTCCACAGCACCCTTCACCTGTTCTACAACATAATCCGCCATAGGACAGTTTGGGGCTGTAAGAGTCATCTGAATATATACAATGTGGTCATCATCCACCTTTATTTCATATATAAGACCAAGATCATATACATTTACAGGTATCTCAGGGTCATAAACCTGCCTGAGAGCCATTATTATATCCCTTTCAAGCTTCATTTTTCTCTCCTTATCATCTTCAGCTGCCTGAGCAGCCTTTCTTTTTATCCAATCCTTAAGTCCCATATATCCTACAGATTGCCGGTCAGCCGGCAATGACGGTTTTTACGTCATCCCCGACCCGATCGGGGATCTTCTACATATTCTTTCCAGCTATCTCTCTTATTTTAGCAATCATCGATACCAGTCCGTTTGACCTTGTAGGAGAGAGATTTTCCTTAAGGCCTATCTTTTCGACTACTGAAAAATCGGATGAAAGTATCTCCTGCGGAGTTCGACCTGAATACAATCCTATCAACAGAGATATTATTCCTTTGGTAATTATCGCATCACTGTCCGCATTGAAGAATATCTTTTCACCTTCAACTGTATAATCAAGCCATACTCTTGACTGACAACCTTTTATAAGCTTATCATCAGTCTTGGCATTGTCAGGATAGTCAGTAAGGGACTTTCCGAGTTCTATCAGATATTCATATTTATCAAGCCACTCTTCATACATCGAGAATTCCTCGATAATGGCGTTTTCAGCTTCATGTAGTGTCATATCAGCATATCTATAGCCTTATTCAGGCATTTAATGAAATATTCAGCTTCCTCAATGGTGTTATACGGAGCAAAGGACGCCCTCAACATACCTGTAACCCCAATTCTGTCCATAAGAGGCTCTGCACACATCTGTCCGGATCTTACAGCTATTCCCATCTTGTCCAAAATAAGAGCAAGATCTTCATGATGTACACCGTCTACCGTAAAGGAGAACAAAGGTATCTTTTCATCATTTGTTCCACGAGGAACACCATAGAGTCTGATTCTTGGGTCTACAGTCAAAGCATTGAGGATAAAATCTCTTATTTCTTTTAAATTATTATCTAACTCACTATTATTCAATAATTTAACTAATTCTAAAGCTGGTTTTAAAGTAGCTTGGGACGTAAAATTCTGCGTACCTGCCTCATACTTCAAAGGAAGCGGAGCATATGTGGTAGATGTAAAGTTCACCGTTCCCACCATCTCTCCTCCTCCCATATACGGAGGCATTGAATCCAGCCACTCTCTTTTCCCGTAAAGAACACCTGTACCCGTAGCCGCATACATCTTATGACCTGAAAAAACATAGAAGTCACAATCCAGATCCTGGACATCCACATTACAATGAACAGCTCCCTGAGCGCCATCTACAAGTACTGGAATACCCTTTGAATGACATAAGGATATGATTTCCTTTACAGGATTAATAATTCCGAGTACGTTGGAAATATGCGTCACAGCCAGTATACGTGTCCTGTCGGATATCAAATCTTCAAGCCTGTCCAATTCAAGATGTCCGTCATCATCTACAGGAAGCACTTTCAATACTGCACCCTTACGCTGACACATCATCTGCCATGGAACAATATTGGAATGGTGTTCTGCCTCAGTCACAACCACTTCATCACCTGCCTTCACAAAGGCTTCACCAAAACAGAACGCTACAAGGTTTATAGAAGCCGTAGTTCCGGAAGTAAATACTATTTCTTCACGTGATCCGGCATTCAGGAAGTCTGCAACAGCATCCCTGGCCTGCTCATATGCCTGAGTAGCCTCATCAGCCATACGATGAACTGCCCTATGGATATTTGCATTGGACTGAACAGTCATCCTGTTCCATAAATCTATGACAGAACGAGGTCTCTGGCTTGTTGCGGCGTTATCAAGATACACAAGATCCTTTCCGTACACCTTTCCGGTAAGTGCAGGAAACATTTCGCGTATTTCTCTAATATCTGCCATATCACATACGTACACGCGCGCATACACGCAATAAGCCTGCAAATTTAGTAATTTTACTATTCCTTTTACAGGATTTTATCATAATTTTGCAAATAGACATATCAGCTAAGTAATTATGATAGATTATATCAAAGGCAAAATTGCAGAAATCACTCCCACTGACACAATACTGGAATGTTATGGAATCGGATATAAAATACTGATTTCACTCCAGACATATGAAGTATTGAACGGTAAAGATGAAGTCAAAATCTACATCCACCACTATCTGAGGGAGGATGAGGAATTATATTATGGATTTGCTACAAAGGATGAAAGAGAAATGTTCAGACTACTTATCGGAGTGTCAGGAGTAGGTGCAGCAACTGCACGCATGATGCTTTCATCACTCACTACAGATGAAATCAGAAACGCAATAATAGCAGAAGATCTTAATAAGATAAAGAGTATAAAGGGAATCGGAACGAAGAGTGCTCAGAGACTTATCCTTGAACTTAAGGACAAGGTTGTCAAAGGTGAAGGAAGCGACAGTTCCGTACTATTCTCCACCTCCTCAAATTCAGCAGTGGATGAAGCCACTACAGCGCTTGTAATGCTTGGATTCACAAAACCTAATGTAAACAAGGCAATATCAGCTGTGCTAAAAGAAAAACCTGCAGCTTCGTTGGAGGAGATAATCAAACTTTCCCTGAAACGACTTTAGATACTAAAAAGGTGTTCCACGTGGAACACCTTTTATATTTATCTTCCGAAATACACAAGTAACACAGATATATCTGAAGGGGAAACTCCGGATATGCGGGATGCCTGGGCAATTGTACGTGGGGAATACTTCTTCAATTTTTGGCGACATTCTATAGAAAGACTCTCTACCTTATCAAAATCAAAATCTTCTGGAATCAATAGATTCTCCAGGCGCATGATCTTATCCGCCATCTGTCTTTCCCTCTGTATATATCCCTTATACTTGATGGATATCTCTGACGAATCAAGTATTTCTCTCTTATAATTATCTGCCACTTCCCTATTCATAAACAAATCATCAAGCTCGGATATAGGATACTCTGTATTGTACTTCAACACGCGAAGCGCATCCCTATATGAAATACTATCCGGATAGCGATCAGAATAATCTGAAGAAGAACTGTTATGCTCAAGCAAATCGGAATATCCGACAGATTCACTGGTCAGATCCACTACAGGAGAATAAAAACACTTATCTAAATCTATATTGAACTTAGAAAAAGTTCCACGTGGAACATAATTAAATAAATCATGTATATTTGTCTGAGGTCGGGATATTATATCAGCTATTCTTTTACGGGAATTAATTTCAGCTGAAGCAACAGAACGCAAATATTCATTGATATTATCAGGTTTGACAGAGGCATCAGCAAAGAATTGATTCAACTGCTCGATACTCTCATATTTTCTCATGGTGTAATCATATCTGAAGGTATCTGCAAGGCCTATTTCATAAGACAACGGTGTCAATCTTATGTCTGCATTATCCTGACGCAGAAGTATCCTGTATTCTGCTCTCGAAGTAAACATTCTGTATGGCTCATCGACACCTTTAGTGATAAGATCATCGATAAGCACACCTATGTAAGCCTGGTCTCGCTTAAGTATGAAAGGATCTTTCCCGACGACCTTAAGATGAGCATTGATTCCAGCCATCAGTCCCTGTGCAGCAGCTTCCTCGTATCCTGTGGTACCGTTGATCTGTCCTGCAAAGAAAAGGTTTTCAACAGACTTGAGTTCAAGAGTAGGTTTGAGCTGGGTAGGATCAAAGTAATCATACTCCACAGCATAAGCAGGACGGAAAATCTTAGCATCTTCGAGTCCTTCTATCTTGTGAAGCGCAGACATCTGAACATCAAGAGGAAGAGATGACGAGAATCCCTGAAGATAATACTCATTGGTCCCCCTACCCTCAGGTTCAAGAAACAGCTGATGTTCATTCTTGTCGGCAAAAGTCCTCAGCTTATCTTCAATACTTGGACAGTAGCGTGGACCTATGCCGGTGATTTTGCCGGAAAACAAAGGGGAATCAGCAAAACCGCTTCTCAAAGCGTCATGAACATCCTGATTGGTATGAACTATATAACAAGGCAGTTGAGGAGTTCCATTCTGGGCAGTGGAAAGAAAAGGAAGGTAAGAGAACTTATCGGGTCTCTCATCACCGGACTGCCGGATGAGTCGTGAGGTATCGACTGATGAGATGTCAATTCGTGGAGGAGTTCCTGTTTTCATTCTGGCAGTTCTTATCCCCATATCGACAAGTTGTGAAGTCAGTCCATGAGAAGGCAGCTCACCGATCCTTCCACCTTCAAACATATTGCGACCTATGAAAAGTCTTCCGTCAAGGAAGGTTCCAGCAGTCAGGATAACTGTCTGAGAATTGAAAATTGCACCGGTAGTCGTACATACGCCCGAAATTTTTGATCCAGAGAAAAGAAAACTGGTCACAGTATCCTGGTAAATATCTAATTTACAGGCACTTTCGAGGATTTTCCTCCAGTAGAGAGAAAATTGTATTTTATCACACTGGGCACGAGGACTCCACATGGCAGGTCCCTTGGATCTGTTCAGCATCCTGAACTGAAGAGTAGATGCATCCGTGATTATTCCCGAATAACCTCCTAAAGCATCTATTTCTCTGATAATCTGACCTTTAGCTATTCCACCTATCGCCGGATTACATGACATCTGTGCAAATTTTCCCATATCCATGGTAATAAGAAGCACAGAAGAACCCAACCGTGAAGCTGCCATAGCTGCCTCACATCCGGCATGACCACCACCTACAACAATAACATCATAAACAAGAGCCATATCAGACAAGTTCCCTTAAAGACAAATAATAATTTTCCTTCTTTCTCATTTCCTCCATATCTTCATCACAATGGTCATCATATCCTATGAGATGAAGAATACCGTGCACAATAACCCTGTTAAGTTCTTCATTGAAATCTGTAGCATATTCGATTGAATTTTCACGAACGCTGTCTACACTAATGAAAAGGTCACCGGAAAGTCTGTCTCCTTCACAATAATCAAAAGTGATGATATCAGTAAAGTAATCGTGCTGAAGATATTTCTGATTCACATCCAATATGTAATTGTCGGAACAAAATATGATTGATATATTTCCTATCCTGCGTATCTCACTTTCAGCAACAAGACGCAGCCAACGGTTATTTAAAGTCTTGGACTTGAAAATAAAATCAGTGTCTTCGAAATAATAAGAAATCATGCCGTAGAATTTTCTGCAAAGCTACAAAATGTATAAAAAGTTTGAAATAAAAAATATAATTTATAACTTTACCGGGCAAAATGAGAATATAAAAAAGCAACCGATATGGAAATTAAAAAGTCAGAAAAAGCGAATCTTGAGAACAAGAAACTCCTTTTTGTGGAAATTGGACTTGTTGTATCATTGCTCATTACTTATGTAGCATTCGAGTGGACAAGCAAGGAAACATCAACAGCCGTACTTGAAGATACAACTGAAATCCTTATTGAAGAGGAAATAATATCTACAAATATTGATACACCTCCGCCTCCACCAGCTGCACCGAAGATTCCTGTTCTTTCAGACCAGATCGACATCGTTGATGATGAAATCGAGCTTGAAGATGACATGTTCATGAATCTTGAGGATGATTCAAGTCTGGGAGTTGAAATTATGGACTATGTAGAGGTTGAAGAGGAAGTTGTAGAGGAAGAGGCTATTCCTTTCCAGCTTATCGAGGATAAGCCTAAATTCCAGGGAGGCGAAGCGACAGACTTCTCTAAGTGGGTGAATCAGAGACTTGTATATCCTGAGATTGCTAAGGAAAATGGAGTTCAGGGTCGTGTAATGCTTCAGTTTACCATTGAAAAAGACGGTTCCCTCACAAAGGTAAAGGTGCTCCGCGGTGTGGATCCGTCACTTGACAAGGAGGCAGTAAGAGTGGTTTCACAGTCTCCTAAATGGACTCCAGGAAAGCAGAGGGACCGTGCAGTTCCGGTAACCTACACATTCCCTGTAGTATTCCAGCTCAGATAAATTTATAATTTCAAATATATATTCGGCCGACCATTATTTGATCGGCCGTTTTTTTTCTAAAGGACACTTATGGCTAAGATAATCGAGGAACAGCATAACGAAAAGGCTGTCTTTGTAGGTGTAATAAAACAAGGCGACGACGAGCGCCAGGTAATGGAATATCTGGATGAACTGGAGTTTCTTGCTGAAACTGCAGGAGCAAACGGAGTAAAGAAATTCATACAAAAGGTAGACAGACCTGATTCGAGGACTTATATACGCAGTGGAAAGCTCCAGGAAATAAGGGAATTTTGCGAAGAAAATGAAATAGAAGTCGTAATATTTGACGACGAACTCTCCCCTACCCAACTAAGAAATATTGAAAGGGAACTTAATATAAGGATTCTCGACAGAACTAACCTGATCCTGGATATTTTCGCCCAGAGGGCAAAGACTGCATATGCAAAAATGCAGGTAGAACTTGCTCAGTATCAATATCTTCTCCCAAGACTCACACGAATGTGGACCCATCTTGAAAGACAAAAGGGAGGTATCGGTATGAGAGGTCCAGGTGAAACACAGATAGAGACTGACCGTCGTATTATCCAGGACAAGATATCGAAACTTAAAGAGCAGTTGAAAAAGGTGGATAAGCAGATGGCTTCGCAGCGTGGAAACAGGGGTTCTTTGGTGCGTATTTCACTCGTCGGCTATACAAACGTAGGTAAGAGCACTTTAATGAATTTACTGGCTAAAAGCGACGTTTTTGCGGAAAATAAGCTGTTTGCCACACTTGACACTACCGTAAGGAAAGTCGTTATAGAGAATGTGCCTTTCCTTTTGAGTGACACTGTAGGATTCATAAGGAAACTGCCTCATCAGCTTGTAGAGGCCTTCAAGAGCACGCTGGATGAGGTGCGAGAGGCAGATATTCTCATGCATGTAGTAGACATATCACATCCTAATTTTGAAGACCATATCAGAGTAGTCGAGGAAACTTTGAAGGACATCAAGGCTATAAATAAACCTATATTTGTGGTATTCAATAAGATAGATGCATACAGATACGAGGAATATGACGAGTTCTCGCTTGAACCTAAGAAGCAGATAAACTATACCCTTGAAGAGTTCAAGAACAGCTGGATAGCCAAGGAAAATACACCATGCATATTCATATCGGCAAGGGAAAAGATAGGTATAGACAAGCTCAGGGGAGACCTCTACAAAATGGTAGCGGAAATCCACGCAGGCCGCTATCCATTCGATAATTTCCTATGGTAATTAAATAATTATTATATATGACAAAGGTGGTCGTTCAAAAGAATGACCACCTTTAATTACATTATTAACGATATCAATCTACGTCATTACCGACGCATCTTTCACGTCATTACCGGCTTGACCGGTAATCTCTAATCCTTAAGCTTTGCAGAAAGGAACTCACGGTTGAGACGTGCAATGTGAGTTACAGTGATGTGCTTAGGGCACTCCATCTCACAAGCCTTGGTGTTGGTACAAGCACCGAATCCGAGCTCGTCCATCTTTGCAACCATGGCCTTTGCACGCTTTGCTCCCTCTACCTTTCCCTGCGGGAGAAGTGCGAGCGAGCTTACGCGAGCCGCAACGAAGAGCATAGCAGAACCGTTCTTACATGTTGCTGCACATGCACCGCAACCGATACATGCTGCACCGTCCATGCTCTCCTCAGCCTTCTCATAAGGAATAGGAATAGCGTTTCCGTCAGGAACACCACCAGTCCTTACTGATACGTATCCGCCTGCCTGCAGGATCTTGTCATAAGCCTGACGGTCTACAACGAGGTCCTTGATTACAGGGAATCCCTTTGATCTCCAAGGCTCGATAGTGATAGTATCGCCATCCTTGAACTTACGCATATGAAGCTGGCATGTCGTAACCTCATCGTCTGGTCCGTGAGCACGGCCGTTGATATAAAGTGAACATGCACCGCAGATACCTTCGCGGCAGTCATGGTCGAATGAAACCGGACCGCTGCTCTTGCATCCCTTCTCGACAGCTACCGGATCTACACCCTCAGCAATAAGCTGCTCATTGAGGATATCGAGCATCTCGAGGAATGAACTGTCAGAGGAGATATTCTTAACCTTGTAG
>JAZSEQ010000039.1:0-15342 GCA_045531765.1 Candidatus Cryptobacteroides sp. | reverse complement strand
AGAATTCCTCCCATCGTTACATGAAAGTACATGTTTTTGTAACGATGGTATCAAAATCAGCTCTAAAATCCCCCAATTTGCTACCATCGTTCAGTAAAACAGCGATTTCCTTGAACGATGGTATTACGAGGAGGGATAATGTCTGAAGGGACGGGTATATGCAAAAAAAAAGAGACTTCGCCGCTCGCGCGGGGATGCCTCATACTAACCACATAATTAATAACACTAAAACTAATAACCAATTGAGTTACAGTCACTTAGAATAAGCTCCCTGATTAACTCGAGTGCAAAGGTACGACTTTTTCCAATACCTGCAATAGTCTTGTGTCTGAAATCCGACGAATGGTTGAAATTGGCGGATGAATGGTTAAATTCCGATGTTTAAAATAAAGGAAGTCAGCCGATTGACTGACTTCCTTTGTCTATAATGAGGTCTTGCGACCCTCCATTACCAGTTAGGCTGTGTGATTTCGGGTGCTGTGAGGACCTGTGCGTTCATCCACTCGAAGATGTTTGCGTGTCCCTGTGGAGCGACTGTTCCGCCGCCGTTGTTTGTCGGCACTACATCGCCTTCGCTCTGCTCCTGTGAATGTGTCACCACGTCGTTGAAGAGGTAGCACCATGAGAAGTGACCGAAGAGCTTGCCAGGGTTGTCAAGACCTTCTACAGTCTCGAACATAGACATCCATACGTTCTTTGCTCCTGCCTTCACAAGGCGCTGGAAGGTCGGGATGCAGTGTGTCTTGGCGTCAACTGTTGTGTCGTCATAGGACTGGACGAACCAGATGTTCTCCTCTGCAAGGGCCTTGATCTCGTTGTCAGAGATGTATGCGTCAGTGTAAGCCTCGCATGTAGGGTATGCTGCCGCGAAGTATCTTGGGTTGCGGATGAGCATGTGCATGGTCATGAAGCCTCCGTTTGAGCATCCGCCTACATAGATACGGTTGCGGTCGACATCCGGATGCTGGTCAACATACTCGTCGATGCATGACTTGAGGACGTCAGCATAGAGGGAAGGGTAGTCTCCATGGCCGAATCCCTTTGATGTTCCCATCCACATTGTAGGGCACTGTACAGAGAGGACATACGCTCCGCCTTCGCCGCCTTCAGTAGTGAAGTGTGACTGGATCTCAGGACGGATGAGTGATACGACCTCGTTGCCAAGGAGAGTGATCGATACGTCAACTCCGCCTTCACCACCACCGTGGAGCCAGATGATGAGAGGGTTTGCGACGCCGTCACCCTTGAGTGACCATGGCTCATACGATGCCCATGTAAGGGTCACGTCGCCTGGCATTCCCGTATATCTGCCTGTGAATGTACCCTTGTTGAAGTAGTCGGCCTCAGATACGAAATCCTTGAGAGCCTTGTCTGTCCCGCACTCGATGGCTGTATATTTCTGCTTGCCGACCTTGAGGGTCTTTCCCGGTTTCAATGCAACCTTGACTTCATATTCCTCTTTCCATACGCTTCCGTTCTTTGACAGGCCGAGTCTCCAGCCAGCCGCCTTTTCGAGACCGAGGGCAAGGTACGGACCCTCAGGGTTGAATCCTCCTCTTGAGTCGCAAGGATATACTGACACTACATTACGGTCGACACCGTTTGTGTTCACGGTAAGGATCGCAGGGTCAATGGTTTCGAGCCTGATCTCAGGTTTCACGACAACGAGATTGACTACGGTGTAAGCCTCATAGGCAGTCACGCCCGCAACCTGATGCTCCATCTTCAGCGTCTGAGCGCCGGCTGTCAGGGCAGACAACATCGCCGCTGCAGCAAGAATTGATTTAAGTGTTTTCATGTTTTATGTGGTGAATGTACTATTTGTCTGTTTGATATCGCTAAGGTAGCAATAAATGCAGGAAAATCCTTATCTTTGCCGACCTTTATGGGTTATTTAAGACCAAGACTGATTATGAAACGATTCATACTGATATGCATATTGGGTCTGTCCTGCTTCTGCGGCACAGCTCATGAAAAGAAGTTCATCAAGGGATTTTCCGGCGGCATGATGCTGCACTCCGGATATCTGTCCGGGGGTGACAATCCTTACGATTACAACCCCAACGGTGCTACATTCGGCATCGGAGGTGTGGCAAGGCTCCATCTTTCAGAACACTTCCGTACTGGTTTCGAGGGCTATTTCTCAACACTTGGACTTAAGAAGGATCTCGTGAAAGGAAGCCATAACAAGGTGTTCTGGACCGGTATCCTGGCAGATTGGTACTGGAAAGCCGGCCGCTTCTACCCATACGTCGGAGCGACATTCGGAGGCGGTATGGAAACCGCATACTATATGTTCGAGGGTGACAGCCACGATTGGCTTCCTGAAGCAAGTGCCGTCTTCAACAAGCAGCCGTTTTTCGCCGTCGATCCGTTTGTAGGATGCGACATTGCCGTAGGGGAGGCTTTGCGTCTGACCGTCAAGGCCGATTGGCTTATGGCGATCCGCAGCACCGGCCTTAACCGCCCTCACGGCCCGAGAGTCTATTTCGGATTCATCTTCGCTCACTGATGCTACTCCAGCATCCTTTTGAGATACACGCTGAGGTTAGTGTCGTTTTCGCTTAATCCGAGCTTGTGACGGATTTCGCCGCTCTGGATATAATGTCTTGACTGGTGGGTGTATGTCTTGATGTCCTTTCCTTTAAGACCTATCACGTAGAGACAGCAGATGTTGATCTCGTCCTCGGTCAGGCCGTGTTCCTTCAGTTTAGATATGAATTCCGGATTGTTGCTTTCGATTGTAAGCCTTGTCGACCCGATGAATGATTCGGTATCCGCTACAAGTGCCTCCAGCTTCTGATATGCTGCCTTGTTTGCTGCGCTTGTATCTGTTATATGAGAAATGATGACCTTGTTAAGGATCTCAAGCCTTTCCCTGATGACCACCTTTGCCACTTCCTTTACATTCGCATCTTCAACCATCTTGGTCAGAGCATCTCTTTCTACGATGGCGTCAGAGTAGAGCTGCTCGTATCTCTGCTTCTCAATCTCTGCCAGCCTCTTCTCCTCAGTACGTACAAGAAGTTTTCTGCGGATCAGATAGATGACTATGACGGCCGCCAGTATGACAATGATGCCTATGAGTCTCTGGCGTTCCTTGCTGCGCTGCGCATTGAGCAATGCAAGCTCTTTCTGGTGGCGCTCTTCGATGAACTTTGTATCGGACTCGAATATCTGCATGTCGGTCTCTTCCGTGATCTCTATATACCTCTTGTAGGCAGATAGGGCCGCGTCACTGTCGCCGGTCTTTTCGTGTGCCAGCGCTATCACATAGTAGTATGAGGCGTCTTTTGCTATGCCGTTGTATTTCAGTGCGTTATCAAGGTCCTTGATGGCCAGTTCCGGTTTGTCAAGCCATATATGGGCATAGGCGATGGATGACCACATTATGACGGAAGAGTCCTTTATTTCTGTTATGTATTCATCAAGAATGCTTTCCTGCGCGTTGTACTGGCACGATCTGTTGATCCAGATAGCGTAGCAGTTGCTTTTCTGAGGTCCCGTAAGGAAGTCCCAGTTCTCCTTCAGCAGTTTCATGCAGTCTGTGAAGTTGCGGGAATCGTTGATGGAATGATATAGTATCGCCAGGTCGTTGATTGCATCGAAATATGCCCCTTTGTTGCCTGCTTCAAGGAAACAGTCCGCGGCATGGGTGGCGTCGGAAATCGCCTGAGTGAAGTTGTAGATGTCCTTGTTTATCTTCATCTTGGCTATATACAGTCTGCCAAGACTGTTCTTGTCGCTGCATTGGTCAGCATGACGTTCGCCCTTGACGAACATCTCCATGGCGCCTTCCATGTCGCCCTGATTCAGCATGATGGATCCCGACTCGTAGAAAGCTCTGACCTTTTCGTCGGAGCTTTCTTCGGGTCTGCCGCATGCGAGCAGCGACAGTGCCGTCAGGGCGACGGCTGCATATTTCGTTATGCTTCTGTTCATTTTGTCTTCAGTAGGTCCAAGGGGGAACTCATGGAATGGCAATTTGATTTATCTGACTCTTGCACTTATGTTTTTCTGTCCTGCCGAGTACTCCATGTCGATCATATGGTCAGGACTGTATCTGCCTCTTGGAATATCCTGCATTATGAAGTAATTCGCCCTTCTTGCCGCGACGATATGGTCTGTTGATGCTGTGAGTATCGCTGAGGCGGCAACTTCCAACAATGTGGCCAGCAGTCCATATTGTCCGGAGTTGACAGACAGGTCAAGGTACAGGTCACAGCTTCTGTCAAAAAGGATCTCGTTGGTGTGGGCGGACTTGATCACATATCTGATCTTCGTCTCGATGCCCGTGCCTTTCTTTGTCCATGTGTCTATGACGGAGAACACTACAGCGTCTGCTCCGAAGAAGTTCCTGAACACATCAAGAGGCGCATCAAAGAAATTCTCAGCGTCGTATGCGCTTTCCGCCTTAAGGATGTCCATCGCCAGAAGGGGAGAGATGACGTAATATCCGGCTTCGATAAGCGGACGGCTGATAGATGTGTAAAGAAGGTCCTTTGCCTCAGCATTGCTGGAATTGTTTATCGGTGGCATTACCAGAAGCGTCAAAGGCTTCTCATCATACATCTTTGCATATTGCGAGACTCTTGTGGTCGTATTTGTGACGCCGCATGAAGTAACGATGCAGCATGCCAGTATAAAGTATATGAATCTTTTCATAGGGAGGATCAGTTACAAAGTCCATTGATTATAGGCTCCAGGAATTTTGCGGATTCAGGGTAGAGCTCGATTTCCTTGAGCATCAGCTCCTTACCCAGTTCAGGGAAGAGAACTGTATAATCATTTGACCTGAATATCTTCCTTTGTGCAGTTGTCGCATGTTTTGCGAATATCTCCGCGTTTTCCGGATTCAGAAGCAGATATCCGTATTCTGCACATATGCCCGGAGGAATTGCCATTCGCGTTCCGCCCGGATGTTTTATCATGTCTTCATACATGCAGATGAGCTTGCAGATGAATTCAGGGGTCTCTTTGTCTGTATGCTTGTAGGCCAGATGTTCATAGGTCGTGAATCCGTTGCGTGTTCCTCCCCAGTAATACAGCGAGGCCGTAACTCCGCATGAGGACATGCACAAGGACACGATGGCCAATATAAACAGTCTTTTCATGGTGGTGTCTATTTGTCGAGAATGTAATATGTTCCGAGATTGTCCGCGTCTATGGCTTCGCCTTCATAGCTGCAGATGGAGAGTTCGTTTTCAAGAGTTTCTCCGAATGATGAGATTATGGTCACCGTTCCTACCATTGTGCCAGGAAGTTCCACATTCATTCCGGTCTGCGGGTTCTTTACTGTCTTGCCCTTCTTATATACATTGAATGTGTCGCCGGCAGTCAGACCTTGTGATTCACCTCCGGAGATGATGTATGTGCCGTCTTCTGCTGAAAGAATGTACGACCTCCATGGCTGGTCCATGCATCTGTATATGATCCTGTCCACCAGTTTGGAAATTGCGTCCGAGATTGCCTTGTCGCTGAGGGTTGCGTCATATCCGGCTGTGCTTCCGAATCCCAATGTCTGTTTTGTGGACAGCTCGGCAGATCCTTTTGCCTCTTCGGAATATATGATGAGTCCGGTGCTGGCCTCTACGAGCCTGATGCTCACTCCGGCTTCGACGGTCTGCGTCTTTGTCGAAGAGAATACCCTCTGCTGGCCTTCGGTCTTACGGCCGTACTCGGTTATCGATCCGAGGATGATGTAGTCTGCTCCGATCTTGTTCATTTCAGGACCGGCCTCCGCTACCAGTATGTCAAGGTCTTCTCTTTCCAATAATATGAATTTTCCGCTTGCGGCCAGCTTTGCGGAAAGGATGTCAAGAGCCTGCTTTCTCATCGGGTCGTTCTCCCTGTCGTAAAACAGTCCTTTTGCATATTGCGTTTCGTTGGAAAAGCGTCCGATCGCTACTTTTCTTTTGATTGTCCTCTCGCTTTGTGCGGCAGCAGGAAATGCAAGCATGACTGCCAGAAGGACTGAGATAAGAGTCTTGATGGTTTTCATGATTCTTGGTTTTAAGGGAGTTATCAGAGCATCTTCATGTGCTCTTTTCAGCTACAAAGTTACCATGTAAAAGTTTTACAAAGAATGGTTCTTGTAGTTATTTTATGCCCTTAAACTCCTGATTATCAGATGATATTGTAAAAATTAACACTTTGGAAGTTTCACAAAGTTTAACAATGGCCTTGTCAGTCCGAATGACTCTTACCAGTTTATGCAGTCAAGAAGCATTGTGGACTGTATCTTGCCTTTCTTGTCATGACTGATTTCCTTGACCAGGCCGATGCCGTATGCGTACCATGTTCTGGTCTTCTCGACTTCCTTCATCATCATGGCCTTGGTGGTAATCGTCTCTTCAACTATGAAGCAGTCAAATGTACCTGCATTTGTGACGACCTTTTCGGTTCCGGCAATTCTTCTGTCCTCTCCGGTTACCTTCACGCTGAATATGCTGAATTTGAACTGGAATTCATAGTCGGGGAGCTCTCCGACTTCCGGATAGCGGGGGATACCTCTGATCTCACCGGTGATGCTGAATTCGGACCTCATCTTTTCGATGGCCTCTTTCATTTCCTCTTCAGAAAGCTCATCCTTATCCTCGATGGCATCGCTGACAAGGCTTGTCAGGACATCTCCTTCAAAGATCGCATTCATGTCGACCATGTATTCGCCGTCCTTGTAGCGATAGAAGATGTAGTTCTTGAGTGTGTCGGAAGGGGATGATGCAGAAACCTTCTCCACGCGTAGCTTCATGCTGCCGTTGATGCCGTTTCCGTCAAGTGAAGCCACAGAATGATACTGTGTGGCGACAGTCTTTCCGTTTGCGTCAGTCTCAATGTAAGACCATCTGGCGCTCTGAGGATCCGGGACAAGATATGTGGATGTGGTCTGCGCGCTTGCAGATGATGCGATGAACAGTCCGATGACCGTTGTCAGTATTGTCGTAATGTTTTTCATGTCGGTCGGTTACATATGACTGCGAATATAACGATATTTACTTGAATCCATTTCCATCCTGGTAAATTTTCGATTCATCACCATTACGACGCATACTTCCCCCGAAAGTACTACTCCTTCCTCGTCATGCCCGGTCTTTTTCTCGTAATGCCGGGGATGACGAGGGAGAATCTAGTCAGCCTGGATGTTGTGCCGGGCATCCCATTCGCTGACGGTTGCCTCGTCGACATGTGTGAAGACGTATTTGCCGAGGAAGGCGTCGGGTGCCCACTCGTGCGAGAAGACTGAGCCATAGCAGATCATCTCTTTGTCATTGACCGATGCTACAATGTAGTCGTGTAAGTTGCCGATCCAAAGATTGTTGTTCCATTGGTCATAGTTGAAATCCAGCAGAGCATAGTCGTGGACGGTGTTTTCAGCGTTATATGAACGGTAATATTTCAGCTTGTCGTCCTTGACGGCCATCTTGACAGGTGTGTACCCGTTGATGTCGTCCATGATGTCTTCTCCTTCAGAACCGTCAGGATATACATTGTGGATTGACTTCTGCATCCAGCCTCCCTTTGAAAACCTTGTCATGAAATCTTCATGGGTAATCGTAGCGAATACTATGTTTCCACTGAGCCGTACTGAATCAGATACCGCAGGGTCGCCACCGAGCGGCAGTTCTTCAAGCTCACCCTCAGTCTGTATGTATGGATCTCCTGTCGTCCTCCAGTCGTCACATGAGGTGAGAACCGGTGCTACGGCTGCAATTCCAAGTGCAACGCCTGCCAGACGTACCTGGAAACCCGATGTGCTGCGACGTGCGAGCTGTGATTCAAGATATCTCACCTCAGCCTCGCATTTAGGGCAGGTGCCTGCACAATCTCCCTTATGCGTGCATTCCGATGTGATGAATTCAATGTCATTTTCCTCTGCAATCTGCTTCCTGATGTCCTTCAGGATCCTGCATACCTGTTTGCCTCGTTCCATATTATCTGTTTATGTCTGTTTTATATTCAAACCTGTCGAATCTTGTGAATCCTAACTGCTCTAGCCCGTTGATGCTCCGCACTCTGTCTTCCTCTGTATTGAACCCGGGAATCAGCGGAATCCTGATCAGGCATCTGTCGGCTTTTCCAGATGCGGCAATGAGTTTGAGATTCTCTATTGTCCGGGCATTATCCGCGCCGGTATATGCCTTATATATCTGCGGGTTCATGTCCTTGATGTCGATCACGAACTCGTCGATGACGGGAATCAGCCTTTCCACATGTTCCTGAGGCACATTCAGTGATGTCTCGATGTTTATTTTCCATTGTCCCGGACTCACTTTGCGGAATTCACTGATGAAACGGCTCCGAAGTGCCGGCTCTCCTCCTCCGAAGGTTACGCCTCCTCCTGTAGCCTGAAAGTACAGGTCATCCACCCTCACATGGGTAAGAAGCTGCATCGGTGTCATCGTCTGAAATGTCGATCCAGGCCTCCATGTCTGCGGATTCAGGCACCAGCGGCAGCGGAGCGGGCATGAATGCAGGACGACGAGTGTGGTGACCCCGTCGCCGTCAGTCATGAGACGGTGACGGGAGACCGCTACGACCGGAGCCTGCATCTTGTTGTCATCATTCATCTGGTGGACTTTATCGGTTATAACGTAAGATAACCGATTTTACTTCCAATCTTATAGGAGCTTTGTGATCTCGTCCTGGTATTTCCGGGAGATCGGGATGCTGTCGTAGCCGTCCTGGTTCAGTTCGGCGACAATCTGGCCGGACTCGTCCCTGTGCACGATCTTGATGTATGCAGGATTGATGAAATATGACCTGTGGCAACGTACAAGGCCTTTCCTTGAAAGATCGTCCTCCAGCGCCCTCATGGAAGAACGAAGCACGAACTTTCTTGTCCTGTCCTTGTCCAGATAATGGATCTGTACATAGTTCTCCTCGGACCTGATGAAAATGACAGCCTCATGCGCAATCACCAGGCGAAGTTTCCTGTACTCGTCATAGAACCTTATCAGTGATCCTTCGTCAACCGGTTTTTCTGCGTCCTCATTTCTGACCTGGCGGTCAAAGCCGAGCCATAAGAATCCCAACGGGTACATTGTGGCCGTCAGAAGAAGCAAGAAGGTGATTCCGGATATTTCGAAGAATGTGCTGCCCGAATGTGATATCAGGACAAGGTATAAGGCGCAGAACAATGCCGATATGATGTTCTCTCCTACACACCACAGGAGATAAGCGGTTCCTGTGACATGGCGCTTCCTGCCGATGGCGGACAATGTCCATCTTGTCATCGACAATGTCACGAAAAGGATGCATAACAACATTGTTGCATTGAAGCTGAATGACGCGTTCTCCATGCTGAGGAAATCATATATGGCATAAGGCCTGTAATACAGGCAGAACACAAAGGCAAACAAAGGAACGACAAGACAGTGGATGACCGTTCCTGTCAAAGATAAGATCCTGGCGACTGTTCTGTTCATTTTCATCACGGTTTATGCTGGGACAAAGGTATGAAATATTTGTCAAACGTCACTGAAATGCGCCGTTTATCCCTAAATATGCACTTTCATCACTATCCGTTCGTCCCCATGACTATTCTTTTTTTCTTCATTCCGATCCCTCCTACCTTTGCATCATCAACCAACGGAATGACAGATGAAAATGACAAAAGTGACAGCATTGGGAGACTCGCTGACAAAGGGGGTCATCCTTACGGAAGAGAACAGATACTCTTTGGCAGAGTACAGCTATATGGATATAGTCAGCAGGGAACTGGACCTTCAGCTGACCAACTTCGGCAGGTTCGGATCTACGGTAAGCGCCGGTGAGGCCATGATCGGACGCCACTCAGAAGAGATCGCAGGCAGCGAATATACATTCATAGAGTATGGCGGCAATGATTGTGACTTCGACTGGATGAAGATATCGGATGCTCCGATGGAAGACTACGCGCCGAACACGAAGCTTGAGGACTTCAAGGCACGATATGTCAGACTGATTCACAAGGTACGCGAACTCGGTTCCAGACCGGTCATGATATCCTTGCCTCCGATCCTCTCGAAGCCATATTTCACATTCTTCAGCCGTTCCATGTCTGATGAGCAGAAGGAAAACGTGCTCAAGTGGCTGGGCGGCAGTACAGATATCATATCAAGATGGCATGAAAGCTACAACAGGGCCCTGTTCATGATCGCAAAGCAGACGCAGACTCCCATCATAGATATCACGACTCCTTTCGATACATTCAGGGGAGACATCCGTTCCTTGTTCTGTGCCGATGGAATCCATCCTAATGACAAGGGGCACATGATGATCGCCACTACCATAATCAACAGCTACCTATGATTCCTGATGAACTGCTTTACCTTATAATGATCATGTTTATGCTCATTGCACTCGCCATACTGATCCATTGCCTTAACAAGATAAGGAAAGATTGAGTCCCGTACTGTGTTCGCATAAGTTTTTTGCATGACTGGCAATGTAAAGGGATGAGTAAATACAGCAAGTATCTTCAGAAGTATCAGGAGGCAATCACATACGTGATCATCTGGTTGTGTGTGGCATTTCTTCCGGTCATCATTGAAGTCTGGGAGAATATAAACGGAAATACATTCGAGTGGAGGCATGTCGTCAGATGGTGGATGGGTATGGTTCCACTCATTGTCCAGTTCCTGATCAACAATTACCTTCTCATGCCACTCCTTCTTAAAAAGGCAAAGGTGGCTTCGTACCTGTCAGCCGTCGGAGTGATGCTGGTCGCTTTCGTCATATATCAGCACAGCACTATGCCGGAATTCATAAAATCTCCCGACCGATTCGTGCCTCCGATGGAGCTGAGGCAGGATTTTCCGCCACCTGATATGGTTCCTGACAGGATGCGCCAGCCTGCATCGCCTATGCGCCTGCCTCTTCCGGAACTGTTCATGCTCGTTCTCGGAATGATGACTGTCGGAATCAACGTGGCGGTTTCATTGGTTTTCGAGGGTCATGGAACCAGGCTGCAGAACAAGGAACTTGAAAACTTCAAGCTTCAGGAAGAACTGAAATACCTTAAATAACAGATCAGCCCGCATTTCCTCATGAATGTGCTGAACAACATCCACGAGATGGCGGAAGAAGACACCAGGAAGGCCCAGAAGATGATCATCGAGCTGTCACAGCTGATGAGGCACGCACTCTATGAAGATGGTACAGCCAGTCTTGCGGCTGAGGTCACTTTCATCTCGTCGTATATATCCCTCATGAAGATGAGGTATCCTGACGAGACTGTAAAGGTGACTGCAAGTCTGCCGGAGAACCCTTCCCGGAACAAGAAGCTTCCGACCCTGCTGCTGATATCCTTCATTGAAAATGCGTTCAAGCACGGTGTGACCTATATGACGCCGACATATATCGACATAACCTTGAATGAGTCAGATAAACATCTTTATTTCTCATGTGTGAATACCGTCTTGTCCAAGGGTGATAAGCAGAAGGAAGGGGAGTCGGCATCGTGAATGTGAGAAGAAGGCTTGATCTGCTGTACGGTGATGACTATCCGCTTTCTATAAATGAAGATGACAATACATATTCAGTATTCACCGGAATCAGCAGTGTCAGCCAGACCATCACCGTCAGCAAAGGGTCCTCACCGTTTTAGAATAAGGAAAGCCTTACAGTTTTGTTCTGTAAGGCTTTCTTGTCTTTTGGGCGGTGCGGACGGGACTCGAACCCGCGACCCCCGGCGTGACAGGCCGGTATTCTAACCAGCTGAACTACCGCACCATTGTTTCAGCTATCATGAAATCCTTCCGGACTTCGAGCCGATGGAGGGAATCGAACCCACGACCCCGAGATTACAAATCACGTGCTCTGGCCAACTGAGCTACATCGGCAAAATTGTCTCCTTTTCCGAAAGGGGATGCAAAGATATGATTTTTTCTGAAAATACAACTACTTGTGGGAATATTTTTTTGAGAATGATATATCAGTTTGCACCGGTACAACAATGAACTGCCTTAATTTATACCATCGTGACACGATCTGCCTGTTCTGTGTCACGATGGTGTGCATTTAGCCGTTTATATCTCTATTTGGGGCCCCATCGTTACAAAATTCAGACGTTTCTTGTAACGATGGTATATGACTGACGATTGCCATTTCGTCATGGAATAGTGCATCAGTCTGTACTGAATTAACTGCTATAAGTGTAAACACGTATATCATCCCCTATCTTGCTGCTATACATTGTATTAGGTTGTGTGGCTTATATTATTCAGCACTTGACGTTTCATTAGTTACATAATAGGCAACAAGAATTTTTGATTTGCAGATTTCACATAATCCGGCTTGTTTTTGGGGGTATTTTCACATTTTCCTGATTTTGTCTCATGCTGAATGCAAAAAATCCTGCCCGGGATAGAGCAGGATTATTGGCTGAATTATGCTTGTGCTTTCATTTCCTGTTTCAGTAGCTCATAAATATATGACGGACTCTGCACATGAAGGCCACCTTCTGAATCCTGGAGTTGTTGATATACTTTGGAGTCATATACAATTTTCAGGGCATCAGTGAGATCAATACTTGAATCGATCACGATGAATTCAGTCAGTTTATCTACTATCCTATTGATGAGGAATTCTTTCTGATTTTGTGCTATCATAATCTTTTGAGATAATTAAGCGATTTTTCTGTACCAAAGAAGAACTGGCTGTTCAACTCTTTGTAAGTAAGCTCTCGGCTAAGATCATCAATTGTCAAGGTTCCTTCTTCATAACGTCCGAGGAGATATGCGACTCCATCAATAGCTATCGGACCGATTATGACGTCATAGTCATGAGAGAAATTCAAATCACGATTGCGATTCTTGAACATGAACTCAGCCCACTCCTTGCATGGATTGTCAAACTTAAGTACCTTCAGTTCTCCATTCTGCAGGAACTCTTCGTTGAATTCGTATTCCTGAATGATAGGGTAGCCTCCGAAGAGCTTTGCTTTCTTTGCTGCTAATTGTTCTGCTTGAGAGCGAATGTCTGTTAGGTAAAAGCCCTGGCCGAAGTCTTAGTATTTGTGGGATTTCTCAAGATTGATGATCTCGAAATCTACGTTTGTACCGTGGTAAAGTATCATCTCAGGGTCCCTCCATTATTAAGACAACATACGATAAGATCATCGACAGCGTCATCTAGTGACTGAAGATGCTCGATCTCATAGAACTCCACAAGGAAATGTATGCCCTTGAAGTTATACAAGTATTCAAAGGCGGTCTTGACAGAAAGTCTGAACCGCTTTGCAAACGCCCTGATGCAGGCATTTATATATGGAATTTGATACTTGCTACCCATAAGTGATTCCCATTAAATTATTATGTTACATCAATACGAATACCATAACACAACAAAGATATAAGAAACTTAAATAATTCCGAAGCAATTTTACATCAATCCTCAGAGCCATTGATATACGGGTCGTATTTCATTTCATATTTTGGTGATGCAGGGTCTATAATCATATCATATTCGTTAATTCCTTTCTTCAGTGCTAGCATATGTAGGAGTTTCTTGTTTATCGGAGAGATCCTATTGCCATAGTATATTGCAATAGGTTTCATTTCAAATGAATTGACTTTTGATTGATTTAAGCCATCTGTTTGTTTCTGAATAACGCGCCATTCTTTTTCGTAAGCCCATTCAGTTGCTTTGTGAAGCATCAGTTTATAATGTGCAAACTCGTCTGGTTTCTTTACATCTAACCCTATCGCTTTTCCAATACACCATGCAAATAAAGTGCTTGAATCATACCTTTCATCACCATAAATAACAGGGAAAATACGATTATCGCCTTCGGTCAACAATGGTGCCATATTGTACTCCAAAGCGAACCCTTCATGATTCTGAGCATAATGGCTCCACATAGTTACGGAATGAATATCCTCGCTGAAACAAGCGATTGTAGACACATATTTCAATGTGGATTCTAATTGTTTAGCATTAATCAAGCAAAACATTTTCATAATGACATTGAAATCATTTGTGCGTAAGTTGTCAAAATTATCGCAGGATATAATCTTTTCTCGAAGTTGTGTTAAATTAGCTTCACCGAAAAACTGAACAATATTATGTGGGAACACTAATCCATTAAGCATAGCCTCTTTTAATAGTAAGAGAAATTCTTTAGAAGAGTAGATGTCAATTTGTTTGAAAATAGCATCTATATTATATCCTGACAATGTATCGTATGGATCATTGAACTTGTCGGCTGTGACAGTGAATATTAAATCTTTGTCAAATGCATCAAAATTAAATTCGGAACAATTTCTATATCTAAACAAGCTGCCTGGCATCATTTCGATTAGCGCAGAACACAGTGGGCGTATAATACCCTGACAAGTATTATTGTCTGTACCTTCTGGCACTACAGTATTGTTTAGTATTTGTGCAAATTCTTTCCTATCCATTTCTTATTGTCATTTACCAAAATATTCAGTCTTCAACCAGTAGGCATATATCGGATCTTGGAATGAAATCTCACCAGCCTTGTTATCCAAAATATCATTCTTTATAAGAGCCGCTTTTGATCGAGCAATTGAGGTTGTAGAAGATATTTTGTAGCGATGCATCACATCAGTAGAACTGATTGCCTTTTCTCCAGCTATAAGGGCTTTGAGGTAGTTCAGTTGTTGTGTTGTCAAAGTCTCGGTAATAGTTACAAACAACAAACTCAACTGCTCTACCAATGCGGCGTGTGCCTCGCGTACAATCTCAACCGTACAGATATTCTTTGTTCGCAACCATGACTGCTGTGCGAGCTGCTGTGCATAGTATGGGTGATTATCTACAAGTTTTACAATAAGGTTGGCGGCATCCTCATTTATGCCCTTGCCTGTATCTGCGAAACGACTATTAAAGAATTCCACGAGGTGAGGCGTATCAATCTTATTGAGGAACATCAAGTTGCCAAACTTGTAGAAGGGTTTTGACGAATTGGTAAACACCTCCATCATCATATGGCGTTTGCTACCATACAAGCAGTAAGCAACATTCTGATGCTGCTGCCAATGCGAGCGTAACTTTTTCTGGAAATAATCAGGGTCTGTAAACTCCGCTATGTTTTGGAACTCATCAACGCAAATCACAATTTTGAGGCCCTTCTTCTTTGCGATTTTCTCAGCAAGGTCAAGCACCTCATCGGGGTTCTGCTTCACAGTTTCCCAATCAAAATCGATTGAAACCTCATTGGAAGGGTCACTGCCAATCGAGATCTTTGGCACAAGATGCGAAAAGAAACTCTTGGCACTCTCTACAGCCTCTTCCCACTTTGATGATGTTGCGGCAATAACCTTCTGTGCAAGTAACGAATAGAAGTGCTCCTCGTTGCGCACATTGAAAAGGTCGATATGACAGATACGCAGTTTG